>JBMCYV010000001.1:0-148158 GCA_049199595.1 Candidatus Nitrosomirales archaeon
ATAATACTTTAGCATGCTGTTGATACTGTTTACTGGAATATCAAAACTAGACGTAACTTCACCTCATGACCATAATAAAGTGTTAGAACATACTATGATTCTATTCTAACAGTTATAGATTATCATCAAAATACTGAGGCTATTGTAAAGGAACTAAATAGTAATCCAGTACTAAAGAAAAGTTCCGAGGATCGTTGCGTATTCATTGCAGTAGAACTAAACCTATTCGATTATTAAACCGTGATGCGAAAAGATAGTGTAAAATCTGTGGAATATACACGTTGAATATGCACGTTGAATATGCATATACGTATCATAAGTTACAGAAAAACAATCAATTTTTTCCATGGCAAGTTATATATTCAAAGATCTTCATAAGACTAAATGAAAAATAATTCAGAGAACAAACATACTTCGGATCTTGATACACATAGCAACAACAAGCAATACAAATGCAACTGCCTAACATACTCATTTCATGTAAACACAAAATCACAAAACTGGAAGCGAAAATCTGATGCATGGAGGAGTCAAAATGCATAATAATATGAAGCATATATTTGCCATCTCCATTGGTTTATCAGTGGTACTTGGTGGTCTTTTCATTGTTGTCGACAACCAAAGCCATGAAGCAGCGGCACAAGTAGAAATATTATCACCATCTCCGGCCCATGGTGCTCAGCCACTCTCTCCCGTATTACGAGGTACCACGATGCAATTATCGATAGATGCTGATGATATTATTGAGAGACATAGCGGCACGGAGATAGCCGTTTGGAATCCTGCTACTACACCTGGATTTGGCATCAGTTGTCCCTTACCTGGTACATCGGGAGGGATAAAATGGGAACTAAGAGCAGACACTGATGGCGATGGAGACTTTACGGATGCTGGATCTGCAATCGTACAATATAACTTGTTTGACGGTCTTGATGCGCTTCTCATGGACTTTGGCAATGGAGGACTAGTAACGATCGCTACTTTAGGAGGAGCGACTGTCACTCCGGCAGCACCTCTAGGAGGCTATGCTTGGAGAGATGTAAGCATAGTTGGACCAGCTGCTGATGGTACTGACAATACAAATACGGTAGGCATATACAAATTTGCCTCCTGCGGTACAGAGGGAACCACTCTCACATCTAATTATGTTGGAACCACTACATTCCAGATCGTAGGTGGAATGATAGAATGGGAAAAGAGGCTCCAAAGTACCACTACTACACCGCACCCATTGCAGGGAGGAGCAGTATTCAGAGTAACGCCTGATCCATTCGACGCTGACCCATTCCTTCTAGTAACTGATAATGTGGCCCCTGATGTAGATGTAGATGCTGGACAGATAAAGCTCAACAGTACAGAAGCTGGCACATTTACCATAACAGAAGAAACCGCTCCAGCTGGTTGTACCAAGGACGCTGGTGCTCGTCTGGTAACAATTAGTCAAGGCTCTCTAAATCAGGTCATAGGCACGCAAGGCACCGATGACGATGGTGGTGACGTGAATGAAAGAGATTTCCATAACGATTGCCGTGGTATGATAGAGTGGGAGAAGAGACTTCAGAATAACGGTCCACCGCACCCATTACAGGGAGGAGCTACATTCAGGATAACGCCAAATCCATTCACTGGTGCTGGTAGTCTTGATGTTGCTGACAATGGAGTTAATGATCTGGATGCAGACGCTGGGCAGATCAAAGTCAACAATACCTTCATAGGTGCCTATACTATACGCGAGATCACACCTCCAGCTGGTCACACAGTAGATCCTGACACTCGCTCTGTGACAGTTACCCTAGCTGACCGTAATCAGGTGATAGGCTCGCCTCTGGGTGTGCCTCCAAGTACTGACGATGATAGTCCTGGCAATGTGAATGAAAGAGACTTTCACGACTCGGTATTCGGCAAAATTATCATCATCAAAGACACAGTACCAAATGGCCCACAAGACTTCAAATTCACACATAATATAACAAGTACCCCGGCCATACTAAGTCCATTCTTTCTAGATGACGATTTAAGTCCACCACTCTCTAATACACAAACATTCGATAAAGTGCCGCCGGGCTCCTACACCGTAACAGAAATGACAGTTCCAGCGATTCCTTTGCAAACCATTAGATGTGTAGATCCTGATGGAGGCTCTGTTAGAGCTGGAAACTCAGCCAACATAGATATGGATGCCGGTGAAACAATCACATGCACATTCGTAAACGGAGTACAGGAGGCACCGTGTGGGAATGGCCAACTACCTACTCAACCAGAAGATACAATATCCATGACTACTATACGGAACAACAACATAGTGAAGACCATACATGCAGAAAAACAGATCTTCAACTGTGAACTGCCTCAGGGCGATATACCTGTCATAGCTGATGTTACAATCATTGCGGAAATATTTGAAGATATTAACACCAAGACCGTCATAGGTAAACAGGTAGAAGTAGTAACTTGTATCAAGATGAATGCTACCGCTACAATATTAGAATGCAGCCTCTCGATACCCTCGCAGGATCGCACACCTGTCGCTAACTGCTCAGAATCGCCTATCGAACATCCACAGGAAATGAATACAATAAGCAAGGGCGCTACTGCGAAAACCATAGAGACCCAGAAGGAAGTCTTTATCTGTACCTTCGCTGACGGGACAGATCCACCAGAATCTACAAATCCTAATGACAAGAAGGTAGATCTAGTACTATTCACTGAGATATACGAGAACCTTAATACACAGACATCAGAAGATCCGCAAATACTTTCGATGAAGTGTGTGATAAAGATAGACAACGTAAAAGTTGAGTCATGCAGATTTACTAACCACCCACTGTAGAATACGAAACCCTTACATTTTTTATTTATTTTTTATATGTTGTTAGAGCTGATAATATTTGTGCATAACGAATTAGATCACGCTTATACCGCCTCATACTACACTGGTAAACTAGACTTGTTATTCTTCTATAAACATTCGTAATTTCTTGTATTCGTCAATAAACATTCTGCCCTTATCTGTCAGTTTGAAAGTATTTGTGGTTTCATCCTTGCTAACCAGATTGAATTTTAAGATAATATTGACATAACTAGTTGATGAACGAGTAGCCAGATTGGCTTTGCTTGCAAGGATGGTTTTGTTGCAAGCTCCTTCCTCTAGAATCTCCAACAACCTAGCAACTATATCAAAGAACCCTCTCTTGCGTTCCAATCACTATACACCTATATGAATTCGTCGCGCAGAAAATGTAGTGGTTTAAACAAACATATATTTGCAGAACGGGTGGCGTTACCTGTTTTTACATTCTTATTGTTTTTGAGCATATTGAAGTCTTTGCTTTCATCTGATGTTATGTTAGCTCGTGCTTTCATCCATAACACCATACGTCTTCAGCTTTGCATATTGCTTCAGAAAGTCAACGCCCTTCCTTGTTATTGTATATTTGCCAGATGATGTTGGTTTTACCAAATGCAGCGAGGTAAGGAAGCTAAGATACTTCTCAATCGTTCTTGAATCTATCTTGGACTTGTATGCCACATGTGTCTTCAGTTCAGGTCCTTCCTTCAGTGCGTGCAATATGCTCTCTGTTATGCTCAGTGTTCCACGTTTGCGTCTAGATGACATGCGTATGCTTGCACTCATTGCCGATTTATCCGCATGTACGTCCCACGTTGTTACAGACAGCGCATGATGTAGAGTAAAATTAACGGTGCAATTACACGAAGGGAAAAATGATTGGGTTGAACCATCGGTATTACAAGTATACAGTTACCATGCTGAACTGTCACATGAAAGATGATATTACAAGTATCAGAGGCTATTTAAGCACGATTTAAACAAGTGTTAGTATCTCGCAGTAGGAGGTTCATCGGTGACAAATTCTGTATTTGAAGTATAGAACTTTTTTATACCGTGTTTCTTTACATAGATGACTTGATTCATCTAGCTGACGGTCTTATCATTGATAGCCAAGAAAGGCATGATTAGGGTTAGCGATATTCAAGATAGACTTGGCATAAGTAAACAAACTGCAAACTCCGTTGTAGGTTTCTTGGTGAAATTCAGCTTTGCAGAGGTTGATTATGAAGGACATGTCAGACTAAGCGAACCATGCAAAACATTCTTTGCAGAGATCGATGATTAACTATATAACACAATTTTTGTACAGATTGTTTTTACAGAAAATTATGATTGTCATCGCAAAACCAGAGTGTTACGTCAAAGATCAGTAATCTAAAGTTGTAAGTGAAAAACAGTAACACGAGTTACACTAACTTAAAAAGAATTGTTCTGACACTTTGTAAACATGGTTCTGACACGGGTCCTAGGAATCTCTATAGCATCAGTTCTATTATTCTCCATGCTAACTCATTCTAACGTATACTCCGAAGAAGAAGGGTATGTGGATGTCTTGATAGGTTTTACGGAAGAGGCAGATCAATCACAAGTTGTAGAGGAGGGTGCTGACATCAAGTATAACTTTACCTCAATTGATGTAGTAGCAGCAAGTGTACCAGAAGAGGTCCTTGACGTATTAGCGACAGATCCTAACATTGAGTTCATCGAATTCGATGCGCCAGTGTATGCTTTGGGGCATACATCCTCTATTGCAGAATATCAAAACTCTTGGGGTGTTGATCATATCGGAGCTGATGTCGTTCATGCCGGTGGCAACAAAGGGACTGGCGTAAAGATCTGCGTTCTAGATACTGGTATAGATTACAATCATCCAGATCTAGCACCAAACTACAAGGGCGGTAAGGACTTTATCAATTCCGATAATGATCCTAAGGACGATAACGGTCATGGCTCGAATGTATCTGGTATTATAGCTGCTGTTCTTAATGGCGCTGGTGTTGTTGGAGTAGCACCAGAAGCACATCTCTATGTTGGAAAAGTGCTGAACAACTTCGGAAGTGGAAGCATAAGCGATGTCATTGCTGGCATAGAATGGTGTGTAGATCAGCAAGCTAAGATAATCTCGATGAGCCTAGGCAGTTCTACAGGTTCACGTGCTTGGAAAGACGCTCTTGATGCTGCCTACAGTGATGGAATCTTGCTCGTGGCCGCTGCAGGCAACGGCGGAAACTGCGATGGTACTGGAAATAATGTCAGATACCCCGCAAAGTACGATTCGGTTATAGCAGTGGCAATGACCGACCAAACCGATGCCAGGCACTGCAAGTCTAGCACTGGATCGACTGTTGAACTTTCCGCACCTGGTGTTGCTATCAAGTCCACTAGCTTGAACGGACTGTACTTTACAAATAGCGGCACGTCGATGTCCGCTCCACATGTCAGTGGTTCAGCAGCACTGATAATGCGTACAGATGAAACTGTATGGGCTCACCTTGGTTATACTAATGGTGATGGAGTATGGAGTAATGGCGAGGTTAGAAAGGTTCTAGCCAAGACTGCCCAAGACCTAGGTCCTGTTGGCAGGGATAGCAAATTTGGCTTTGGTTTGGTAAGGCCAGACTTGGTAACACCAAGCGTTGCAAATAGTTCGGTAGAAGACCAATTTCCGACCTTCTCGGCAAGCGTTATAGCAAAGATTGGATGTGATACTTCGGACAATAAACTCAAAGTCAAGGGAACATTTGCCCTACGCAAGGGAGATAAAGGTGTGTACCCGTTAAGAGAGCATGTTAGCATGATAGTTGGTCCCTTCGAAACAACTATTCCAGGAGGCTACTTCAAATCCAAGACTGACATTAAGTTTAATGGAGAAATAGACAACCTCCCGATAAATATGAAGATCAAAAAGGTAGGAAATAATAGCTTCAACTTCAGTTTTGTGGCAAAAGGACTTGGCCTTTCTTGGATTGATAATAAACCTGTACTGGTAAAGCTTAATGTCGATGATCTTGGGCAAGCTATCGTAAAACCCACGATAGTAGATAACTGTGCATAGAGATATGGTGTTTCGGTAGAGTTAGGGGATGAGCGTGATTCAATTGGTAAATTTCTGGATAAATTTATCTGTATTACAATTATGTATACGTTCTCTATATTTCAATAATTTCCCTTAAATATTCTCCCACCCACTTTCTCTTTTCCGGAGAGTCTTTGTAGTACCATTCTTCAGCGAGTATTCATCTAACTAAAGTTATGCTTGCATCCTTGGCAGGGGCAAGCGGAACTGGATTATCAAGTTCAGTCCACAAGAAGATTTTAACATCGAACTCTCCAGATCTTTCGAATGTGAAGGATGAGGAAGGTCTGATTGTTTGATCTGTGGAAATTGTAAAGTCAAGTAGCTCTAACGAAACTGTATATCCATTGCTGTCCATGATCTGAGTTATCACTGTAAAGTTGATCTTCTGGTCAAGTTTACTAGTGACCTCAGACTCGATCACAACTGGTTCTGAAATTTCATGAATACTCGATGTTACATTGTTCTCATCTATGAACAAAGGACCAGATATATTTAGAACATTACCCAATAATCCAGACTGGTTCATATTTCTCGGCAAGTTTGTCACCTGCTCCAGCAAGGACCGCGAATGCATAGACGCTCGTTGGGCAAAATCAAACGCGTCGTCCATAATGCCCGAGTTTTCCATCTCTCCAAAGCTGGTAAAATTGAAGTAATTCATGTCTGTGAAAAACTCTTTGGATTTCTGCAAATCATCATTTATGCTGGATAATTTCGATACCACATCTTGTGGAAAGCTGCTCTTGTCATAGCCCTTTTCCTGCAGCTGTAGCGTAGAATTGTTCAGATCGCGTTTCGTCTGGTGTAGTAAGGAAAGCACCAAGCCCCTATCGATGGCATCGAGGTTGAATGCACCAAATTCTGTAATTACTAGACCACAACGTTCTGCTGGCAAGCCGCATCCCAAAATTCCCGGTGAAGCATAACTCATGGGCGTATAGCTCCAGTCAAAGAACCAGTTATTGAATTCGTTCTTGCTTTCACTATATCCATCGTGTGGATGTCTAAGACCGATAACGTGTCCCATCTCATGAACTGCAAGAGTTGACAATCCAGTTCCAAAATCGAGCAATGAATGCTTATCTACAGCTACGATCGCACAGCATGGAGCAGTTTTATGCTCGGGATCTGGTATTGCGGTTCCAACAACTGGAACCCTGTCAACATAAGCAGGTGTGTCAAATACAAACAATACGATAGGTACAAAGACTGTTTCCTTAGCTTCCTCTTCCGCAAGCTGCAATTCCTCCTCTGTCAATGTCTTTTGCAACCACTTTCTTAGTTCGACAGCAAGATCTGAACTCTTCACCAATGCGGTATCACTGGTTCCGATTTTTTGAAAAGTTACAGAGTTTAGGATGGCATGTTGCAACTCTCTTGGCAGCGAGTCAAAGCTCTCGCCAGTGATCTCGCTGTTCCACTGGGCATAGGGAATCAGTTTAACAAACGCCTCCTCGATTACCTCGGGCTTTAGGTAAGTTGTAGCCACGTCGTAAAGCGCACGACCTGAAGTCATGTCGATAAGAAATACCTGCATCTTGTAGTTCAACTTGTACATAGGGGAGTAAAGGTAGCTTGGTGTGAAGAGT
The DNA here is from genome assembly GCA_049199595.1 of Candidatus Nitrosomirales archaeon. Lineage (GTDB taxonomy): Archaea > Thermoproteota > Nitrososphaeria > Nitrososphaerales > UBA213 > JBMCYV01. The sequence goes on from JBMCYV010000001.1 coordinate 7,520, forward strand.
AAAGCTATGGCATCATTGACATAGTTACCAATCAAGTCGTAATATTCTTCATCATTATCTATGTCGTAAATATTTTTATGGTACTCCGCAAGAACTCGATTTTCCGCTATTGGTATGAATGGATAATACCACGGACCAGCAGTTAGATCGATGAAATAGAACCGGTGCTTCCCGCCAAATCCCATAAGTCCTTCTTGTACGAATTCTCTGTTCGTATCAGGGTCCCTAGTCAGTGCGCCATATGTATGAAGATAGCCTAGCTGTTGCCCTGAAGGCTTGAGGAAGTATATCGTGTATCCGTCCTGCCTTTCTAGATCGTTCAACCATTGCTCTACACGAAAAGCATCGATAAGCTTGTAGAGAAGACCCTCGCTTTCCAACTGCGGCTGTCTCACGATCATCCACTGCTCTATTGGGTAGGGAACAGTGGTTTTCACTCCAATGCTGTCAATGAACTTGAAAAGTTTATTCGAGACATCCTCTGACTCGATCGTAAAATTAAATGTGTAATTGTACCTAACTCCCGCTGGTCTTTCCTCAGATGATATCATAGGCACATACGATGTCAAAAGACGTTTCGTGATCTGGGTCTTATCCTCGTCTGACCAACTGTCCCCTATCAAGACCAGATTTATCGCCATGTTGGTATCGATAACTATGTCGCCATCGCTAGTTTCAAGGGCAAGAGCATTGAAAGTCCGTGTGCCGTAATTTGCTATGACAGAAAACATAATGATGCCAGTTAATAGTAGGAAGAAGATCTGGTTCAAGGCCGTATAAATTCATCGAAACGAGTATATTAATTATAGAAGTTTTGTCTTCCCAGATTTTGAACACTTGTTGATAATCAAGATTCATAAACTACAAAGTTATTTAATGGTTCATAAGGAGCGAAGTTGTAGATGCCAAGAATCAATGTTGCTCTGTGTTTAACACTGACGTTGTTGATTTTAAGCATATTCACGAGCACTGTATTTTCTGCTGCGGATGAACTTGATCAAGTCTCAGGGAAGATCAAGGAGGTTCTTTCCGATGAAAAGAAAGAACTGTATGTTGAGAAAATAGTTTCATCAGAGATCAAAGATACTGAAAACCAAAAGATCACTGTTGATTTAACATGCAAGAATCTGCTCAAGGAACCAGAATCATGTGTAGACATATTCTTTTTTTCTTTGACTGATACCTCGGGGAAGGAATATCAGCCAAAACTAATCGAATCCAAGATAATGGCCGCACGTATTCCTGCACGTGACATTGTACGTGGAACGTTGACCTTTGTCATACCAAAGGCGGAAAATGCAACAAATCTGGTCTATAGCGAGAACGATGGTTCGGACTTTCGCATAGATCTGCTATCAACGAAAGATCCTCCAGATAAAGCACCAGTAAGCGAGTGGAAATTGGTGAGAAACAGGGGGTTGAAACTGTCGGATTCCAATATAGAGTTCAGGATCTATGATGAAACCAGAATCGATAACTACTATGTTATGGACATATCGATTCGAAATATAGGTTCTGGGATAGTAAATTATCATGCCTTGTATACATATCTCAAGAGCTCTTCAGGATTCGTTTTCGATCCAGCGCTCTATGCCGATATTGAATCGAAGATCGAGTCTGGAACCCTTCAATACGGACAGCAGGTAAGAGGAAAGATCGCGTTTGATATCGGCAACGAATCAGGGCCATTCATGCTCATATACGACGATATTGCTGGCTCGTATTTTGCCACCGGACAGTTAGTTCCCAAAATCTCGTCTGAGGTAACAGGGAAAATCATGAATACTGAAGATCTGGTTAAGATAAGCAAGTATAATGCGTACTGGGACCCAAACAGCAACACGTACAGGATAATAGGCGAAGTGTCTAATGAATCTGGGAAACCTGTAAACGAGATCAAGATTGATACCATATTGAAAGACAAGTTTGGCGATGTTATCTCCAAACTTAATTCCACTCTTACTGGTTACGTAACAACTGTCCCTATTACATTGTCTCCTAACGCTAGCCTGCCGTTCTTTCTTGAGTTTAACATTCCTAACACCACAGCCAATAATGTGGGTTCTTATGAACTCTCCATAAGTTATTCCTTCTCTAAACCAAAGATAGGAGCCCTACAGATAGCATCTGTCGAGTTGGTACAGGCATCGAAACCGACGCTGCTATCAAAGTATGTCTTGTGGCAGATCAAGGGCCAGATCGAAAACACTGGGGATTCTAGGAGCACGCATACACGCCTCATATGCGCACTATATGACTCGAACAATTACATAATAGGTGTGGGTGGGTTCTCCGTACTAGACCAACAGCCCAGAGAACTGAACCCTGGCCAGAGCAGGCTGTTTTCAATGGAGATTGCTCTGCCTAAAGCATTCCAACCATCATCATTCTATATCTATGCTGAATCTGACCAGTTTGTTGGTGCCGAATCTAAAATAGAAACAGTCGAGAAGATCAATTCCAAACTAGCAGAGCCCCTACCTGTCCAGAGCAAGAATTTGACCCTTATAAAGATCGCATCGAAGCAACGCGAGGACTTGTTGCAGCTTGCTATAAAAAATCTACCCAACAGCACAAGTATATACGGTATCCAGTTATCTATTAACGAGACAGACATACACACATTGAAGAACAAGCTACGGTGGAACAGTGAAGAAACAGCACACAACGAACTTTTGCTGAGCACGATCAATAATTCCATAAGGGCAGGACAGGAAGTAAGATTCTTGTTCAATGTTGATAACGACGTACACGTGATCCTATGGAAACTGCTTGATTTCGACGGTGAAGTGCTTCTCGAAGGTAAGGTGAAACCGTTTCAAATAAGACTATAAGCTACAAGCCTAAGTTCCATGTTTTCTAATGTTGAAACTTGGTCTCGCGTTCCAAAGCCTGTTCCAACTATGCCATTTATCATGATACACTCAGAGTTCTATAAACTTGATCTGAGATTTCATTCCATTCTCTCTAGAAAAGAAAATTCTTGAACTAATATCCAGCTGAACTTTGATCAAACCACCATTATTCCAGCGAACAACTCTTGACATTATCTACTAGTGGATAACGATCTCTAAAGATCATTATTTATTTCCAGATCATTAAAATCTGAAGTTGAAACATAGAACTTCGTTTGTTCATGAATGCATTTGATCAATGCAATACAAAAAATAAATTGTTATTCTGAATAGTCTTGATCGAATGGAGTATAACTTACTGAACCACTAATATGGAAACTATAGTTCACAAAATTAATAATCATAGAATACATTGTGAAAGCGAAGGATCAATAGTATGAAGACTGTATGCGTAAATGAAGAAATATTAGGATATACACGAGTAGCAAGCGCGAGAATTAATTCTTGGAGGTTATTTGCATGAAGTCGCACCTATCTAGAATTAGCACACTTGCGAGTATCATTGTTGCTTTAACACTTGCTGCTACATCGAACGGACTTCCAGAAGTTTTTGCCGCGCACACATACTCTACATCGATCAGTCCAACATCAGTCCAAGTCGGTACAAGTTCAACATTCACGTTAACTCTAACTAACGCAGCTCAGGGAGACCTGCCTAGGCGCCTTGGAGCGTTCACAATAGCCGTTCCTTCGAGTTTTACTAATTTGAGCGGATTGAGCATAAGTCCACCAGCTGGAAAGCAATGGACTTGTAGCATTGTAGGTTCAACCATTAGCTGTCACGCAAAGCATGCTCAAGACAGGCTGTTCGATGGAGAAAGCCTAACAGTTTCTATTTCAGCAATACCACAGCAAACAAGTGTGGTCCCGTTTCAATGGACCGTAACAGCGTATCACTTTAGAGATTTCACGAATCCAATCACACTTACAGGTCCACAACCATCAGTTACAGTTACTGGACTGGGTTTCATTATGATTGTCAAGGACACTGATCCAGAACCAGATCCAACTGACTTTAGCTTCACAACTACTGGTTCTGGTTTAAGTAACTTCCAGTTGGACGATGATGGTGCCGGCAATAACCCCTTATCAAACAGCAAGACTTTCAATAGTCTTTCAGCTGGAACTTATAGCGTGTCAGAAGTCGCTGCTCCGGGATATATTACCAGCGCAGTATGCAGTGATGGAAGTCCAGTTAGTGCCATAAATCTAGGTCCTGGTGAGTTTGTCACATGTACATTCACAAACTCGCAGCCGGGTACAATTACAATAGTCAAGGATGCTGTTCCTGATGACCCAACGGACTTTAGCTTCGTTACTCTTGGTTCCGGTTTAAGCAATTTCTCGCTGGATGATGATGGCGATAACTCGAATGGGCTATCTAACGAGAAGACGTTCACGTCAATTGGCTCAGGTTCTTACACCATAACTGAGATTGTTCCTCTTGGCTGGGGTGTTGCAGATATTGATTGCGAAACTGCTGGTGGCACAACTTTCAGCGTAGCTGGTGATTCCGTTATAGTCAACCTCGTCGGTTCTGGCAGTGCAGAGTGTACTTTCACAGATGCCAAACTTGGTAGCATTACGGTCGTTAAAGACACGGTTCCTAATGATACTACAGCATTTAGCTTCACCAGTAGCACTTTGTCGCCAAATAATTTCCAGTTAGATGACGATGGCGATAGCGGCAATGCGTTATCTAACACAAAGGTCTACAACAACTTGCTACCAGGCACTTACGATCTTGCAGAAGCTGCAAACCCATCATATCAGACTCTAGGAGTATGTGATGACGGAAGTCCCGTTAATGCAATAGCCGTAGATTCTGGCGAGAATATCACATGTACGTTCACAAACACGAAACTCGGCACAATTACTATAATTAAAGATACAGAGCCTAATGATGAACAAGACTTTGAATTCACCGCCTTGTTCCTTGACGAAGAAAGTTTTGCCCTAGATGATGATGGCGATAACGGTAACGAGCTATCAAACGAAATATCGTTTAGCCTAGTTCCTAATACTTATAGCGTATCAGAGGTAAGCACCTCTGGTTGGGCTGTTTCCTCTATTGAGTGTGAGACAACTAACGGCACTACTTTCAGTCCGTCTGGCGACACGGTTACAATAACACTAACTGCTGATGGTACTGCCGTTTGTACCTTGACAAACACACCAGCGGGTAGCGGTGGCAGCAACGGCGGTCTATTCCGTGGCAGGTCGTTTGCATTTGGTGGCGCAGGAAGTGCTAACTTTGATGATCAAGCGCCTACAATTGGAAATGTGCTGATCCAATCAGGCAGCCTGAAGGTAGTTGCCGAAATACGTGACAACGTGGGAGTAAAGGATGCGAAGCTCTTCGTTGGAGCAGCGGCATATCCAATGACACGATATGAAGGCAACCCGTTCTACTGGGTCGGTGTTGTTCCTAACGAGGATCTATCTGGCAGCAGAGTTTCATTCTTGATTGTTGCGAGGGACTACAACAACAATGTAGCAGAGTATGCTGATTCAGCAGAAGTTGAAGAACCTGTTGGAACCAATGGCCCGCGTGCGTCATTCGCGGTGAAGCCTTTGACATCTTCAGATCAACCAGCCGCTTATTCGATTAGTGCCACTGGCGTAGAACCAAGTGAACTAGCTCAGAATACCAGTCCGCAAATAACTATAAAGAACACAAGCGCTGAAGCACTGGAAAACATCAGGTTGGTGTTATCGCCTGAACTGAAAGGCAAGTTCCTGTTGAGCGACTATGCCATAAAGAGCATTGCTGCTAATTCTGAATTCACGGTTTCAATGAAACTTAACGGAAAGCCGAACGTAGACGAGATGGGCAATCCTATTCCATACATGGGACAAGTGATCATTACAGTAGACAATGGCAGTCCAAATGTACTGGAACTCTCGGGAGACGTTCCTAACGAATCAGCCATGTTGCACAGTATCTTCATGAAGAATATTGCCAGCAAGGGTGAGCAGAGATACAAGAGCTTCGAGAAACCCGAGCAGAGGATTTCAGTAGCCGAGTATTCTGTCAAACTGGGAAGTGGTGAAACTGTAATAAAGAGCGCTTCTGAAGAGCTGATAATCAGCAACACCAGTGACAAACCACTGAAGAACTTGAGGATAATGACATCATCGATCGGTGATCACTTCTTACCAGATACGAAGAATATTGAAATGTTGCCTGCCGGCAGCTTCATCAAGGTGAAACTTGTGTCAAAGTTGAACAATGCTGAAACTCGTGGTCTTTCAGGCGAGATAATCATTGCGCCAGAGAACGGAGTGCCAGTAACGGTTCCAGTTGAGATAGGCGCGACATTAAGAGAGGACAAGAACACGTTGTATGAAGTGACCACAGTATCTGGAAATGGTGCCATATCGAATACAGCTGATGGCATAGTGATAAAGAACAATAGCGAAGAATCGATAGACAATGTGCGCATAATACTACCACAACAGTTGGCAAGAGTATTTTCGGTTAGCGAGGACTCGTTCAAGTCAATAGACCCCAACGGTGAAAAGACAATATACATACAGCAGAGAGGCACGGTTGACAGCAATGTGAAACAAATACTGAATGATTACAGTGGTGAGATCGTAATAGTCTCTTCGGACGGAATGAAGAAGATAATTCCAGTGAATATATCATGGAAGGGCATCTCGAGCGAGCACTTTGTGATAAATGCGAGAGATAATGCTGAGGAACTGACCAAAGCAACGCAGGTCATAAACTTCCTTGAACGCTCCTACGCTGAAATTGCAAAGATAGTTGGTGAAACCAACACAAAGACAGTAATATACATGACAAGCTCGCTGGATGAAGTGAAACTATTAAGCGATGCGTTGGCGCCATCAACATATGTCTTCAATGAAGATGTTGCGCTGGTCTGGTCCAATTCAGAAGATATCAACACGCTGGCACTGAAAGAATTTACATACAGAAGCATAATGCACAACTATGGCACATACTGGGCAAAGCAGAAAGTATCACTAGACAAGGGTAACTGGCTTGTAGATGGTGTAGCGAACTATGTCACATCAGGCATAGTTGGCGAACGTGGCATAATCAAGGAGCAGTTAGAAGCCTTCATTGCTGAACCGACATCGTTCCAGTGGTATGGTGCATCTACGGCAGCAGAACACGGAGCATCATACTCGCTCTTCAAGTTCCTTGGCAGCAAGTATGGCGATGGAATAATAGACAGCACACTGAAGAACCTGGGTTCAACCATGGTAAGCAACAACAGGTGCGACTCGATTGAGCAGTGTGCCCTGCTGAGAGCTGTATATGATGCCAATGGAATGAACATAAACGACAAGAGACATGATCTGAACTTTGCGGGTATAGTGGAAGAATGGAAGACGTATGTGCAGAACGAGTACAGTATTAGCGATGTATTAGATTAATACAGTACTGTTAGGTTGCACTAGATAATTTGTGAAATAACTATCAAAAAGCCTATGAAGAGTCCTATGAAGAGAGTTGCAAGTACTGTATTATCGACCTGCTTCTTGGCATAAAGCCAGTTGCCAGCTATGACTGGCAAAGCCCCGAATATCAAAAGCGGTAGATAGCCAACATACCTATCAATCAAAGCTTTGTTGATCCCTTCTCGCGCAGATAGGCCCAAAAAACCTTGAAAATCCAACAACGGATAAAGTAAAGTCGAGCCTAGATATAGCGTAATGCTTGCAAAACCTAGGAAGACCAGAACTATAGATAATGATTTCCTTGCTTTATGATCATCAGTCATTGCAGTATCCCCCTCATCATATTCTAGCATGTGACAACACAAATATCCATTTTTGGAGATAAAAAGGAGGGTTTGTCAGTGCTGTTACATTCTTCTCTTACTATCTTTCAAAGAATTATTTCAAATCTGTATTATGAATTCATTACAGGCTGTACATAATTATCGAGTAAACATGCTAGAGAATACTTGTTCTTTCGTCTAATGATTTGATAAACGCACGCGTGTAAAATCGATAGAGGGGGGGGCTTTATAAAGGATATATCGAAAACAAAAAATCATGAAAGAATTTCGAAATAATATTTCTTTACTACAGTATAACCTACTGGATTGAATGCTTGTTTTGAGCCAGTAGTTCAGGAAAATGTTTATCATGAGACCATATGGATTTCAAATATAATGATAAATCTTCCAGCAAAAACAAACACGATTTTAGGAAACGCCGAATACTAACAAGCTTTCAATGCGTATTTCACAATGAAATAACCGCTCGACTATAGATCCGATGTTAATATATTTTCTACTAAAGATTATATCATTTACACGATACACCCAACACGTGCGAGAGACATCTGCCCAACTCTCATAGGAAAGTCGTGTAATACATCTTAAGGGATTTGGTCTAATCTAAAGTTGCAAAATCCTATATTCTTCAATCCATAATTCTTATATACATAAAGTCGGGATAAGCAGTGTTGACAAAGGGACAAATACCATTTTTAGCAATTTCATTAGTTACAATGTTGGCAATGTCGATAGGACCAACTGCATTTGCTACTTCATATACGATACCTTTACTCGGATTTGCTTGGAGTCATACTGCGATCACATACAGCATCAGTGCAGGAAAGAACGTAGATCCACATGCTGTAGAGGCAGCAAAAGATGCAATTAAAGCTTGGAATGACAAAATAGATACTGGTACAAAAGCAGCCTTTACGTTGGAAGAGGCACCAGCAGGTACAAAAGGTGATATTAGGATCTCCTTGAAAGTAGGAACAGGTGTTGTGCTGGGTTCAGCACAAACCTTCACAAACTCAGATGGTTCAGTTGCATATTCCAGAGTCACTCTGTCAGGAAAAGCATTTGGAGATCCATTAGGACATAATGCTGTTCAGACAATCGCAATTCAAGAAATAGGACATTCATTGGGACTAGGCCACAGCAACGACCCAAGCGATCCCATGTATGGCCAATACAACGTTGTAAAGCTGAGCCCATCTGCATGTGATCTTACTGCATTTAATACAGTTCATGCATGGTATCCAGATGATACATTTCATCCGCCGACAGTAAGTTCAGTCACGTGCTAGATTTAATCTCCTTTTCCGAGCATCATGCCAAGCCAAGTAAGACAAAAGCGGACAGATCTTTACTAGATCTATGCATCGCTGATCATATCATTTCTAAAGTCATTATTCTTCAGCTTCAAATGAACGATATTATTGTTTTATGTCTTGCAATAAAACAACACGCAAGACTTTTATCAGGTGCGTAATCGCATAGAAGAGTCGCGATGAAACAGAGAAAGAATAATTCGAAGAAGTACATACTCATAATCATACCCATTGTGGCTGTTTCAGTAGGTATAGGTGCATTTGCGTTTTCACAGGAAAGCAAGCAGAATGATGTTGGTTATCAAGCAAGTGATTTGATCCTTGGAGGCTCTCCCATATTGGGTGATCCAGGTGCTCCATTAACCCTTGTTGAGTGGGGCGACTATCAGTGTACGTATTGTCACAGGTTCCATGAAGATGTTAAGGATAGCGTGCTTAGCAACTTTGTTGAAAGCGGAAAGATAAAGTTCACATTTAGAGATTTTACGCTTAACGGGCCTGCGTCAGTATTAGCTGCAGAAGCAGCATACTGCGCCGGTGATCAGAACAAATACTGGGAGTACCATGATGAGCTTTACAATAACTGGGAAGGAGAGAATACGGGATGGGTAACCATGAACAATCTTAAGAGATTCGCATCAAACGTTGGCCTCGACATTAATGCGTTTGATAAATGTGTTCAGGATCACGGGTACAAGCAGAAGGTTTTAAGCAACTACAAGTATGGACAGCAGATAGGCGTCAATGCCACACCCACGTTCATGATAATAGACAAGGAAGGAGATGCGCGCGTGATAAGAGGAGCACAACCATACGAGGTTTTTGATGAAGTCATAAACGAAAAGTTGAGAACAGTCAATACCTAGTTTTCAATCTCAACCAATTATTAATTCTCATCAACTTGACATTCATGAACCTTACTTACATAGGGTTTATAACAAGTGGACTAAACCATTACAGAAGGGCGTAAGTTGCAAACAAATGAACCTACGATAATGAGCGAATTGCTTAAGCTAGGCATACTTAGGCAGGCTGGAGCACAGATAACGCTAGACGAAGGATTCATGAACGTTTTGCAGGCCGAAATGTGTCGTCATGGAACGGATCATAGACAGTCGTTGATGAGCGTCATCCAACGTTATTTGCCAGATCTTGACGACAGTAGCGTCCTTGGATTTGCAGCATTCATAGAAACGTACATGTTGCAAAACTAGCTTCAACTGTTTGTATATTTTTATAGACCGATCGCCGTATGACATTAGTGCAGAAACTCTTAGTGCCAATCTTGATCTCTCTTATCATTCCATTAAATTACGTTCAAATAGAAACAGGTGCAACAGAGGAATGGGCGAAGTTGGGTTCAATGCCAACCGAACGCGCGGAAGTTACGGCTGCAACAATCGGGAGCAGCATTTATGTTGTTGGAGGTTTTGACAGCAAAGGTGATACCGTTGACAAGGTAGAAGTGTATGATGCCAGAAGCAATACATGGTCTACGGCAAAGGAGTTGCCGATACCATTGCACCATACTGCGGCTGCATCGTATCAAGGGAAGCTCTATGTTGTAGGCGGTTATCTTGAAGGATGGATACCGTCAAATGCTCTACTGATCTACGATCCCCTTGCAAATGAATGGCGACGCGCAAAGGATATGCCAACGCCAAGAGGCGCATTGACAGCACAGTTCATTGATGGTATTCTGTACGCAGTTGGAGGATGGAACGGCCTGCTGCTAGGAACTAACGAAGCTTATGATCCATCAATCGGTACTTGGGAGACCATGACGCCAATGCCGACTGCAAGGGAACATTTGGCGTCTGGCGTTGTTGATGGTAAGTTGTATGTCATAGGAGGGAGGCAGGGAGGTTTGACAGGTAATCTTGATGTTAATGAAGAATATGATCCGGAGACAAACAAGTGGATGACAAAGACTCCAATGCCGTCAAAACGCGGTGGTATCGTTGGAGCGTCCTTGTCGGACAGTATCTTTGTTTTTGGAGGCGAATCGCCAGCAAGGACATTCGATAATAATGAACAGTATGTAGCTGCACTCGACACGTGGATAGTTCGTGAGACAATGCCGACGGCAAGGCATGGACTTGCAGCTGCTGAGGCAGGCGGTGACATATACGTGATAGGCGGTGGTCTAAAACCAGGACTCTCGGTTAGTGGCAACAATGAGATGTTCGCAGCAACGGACTGGAGAAAAAACGTTAACGTGAGTGTAAGACCGCAGATAACTGTCGAACCGAAAAATATCAGCACGGATGACACGATCAGAATTTCTGTTAGTTTTGAAACTCCTACTGCGGGCTATGCCGTCAAGTTTGGTGAAATTTCTGAAAATCAAAAAACCTTCAATGCAGATGTAACCGTAATACCGCCAGCTCCAGAGACACAAGTAGCACAGGTAGTTACCAACCATAGTCATACATATACGCTAGAAAATCTGGCAGCTGACAATTATAGATTCGTGGTTCTGATTAATGGCGTAAAGACTACCGATACCAGAATAGTTGTTAGCGAGGGTCCATTAATTATCGAAACACCTGTTAATGGGATTGTGCCGGTAGACAAGGGACAAGAACTCGTACTGGAACGAATTATAGAAAACAAACGCGACGCAAAACAACAGTTCATCTACATATTGCAGGTGAAAGATTCTGTAGGTATAACAGTATCGTTATCTTGGGTGGAGGGAGAAATACCTCCAAACGATTCTATCAAAATGTCGCAATCATGGAATGCGGAATCTTCTGGCGGTTACATTCTGCAGACCTTCGTGTGGGAGAGCATGGAGAACCCGACAATATTGGCTCCAGTCCATACTGTTATGATAAACGTTTCTTGAATAACTTGATTATTCGTCCAAACATAGTCTAAGGATAACTATGCAAAGAGTAATTATAACACATACAATTACTACCAACAAACAAACTTTCATAGAAGGAACTGCGTATGTTACATTGCTATCGGCGTTCTAGGGACTGCATCTTACTTTATGGCATACTGTTGTAATTAGCGCTAGCGCAACCTATTTAAAATCCACAAAACCCCGCATACAAAGATCCCAATGTCAGAGTATAGAGGCGTATTATACAAAACCCGCTGGGAAATACTTGTAATGGCTGCAGTGCTTATTATTGCAGCTGTGGTTGTAGTGGGATTACCACATAACTTTACGGCTAAGATGCTGCAGGAGCAGAAGGCACAGAAAGCAGCTGAACAAGGAAAGAATCTAGAAACTACGCTCAAAGAACAAGTAGGACTTTCAGAAGGAACTCAGGGAAATATGACGGCGACAAATCTTACTGGTACCAAACCATAATGCTAGTTTACGTTTATCTTGAACGCATAGCTAACATCACCTAGCTGTTCCCAGCTGGCGGCTGCAACAACTATGTACAAACCACTTTCAAGTTTCACACTATATCTATCGTTTCCTTCACTAACAAGTTCTCCAACTTGTGTTGGAATACCCTTTTCATCTATAACAAATACCTGTGCACTTATGCTAGATGGCCTAAGCAAACTGTTTTCTGTGAAACTTACTACAGAATTCTTTTCGACATCGATTATGCCGACTGGATTTGGAAATGCACTATCGACACATCTATCGGTCCAGCAATAACTGCCGCGTATACCAGTGTATATGTCGCCCTTGTACACAAGCCATATTGTAGGAGGCTCAGAATCATCAGAGGGTGGAGATGTAAAGTAACCATAACCGAAAACGAACCATAGAACTATCACTATACCAGCTAGTGTAGCCATTATAATTTTGGTTGGAAAGCCTTCTTTTCTTGCATACGCGTCTTCTGACATTTGCTACAACTTAGTTTGAAAAATTATACTCTCTGAAGCCTTCCTTATGACTGCCGTGGCCTACGCTTACTAATACAAACTCCTTGCTCTTTGCAGTCAGTGTTTCCTCGATCTTGCGTTCGCCCCTGTGCAGACTTTCGTACTCTTCGATCGAAATCTTCTTTCTTGGACCTATTTCACTTTCAAGATCCATCTTCTTTACAACGTCAAGGTATGTTGTTTGTATAACACCGCTAAAGACCATCGCACTGCTGCCACTTCCGTATGATGCAAAGCCAACCCTGTTATCAGTTAGGTCGCGACCCTTCTTGTTCTCGAACTCCAGCTCGCTCCTGAAGCCCATGTATAGTGAACCCGTGTACAGGTTGCCGATTATTTCTGATGCCTTGAGCGAACTTGCCAGTCTCGTCTCAAAGACTTCCTTGTACTGTGGAGACTCCATGAACTTCTTTCTGAATTGTTCGTCCTTCTCCATGAACTCCTTGTCCAGGAGTATAGATTCTATCGTTCCTAGATTGTCCTTTGGTTTCGGTTCCTCCGTGCCAACGAACTTGAGTATCTCTTTCCACTTGGGGAGTGTTCTCCATTCATGACGCAGCAAAAATGCAAGGGCGTTCTTGCCCATCTTTACATAAGGTAGGTGCAACGCAATCAAATCTATATGGTCGATTATGGACTCATCTGGTGATAGTTTGAACAGTCCTGTTTCCAATGCTTTTTGTTTGTAGGCTATCATGGCCTTCTTTACCTGTATTAAGTACAACAAAGTTGAATATGCCCCGTTTACTATCGGAGTTTGACGAGCAAACGGTCTGTAAAAGTCATACTCATTCTTGATAATTGTTGAAGTAACCTTCTGGTCGAACGCCAGTATACGTGGATTCTCTTTAACCAGCATCGCAACTGCGCCAGCTCCCTGTGTGTATTCTCCGGCTGAACCGATATCATACTTGGCAACATCGCTAACAACAACGATTGCAGCTTTTCCATCGTTCTCGCTTGCCCTAATCCAGTTTGAATTATCATACAATGCATAGGAGCCACTTACACATGCGAACTTGCACTCGATACCGCCACAATGTTCGAATGTTTCATCGCCAAAGATCTGCTCCAGCATACCCACAACATAAGAATTCATGGCTTTTGACTCGTCAAGACCAGACTCTGTAGCAACGTACAGTCTGCCAATATCCTGAGGTGAAAGGTTGTTCTTCTGCATCAGTCTCAAGCATGCTGTTGCTGCCATGGTTGCTGGATCTTCGTTGGTGTCCACCATCGCCATCTTCTTTACGCCTATTCCGAACTCCAGCTTTCCAGGGTCTATCCCGCGAGCTTCAGCAAAATCCTTGAAATCTATGTATAACTTCGGAACATAGATGGCAATGTCATCTATGCCCACTAGCCTAGACATTCAGAATGACTGACTTTAAGTGTCTTATATATCTATTTAGGCAAATTATTTGTGCTTCGTACGAATAATTGTGCTACCATGAGGAGTCAATTGTTTTCGTTTCTGGACTCTCAACTGTGTATTGAAATATTTATAGCAAACCTAGAGCAAGAATACTGATGTTGATTAAGTCTCTAGCAATATCATTGGGCATAATGCTGTTACTATCTGGAGCCTTTGTTATGGTAAATGCGCAACCGTTGAAGGTTACGATTTTGGCTCTTGATCCTGTTACATCACCTGTGGTTGCAACAGGTGATGAAGTTACTTTTACCGGAACACTTACAACAGCAACTGGTGCTGGCGTAGCTAACGTAACTGTAAATATAATCGAGGAGCGCGATGCGAGACTAACTGTTTTAACTACAACAGAAACTGATGGAAATGGTGCATTTGTAGCAACATGGATCGCGGATATTGCTGACCCAGCGCAGGATCGCATAATGTCTATGTTTGCATCGTTTGACGGTGTTTCTAGTTACGGTGCGTCAAAGTCCGGCAAACAAACAATCAAAGTTGCTATTCAAGACATGCAAGTTTCTTTCAAATTTGATAAGCCTAATTACTTCAATGGTGAATTTGCTATATTCACGCTGCAGTTTTCAAGTCCAAGAGGCTTTCCAATAGATCCTGAAAACACGAGAGGTATATATGATGGTGTTACCGTTTCGCTGGAAAGAAAGAGTGAAGGTGTTTATTTCTACAAAACTCCGCCACTTGTACCTCCTACTCACACGCTGCAGGTGATTGCTGAAAAACACGGTTACAAACTATTCAATGATGCTACAACTGTTTCAGTATTTGCGCGCCAGTCGGGTATAGGAGTCCTAGTGAATTTTGATTGGACTCCAAGCGAGGTAGTAGAAGGTCTGCCCGTATCGTTCAAGCTCGCATTCACTGATCCCAATAGGATAATTACGCCTTATGTGAACTATGACTTTACCATAACGCAGGGAAGTGAGGTGAAACTTGACCTACAAGACGAGCAAACAACTGACGGAACTGCAGAGCACGTACATACATTTGTAGGCGGTGGCAAGTACAAAGTAACTGTAAACATAAACGGGATAGGGCAAAGAGATGCATTCACTCCGGTTACCCAAGTATATGACTTTGATATTGATGTATTCAGATCAATAGCGCTTGAAGTGCGAGCCAAGGCCATGCAGAAGGGCGATGCCATGAGAGTAGATTTTAGGAACTCTCCATTGGCCGCTGCACCCAGAGTCTATAGTGTGCAGTTAACGTTTGATGGAGCAAGTGATGCGAAGATAAGAGCTCTTAGTGGATGGGATGTAAACGTCGAAGGCGACACCGTTACACTTGAGACGAGTGGCTCATCGATGGAGATCGGAAAGATTTTGCGTCTAAGAATGTTGGTAGAAGGAACAGTTGATTCCATTGAATGGAGTGCTATGGATCAAGCGGGCGACGAGGTAAGCAGTGGTAATGCCATAGTAAGACAGTTTAGGATATAATAACAATTAATTCAAATACAACTCTCCGTACAATTTTTTATTGACAAAACTAGTAAAGGTAGATCCGTGGGGCCGTGCATTGTCTGAAAGAGAAACTCTGGCGTTTCTTCAAAATGAAGTCCATCTTCTGCGAATAGGGATTGTTGATAATGACGGATATCCATTGGTTCATCCGGTTTGGTTTATCTATGAAAACGAGAAGTTCTTGATTGTATCAGAACGCAATAGTGCCAAGGTAAGAATCCTGAACAAGAATAACAAGGTGTACTTCGTGGTTGATGACGTTACCGAGGAAAAAGGCCCGATTGGCGTTAGAGGAAGAGGAGTTGCAAAGATAATAGATGATAGCAATTATGCCCAGGAAGTTATGCAGAAACTCATACTGCGTTACATGCGTTCCCTAGAAAGACCAATAGCGAAAAAACTAATGGAATCTGCCAAATCGGACAGTGTGGTAATCGAAGTATATCCAAAATTCCTTGGCACGTGGCGTGGTATAGAATGAAGATCGTTAATAATTTTTATATTGCGTCTTACCGAGTGTAGGTTGTAGATTTGGTTAAGATATTTATCAATGGTTTTGGCAATATAGGACGAAGAATTGCAAGTGCGCTAGCCACTGATAAAGAATTCCAGTTTTTGGGCATTGCAAAATATACCGCTGATGAAAGGATCAAAGAGGCGTACGAGCAACACTTCGACGTATACGCACCAGAAGAGAACTTGGATGCTTTCAAGAAAATGGGTTATGATGTTACTGGTACAGTGAAAGAAGCCATACAAAAAAGCGATCTTGTTATCGACGCTGCCAAGGATGGTCTTGGCTACGATAACAA
Organism: Candidatus Nitrosomirales archaeon; assembly: GCA_049199595.1. GTDB lineage: Archaea > Thermoproteota > Nitrososphaeria > Nitrososphaerales > UBA213 > JBMCYV01. Next base: position 24,115 of record JBMCYV010000001.1, read on the forward strand.
AGAGAAGTATTACATACCCATGTCGAAACCAGCGATATTTCAGGGAGGCGAGGATCGCTTCGGAGAAAGAAGTGTTGCGGATATGATACATAACTCGAGAGTGAACTACGAGAAGGCTTTTGATAAGAAATATGTCATACAGGGTAGCTGCAACGTAACCGGTTTAGGAAGGGTAATGCAGTCCTTGATAGATGTGTATGGAAAGGATATCAAGAGATTTGATGCAACGTTGATCAGGCGATGGGCAGACCTTGAGGACAAAAAGGAAGTCAGGGATTCTATAGAATGGGACAGAGATCCGCATCATCAGAACGATGTTGGTGATTTTATCAAGGCACCTCCATTGTATGTAGATGCGTATAAAGTACCATCTCGAATGATGCACCTCCACCAGCTCTATGTAAGATTCAACAATCATTCTCCAACGAAAGAAGCAATAATTCAGTTGTTTGAAAAAGAATTTGGCATAGCAGTTTTACATAATGCAAAAGGCACTGCTGATGTAAGAAAGAAAGCTATGGATCTCGGATTTCCATATGGTGATACTGGTATGGTTCACATCCATGCAGATGTGTTGAAGATTCAAGATGATGTGTTGAAGATTGCCTACTCGGACGATCAGACTGGAATGGTGATCCCAGAGAACCATATTTTGTTACAGGCAATGATCCTCAGACGCAATAAAAAAGATGCTATGGAGAGAACTGATAGACTCTTCAGAATGAGCGAAAAGAAGAGATTACTAACTAAAGAGTTCCAGTAAGCGTAAATTCTTAAATATCATAAAGCCTAATTTTCCCTGTTTATATCTTATGGACAGTAGTCTAGAAGGCTTCCGTGTTGGGCAAAGAATAGCAAAAATTTCTGTCTTAACCCTCGTGGGGATAGGAGTTGCAGAAATCATAGTTGGCCTTGTTAGTGGCAGTGTGGTAGCTATAGCGGACGGAGTAGACTCTTTTGGCGATTCCGCCGTCTCCTTTATTGTATGGCTGGGCTTGCTAATGTCCCAGAGAGTTGCTGATTCAAAATTTCAGTTTGGATATCACAAGATCGAAAGTTTTGCCGCGCTGATTGCAGCTATAGCAATGATCGGTATCGGTATTTTCATTGTGATCCATGCATGGGAATCACTTGCAAATCCAAAGCAAATACAACATTCCGAAATAACTATGATAACCCTAGGAGTTGCTGGAGTCGTTTCGATGCACCGAGCATTTCAGATGAGGCAGGTTGCAAACAAGTACAAGTTACTTTCACTACAAACAGGAGCAAAAAACTCTATTAAAGATGGTTCGGCATCTATAATCGGTTTCTTCAGCGTTCTCACTGCAACATACTTTGGATTTATACAGATGGATGCCATTGGTGCGTTAGCTATAGCAGGATTCATATTTTCCGTATCGTATGTTGCCGTTCGCGAATCCTCGCTCATACTGCTTGATGCCTTACGCAACCCAAAGCTCCCCGAGCAGATCAAGGCGTTTGTGGAGAAAAGTCATGGAGTGAATGTTACTACGGTGCTCGTAAGACCTATGGGACCGTTCCTGCATGGCGAAATAAATGTAAGAGTTGAAGGTACTATGACAATCGATGAATTCAATGATATCGCAGAAAATGTTGAAGAGACAATAAAGAAGAAGTTTCCTAACATAAGAAAGCTTGTTGTTACTGCAGAACCGAAAGATGATGTGTAGGTTTCAATAAAGTAAATCGTTTATCAACAAAATTACTAACACGCAAAAATCAACTTATCAAATAACTCTGATAATTTGTTTATGATGAAATTATGAACGAATTGGTCATAATAATTATATAGTGCCACAGAGGCAAAGAATACAGCATGGCCAGAGCAAGTAATGTGATATTTATAGGAAAGAAACCCCTCATGGCCTACGTCACCGCAACTCTTGTACAACTTGCAGGCGAGGATGTAGTTATGGTCAAAGCTAGAGGCAATAGCATTACAAGAGCAGTAGATGTAGCTCAAATAATTGAGAAGAGAATGGGGAATATGGGGTACAAGATCGGCGATGTAAAAATTGGAAGCGAATCGCTGCAGTCAGAAGACGGTAGAACAAGGAATGTTTCTACAATAGAGATAGGGATCGTGAAGGGTACACCAACTGCGTCACCTGCACCAACTGCGTCACCTGCACCAACTGCGTCACCTGCACCAACTGCTGCTGCAAGTGATGAGAGTAAGCCAGACTCTGACAACCAAGGAAAGAAGAAATCCAAGAAGAAGGATTGAGAACTAATTATTTGTACTTGTGAAGTATTTCTGACACCTTTTCATCTTCTACCTGTGCGAAATCTTCGTAAAACTCACCCACAGCACCAAATTCCAATGGCATCATTAAGACAATCAGCTCATCAACCATCTGCTTGAGCATGCTGACCATCTCTCTAGGTGCCACAGGAGTAGCAAGCACAATCATCTTGGGTTTTTGTTTCTTGATCCAAGTTACCGCAACCATCGTTGTCGCACCTGTGGCTATACCATCGTCAACCAGAACTATGATTTTATCTGTTAGGACGTATGTTTTGCTGCCACGAAATATCTGAAGCCTTCGTTCTATTTCTCTTACCTGTTGTTCTATTTCTTTTTTGATGTATTGCTGATTCACATTTAGTGCTTTTACAACATAATCATTAAGGTAAGTGCTACCATCATGCATAACCGCACCTATTGCCAGTTCGGGATTGCTAGGTGCGCCGAGCTTTCTGGGCACTATGACATCGAGTTTAACGTCTAATGATTTCGCAATTATATCTCCAACGACAATACCCCCTCGTGGAATTGCCAAAATTATCGCATCCTTACCTTTCAGCCATGCCAGTTTTTGCAGCAGCTGTAAGCCAGCATCGTCTCTGTCTTTGAATCTCATGATATGGTTAACAATTGGTAATTAATGAAACTTGTCATGATGTAAGTGATATTAGTTTGTTCAAATGGTACCGTCGAGCAAACCACGTACAACATCCTTTCTTACCAGTTCAAACCTTGCAGATGTTTCAATCATTTCCAGAGCCTTCTTAAACGCTTCTTCTCTTGGCAGTTCCAGAACTAGGCTCGCTATATGCGTAGCCTCCTTCTTGTAGTAGGCTTCAAAATCTTCGGGATCCTTTTTTGCCGCCTTGATGATAGAACTGAACCGTTCCCTAAGTTTGTACATATCTTCTTGTGCCAAACCGTTCTTCCCAAAAAAAGACATGCGATAATTATCTTAGCATTTGTTATAAAACTGTTCTTGATTCATCAATGTCGTTCTCTATATTCTCATTGCTTCTGCAATGAAGACAGTGCCTAAATAGATCAATGCGACGCTTAATCCTAGTAGCATGAACGAGTAATATCGGTTTCCAAATATGCTTACTCCCTTTCTCGCCATATGCGCAATAGATGTAAGCCATGCGTAGTCCATCCATATATGCATCAAAAACATGAATGCCAAACCAAAGATTGAGGCAAGTAACAATGCATCGGTTATCATTTTCAGTCCCACCGTAAGCCACCAGATGATGAAGAAAGGATTCAATGCCGAGAAGATTATTCCCATCAGCAATGGACTGTGTTTAGTTTGAATTGTGAGTTGATTCTTTTTTCTGATTACAGATAGTATCTGCGCGATTGCAAATGCTAACAGAGCTATTCCTCCAATGATACTAATAATTACCTTAAACGTTGGAAAAGCTTCTAGATTCAATGCACCAAATGCTAACAACAAGATCAATGGAAGCTCTACAATTGTGTGACCATACGAACACTTTAGACCAGCCTTATACCCATACTTACTTCCATACAATAGATTAGTAAAAAATAACGGGCCGGGAGATAGAACGCCAGAAGTTGAAACAAGTATAACAGTTAGTCCGAACTCAAGGAAACCCATTTGGCTCTGTATCTAATCAACGCTTATTATACTTGCCAAGTTAGCATTTTTGTGAAAATCATTCTTGATATGGATCCTGGCATAGATGACGCAGTAGCACTACTGATCGCACTTAACAATCCAAAACTGGACATCTTAGCTGTTACCGCTGCGAATGGTAATGTTGATGTGAATAAATCAACTTACAATGCATTGCGTATCATAGAAGCTGTAGGAAAGAAGGTAACGGTTGCAAGGGGAGTGAGCAAGCCATTATTCAAACAATTAATGCATTCACGACATGTGCATGGAAGAGATGGCTTGGGCAATTCGGATCTACCAAAACCATTGACAAAACCAAACAAAATTTCAGCGGTAAGATTGATTGAGAGTTTGGTGAAGACTCACAAAAGAAAAGATATTACAATAGTTGCTACGGCACCCCTAACTAACATTGCCACGCTAATTAACGAAGATCCATCTATTGCTGCTAAACTAAACAGCATTGTCTTGATGGGTGGGGTATATGGTGTAGCGAGGAATGCTAGAGGAAATGTTACACCGTATGCAGAATTCAACTTCTACTGTGACCCAGAAGCTGCTGATATTGTTCTTAATTCAGGTGCAAACATCATCGCCACTGGTCTAGATGTAACAATGAACTTCAAGTCTGCAATACGTGAAGCTATGCTGCAAAGAATCCGCATGTTAGGAGGAAGATACGCTCAAACAGCAAGCAGAATTCTAGAATATCAGATCTCTAGGCGTGGGATTTCTCACATTCACGATGTATTTGCGGTTGCATCTCTGCTACACCCGAGCATGTTCAGATTTGTTAATTGTAGCGTTAACGTTGACAAATCTGGCAAGTATAGAGGAAGATGCGTCATAGATAGAAAGAAGGATTGTGTGAAGGTATGCTCACATGTTGATCATAAAAGATTTTCGAGTTTTGTTTTGAAAGGGCTCACACAACGTGAATCTTAGCAAACAATGATTGAACACGCTGATCATCTAAGTAATGTTTGATTTCGTCATAACGTGGACTACCCCTAGTTTCCTCTTTAGTTGTCTTTAGGGAACCAGCGATATTGGCCATAAACAATGCTTCCACATCATCGAAGCCTTTAGTTTTCAGTGCTGCAAACGAACCTACGAACGCATCACCTGCTCCTACCGTATTTATGACATGTAAATTTAGAGATGAAAGATCCAACGCAGGTATCCTCGCAGTCTTTATCTGCCAGCAAAATATACAGCCTTCCCTGCCTAACGTTGTTATTACCTTCTTACCATTGAGATTATTAGATAGAGCTAGACAGCCTTTAGTTGCATCATTTACTCCAGAAAGTACAGATGATTCTGATTCGTTTACAATAACATAATCGGTTTTCAATAACAGTTCTTTCAGAGAATCGAAACCATGTCTCACAAGCATTGCGGGAGACCAGACAACCATCTTGCCATGACTTTTAGCGTTAGATATCAATGCGTCAGCAACTTCCAACGGTGGATCTATAACCGTAATAAGTTTGGAATTCTTGATTGCATTTACTGTATTATTATCGCTAACCATAGCAGCAGTTATCATATGATTGGCTGCTTTGTATGTTAAAATGAAATTCTCGCCTTTCTGATCAACAAGGATGTATGCCTGACCAGAACTTGTTCCTTGAATGTGCTTAATGCATGATGTATCAATGCGTTCTTCGTGCAGTATCTTGATCTGTTTCTCAGCAATCTCATCGTTGCCCAGTGCTCCTACAATACCCACGCCTGAACCCAGTATACGCGCGGATGCGACAGCAACGTTTGCACCCTTTCCACCTGGGACACTGATAACCTTGTTGGCCTTTACCTCCTCACCGGGACTTGGAAAGCTATCAACGAATATGCTTGTATCCCAGTTTATTGCACCGCACACCAGTTCAGTGATCAGATGTCTCTCACTCCACAAGTCATATAAGAGCAATCGCGAGTTTTTAAACATGAACAACAGGTGGAGTGAGTGAAGAATTCGGTTGTCGAACAACTGGTCTGCCTGACAAAAGGATGCAACTCGAAACTTGAAATCGAAAGTATCGTAGATAAACATGATGATTGTGTTGAAGGTTTTTTGGACTGCCACAAATGTAGGGCAGCTTATCCAATACTTGATGGTGTGGCAGTAATAGTAAATGATCTAGCAACTTATGCATCGCAGAGGCCAAAGATACTAGGCAGATGGTTGGTTGAGAGTAAAAGCAGGCGTATGAAAGTTTTTCTGAAAGAAGCTTGCAAGCTTGTTAGAACTACTTCTGAGGATAGGTACGAAATGGGTGGCGCATGGTTTGCTCCGTATCTATCAATGCATTTTCCTAAATCCAAGGTTGATAAACACTTTGCAAAGATTGTGAACCGGAACCTTGATGAATTTTACAGAAATATAGCAGAACTAGTTTTGCACAAATTTCCTTCAAAACAATTGTGTCTAGATCTAGGATGTGCTGTAGGTACTACTGCTAAAGCATTGGCACAGAAATATGATTTTGTTTTTGGCGTAGATCAGTCATTTAGTTTTATCAAAGAAGCACGTAAGCGTAATAATGGGAAGAACCTGGAATTCTTGGTAACAAACTCACTGGAGCTACCTTTTAAGAAGAACTTTGACTTCATAGTCTCTCTTAACCTGATAGACATAGTAGATCCAAAAAAATTACTTGTGAGCATCTATTCTCTGCTTTCAACCCACGGTCATGTTGTCCTAGCAGATCCTTATGATTTCAGAGATGCTAAGGGTAACCCAAGACCACTTTTTGACGCTAAGACTTTGCGAAAAATGTTAACAGATATAGGCTTCACAATAGATCGAAGTACTTCAGCAGAATCCTTCATACCATGGATGCTTCGTATTCATAGCCGTGCATATCTGGTTTATTTCGACGATCTTATAATAGCAAGCAAATCTTCTCGGTGAATTCATCAGCTACTTTCCAAGGCATTAGCTGTGGCTGTCTGCCTGTAGGCAAAAATGTGTCGCATCCGATCATGCGCATATCCCTCGAACATCCTTCCCAAGAAGCCTAAGGGTAGTTCAAAATCAATCTCGTCTATTACTTCTGTTCTGTTTTCATCAATTGTCTGGAATTTGTGTAGATGCTTCCACTTCTTGAACAGTCCAGACAACATCTCATCAACATACTCGTATGATTTTAGATATGTGATCTTTGAATGCCATGTGCGCCTGAAAACTAATTTTCCTGAAAGCCAAACATCCGTGCCCTCCATGAGTGTTTGACTTGTGGTGCGTACGATCCTTAGTTGTATATCTTTTGGAGTTATTACCTCTACATGTTTTACGTCCGTGTAAAATTTCCATACTTTATCTATGTTGCAATCTACAATGAATGAGTTTCTAAATCTTGGCAATTATGTAATACAAGATTCACTGAGATTTTAGGATGCTGTTCTATACTTCTATCTTCCGGACTCCGATACATGGACTGTAACGAATCCAACACGATTGTTAAGTCCTTCTTTATCTGCATTTATGAATAGTTGATGATGTCCAAGCTTTAACGGAGGTGTCATGAATACATATGAACCTGTTTTCTTCTTGCTGAGTTCTACTGGTATATTATCGTATGATGCTCGTATTGTGTCTGGGTCTATGAAATCATTCAAAGTAAGGCCGTCCTCTTTTAATTCACCGTCCAGAAAATTAATCGCGATCAATGCTGCGGTATCTTGCTTATAGACTGTCTTGTCCGTAGCAACGAAAGTGAACATATTCTTGGTCGATACAGTGAATACAAGTTTTCCTGATCTTGATTCCGTATATTTGCTGTCGCCTTCGAATTGCGCATATACTGTGAAACCTTCGCTGACTTGCTGCTTGAAGGTTTCTCCTATAGATTTATTATCGAAGAATTTTGCAACCCAATTTGCTTCAAATGTACCGTCCTGGCTAGTGACCGTAGATACAAGTGGTTTTAGTTCCGTTGCCATAAGCAGATATATGTTCACATTTGCATCGGGTATCGCTGTACCACTACTATCAACGAGCATGCCTGAAAAAGTTATTTCTTGACCCGTGAATAATTGCGCATTACACTGCATCACATTTTTGCACTCTGAAAATGGAACTAACGTAATCGTTGTGGGTTTTGGTTTAGAATGACTTCCCATGTGATTTGCAAATGCCGGCAAGGTAAATGTGCTCAAGAGCACAGCAACTACCATTAGCAGCATGAATTCTTTCACATGGAAGTTCCTATGCATATTATCAAATACCACACGTAATGCTTTGAGCATGTGTCTGAAATGAGTAGTGACACACAATAGTTCGCTGCACTATAGTTTGAGTTTCTTTAGCATGGCAGCGAATAGAAATGGCAGCAAAGTAGTTGCTTCTCCATGTATGGTAGTTTGTCTGGCTCTTGCCTTTACCTTGCCCCACGATATTGCCTCCCTAACAAGCGCACCGCTAAGACTTCCATCATACTCTGGGGCAGTAGTCATATACACAGCATAATCCAGACCGCCTCTGAACTGGTTCCACCACAATGTATGATGCTTTGAGATTCCTCCGCCTATCATTAGAGCTCCAGATCTCTTCGCATCAAAAACTAGATCTGATAGCTTATCTGAGTCTTTTATGAGGTTTACCTTGAAGTCCCTCTGCCTCTGTGCGAACAGCCATATCTGGCTGCCGACTGCACCGTCCATTATACCTGGGACGAACACAGGTATGTTGTTTCTACTTGCCCAATAAAGAAATGATGAATTGTTGTTCAGATTCCTCCCCAACATTTCGCAGATCTCATACGTCGCCAGTTCCTTTCTTCCTTCTCTATATGCATTATCAAGAAACTTCTGCATCTTGCTTTCTATCAACGGTCCGTAGCTCTCCATCGGAACCAACACATTTCCAAGCCGATGTATCTTATTGTCGGCAAGTTTCTTGTCGTCTAACCTAAAATCACCCTCATAATAATTTGCATACGTCTTTGCAATATCATGATCAAGCGCACCGCATGTTGTTATGACAGCATCAAATACCTTCAACCTTATCATGTCCTTGATTATTCCTCTTAATCCTGTAGAAACTACGGCACCTACGAAGGAAACGAACTTGAAGCATTGTTTATCGTTAACCATCTCGCACATTATCTGCAGTCCATCTGCCAGATCCTTAGCAACAAAACCTCCAGAATCTGACATCTGCTCGAAAATAGCGTTAATGTCAGAACTGCGCTTTATGTTGATGTCTTTTACTCGCCTTGCAAGATACTTGTTCATGGGCTTGCTAACAACTGGGGTTATAAATTGCTTGATTGATAGTGAATAGTCTTAATGTACTAAAACACGTGGAATTACTTCTATCTAATATTACATGGAAAGGATTATTTGTCAATCATTTTTGAGCATAAAACATTGTCTGAACTTAGTTCGCTGCTAATGTAACTATTGGCACGTATAGGAAACATCTCGATTGGCGTAAATTAGCAGATACTCAGAATTTGTTGGATATAAGAAACTGGATAACCAGATCGGAAATAGATGGTTGGTTAGATAATCGTGGTAAGTAAATGGCTATCCGTCTAAACATAAGACCAAAGAATATGCTCAGCGATAAGAGTTGCATTTGTTATGGTTACATCAGCATCGAATTTTGCTGCGTAACTAATTGTACCAGCTATTTTCGCTTTCACGGGAACTTCATCGATCTTGCCTTCGAGCCTAATGGGTTTATTAACATCAATTTTAAGAATGTTTAATGCAAAGGTTCCTTGCAAATTGCTCATACTAGCAACTATGGTTCCTTCAACTAGCTTTACCTTGCACGCACCTACAAGATACTTCTCCCCATCTGGTTCATTCATCAGAGTAACATCCATAATATCAAATTCTAGATTTCTTGGTTGATTTGAACTCACTAATCATCACCAAAGCCAAAAATTACAGGGATTAACCTTCTTAGCACGTCTTCAACAAACCTCAAAATACCTATGGCATCAGCTATATCCTCTATTCGTTTACCATGCACTATGTTATTTCTAAGTTCAAGCATGTCGGTTAGTTGCTCGTTAGTGATGTCAATTTGATAGTTCTTAAACAAATATCGGAGTTTTTGTCTGATAGTCTCTCTTCGAAGATTGTCTAATGATGATAATACCCTAGAACGTCTGTTCTCATCAGTAATGATTTTGTATAACAAGGGAGAGATAGTACTGTTAATGGTTGCATACTCATTTGCATTAAGTAATTCATCAAAGCTATTTGCTGTCGCATATGAGGATGCTAACACTTCAAGAGCAAAGAATGAGGTGATGTATCTTAGCTCTAGAGGCATCTTAATTATAATAGTCTCATTGAAGAAGCTCAGGGCATATTTCACCTTTGTGTGTTGTTGGAATTCTAGATCACGCAACTTCGCAATACAATGTCGAAGGAATGATTCTATCTGATTCAAATCAATGACAGTAATTGGATTAAGGTGTTCTAGAAACACAGGTTCTATTTTGGAAAAAAGTTTCCTATGCCTGAGCTTTCTTTCATGATCAATATATGTATAACATCTAAAATCGTTGACGAACACCCCACGCTGTTGCGCGAAAGTTAACAACGAATCAATATCAAAGAGTATGGATTGTGCTTCGTCTATACATTTGTCAAAGTCAGAACCTTCTATTTTTACACGTGCCACGCCTTTTTGTATATGAGGGCCAAGAACAGCTATATCTGACTGCGCAAGATTGTTTGGGATAAGGGCAATGTTATCTATGTTAAAGATTCTATCCCCTCTTCCGAAATCCATACCAAATATTCTTGCATCGACTTCCACTTGCATTTAGGACAAAATCGTTCGTTTGCAAGAATTTAAACATATGTAAAAGCGTTCAACTCAATCGTCTGTCAGTGTCATGACATACTAAGGAGTATGAGCTAGTTAGACTGTCTGGATGCTATGAATAAGCTGATCATAATTGGTATTGCAATAGCAGCAATAGCCAGTGTTATGATAGTTAACTTTCCTGCATTGATTGCACAATATGCTCCTAGTGATAAACCGTCACCAGAAGTGATCGAAGAATGCAAGCAGTTGGGAATACCAGTATTCATGTGCACAGAGAATCAGATACTTGTAAAGAAGAGGACTATAGCAGCACAAGAGTCAAACCTAGTACCATATGTCCCCGCATGTGAACCTTCAGACACGGAGTGCAGAATTACGATGTTGGAGACTGAGGTTAAATTGTTAAAGGAAAGGGTAAGCAGTCTAGAACCACAACAGTCATTTGTCTTAAGCGATGCGAAGATAGTAGTAGCTGATTCAGGCAACAAAATTTCCTTCACAGTGAAGAATACGGGTGATGTCGTACTTACTGTTAATTCTGCGAAGGTGAGAGGTTGGGCTGTTCCTGATTTTCAACCATTAACGCTGCAACCTAGTGAGAGCAAGTTTGTAGAATATAATATTCCTCAAGACATTCTGACGAAATCCGAAATAGGTGCTGCTGTTAGTTTGACCGTAATAGCAGGGCAGCTGACTACCGTTCAATCAGTAGCTGTAACTAGCGAATAATAGTAGTTCTTTAATGTTGTTGGTGTGCGTATTCATGCTACAATACGATACCACTTGCCTATCAACAGAATGTGCTTGAATACTGTTTTGCTCATGCATATGGTATGCACATGATACTATTTTAATTGTCAAAATCGAAAACAAAAGGATTATTTTATGCTAGGAATGGTTCTACCCTGTGGCTAAGAAGGTAAAAGTTGCAGTTGTTGGCGTGGGCAATTGTGCTTCCGCGTTGATTCAGGGAACCAGATATTATTCAAACAATAAAGACGATTCAATAGGACTTACTGCTTACAATCTAGCCGGTATGGAGCCTAAAGATCTGGAATTTGTAGCAGCATTTGATGTGGCTGACACAAAGGTTGGAAAGGATCTTTCGGAAGCGATATTTGCTAAGCCAAACAATACGATAAAGATATGCGATGTAGAAAATATTGGTGTAAAGGTCGAGAAGGGTCAAGTACACGATGGTGTAGGAAGACATCTCAGTGATGTTGTCAGAGTATCTGATTCTTCCGCTACAGATGTTGCGAAAAGGTTGAAGGAAACAGGTGCTGAAGTTGTGATCAGTTACCTTCCAGTTGGGAGTACAAACGCAACTAGGTTTTATGTTGAACAGGCACTGGAAGCTGATGCGTGCTTCATAAATGCCATACCAGTATTCATTGCTTCTAACACAAAATGGCAGGAGGCATTTGCTTCAAAAGGCCTTCCAGTTGCCGGCGACGACGTGATGAGCCAGCTAGGTGCCACTGTTCTTCATAAAACCCTAGTAAAACTACTGGTCGATAGGGGTGTTAAGGTGGACGAAACTTATCAGCTAAACATTGGAGGCGATACTGATTTTTACAATATGCTTGATGAAGAGCGACTAGAAGACAAGAGGGAGAGCAAGTCAAGTGCGGTGCGGGCAATGGTTCCGTATGAAGTTCCTATGCGAATAGGACCCAGCGATTTTGTGAGCTTCCTTGATAACGAAAAAGTTTGCTATGTGTACTTGAAGGGTAGGTACTTTGGCAACACTCCTGTAGAAATAAATGTAAAGCTGAACGTTATAGATGCTTACAACAGTGCAGGTGTTATGATTGATGCTATCAGAGGAGCAAGGATAGCGTTGGATCGTTCTGTTGCAGGACCATTGACAAGCATATCTGCATACTGCTTCAAGCACCCTCCAGAACAGATGTCGTACATGGATGCGAAGAAGGCATTCGTGGAATTTGTAGAAGGTAAGAGAGAACGCTAGTCCTTAGAACTGGGATTTGCTAGAGCGAATTGTAAAGATCGCTCCTGATATCATCGAACCTTAACTTGCGTATCTTTCTTGCGTGTTCCAGGTCAACATCCATCATGAGTATCTGCTCGTTTACAGATGCAAGTGCCTGTTTTGGAGTAGCAATGTTTGTCTTCTTATCATAATCAAAGTCAACCATGATGCTCTTTCCCCCAAACGCCTTGCTGCATGCGTTTGGTGCAGCCGCTGGCACCCTATTTTCTAACGCTCTCACTTGAACATACATCTGCCAAGGCTCTATGCCCTCATTTCTTATTCTTGATGGGAAAAATAGCATGTCTGCACCCTTTCTTGCGAGCGCTCTCGATACTTCGGGAAATACAACGTCATGGCATACTGCTATTCCGAACTTGAAGGTTCCAGAGTCGAATATCTCCGCCTTGTTTCCTGCCTTTACTGCCTTCTTCTCATCTCCGTAAGGATGTATCTTCATCTGCCTGCCCAGTATCTTTCCATCACTAGCGATTACAGGACATGATATGTGCATATTCTCGCCGATCCTTTCCAGAAAAGCTCCCGCAATGATGGTCATTTTATGCTCCTTTGCTGTATCTATGATCTGGCCAAACTCCTTTTCAAAGTAAGTGATAGGTTTGGGGAACCATTGTTCTGGCAAGCATACTATATTGGAATCGGCCGTCCCGGCGGTCTTTAGCAGTTTAACAACATGCTCCATAGCCTGGGCTGGGTTCTTCTGTAACTGCAACTGAAGAAGCGCTACCCTGACCATGGCAACCCTTCCTAGATTGCTCTAATTACTGTTTCCCAGCATGATAAGTAAATGTTATTCTTTTTGTCAATCGATCTTGTCGATCAATTATTACCACTAGCAAGTTTAGGATGTATGAGATGGTTCACATTAAGAAGGTAGAAATTTACGGGCTAAAGTCGTTCGGCTATAAGAATACCATTGTAAACATGGAGAAGGGTATGGTTTGCATTACTGGTCCCAACGGCTCTGGGAAGAGCAACATCCTTGACGCTATCATGTTCGCACTAGGCGAAAACAGCCCCAAGGCGTTAAGGGTAGACAAGTTACATTCGTTGTTTCACGATACTAGTGAAGGCAAGGTTCACAAGCTTGTAAGAGCAAGCGTAAGCTTCGACAATACAGACAGAGGCATACCAATAGACAACAACACTGTAACCATAACGCGCGAAATGCCTCCTGAAGGTGAAAGCGAATACTACCTTAACGGCAGGAAAGTTACAAAGACAACTGTAACTGATCTGCTCGAAGTCGTGCGTGCCGCCCCCAACAGGCTCAATTCCGTGCAGCAAGGCATGATCATGAGAATTGCTGAACTCAACGCAGAAGAAAGGAGGAAGATAATCGAGGACATAATGGGTCTATCATATTTTGATGAGAAGAAGGAAGAGGCGATGAAGCAGCTTGGCGAGGCTGACAGAAGGCTTGAGATAGCGATGGCCAAGATGGGAGAGATAAGGAAGCGTATCGATGAGTTAGAGGAGGAAAGGAATGACCAGTTAAGGTTTCAACATCTGGAGAGAGACATAAGGCGCTTCAAAGCTACAAAGGTCTCCAACTCGATCAAAAACTCTAGGGAAAGGTTAGAGGCTCAGAAAGTCGCCCTTGAACAAAACCTTGCTGAAGCAGGAAGTATTGGCAAGGAACTGGAAGGTGTAAAGGCAGAGTTGTCGCAGCTAGAGGGAGAAAAGGGCAAGTTCCTGCAAGAAGTCGATGTATCGTCACGGTCAAAGGCCGAAGTTGATACAAGGATTTCAAACACGCTCATGAGGTTCGAGCAGTTAAAAGCTGGTATAGCTGCAAGCCAGCAACGACTGAAAACCATTGGAGAAACGATACCATCTTTGATAAAAGAAAAGGAAGCGCTGAAGAAGAAGATGTTTGAAATAAATGGGAAGATCAATCAATTCAACACAAAGATACAGATCAAGGAAGAACGGAAGAATAACGTTGCTACAGAACTAGATAAACTAAACACAGAGATCAGCCAATTAATCAATAGACAGTCAACAGTTACCGAACAGCAGATGCAGTTGGAACGTGATCTGAAAAGTTCAGAAGAGATCAGGGGAAACCTAAGCCTCGAAATTACTTCTGACAGCATGAATGAAAAGAACGTTGCTGAAAGGATCGAAGCTAACGTGAAGAGATTGAACGGTATAATCTTAGAGCAGAACAAATTACAAACTATACTTGCACAGCTAGAACGCTTAAAGCGGGAAGAACAACAAAAGATCGATTCTTACGATACAACCATGACCAAGTTCACAAACAACAGGTCAAAGCTCGAGCAGCAGATTGAAAGCACAATGCTCATGCTGGAAAAAGCTGGCCACGTAGCGACAAAGTATGAGACGAAGATCAAAATGGCCAAGGACTCGAACCAGGAGGATTATGCTATTACAGTGTTGCTTGCAAAGACGAAGGACTTTGGTATTGTTGGCATGTTCCAGCAACTAGTACAGTGGAACAAGGAGCACGAAAGGGCAGTATTTGCAGTGGCATCTGCATGGATGAAGGCGTTGGTGGTAAAAGATGTTGGTAAGATGCTGAAGGTGTTAGAGAATGCAAAAGAACTTCAGCTACCAAGACTGCGCATAATACCGCTTGACATAGCCATGGATCAAAGCGAAAGAAACTTGCCAGCTGCCAATGGTGTGCTTGGTTTCCTTTCCAGCTTTGTTACATCGAACAAGGCACCAAACCTTGTCGATTTCATCTTTGGCGATACGATAGTCATGGAAAGCGCTGATGCGGCATATGAGCTTGCAAAACAAGGGTACAAAACAGTAACGCTTGCTGGTGAGCTATTCGAACCAAAAGCTAACGCGGTTGTGCTTGACCTGAATTCCAAGATAACCGATCTTACTAAAACGATATTATTAGGTGAATCAGTTGATGGTTTGAAGGGTTCACTTGACCTACTCAGGCAACTCATCAACAAGAAGAAGAGCGAACTTAGCGAACTTGCAAACAAGATAAAACATGTAGAGAGCGATAAAGTAGAATCTCGAACATCACTAACCGCTATAGATTCACAGATAGAAAATGTGCAAGCGACGCTGCAGCGGTACGTGAACAGCGTTCAAGAGATCGAAGCACGCATAACAACGCTCAAGAAAACTCAAAGTGCGATCACAGACAAATTGCACGAACTAGAATTGAAAAGAACCGAGATAGATATGCGAGTGGGGGAGATCAACGATAAGCTAAGTTCTACAGACAAGCTGGGTGTTTCTAAAGCCATTGATGAAGCGAATCTTCAAAAGTTGAATGTATCAGGTACGCTAGAGAACATCGAGAAGGAGATAAGGGAGGAGTTCACAGCCATATCTGCTCAGAAAGCTGATCTTGATAACTTGCTGAAGCGAATCAGTGATATCGATGACGAACTAACTCGCATAAAAGCCGAAGCCAAAGATAAGGCTGCCGTAATAAAAGAATCCACGCTTACGTTGAATAACATTGAAACTGAGTTAAAGGAGATCAGGGACAAGGAACAGCAGATCATAGACACATCTGGCAACTCCGTTGGTATATTGAAGGAATATGAAGAGAAAATAAAGATACTTGTGGATTCAGAGCGCAAACTGACCAAGCAACTTAGTAACATAGAGAAAGATGTTGCGTTGATCAGAAAAGAGATCAGCGATCTAACTGCAAGCGAAGCAAAACTTGTTGTAGAATTATCTGAATACGGTTACAGCGAACTTCTTGAAGGATACGATGTCGATCTTGCTGTTGGCGAGCTCACGAAAGAATATGATTCTATACGCGGTTCGATAAACCAACTGGCAGACAAGAGCTACGTGCAGATAATCGATGGTTACAGGGGAATGAGTGCAAGGAAGAATCAACTGGAGTCGGAACGCAACTCTATTGTAAGGTTCATAGAAGATATTGAAAAAGAGAAGAAACAGATCTTCATGGAGGCATTTCAGAAGGTCGACAAGGATGTAAGGTACATATTTTCAACCATGACTGCGGGAACTGGCTCTGCATGGTTGGAGATCGAAAATCCTGACGATGTCTTTGCGAGCGGTTTGGCATTCCTCGCGCAGTTTCCCAGCAAACCTCCAAGAGAATCCACTGGTTTGAGTGGTGGAGAGAAGACTATGGCAGCGACTACGTTCTTGCTTGCACTGCAGGCGTTGAAACCCTCACCGTTCTACCTGTTTGACGAGATCGATGCACACCTTGACGCACAGAACACTGAACGATTAGCGAAGGTAATTGTGGAAAAATCAAAGTATAATCAGATGATCGTCGTATCCCTAAAGGATGCGATCGTTGCAAACGCGCAGCTGGTCCATGGAGTGTATCCAAGAAGCGGTGTTTCGCAAGTGATAAAGTACAGGGCAAATGCCCCAATGGCGAGCGAATGATCAATTAGGATACAGAAAGCATGAGACGTAATGCGAATCTTCGACCTCCATGAGTTTCGGTTCTGTCTTGCATATCTCCATGGCATGTGGGCATCTGTTGTAAAAATTGCACCCAGTGCTAACATGTTCTATTCCTGTTTCTGTCTTTATCCTGACCATCTTCTCCTTGAACCTGTTGCTCGGATCAGGTTCTGATATGGCATCGATCAATGCCTGTGTATAGGGATGCAACGGATTCAATAACACTTTATCTATTGGACCCATTTCAGCTATCTTGCCCTTATACATTATTGCTATCTGATCTCCAATGTACCTAGCGGTTGAAAGATCATGTGTTATGTAGAGAAATGTTATGTCATGCTTCTTCTGAAGATTCTGCATTAATTCTAAAATTTCAGCCCTAACAGATATGTCGAGCATCGATACTGGCTCGTCAGCAACTATGAATTTAGGTTTCAAGACCAGCGACCTTGCAATGGCAACTCTTTGTCTCTGACCACCAGAAAGCATGTGCGGATATCTATACGCTATATCGGTAACAGGCTCAAGCCTAACCTCTTCCAGAGCCTTGAAGACTGCCTCTTGTTGCTCCTTGTTTGTGCCGATCTTGTGAACTGTTAATGGCTCCATCACTATGTCCATTATTCGCATTCGAGGATCTATTGACGCGTACGGATCCTGTTGGACCATCTGTGCGTTTATCCTGAATTTCTTCAATTCATTCTGATCAAGTTTTGTTATATCTGTTCCACCAAAAAAGATGTTCCCGCTATCGGGTTCTATGGCTCGCAAGATCAGTCTTGCTACAGTTGTTTTTCCAGAACCGGATTCGCCCGCAAGCACAAAGACAGAACCCTTTGGTATCTTGAAACTAACATCATCAACTGCTTTTACTACTTTCTCTTCCTTGGAACCTATCGCCTCCGCGAGGGAACGTCTTACACTGAACCATTTTCTTAACGAACGTACGTCAACAAAACCGCTCGAGTCTTGCATTATCAACTATCGTAAAATCACTTTATCATATATCTATTGCTGGGACTTTTCATCATAAAGCCAGCATCTTACAAAACCCTCTTTCATCCTAATCATCGGAGGGTCCTGCTTGCAAACATCCATGGCGTGGGGGCATCTATCATAGAACCTGCAGCCTTCTGGAGGTTTGGCCAAATTTGGAGGTGATCCTTTCACATGCGAGAACTCTTTGTCTCCCTTGAGTTTAGGTATTGCAGATATCAGTGCTTGTGTATACGGATGCTTTGGTTGGCTGTAGATCTGCTCTGCACATCCAAATTCAACGATTTCACCAGCATACATTATCCCTATCTTCTCTGCAATTTCTGAAATTATCGCAAGATCGTGAGTTATCAGCATGATCGTCATGCCTTCCTTCTTCAGTTTTTTCAACAGGTTGATTATCTGAGCCTGCACAATAACATCTAATGCAGTTGTAGGCTCGTCAGCAATAACAAATTCTGGTTTCAGGATGAGTGCCATCGCAATTACTATTCTCTGTTTCATTCCCCCGCTAAGCTCGTGGGGATGTCTGTCGATTACAGATGGATCTAAACCAACTTGTCTTACGGACTCGATTATGCGTTCTGTCATCTCGCCCTCTGGAACACCATGATATTTCATGACTTCCTTCAGCTGATCCTTTATGCTGTAAACCGGATCAAGCGCGTTCATTGCACCCTGAAAAACCATTGCGATGCGTTTCCATCTTACTTTCTTGTTAAACTCGTTATCGCTCATAGTTAGCGTATCTGTACCATGCAAGACGATTTTGCCGCTAACAATTTTTCCCGGAGGCTGCAACATTCGCATCATTGAAAGTCCGAGAGTACTCTTGCCGCAAGCAGATTCTCCAGCAATACCTACAGATTCTCCCTCGCCTAACGCAAAGCTAACATTATCTACTGCCTTTACTGCACCAACGCTTGTAAAATAATACGACTTTAGGTTTTCTACTACTAGACTTTCTTTCAACTCATATGGATTTGTTAGCGCGGTATATTACTATGCTCCCCGCAGGAACGCTGCGATGAATATTACTGCAAAAGACATTACGAATATTGAGATCATTAACGACCTGGTTTGTTTCATCATCGATGCGCATATTGAACATGATTGCTGCGTCTGCTCTCCCTGAATATGTACTGATAGATGCGAGATTATCTTTGGTGCAAGTCTTAATGTAATTACCGCGGCGATTGCTATCATGACTGCAACGATAGACATCTTTACTATCAATGATAAACCATAACTTGTAGAAGTAAAATCTGAAAGATTGGCCATGTTGTTCACAAAAGCGACCCTGTACAGACCGGTGCCAACTATGATCACTATGCTTATCCATACTAGCTTGAGAAAGGAAGGCATCACATTACTCATCAGCTTGCTTCTGTTTGTAAGATCGATTCTCTTCAGGTTGGGTGTCAATATCATTATGTTAAACCCTAAAGCACCGATCCAAATCACAACTGCGCTCAGATGCAACCAGTGCAAAACTAGACTCAATTCCACGTCATGTCTTGCATCCGCTAGAAGTTAAAGATTAGTATAAGACATGCAAATATTGATGGAGCACTTATATCAGTACCATGATGGTTTTCGAGTAGTTGATATGGCAATCGAGATAGATGACAGCATCAAAGCAAAGGCAGTGCGACTCATTTTAGCAAGACAACCAGAACAAGCTTTGGAGTTTCTATCTACCTTGTACAAGATCAAGAACCCCAAATTGCGTGTAGGCACAGTAAAAGGACGCAGGAAAACAGCGCTTGCAGTTTATGTTCATGAAAAGAATACGATTTATGCATCTAACTCTGACATGTTGTACAATCCTTTTGTCATATTGCATGAGTTCTATCATCACATAAGATCAAAATCTGGCGAACATAAAGGAACGGAAAAGAATGCCGATGCCTTTGCGATTGAGTTCATGAAATCATACTTGCGTGTGCATAAATAATCAAGACTTCAATAAATCAGAAAGATAAGTGACTGTATCAGTTAGGTTCCTTAGCTTGTATCAAGTTGAAAAGGTTAAAAGGGCAGCGAAGGCAGTTAGAGCGCAGTTAAGTTGAATTCACATATACGGTATGTTGAAGCGGTGTTTGCAAATGGTAGATATCCATAGAACGCATTACGCTAACCAGCTGGACGAATCAGTGATAGGAAAGAGCGTGAGAGTAGCAGGCTGGGTCGAAGATCTGCGCGAGCTAGGTTCGATAGTCTTTTTAACAATACGTGATGCAAGTGGCGGTGCCCAAATCATTGCTACACCAGAACAGATTCTGATTTCCCCAGAGAATAAGATAACAAGGCAGAGCGTTGTGACAGTTTCTGGCATGGTACAGAAGAGCAAAGCCAAGGCGTTTTCCGTTGAATTGAAAGCCAATGAAATTACTGTTTTGACAGTTGCCAAGCATCCGTTACCAGTAGATCCTACGGGAAGAGTTGGCGCGTCAATTGATATTAGACTCGATGCAAGGGCACTCGATCTCAGGAATCCCAAGGTGTCATCGTTATTCAGGATACGACATGAAACTTTACAATCTGTTAGGAAAACTCTAATTGCAAACAAGTTCATCGAGGTGAATACTCCGAAGATAATCGGGAGCGCAAGTGAGGGAGGCGCAAACCTGTTTTCATTAGAATATTTTGGGAAGAAAGCGTATCTTGCACAGAGTCCGCAGTTGTACAAGGAACAGCTGACGATGGCACTTGACAGAGTCTTTGAGATCGCGCCTTACTATAGAGCAGAAAAATCGCACACCATAAGACATCTTAACGAATTCATCAGTATAGACATAGAGGGCGCGTTCATGGATGCCGAGGACGTGATGAAGGTAGCTGAAGAGATGGTAAGAAACGTTCTCGCTGATGTGAAGGAAAAATGTAGCGATGATCTAAAACAGATTGATACAGAAATAATTGTACCATCGTTGCCATTTGAACGGATCACGTATGCGCAGGTTCTAGATGAACTCAAGAAGGAAGGAGTGAGCCTAGAATTTGGGGAGGACCTTCCCGACCACGCGTTGAGAATATTAGGCGAAAAACGAAAGGGATACTACTTCATAGTTGACTGGCCACTGAAGCTCAAGCCGTTTTACATACACGAAAAGGAAGACAATCCAGAACTGTCTTGTTCGTTCGACTTGCAGCATGGCTTTCTTGAATTAGCTTCTGGTGGAAGGAGGCAGCATGATGTCAACAAGCTGAAAGCCAGACTTCTGGAGCAGGGACTTGACCCGAAGGACTTTGAGGATCATCTTCAGGTGTTTGAGTGGGGTATGCCTCCGCATTCGGGCTGGGGTATTGGGCTCGATAGATTAGTGATGGTAATTTGCAATGCAAGCAACATCAGGGAAGTCGTGCTTTATCCCAGAGATACTGAAAGACTGAAACCGTAGCTAAAGGTTATATCGTTCAAAAATAATATTGTAGTGAATGACGGGGTGCTCTGTCTGTGGTGGCAGGTTTGCAGAACACAAATGCGTATACTGCGGAAAGTCTGCATGTTCTTCCTGCATGCAAGTTGAGATCGGCAGATGCGTAAAATGTGAAAACAAAAAGACTGTTCCATGGCGTCGATTTGTTCGGCAGAACCTTATCTTGATAATCTTTATTAGCACCATATGGATCTATACTGTTTACCCGTGGCCGTTTCTGTATGCGCTTGGATTTAATGTTGATATGAGTGCCATACAACCGATAATGATTGCAACCATCGTCCTTGCAATACCGTTTATCTTCATGTTGAGAGCATGGCAGAAGAAGCCGCCTAGGTAGCCTTCAGCGCTGATATCATTGCGTTGGTAACATCATCTGTTCTATTGTTGCCGCCAATGTCTGGAGTCTTTATGCCTTTTGCGAGCACATTAATTGCAGCCTTTTCGATTGCAGACGATGCTTCGCTGCATTTCTTGTCATTGTTCTTCATAGATAACCAGTCGAGCATCATCCTTGCTGATAAAATGAATGACAACGGGTTTGCTATTCCCTTGCCAGCTATGTCTGGAGCAGAACCGTGGACAGGCTCGAATATCGCAAAATTATCACCGATGTTTGCTGCAGGCGCTATGCCCAAACTTCCTACGACCTGCGCAGCTTCGTCTGATAATATATCTCCGAACAGGTTTGTAGTTACTATAACATCGAAATCCTCTGGATTTCTGATCAGGTTCATCGCACAAGCATCAACATACATCTCGCTGAACTTTATGTCTGCGTATTTCTTTGCAACGTCTCTGCATGTGCTAGCAAACAACCCATCTGTTTTTCTTAACAGATTTGCTTTATGCACAGCAACTACACTTTTCTTCTGGTTTCTAAATTTTGCGAGCTTGAACGCATATTCAGCAATTCTCGTGGATGCTTTCTTAGTTATCAGTCTTATAGCTATGCTGGCATCCTGAAAATCATACTCTAATCCGGCATAAACGTCTTCAGTATTCTCCCTAACTATTACAAGATCTATGTTATCTTTCAATGCTGGGATATTTGGATAAACCTTTGCAGGTCTTATGTTCGCATAGAGATCAAACACTCTTCTCAGATATACAATAACATCGGCAGCACTCTCCCCTACTGGAGCTTTCATACAAACATCGGAATTCTTTATTGCCTGGAAACTATGATCTGGTAATGCCTTACCAGTTTTCTTTACGCTTGAATCTCCTGCCTCGATGTCTATAATGTCGAACTTCACATCATACTTGTCATGGATTAAAGTTAGAACGGATCGTGTTGCTTTTGATATTTCCGGACCTATGCCATCTCCTAGAATAAGTGCTAATCTATACATCTTAAACCGTGTATTTCCGTAATTCCGTATCTTTATCTGTTGTTCTTTTGAGCATAATCCTGTTCAGGCCATTGATCATTGCCTGAACACTCGCAATTACTATGTCTTCACCAGCTGCTCTTGCAGTTGAAACGTTGCCATACTTGTCCTCAACCTTTATACTAACTTCTGCCAACGCATCAGATCCGCCAGTTATCGCCTCTAACCTGAATTCTCTTAACTTCACACTGGCAAGTTCGTTTGTGATCTTCTGTATTGCATTTAGAGCAGCATCGACAGGCCCCAAACCAGTGTCAGCAGCGACGAACTCCTTCCCTTCAACAACCAAGCGCACAGATGCTGTTGGTACAACATTCATTCCAGTCATTACACTAAAGTCGGTTAGCTTTACCTTCTCCTCTAGTCCCTCTTGGCGCATGATCTGCGATGCAATTGCCAACAGATCCGCGTCTGTGATATGCTTACCCTTGTCTCCCAAATCTTTGATCTTATCAACGATCTCTCGCAACTGTTCCTGTGTTGGTTTCAAACCATATTCATCGAGCATTGCTGAAACGCCATGTGCGCCAGCATGCTTGCCAGCTTCCAGCCATCGTTTCCTTCCAACAAGTTCTGGACTAATTGGTTCATATGTCAAAGGATTTGACAATACACCATGCGTATGGATTCCGGATTCGTGACCAAACGCATTCTCTCCAATGATTGCCTTGTTCGGTTGCACAACTATGCCAGATAAACTTGATACTAGTCTAGAGGTTTCATAAAGCAACTCTGTTTTGATATGTGTTTTTCTGCCATACAAACAGTGTAAAGCCATCACAAATTCTTCCAAAGATGCATTGCCAGCTCTCTCTCCTAAACCGTTTATTGTAACATGGGCGCATGATGCACCTGCTTCAATACCAGCAATCGAGTTTGCAACCGCCAGCCCAAAGTCATCATGGCAGTGCATGCTTATCGGAACATTTACTGTCGATCTTAATTCCCTGATCAAACTGTCAATATACTTTGGATGCGAGTAGCCTACAGTATCGGGAACATCGATCCTGTCTGCACCAGCATCTACAACTGCTTTATAGACCTGCTTGAGAAACTCCCTGTCTGTTCTCGTGGCATCCTCTGCCGAAAACTCAACATAGAGTCCATGCGACTTGCCGTATTCCACTGCCTCAACAGCTTTGCGCAATGCCTCTTCCCTAGAGATCTTCAGCTTGTACTGCAGATGAATGTCAGACGTTGCGATGAACGTATGGACATACTTCAGATCACAGTTGATGACAGCATCAATGTCGCGCTTTTCAGCCCTTGCAAGTCCAGCTATCTCAGAGGGAAGCCCTTGTTTTGCAATTTCCTTGATCGCATCAATCTCTCCTTGAGACACTATCGGGAAACCTGCTTCTATGACATCAACTCCCAGCTTGCTTAGCTGAACTGCTATCTTCACCTTGTTACTTGGAGTGAGAGTAACCCCTGGAGTTTGCTCACCGTCTCTTAAAGTAGTATCGTAAATCCTAACATACTCCTCAGTCATTAAACGCACCTCTTGGCAATGCAGAGACTCCGGTTCTCGCCAGCTGTATGACACCATAATGTTCGACTAGTGCCTTGAAGGCGTCTATCTTGTCCGGCGTGTCAGTTATCTCGACCATTATAGATCCCTTGCTTGTATCAACAACTTTTCCTCCAAAATTATTTGCAAGATTTACTATCTCCGTCTTAGATGTAGGATCTGCAGCTTTTAACTTTATCAATGCGAGTTCCCTGTAAACTGTCTGGTCTGTAGCAAGCCTTGTTACTTCAACGACATCGATGAGTTTTCGTAACTGCTTTACCAACTGCTCCGTAACATTTTCGTCGCTCTCTATTGTAACGGTGATCCTTGAAAGATCCTTATCCTCCGTAGGTCCTACCGACAAACTTTCGATGTTAAAACTTCTTGCTCTAAACATGTTCGAAACTCTGAAGAGCACTCCTGGTTTGTTTTCTACCAGTGCAGAAATAATATTCCAACCCATGTTCTCACCTATCCAGCCACGATCATGTCCTTCAGTCCCGTTCCAGGAGCCACAAATGGATATACATCTTCTTCAGGATCTATCAGAATGTCAATTACAGTTGCGACATCGCTCTTCAATGCTACCTTTATTGCTTTATCAAGTTCATCCATGGACTGCGCTCTTATGCCCTGAGCACCGTAAGCGTCAGCAAGTTTCACGAAATCTGGCGTTGCCTTTAGATCGATACCCATGTAGCGCCTGTTGTAGAAGAGTCTCTGCCACTGAGCTACCATGCCCAATGAGTAGTTGTTCATCAGGAAGACTATGACTGGAAGGTTGTCTTGCACAGAAACTGCCAGCGAGTTTTCTGTCATATTGAAACTGCCATCGCCTGCAATATCTACAACATGAACATCCGGTTTCGCAGCCTTTGCTCCTATTGAAGCGGGAAAGCCAAAGCCCATCGTTCCTAAACCTGTCGAGCTGAAGAATGTCCCTGGTTGAATGATATCAAAGTGTAGCGAGGCCCACATCTGGCACTGTCCAACCTCTGTAGTAACAATGGATTCAGGAGGGAGCAATTCTCTCAATTTCTTGAGTGACTTTCTGGCCGTTATATCTCTCGATGCATCTTTAATCGAGCTCTGGTAATATTCTCTAATTTCCTTGATATGTTTGAACCATGATGTCTCTTGCTCCTTCTTCGCAATCCTCTTAGCCAGCATTTTTACCAATGCCCTAAGCGATGCCTTGACATCTCCAACTAGCGGAACATCAACTGTCTTGTTCTTTCCAATCTCAGCTGGATCTATGTCTATGTGAATTATCTTCATCCTTTGACCGAACTCATCAAACTTGCCAACAGATCTGTCTGAGAACCTTGCTCCTATTGCCAGAAGGACATCTGACTCGATTATCAACTTGTTAGCTTCAGCATGTCCGTGCATACCGATTGGGCCAAGAGCCAAGGGATGATTTTCTGGAAACGCGCCCTTGCCCTTGAAAGTGGTAACCACTGGTATCATTAACAGTTCTGCTAAAGCCTGAAGTTCCGGAAATGCACTAGAAATATGCACCCCTCCTCCAGCCATTATCATGGGTCTTTCTGCATTGAGTAACAGTTCTACTGCTTCACCCATTTTTGAAATATCAGGATCAACGAGTGGAGAATAGCCTCTTATCTTGACAAACTCTGGAAAACTAACATCCTTAACCTCTTGCTGCACGTCTTTGGGAATATCAACTAACACTGGACCTGGTCTTCCACTTTCAGCAATGTAAAACGCTTTCTTTATGGTTTCTGGAATTTCTGTAGCTGATCTTGGTTGGAAGCAGTATTTTGTTATCGACGCACAAATGCCAACTATATCGCACTCCTGAAAAGCATCCCTCCCGATCATTGCTTTTGGCACCTGACCAGTTACAGCTACCACCGGTGCAGAGTCCATGTAAGCAGTTGCTATTCCAGTAACAAGGTTAGTTGCTCCCGGTCCGGAAGTTGCAAAACAAACTCCAGGTTTACGTTTTATTCTGCCATAACCATCTGCCATGTGTGCAGCTGATTGTTCATGTCTAACCAAGATATGTCTGATATTGCTTGAATAAAGTTCGTCATACATTGGTAGATTAGCACCTCCGGGCATGCCGAAGACAATGTCTACGCCCTCCTTCTCTAGAGCATGCATCAACGCCTTAGAACCAGATAGTTCGACCATTTTTTATCACCAACAAACCCTGCACGAGAAACTGCAGGATTTAATCTAGCAAGACAACTAGCAAAAGCAGTTCTACAAGGCTAGTTGTGTTGCCGTGTTCATTCATACGAGTCAGGTATGCATACTCCGTATAATTATAAATATTTTGCCCCTCTATCATGAGTCACTTTGTCAGAAAGCGATGAGTCGCTCATTGAAAAGACAGTCTACAGGGCATTTGAGATAGGGAAGAGTAAGGATTTGCAATCTATACAGAGTATGCACTATAATGACAAACGGTTCTCAAAGTTTGGAGACACACCTCCGTATATGAGAATGGACTTCAATGATGCATGCATGCATGAGGAATTATATTTTGCAAGCGTTTCCGACTATGACTTTAAGATTGAGGATCTTAGAGTAGACATATTTGACGATGTTGCTATTGCAACTTTCCTGATCGAACATACTGGAATGCTTGTAGATGATTACAGCTTTACGGGTCGAACGATGAGCGTCAAGTCCAGAGCGACAATGGTCTTCCAGAAAAAAGATTCACAGTGGTTAATAATACATGAACACTTTTCAAAAATTCCTTAGATTGTAGTGATAGATACTGTTATCGCTCTATATCAATTACAGGTGACTCTTTCAGAGTATTAAACAATTCATACGCTTCTTTTACAGTTGCATTCTCGTGAACTATGTTTCGTACTGCTCTAATCATTGCCACTGGATGATCTGATTGCCAAATATTTCTACCCATGTCAACACCAACAGCTCCATGTTTTACAGAATTGTATGCAAGCTCCAGTGCTTCCAATTCGCTCGTCTTCTTTCCGCCAGCGATGATTATCGGAACAGGACAACCTTCAACAACTTTTTCAAACTCTTCACAGTAGTAAGTTTTTACCATCTTCGCACCAAGTTCTGCCGCTACTCTGCACGATAATGAAAGATAGCGAGCATCCCTTGCCATCTCTTTCCCAACAGCAGTGACTGCTAATACTGGAATGCCATATTTTTCACCTTCGTCAACAAGCTTTGAAAGATTTACAAGCGTTTGGTGCTCATGTGCTTCACCAACAAAGATTGAAAGAGCCAGAGCAGATACATTTAGTCTTATAGCTTCTTCAATAGAAGTTGTGATAGATTCGTTAGAAAGATCCTGCCCAACAATACTGGTACCTCCTGATACTCTGAGAACGATAGGTATGTTAGCATTAGGATCTACAGATGAACGTAATACTCCTCTAGTAAGCATAAGAGAGTCAGCATAAGGAAGAAGTGGAGCAATAGTTTTTCTAGGATTCTCTAGTTTTTGTGTAGGTCCTAAAAAGTATCCATGATCTACCGCAAGCATGACCGCACGACCAGTATCTGGTTTGATTATCTTTGCAATGCGGTTCTGCATTCCCCAGTCCATCTTGATTACCTAGATTTTCAAAGAGAGTAAGGCCATAGTTAAATTTTTCTAAGATGTCACAACAACTTTCATTGCATCTTTTGCCTCATATGCACATTTGATCGCATCACCAACTCTCTCTAAATCAAATCTATGCGTAATTATTGGTTTTATGTCCAGTCGTTTTGATGCAATCAGCTCAAATGCTTGGTTCGTCTCTTTTTCAGATGCCGCCAAACTCGGGATCAACTTTATCTCGTTTGAGAAGATGCGGTTAACGTCAAGCGTTACATTCGAACCTTTGGAAGGGACACCAAACATTACTACTTTGCCTCCACTTCTTACTAACTCCAGTGATTGCAGAAATGCCTTTGCACTGCCCGTTGCTACTATAGCAATATCTGCACCCCTGTTTTCAGTAGAATCTTTTATAATCTTGGTGGCATCATCTCTTGTTGTATTTATTGCGATATCAGCCCCAAGTCTTTTGGCAAAGTCTAACCTGAAATCGTTTATATCAATGGCAAATATCTTACCAGCTCCAAATATTCTGGAAAGGATGACGTGCATTACGCCAGCAGGACCTACACCAACTACCGCAACATCATCACCTTTCTTCATTTCGGATTTGTTTATGGCTCTGATACAACAAGCAAGGGGTTCTATCATTGCCGCTTCTTCAAAGGAGACGTTGTTTGGTAGTTTGATTAGTCCTCCTCTGCTAACATTCCATTCTGGAACAAGAAACACCTCTGCCAGACCACAAGGTTCAAGATTGCTTTTTTGATACTGGGGGCACATTGTGTAATCTTCATGCTTACAATAATGACATGAATAACACGGAACATGATGATGCACGAATACCCTGTCGCCAACTTTAAGGTCCTTAACTTTCTTGCCTAAACCAACGATCTCACCTGCAGGCTCGTGTCCGAGTCGCATCGATACAACTCCGTAATGTCCATATACTTTCTCGAGATCTGAACCACATAAACCGCAGGCATGCATCTTTACAAGAACATCACCACCGCCAATTTCTGGTGTGGGAACATCCTTTACACTAATGCTGTTAGCTTCTCCGACAAAGACAGCCTTCATATCGATGATGATAATCTTCTGTCATAAATAATGATTCTGCTTCAAGCACTAGCACCTACCAATTGCTTTCCGTGAGGGAATATTTCGCGCTTGATTACGGCCCATTCAATCGAAGCAACTCCCGGTCCACCAATAAGCAAGGTGGCGGCGCATGCTAAGAGCAGAAGCTCAAGTTCGAAACCGCCTATGAATCCCTTGGGCAGCTTCACTAGCATGATAGCTCCGATCATGTCTCCTATCAACAGGATTGATGCTATCCTTGTTAGAATGCCGAGAATCAACGCAATGCCGCCAAAGAATTCCAGCAATCCTATTAGTAATGCAAGTTCTGCAGGAAGTCCTATATTGCCAAAGAATCCCTGCGTGCCAGCAACATCCATTAATTTTGGATATCCGTGTAACATGAAAGCTGCTCCTGCAACGATCCTGATTGGCAATTGACTGAGCAGCAGCGATCTTCTTACACCGTATACCATTATCTTTCCCTGCACGTTAATGGTTATAATTTGTTTCTATGCAAAAAATGTTCACTAAATGAAACTCATAGTTAAGCATACTCGCTGATCCTTCTCTGATACCGTGCGTCCTGCAGGATCTTGCTTTTTGGCAACCATTTGTTCAATGGAATCGTAAGGTTGCTCACCGCAAATTCTAAAGCTTGTTCCATGCCCAATCTTTCTGGTTTGATTTCAACTCTGTAGACAGGAGTATTATCATTGTTGGAGAATATCATGCGATTACTTGTACCTCTATATTCTTTGATGGTGCAAGTGGTGAAGGAGTTTCCAAGTTGTTCCAGAGGAAAGTTTGTATCCTGTATTCGCCTGATTCTTCAGGTAGCCACGACTGGGCTGGTCTGAATGAATCCGCTGCGGCAAGTTCACCAGTTAACCATGACAACGATACGGTAACATCGTTCTCGTCCTTTATCTGGACTATGTAGGCAAATGGTTGAGTATTTGTCTGTGAGTTGGTAATCTGACTCTGTATCACTACCTGCGAACCCACTGTTAGATCTGTTAACGCATTATCCTCCTGGTCAACTAGCGCGGGATCTCGGAAAACTATAGGACTCTCCGTATCCAGATCAAATATTTCTATTTTGCTATTTCCTTCGGGATAATTTATTTTGACGTTAAAATGAGTTGCATTTTTATTCGATGTGAAATCGATATTTGTACGATTAATGCTAGCTGAAGCAATATCATGGAAAGCTTCCCTTGGTATTTGCAGTTCTAATGTTCCTGCCTTATTTGCTACATTGACAAACTCAAGTTTCCTTTCATACTTGAGAAATTTCAAATCCTGCACTGCAGATTCTGTCTTCATGATGAAGTTATTGAGCAATTGTCCCTCCGTGTAATTACCATAGAATAGAGGTGCTGGTTTAATTGTTGGTACTGTGCCCAAAAAAGGTGCAACGGCAAATAACCAAGTTCCTTCAGTCTGGTTAATACTATTCCCGACGAAAGAATAAGGTTTTGGGAGGGTGGTGTCATGATAAAAAGCTACTATAGCCTCCCCATCAGGGTTGAATTGTAATGGTCTTAATAGTCCACTTGATGAAGTAGCTTTTCCTCCAGCAGCAAAAATTCCACTATTAACTCCCAGCTCTGGCACGATTCCTGGAAATATACCACGCATAAAAGTAGATGTAAGGAAAAATTCATGTACGATATCGCGTTGCTCAGGATCAAGATTTAGATCCTCGTCAATGAGTATGGCTAGTACAGTATCATCGTCTCGATAAGAATTCTTTTCAAAGAAAATTCTACCTATGTGATAATCTATGGTTGCTTTGGCATCCAACTTCTGTCCTGAACCAGAAGTGAAAGAAACTGATAACATGTCTCCCCTCGAGGCTTTAAGCCTACCATCACTTGGACCTTCACCAATTGTCATGCCATCGGGCCCTGTAAGAGATATGTAACCAGTGAACCTACTGGTGTCCAAACCTGTTTCAACTAATCTATAATCGCTCAAGCTTTCAGACTCAGTCTTAATATCGACATAGAATTGATCTCTTTTGAATGGATCAACGTTTTGATTTGACGCATTTACAGAAATGTTCACTCTACTATACAGGCTATAGGATGTTTTGTCCAACCCTATCATTGGTTCAGAAGCACTATCTGACTTATCAAACGTCTTAGGAATAAGAAGAGACAGAATTATCAGCGCCAAGAAAAGATTCTTCAATATAGTTCAACTCTTACAAGTAAAATAAAAATGTTGAGGATCATGCTTTTAGTACAGTATCCATAGTCACATAATAGTACTTGCCATTATATTCAACTGCAGCTTGATAGAATCTAACAAGCGTGGCACTATCGTCCGTTACATGTTCCTCAAAGTAATCGAGTTTTACAAGGGAGTTGAGTATTGTTGAAGTTTCTAATTCATTCACAGACATTGTCGCGAATTGGGGAACTGGCGGAATAGCAATCCTCCCATCACAAAGATCTTCACCGCAAAATTCTAACAACTTCTGATAATTGCTATCTGCACCATCAAATACTTCCTTTAACTTAGGCATATGTGAGACAATCAAGGGATCTAAGCTAATTAGGGTGGTCGCATTCCTAGCACGCTCTACTTCGGCATCGAATGCATGTCTGGCGGAAATCAGACCGCTATGAAATCCATACGTTACTGGTGAATTTGTTTGTACCGATGCTTGACTAAAACCAAACCATAACGATAGTCCTGCTACTGCAATTGCAATGAAGGCAAATCCCATCTTCTTCTTTAGTGATGTTCTCATCAACATGAATATATGATTGCAAATTATAAGGCTATTGATAACGTTGGAACAAAAGAGAGTCGTTATGAATTGATTGTTTTATCATAGAATATGTCAAAGTCAGTAGGATCGCTGCGTATATGTATGAATACAGCATGAACTTCTGTATTTGTACTTGAAGCAATGCCATGATATTCTCCTACCTGCTGATTGTCGTGATTGTTAGATGAAGTGTCGGAAACTTTTTTCTGATTATTTGGGCCATGCCAATCTCCAGTACCTTGACAACCACTGAATTGGTTTGTGTGACAATGATAGTGCCATATTTCCCAATTAACATTACTGGTGTCGGATCTTCGATCTCTTGCGGTTACGTGGACGTTTCCCTCTGGGTTCAGAGCTGTTTTGCGTACCATAATCGCCGGTTCCCATTGATCACCTGCACCGACAGAATTCAACTGTAATCCTACCCCGGATGCAGGGTTAAACGTGCAAAGATTAAAATCAGTATTTTTGCCACAATTGTATGAGTTTCTGTAGAAAATGTCAGCCTTGTTAGTTACGCCATTCTTATGAGAATATGTTATGTGAATTCCTGTAGTCGATCTGAAATCTATGGCCATTGTTGGGAATTGAGCGGCTCGTATGCAACTTGTACCAGTGCCGCTAACATCACCTACACTGAATTGTCCGCAGTTAAGCCTTGTGATTGTCGAAACAGTTCTTGGCGCCTTCCAGTCACCAACACCATCACTACCACCATTGTCATTTCTGGTCAGCTTTATGTCTGCGGTAGTGGCAGTGTTGTAATGTACCCACGCAAGATACACTTCATTCTGTACTGGCCCTACGGCAATGTAACAACCTTGTACGAAACTGTTAGGCGGCCCACCGCTCACCGTAGCTCGTATTTGAGGCGTCGAATCTATTCCCGGTCTAAAGAACTTGATTCTCCAGACCTCAGGGGTGACAGTCCTGTCGATTTCTGTCCAGCAAACATATACTCTATCCTTGAAAGGACTTGAGGTATTTTTGTCCACAGCCACCCACTCCTTGTCCATATCTACATTTCCTGATGTATCTACTGGTCTCGAAACATTGCCGGAAGTCCAATTAATGCCGTCTGTTGATGTTGCTTGCCATATACCATCTCCAGTAGTTGCGAAGCCTATACACATCATATAGAACTTACCCGTCGTATCACTAACTATCACTGGATCGGTACTAGAATTCAGATTTACCCAACTTGGTGGCGCCGGCGCTCGATAATCATTGCTAGGCCAGCTTGTACCTCCATTAGTGCTCCGTGCTGTTGCACACTTCATAGTGGCAGTATAAACTTCGTCCATATAAGCTGCAACTAACGTATCGGGTTCAGAAGCAGATTTCACAGCTATGTAGGGTTCTATCTGCGATAGTTGAGACTGGAATTGAGTTACCTCCTTGTCTTCCATCCAAGAAGGTGGACTACCACTTGGGGGATCAAAAGCAACATAAATGATCTCCCTTGGTGTCCCATCAATGTTACTCCAGCTTAGGGTAAAGCCATCTGCATCAAATGATTGGAGATCTGCAGCTGCATTTATCGTAGAAAAGCTTGCTGGTTCATTTTCGGTCATTAATCTCATTATCTTTGTCGTTATGGAAGTGCGAGCAGTAATAGAGGTAGCCACGTTATCCGTATCACCTACCCACACAACACCTTCGTTTCCATCTCCAGGGGCATGGGCTGCACCAAAAGATAATCTATTATGATCCAGAACCGCACTATTGGCTTGTGAATTAAAACTCGTCAATATCAAACCCTCTGGTAGGAATCCGACTCCAGTTATAGGCTGGGGTACAGGTGTCATCCCTGATATAGGCTGAGTCAAACTTCCAACATGATGGCGACCTCCTTTTAGCGCCAAATAATAAATACGATCTATGTTAGTGGGGTCAGGCGCATCTGTCCAGTTTATGGTAAAACCGGTTGAATCCATGGAAACGAAATCCGCTTGTGAATCTACGTTATTGCATGAACCTGGCATAAGAGTTAGAATAGCCAGATCTGTCCTCTGCGATCTGCAAGTATTCATGGTAGCCCTATTATCGTTACTCGTCACAGCTATGGCAGCTCTCTCAGTTGCAGACACTGCAAAACCGAAGCTGGTGAATGCATTAACATTCTGCGACGTACCATCGCTATTGGTGCGAGGATTGATAAACATGAGAAAGTCGGGCTGAAACCCAACGGTTGACACCGTTTGAGGACCTGTTACGCTGTTTGCTATGAATTGATCCACCTTTACATTTGTAAAAATAGGGCCACCCAAGGCAATATAGTGAATCTTGGATGCTACGTTCCCAGGATCATTCTTCGTCCAAGTGAGCGTAAAACCAGTTGAGGTAAAGCTCGCGTCAGCCTCGGATATGACTGTAGGATTGCCTGAGCTGAGTATCCTTAAGACTTTGCCGCCGAAACCTCTCCCAGTATTCGATGTTGCCGCATTGTCATCTGACTGCATACCATTGGATCTGGAGCTTGTGCCGTTCGAAAATCCTATTGCAAAATTGTAGCCTTCCTGCAGACCTCCTGATTGATGGCCGTTAGTGAATAGTATCAAGGCTTTAGGCTGGAAGCCAACTGTTATGGTCTGGGATCCTACAGTAGTTATCTTGTCAAATCTACCAGTAATAACGTTAAGGACAGAGTTAACTGTGATATTGACAGTATCAGGTGTACTGTTCTGCGTACCGTCATTAACTACGAGCTGGAATGTCAGTACAGTCTGTGTACTGACGAGCGGAGCCGTGAAGGTTGGGTTAACGGTGTTTGCATTTGCCAAAGTTACTGTTGGTCCAGCAGTTTGTGTCCATGAAAACGTTAACGGATCTCCTTCTGGATCTGAACTACCGCTGCCGTCTAGCACCACTAACGCGTCTTCGTCGACAGTTTGGTCAGGCCCAGCATTGGCTACAGGCGGACTGCCCGGAGCATATGCCGGTGCCGAAGAAAAAACGTATACAGAAGTTATAAGCAATGTTGCTATCATAATACCTGTTGTTTTCCGCGTACTTGTTTCAACACTCAATGATAATTCACTCCGTTTTTCAAAACGCTTAGCATTAACAAAATATTGTGCATGCGCTCTATCCCATCTTGTTTATGGAAGATCGGATAAAACATTTTTGATAACATCAGAATGAGCAACCTTATATGCCAATACTTGCATTCTTCAATGGTTGAAGAAGAGTTCAAAAAAGTTCCTGACTATTATGGGGATGTTATCAATGGTTATCAGTGTCATCACATTTTCAGCTTCGTTCGAACAGGTACAGGCACCTAGTGTTGACTTTGCGGTGCTACGCAATGTGAGCAACAGTGTTGGTGACTCTTTCAGTCAGCAGATAGCTACATCTGGGAATAATGTTTATCTGGTGTGGTATGAGGAAACACAAGGGAGCTTCGACATATTTTTCACAAGAAGTATAGATGCAGGTTTTTCATTTCCATTAATCGGTGCATCTAATCTCAGCAATACACCTGGGCGTTCGTTCAATCCGGAGATTGAGATATCTGGCAGCAATGTGTATGTTGTTTGGGAAGATGACTCTCCCGGCAACTTTGATATATTTTTCACAATGTCTGCCGATAATGGAGTTAGCTTTACCAATACGATTAATCTGAGCAACACCCCGGGAATATCAGCAGCGCCTCAGATAGCTATATCTGGCAATAATGTATACGTAGTATGGAGTGATGATACAGCTGGAAATAGCGGCATCTTCTTCGCTAAGAGCAGTGATAACGGAGTCAGTTTTGATAAAGCAGTTAATATCAGTGCCAGCCTAGGGGTGTCTGGTATTTTTGGGTTGACGAGCATTGTAGCTTCCGTCGACAATGTCTTTTTATCATGGAGCAAAGAGATTCCAGGGAAGAATGTTGCTACTATTCCAGGAAGTGAGGACGGTGACACGATTCTCGAAAACAACGAAATATTCTTCACGAAAAGCAGTGATAACGGAGCTACCTTCGGACCTCTGATTAATCTGAGCAATACAGAAGGAAGATCAGTAGGTCAGCAGATGGCTGTATCCAGCAATAACGTACACGTAGTATGGTATGAGGAAGATCAACTCGCTCGCAATGGGGTAATTCTAAGAACGAGCAATGATAACGGATCTACCTTCGGACCTGCAGTAGTCCTAACTAACAATGCGGGAACTTCATATGATCCTGTGGTCGCCGCATCTGCTAATAATGTTTACGTGACTTGGTTTGACAGTAGCTTGGGAAACGTTGCTCTTGCCATGAGGGTCAGCAATGATAACGGAGCCAGTTTTGCTCGAGCAGTGGTTCTAACTAACAACGCAGGGAGCTCTTTCGATAAACAGATAATGGCGGTATCTGGTTCTAATGTCTTCGTAGCATGGGATGGTGCAGATCTATCTGGCATCTATCTTAGGAAAAGCAATGACAATGGAGCCACTTTTGGCTCTGCAGTGAAGATAAGCGAGCCCAGCAGTAGTACCACGGCTGGTTCTCCACGGCTGGCTATAGCAGGCAACAATGTTCATGCAGTATGGAATGAAGGTCTGCTTGTGGATTCAGAAACAGTCCAAAATCGTGACATAGTATATAAGAAAATCGAATAGATAACACCACTAACAGGAAACTTTTGCGGCGCCGCAAAACTAAGTTCTACATACACAAAGCAAATTTCTTTCTCTGTCTGAGAAGCAAATCTATCTGTGAATGAAGAGTATTCTTGTGTTGCATAAGAATTTCATAAAGTATCCAATTATCTTCTAAATTATCGATTGTTGCACCGAACTTGCTCATGGCAGACTGCAAAACTATTATAGGCTTGTCAAAGGCCTTCTGATGTTTTTCTGTCCCCGATGTCCTATCCATTTGGTACGATACTCCTGTGTCTGATGCCTCATTACTCTTGATCAACTTTCTTGTATCACGTAGAGATAAATGTCGTAGTCGTATTATTTCGCCCAGTTTTGACTGCTTTGCCCCGTCATCAAGGGAGCACAAGTCTTCAGCAGCACTTTTACTAATAATCGATTTCTGTATGGCATCAAGAATATCCTCAGGTAAATTGAGTAACTTTATTTTTCTTGTAACATATGCAGGACTCTTACCTATCTTCCGTGCAAGATCAGAAATTCCGCCGTAGCCAAAGTCAGAAACATATTTCCTAAACGCTTCTGCTTCTTCTACTGAATTTAGAGTTTTTCTCTGTATATTTTCTATTAGTGATATCTCGAATGCATCTTTATCATCAAGCTCTACCATGTGGCAGGGTATCTTTCTCCAGCCAAGTGATTTGCATGCGTTGAATCTTCTATTTCCGGCAACAATTTCGAAAGAACCATTATTGTCTGCCCGCACCACTATTGGTTGAAGAAGACCTCTTTCTTTGATCGATTGAGCCAATTGTTCAATGTTTGTTAATTGTGATCTTAGCGGCACTCGGGAAGGTTTTATTCTGAAAATATCAACATCATCTATCAATCCTGGAATGAGGTCACTTTTCGACGCAATTCTGGACATTCTGAGGTAATAGTATCATATTTTGGGCAACTGATAAGCTTTCTTATTAGTTTTCTAGCGAATGGTCATATAAACAGATTATCTTTTAATGCACAAAATCTAGAACTGTTGCTATAGAAAATGCGAAGGAGTCGGTAGATCTCTAGCGATAAATGATCATGTTTATGAAAGATTTATTGGCCCAGTTAAAGAAGCAAATAAATCTATTCTCTTAAAAACAGCAAGCCTCATCTTCAACAGATCTTCTTCGGATAAACTAATTATTCTTGGCGTGAAGCAGTCTAATGAAATAGTTTACAAACGAGCCAGATAGTATTGAAAAGGTATAGTTACGAAATTCTTTTTGATTTTCAACTTTCCATGTATCCATTATAAAGACCCCCCACAACTTTTGCTGAACGAACCACCCACATATGTCCCCAGCCTTACTGGCATGGAGCTGTGATTGATATAGTAAGTAGATATAACAAGTAGAGGTCAAGTATGGCTAGCACACGCCCTCGCGTGACACCGCAGGAAAAAAATCAAGTGTAAAATCAAGGATTCCTATATACCCTTATGATATACAAGGAGATCTTGAGGAAGACTCTACGGGGATATGAAGAATTGCAAAGAATATTGTTAAAGATTGCAAAACTTTCCCCCGTATGAACTTACAACCTTGCGAGGGACATATGTGGTTGGATAGAACACCGCCTCAACTTTTGCACAAGCGTATGTTTACATAATCCGTCATCTAGTTAGGCATATTCGCTGATCCTTCGCTGGTATCTTGTGTCCTGCAAGATCTTGCTCTTTGGTAACCACTTGCTTAATGGAATTGTTAGATTGGTCATTGCAAATTCCAAAGCCTGTTCCATGCTGCTGAATCTCTGCGGTTTTGATTTCATCATTGCTCTTAACTGTTCTCTAACGAACCACACTCCTAACGGAATGTTAAAACCTGGATAGATCTCCCGCAACATCAAGACCGAACCTTGCTTCTGCAAACCACTTAATGCTTCCGCAGCTGTCAACCTTGCAGAATAATAACAACCACCAACTTTTGCATAGTGATCTATTCCATAGTAACCTTCGTTGTCGCCCATAATCTCTGGATTGCCATACTGCAAGAGGTTCCAAGTTGTGTTCGGAAACCAGGCCTCTATCCATTCAAAGCACCATGAGCCTGGTATCACTACTGCAACGAAAACGTTCATGTGTATCTTCCTAACATACACTAAATACTCGCCAGTTTCCTGCTGCATTTTCACATTTGCTACCAATGATTTTGATACGATATCATCTACTGCGGTTATGCTCCATCGCGTAGGTACAAGTCTTCGCGCCTTTCCAAACGAGCCTACACTGAAAGACTTCATTATTTTAGACAATGGCACTCTATCACGATAAAGGTCGACCACCGCGTTACCAGCCTTGAGGTCCTTGTCATAATATGCCTTCTCGATCCTATGATCTACGCTTACGTTACCACTAACGCTGAACTTCAGCATATGCCCGGAAGGCCCGAAAGGCGGGATGTGCTCGTTCAGGTGCACGGATTTAGCAGGGTCCTTCTTGAGCACCATGTCTGAATCAACTGGTTTGTCTGCCATTGCTACTTCCTGTAACGTCTGAACTGTCTTGGTCTCCTTGAGGGCATCCTTGACATGAACCATCGTTGTGCCTCTTACGAGTGAGAGCCTGAAGCGCAGTATGTCATCTACGTCATAGTCCTGCCATAGTTCTGGTGTGTCGTAGGTAGAGGTGTCTTCGAAGACGGGGGGTAGCATTGGTCCGACAAGCACTTTGGGATAACCCATTCTGCCAACAAAGACGCTTGGAGGACTGGAACCCTGAATTTCTGAAGCAAGATTTAGCCTAATGGGCTGAATGTTCATCTTCACCATAACCGGACAGTAAGCAAGTCCACAAAGATGCTTCGTGCCCCTACATTGAATACAAAGTTCTGGAGGAATATCCAAATCAAAATCAGTTGGTGATCAATGAATATGAAGATTATGTTTGCATTCTACACTGAAAATGAAAACTTGATTTTGGTTTTCAAACTTGGACTTGGCGTTGCTCGCAACAATTCTTGCACATCGTCCAGTTATACAGTTTAGAGCACTCACTACTAACCTGATCGGGGTCAAAGCTGTTACCGCAACTTATACAGATTCTTTTCATAATTTCTCGTTTTCTAATTACTGCATACCTTATTTAAATTACTCGAAAGAATTTGTTAAACTTACAGCTGTTTCTTGATTTATATTAGTGATCAAATGTAAGTTTCAAATCCAGATTTATGATCCTAGTTTTGCTCTAGCAATCAACCTTGCAACCCTGATCGGTTCTGGTATCGAACCCTGCAACAAGAACTTGTTAATTGCCAGCTTCGCATTTTTCACATTTACTCCCTCTGCCCTTACAAACACCTTGTAACCAGTCTTTAGCTTGATCTCTTCTCTCGATCTCAACTCGTGATATGCTTCGATCTTGCTCTCCCATGTGTTAGGGAACTGCCTCTTTATGTGCGCGTCAAGACCCTCGGATTCTTCGAATGTTACGCCTATTATGGGGATCTTGAGCCTTTCGTACAACCTCTCAATACTAATTATGTTATACATGCTGATTATCAACCCTCCAAGCATCACAAAGTTTATGTCCGTTCTGTCAAGGCTTGTGTAAAGTTTGATCACAGCATCAGTAGCATCGTCGCCTCTGACGGTAGCACTTGCATATGCAACACCATCTATGACCATGTCGCTTCTCATGACAACACCAGCAAGCACAGATTGCTTTTCAGATTTCTTGAAACTCTCCGCTATGCCCAGTGCACGTATCGCTTTCTTCTCAATATGGAGGTGTCTCATCTTTGCGCTCATCAGTTTCCCGCTTACTTGCCCTCGTAACTCTCCTGTAAAGAAGGGCTATTACCCCAATGAAGACTACCGTAAGAATCATCCATGCTACCAATGGGATCAACTCTAAGGGCATAAAGTGTATGTATTCACGCATCATATAGCGATTGCGCTAAACGAAATCGATCTTCAACGATGATATATCTGGGCTGGCTTTAACTATCTTCTTCTCCTTTACATCTACGTTTATGCTGTAATTTATCGAAACGGTAAACTGCTTGTCTATGAACGGTATGCCAGGACCGACCTTTATTCGTACAGTGTCTATGACATTGTAAAGATCGTTAGAGATCTTTTGCGGTTCTGACGCGGAGAAGATAAGGTTCTTCTTCAACATTCCAGATAGGGATGTGCTGGCAAGTTCTCGCAGGAAAGGCACCTGACCTGGTATTATCCTGACAATTTCGTCTGCTATGTCCGATACCTTCGCCTTCTCCCAATCCTTAACAATACGTTTGGCAGCATTCCCCTTTCCAAGCTTGCTGAACCAAAATGGCATTGAACTGGATTAGCAGATGCATACTTTATAGTGTTTATATCCGTGGGAAATTCACATAATCTAGTTAAGCGGTGGGTTCTTGCATAGCATACTTGCGAATTTCCTGCACAGGCACATATTCGCGAGCTTCCCACCTTTGCAAGAAACGGTATGCTTGTGAGTGAAATAGCCTCGAAATACAACACAACTCGTTACCAGATCTACTCCCTGCTGAACCGTTATAATATACCAAGAAGGCCTATTTCAGATCTGCAATTATATTATGCAAAAAGGCTCATGGAAGAGAACCCAAAAGCAAAGAAATGGTTTGATGAGAACGATTGCGAGTGCTTTACGTGCTCTTGGCTACGAAGATCATGATCTGATCTTTTGCTGATCTAATTCTCGTCTAGTGTGAACACAAACCTTGACCCAACAAAGTCCTGCGTTCCCTGCCTCTCCCAGTTGATCTTATACTGCTTTTCTGACTGCTTGCCTATGATCTTTATTGTTTGAGGTAGTGTTGTCCATAAACGCTCAACCTTCTCCTTATCCTTGGTCATAAGCAATGAACGTCTTCTCTTCATGAGGTACTTTATTGCAACGTTCTTTGGCTGGTGTCCCTCTACAGGGATCTGCTCGGTTCCTAGGTCTATTGTAAACGGTCTTTTTGCCATTTTCAGATGTTAATCCGTAGGTAAAGTAAAAAGGCTTGCTGTCTATCTTCGATCACAAATGAGGTAGTGATTATGAAGCTGCTCCAACTATGTTATCGCTAAGCTCTTGTGAGGATAATATTACTTGATTGTTATTCTATATTCTGTGTTATAGAAAATCCTGCGCCGATCTACAATACAATTTAAAAGAGATTAACACTAACTATAGATCGATGGAAACAACCACGATGAACGTTAGCGAACCTTGTCGCAAGAACACTCATAAGTATTGCGTATATGCTTGGTGTACATGTGGCTGTCACAAAGAAGATAAGCATGGTAAACCGCTTGAAGTAGCCTTAATTTTCAAATTCTTTGTGTGGTAAATAAATATCGTATTTCATGTTTAATAACGATGCGCGAAGCCTAGAGACCGCTGTTGCGTGTATTCCTCTCAAGGTTGTAAGTTCATACGGGGGAAAGTTTTGCAATCTTTAACAATATTCTTTGCAATTCTTCATATCCCCGTAGAGTCTTCCTCAAGATCTCCTGGTATATCATAAAGGACTATAGGAATCCTTGATTTTCCACTTGATTTTTTTCCTGCGGTGTCACGCGAGGGTGCGTGCTGGCCATTTTGACCTCTACTTGCTATATCAATCACAGCTCCATGTCAAGACTGGGAGACATATTGGTAGATCGCTCACGACGCATAGACTCCCTTCCCCTGGTCTTAGCTATTTTACGAGATGTCAATTCGTTATTATGACAACAAATTCAATTGTTTTAAAGAAGATTTGATTTATCATGTGGGTGAGTTTAATATTGGTTGCCACAATTAAGTGAAAGGGCAACCTTGCAGGCTGAAGGTCAGGCCGCTTGATAGATGGTTTGATGGGAGCTAGATGGATAGTTGGCTGGCTGTGTCAAACCTAACGTATCGGTTTCAACCGTGCAAGTATATTATCACTTGACAATTATTTAAGATTGATGAAGCTGATACATTAGTTCTAAACGCTTATTTACCTCTATTCAGGAATGCCTTGAATCTACAAGTTTCCCAAGTTTTCAGAAATTGCAACTATGACAAGCGATATATAGATTACAACCAGTCAAAAAACAAGTTGAAAAGTGTTGGAATAATTGGCTGTGGAACAATTGGCTCTCAGCTTGCCCTCGCTGTTGATTCAAGAAAGATAGACGCAGAGCTGGTTGCATTATTCGATGCTTATGAAGGTGCTGTGAATACGCTTGCAAACAAGTTGAAAACCAAACCCTTGCTGGCAAAGAATGCTGGAGAATTTGTTGCAAATGATATGGACATTGTAGTTGAGGCCGCCTCTCAGGATGCTGTAAGAAATTATGCTAGACTCGTACTGGAGACCAACCACGATCTGATGATTATGAGTGTAGGA
Source organism: Candidatus Nitrosomirales archaeon (assembly GCA_049199595.1). Classification (GTDB taxonomy): domain Archaea; phylum Thermoproteota; class Nitrososphaeria; order Nitrososphaerales; family UBA213; genus JBMCYV01. The sequence continues at coordinate 66,974 of JBMCYV010000001.1, forward strand.
GCGTTGCTTGACAGCAATATGTATGATGATCTGAAAGGTCTGGCGGAAAAGCATGACAGAAGAATCTATCTCCCAACAGGTGCAATAGCAGGCATAGATGCGATCAGAACCGTGAAGCATCTGCTCGAAGAGGTTACGTTGACAACGACAAAGAGCCCAAAGGGACTTGAGGGCGCGCCTTTCTTCAAGACACACAAAACTGATCTTAAGAAGATCAAGAAGTCAAGAGTGATCTATGAAGGCAAGGCAGAGGATGCCGTAAAATTCTTCCCTGCAAACGTTAACGTTGCAGCTGCATTAAGCCTTGCAGGTATTGGAGGCAAGAAGACGAAGGTTAGGATTGTTGCGGATCCAAAGACAAAGGTTAACACACATGAAGTAACTGCAAAGGGCAGCTTTGGTGAAATGCGCTTCCAGGTTAAGAACGTGCCAAGTCCAACAAACCCGAAAACCAGTTATCTTGCAGTGCTTTCCGCAATTGAATGCTTGCGCTCAATCTGTGATGATAGAGTAAGCATAGGAACGTGATTACAGCATCATTTTTGAGCCCGTGCCTGTAGTGGCTTCCTACAATAATTATGAGTACGCTTGAACTTACTCCTACAAACTGCGGTTACTCTTCAACAGAGACCATCATTCTCTTGGTCAGAGGTAAGCCTGGATCTTCAAGGCTCTTCCAAACAAAGACTTCGACGGTATAGTTTCCGCTGTCTTCAGGAGTCCAAGATATACCAGCGTCCAGATCGGCAGATGCATTCATTGTGCCCTTGATCCATGTAAGCATAACTGTAAAACCTTCGCTATCCTTCACCTGCAGTATATACACGAATGGCTGTTCTTCATTCAAGTTATTTGTAACCATTGTTTGTACAATTACTGGCTGTCCAGTAACTATTTCCTCGATTCCATCTCCAAAAGGAGCTGCAAGTTTCGGTTCACTTGTTATAGAATACGGAATCACTTTGATCCCTGGTTCTTCAACTTCAACCTCAACTTTAACTTCGACCTTAGGTTCTTCCGTGCCTACCTTGGGCTCTTCCTTTCCGATACTGGTACTGGAATCGTCAGTTGTATTCTTAGATTCAGCACTTGATGTTGATAATACTGCTTCAGCTATGATATCAACAGCGCCTTCGTTTAACGTATCACTATCTGATGGTGCCGAAGTTCCTACAACAACAACAACCCTACCAACGCTATCGATGGGACAGGCTTTGGTATCATCTGCTGCAGGAAAGTCCTCAGCGCTAAACTGCTGAGTAAACCTTACGTAATCATACTTGTCCTTTGGCATCACGTTATTGCCTATCTTTATGTAACTCTCTGGACCGTTCTTTGTAAGATCTATGACGTACGCTGAAAGCTCATTCTTACCTTTTGAGTGAAATACCTTTAGAACATCGATCCTGATATCTACTTTGGCTTCAGTTTCTCCATACTGCCAACACGTAACCTTTGCCGTTCCGGTGATATATCCATCGCCTACTAATTTGTAGGTCTTGTTCAGGTCATAAGTCGAAGATGCGGGTATTGCAGCAACACTTAACATCAGCACTACTGCGAATGATATCGCTGCAAAAGCAATTGCTCGGTTCACAATAAATTGTGATACTTTAGACCTAATAAATTAATGCTTTAACCCTGAGAACAATCCTAGTCAAAATTTGTTAATTGTCTCAATTAGTACCGACAAATCATCTCAAATACGGACTACAGATGCAGCTCATAGTTTGCAAGTGTTATTCTGGTAAGTTAATTGGTCATATAGCCACACAATTGAGTTGCGTTAGTGTACAGAGATCCATGCAACTTCCAAAAAATGCTTTTGTTAGAAATAATTTCGCGCTTACACAACATCATATTATTTCTCATTACCGTTGCTATGTTGGTAGAGTTAGTTCCGAAACTGAGCTAGCACGGAAACAATAAACTGTAACACATGACACCGAATAGATATGCTTGTTCCTGAGAATTTATCAGTTCTGCCAATTCGAAAATTGATATAAATAGATCTAGGCAATTATTGTACACTACTTCAAATAATCAGGTAACATAGTCCTACATTGTATCCCTTTAAATACAATTTTCTAATAATGTATTGTATGACCGTAGTACTGAACGTAGATTCACTGAAGAATGAGATCCTGAAACTAAAGAAGGAGAGGAATGCAGTGATACTTGCACACAACTACCAGGTGCCCGAAGTGCAGGATGTAGCTGATTTTGTAGGCGATTCTCTGGGTTTATCACAGCAAGCAGCTAAAACGGATGCTAAAGTTATAGTGTTTTGCGGCGTGCACTTTATGGCCGAAACGGCTTCTATAATCTGCCCTGAAAAGACGGTGCTCATACCAGATCTGGAAGCTGGATGTTCTCTATCAGACACGATAAATGCTGAGCAGTTAAGAAAATGGAAGGAAGAGAATCCTAATGCTGTTGTTGTTGGATATGTAAATACAACTGCTGATGTAAAGGCACAGTGCGATTACTGCTGCACATCAAGCAATGCAGTCAAAATTGTTAACAGCATTTCTGCAGATAAGACTGTTCTGTTCTTGCCTGATATGTTTCTGGGGGCATATGTTGCCGAAGTTACTAAACGCAAGAATATGCTGATCTGGCCAGGAGAATGTCATGTGCATGCTGGCATAAGACCAGAAATGGTGAATGATATGCTAAAGGCGAATAAAGGAGCTGAATTCCTTATCCATCCAGAATGCGGATGCACTACTTCGATGATGTATTACTTTGGCAATGGTAATGGAAATGGAAATAATCATGCAAACGGTAATGGAAACGGTCATAACGTAAAGTTCTTCTCTACTGAAGGCATGATGAGACATGCCAAGAGTTCTAGTGCAGACAAGTTCGTGGTTGCAACAGAGACTGGAATCCTTTACAGGATGCGTAAGGAGAACCCGAGCAAGCAGTTCATACCTATCAGCGAGAATGCTGTATGCAAGTACATGAAGACTATAACATTGGAGAAAGTTTACAGATCGCTTACAGACATGGTTTATGAGATCAAAGTACCTAGTGAGATAGCTGCCAAGGCTAAACTCGCAATAGAACGAATGCTTGCAATTAATTAATTCATTTAACTATCTCAAGGCTCATATCTACTGCCCTTACAGAATGTGTTATACTACCTATTGATATTAAATCAATGTTCGCAGTAGCATATTGCTTTACGTTCTTGTGAGTTATCCCGCCAGATACTTCTATAGTTACCTTGTCACGCAGATCTTTCTTCTTCAAAGTTTTGACTATGGAATGAACCTGCTTTGGTGTTAGGTTATCGAGCATTATTATGTCTGCACCTGCATTCACGGCTTCAATAGCATCGTTCAAAGAACGCACCTCAATTTCGATCTTATTTCTGGAGCCATGTCTCTCCTTTGCAAGTTCGACCGCTTTAGAAGTGGAACCAACTATTGCCAGATGGTTATCCTTGATGAGAACCATATCATCAAGTCGCATTCGATGTGTTTCACCACCGCCGACTTTCACTGCACGTTTATCAAAGATTCTAAATCCAGGCGATGTTTTTCTTGTGCATGCAACATTCACTCTAGGATTTATCTTTCTTACTTCATCAACAAACTTTTTCGTTTCGGTAGCGATCCCGCTCATCCGCATCAACACGTTCAGAACCGTTCTTTCTGCTGAAAGTATAGACCTGGCATTTCCAGAAATGTTAATTATAGTCGAGTTTGGCTTTACAAAAGATCCTTCTGTTACTAGAGTTCTTACTTCGCACCCCACAATCTCAAACAAGATACCTGCTTCATGCAGACCAGCAATGACAGCTTTCTCCTTGCAGATTATCTTTGCCTTGGCAGGATCATTAGGTATTATATCGCTGGTTATGTCGCCTTTGCCAATATCCTCTTCAAGAAATTTCGCAAGTGCTTCCCTGAGCACATGCATCTTACGTTACCTTTAACGCGTACTTTCCCTTCTGCTTTATGCCCAGCACCTCTGCGACTTGCGAAGTTTCAGGGTGAGCTATCAGCAGTATTCCAGACCAGTCAGGTGTTAGATCAGATGATTTGCATATAGGACACACCTTGCCAGTTGTTATTGCCCTGCACTTTCTGCAGGCAAGTTCTCTGACCAACTACTTCGCCTTTGCCTCTTTCTCTACTTTTGCTTCCTTCTCTATCTTCTGGTCTTTTGGCTGCTGTCCCTGTGCCTTCTTGATATCTTCCACTATCCATTCTTCTGCGCCCAGAAAAGGCTGACGGCACGTAATACCGATCTTGCCCATCGCTGCACCTTTACCTAAACTAACAGCAGTAACTCTTGCCCTCAATTTTGAACCGATCCTCAAAGTTCTTGATGACTGGTTAGCAACTATCATTCCAGACTTTACGTCGCTCTTTAGGTAATCGTCTAGTATTTGTGATAAATGCAACAATGCATCAGTTGGACCGATTCTAACAAACGCTCCAAAATCAGTAATTTCAACGACCTCGCCTTCAACAATTTCTTGCAACTGCGGGTAGAATGTCAGTGCCTTGAAATTTACTCTATGATAAGTAGCACCATCGCCAGCAACCAGTTTTCCAGTTGCATTGACATCGGCATCAATAATCATTATAACATAACCCAGATCTGTGCTAATCATGCTCTCATATTTTTCCTTGAGAATACTTATCGCAGCTTCCTTCAAAGACGTACCCAATTTGTTAGGGGGAATCCTAACAACATCAGACATTTCGACAATAGCAAACATGTATGCGTGTCGAAACAGAACATCAATTTATGAATCTTTTGATTGAGGTGAGTGGAAAATTCATTAGTTCCGCCTAAGAATATGAATATTTAAATAATGTTAACGACAAAATTAGATGACGATGGTTACCGTTGATGAAGTTTTAACCACTCTCAAAAGTGTAATCGACCCAGAACTTCACAAAGACATTGTGTCGATGGGTATGATCAAGGATCTTGCTATCAATGATGATAAGGTTAGTTTTACTCTTGAACTGACCACGCCCGCTTGTCCGTACAATAGCGAGATAGAGCAGGAGGTTAGAAGCAAGGTCTCAAGCATCAAAGGCGTCAATGATCTTGACTTGAAGGTAACTGCAAGAGTGATGGAAGGCAGAACAATGGGTATGGAGGAAATACTACCCAAGGTCAAGAACGTAATTGCTGTTGCCAGTGGTAAGGGAGGAGTTGGCAAGAGCACTGTTGCTATTAATTTAGCACTTGCCTTGACTAGAAGTGGAGCAAAGGTTGGGCTGCTGGACGCTGATATTTACGGACCAAGCGTTCCTTTGATGTTGGGCCTGCAGCCGGGACTCGAAGCCAATGAGAACATGATGCTTCCTCAGGAAATACATGGGTTGAAGGTTATCTCGATGGGTCTTGTTCCCCAGCAGGGAGAACAGAATGTTAGTATTTGGAGAGGGCCAATTATTTCTGGAATAATCAAGCAATTTCTTACCACTGTTGCATGGGGGGAGCTGGATTATCTTGTTGTAGACCTGCCTCCGGGTACGGGAGATGTGCCTTTGACACTTGCACAAACGATTCCAATTACTGGTGTTGTTGTGGTTACCACGCCGCAAGATGCTGCAATGAATATTGCACTTAAAGCTGCTTTGATGTTTAAGAAGCTAGGAATTCCGATAATAGGCGTTATAGAAAACATGTCGAGTTTTATTTGCCCTCATTGTAATAAGGAAACTCATGTGTTTGGAAAGGGTGGAGAAGAGAAAGTTAGTGAAAAGTTTGGCGCTCCGTTTCTGGGTCAGATACCGTTGCACACTGGTATAATGGCAGGAAGTGATTTTGGCAAACCTGTTGTGGTTACCGAACCAAATTCACCACATGCCGCTGCCTTCAAGAAAGTTGCAATGGCTGTAGCTGGCAAGATCAGTATTATCGCTGCAGAGATGCAAGCTAATGCAGTTCAGCAATGAAGAACTGCAGTTGTTCAAGAAACCTGCAGGCGTTCTCATCAGTAATGATAAGATTAGTTCTGCTTCGCTATCGCCCTATCTTAAAACCCAGTTGATCGTAGGTGTCGGTGATGCCACGACAGAAAAGTTGCTGTCATTAGGCATTGTGCCTTCTATACAAATAGTCGATGGTAAGGAACGAAGAGAAAGACGCAAACTGCCAGAGAAAGCTCATGCTGTAGAGATAAAATGTATCAACCCAGCAGGTGGTATTTCTAGTGATGCAATAAGTGCGGTCAAAAAGGCATTAATTTCTGAAAAACCTGTAAGAATTGCTGTTGAGGGTGAAGAGGATCTCATGGGGGCTGTCGTTCTTGCCCTTGCTCCAGATGGTTCGGTGATGTTCTATGGCCAGCCATTAGAAGGACTCGTAGCCGTAAGAATAAACGAGGAATCCAGAAACAAGTTCGGCGAAGTAATTAATAGGATAAGATCATCAAGTTAATCGGGGAATGATGACGTGGTGGCTGATTGATTGATGAAATGTTATACAATAGTCTGACCCCATTGAACTCTTGATTGTAAAAAATATAGTATGTGTTTGCTAATTGCTTTATTAAATATAGATTCCCAAGTCGTTGTATAATCTAGATTTTGTCTTATCAGCTTCTTCCTTGCTTAGAGTGTTTAGTTTTTCCTTTATTTGCAATATCAAGACATCCTTCTCGCGCTTTGCAACATTTCTTTGCCGTTGAACCCCTCTTACACTGTACGGTAATTCATATCTCAGTTTCGATGTGATCTCACTGAGTTTACTGACAAGCTCATCTAGATTGGAAGGAGGCAATTCTGTTACAACATTATTGGAATTTTCGACCATGATTGCGGTTCGATACATGTTGCGGCTTATAAGTCGCTATGGAAAAAATGAAAACATTTTCAGTAAGTCATAAAACGTAACATCCATGCGTAAATTCCATGCGTGAAATCCATGTGGATGTTCCACGTAATATTATCAAATCTGTTAGTTTGGTTCGCGGACCAATCCTAGATAAATGAAAATTACCTTGGCTAATGATGAATCTTTGTAGCTTGGATCTTTTTCCAGTTCTCTGTATACTAATTATCTCGGTCATTCTCATAGAATCTCATTAGACGATCGTCTATATCCATGAGAACATAATATACATGATGCGACACCTGTTATCAGGAGCTGTTACTTACATTTAGTTAAATTGCAAACAGTGTTCCGTATACGTGTTCGAGGTGCTGGTGTAATGCTTGAAATACGTCTCATAGCATGTGCAGTGATGCTTGTTCTAGCATCAGTAATGGATCTCAAGAAGAGAGAGATCAGTGACAAGATATGGGTAGCATTTGGAGGTTTAGGGCTGCTAGTAACAGCCATAGAGTTTAGCAGCAATTCAATAAACATGTTCCAGTACGGCTTTGGAATAATGATAACAGCTCCAATAGCTTATGGCGTCTACCGTTCCGGTCTTTTTGGAGGCGCAGATGCAAAGGCGTTGGTCGCGATTGCCGTATTGGTTCCATTTTACGACATGCCCTTCAAGATTCATGGTTTTACAGCATTCACCGTATTAACGAATGCAACTATGCTCACCCTCGCGCATGTTGCTCATAATGTCATAAGAAACTCAATGGATCTGGCAAAGGGAAAGACTGTCTTTGAAGGCTTTGAAGAATCTGGTTTGAGGAAGGCACTTGCGTTCATAATGGGTTTCAGAGCAGCTGCTCCAAACGGATATCTGTTTGCGATGGAGAGTGTTAGCGACGGCAAGCGAAGGTTCAACTTCCATCCTGGAACTTATGATGATTATGCAAACGCAAATGACAAAAACCTGTGGGTCACACCAGCTCTGCCGTTTATAGTTTACATGGCATTTGGATTTTTGTTTATGTTGGTGTTTGGAGATCTTCTAGCATTAATTTTCACAAACATTTTCTAATTTTTCTTACCTCAAGTCTTTGCACATTTTGAGTTTTGACTAAAAACACGACAGCGTTTATATATATCACAGATAGTGAATCACTCAAAAATGAGCTTTCTTGGTTTGGGTCTTGATTCTACTCTATCAATAATTGCATCTATTGCATCACTTGCACTTGCAGGTGGCATGGCTGCCTGGGTTAGCAGACAGAGCAGCGGTACGGAACAGATGATGGAAATAAGCAGAGCAGTAAGAACTGGGGCATCTGCTTTTTTGCGGCGCGAATTTAAGATCATAATACCAATTGCTGTGGGGTTAGCGATAGCGATCTCGTTCGCTTCTTCACCATCCAACGGCGTTGCATTTGCCGTTGGCGCTGCGTTGTCTGGCCTAGCTGGACTGATAGCAATGAAGATTACCGTGAAGGCCGCGGTTAGAACTGCACAGGCCACAACAAAAGATCTGGGTCATACGCTGACAACTGCGTTTAGAGGCGGAGCGACAGTTGGTCTCGCTATACCGGCTATGGCACTCATTGGCGTCACTGTCTTGTACCTTCTGTATCAGAACCCGATTACCATTGCTGGCGTTGGCATAGGTGCAAGTCTTATTGCACTGTTCATAAGAGCCGGGGGAGGCATATTCACCAAGGCGGCAGATCTGGGAGCGGACCTTGTGGGCAAGATCGAGGCGGGTATGCCGGAAGACGATCCCAGAAACCCGGCTACTATAGCTGATAACGTTGGAGACAATGTTGGAGACGCCGCTGGCATGGGCTCCGATATTTACGAATCCTACATCGTTACGATACTTGCTGCCATGCTCCTTGGTGCATTGATAATTCCTGACGTTCTTACAACTACACAGTTGATAGTTTATCCAATAGTGATAGGTGCGTCAGGTTTGATAGCATCAATAATTGGCACCCTTACGGTAACGCCTAGAAAGATAACTGACCCCATGAAACCACTCAACTTGGCGTTCATTGTGAGTGCTGCGATTGCAATTGCTCTGAACTTTGCATTTACCCAGCTCATTTTGGGTGACAGCCCCTTGTCATATGCATTGTTTGCAACGACTGTCGTGGGCGTAATCCTAGTTCCGGTTATTCAACGCATAACCGATTACTATACAAGTTACAAGTACAAACCCGTTCAAGAGATAGGCGAAGCTACAAAGTGGGGTCATGCTTCCAACACGCTTGCGGGGATAATTACAGGTCTGCGCTCAACGATGCCCTTCATGCTTGCGATCGTCGTTACGCTGGCAGTTTCCTACTCTGTTGCCTATACAATTTCAGGAGACCCGCTGATGGGTATATACGGAACTGCGCTTGCTGCGATGGCAATGCTAAGCTTAGCTGGGATAGTTCTCAGCATAGACTCCTTCGGGCCCATAAGCGACAACGCTGGAGGCATTGTGGAAATGACCAGCATGGGCGAGGAGAACAGAAAGATCACCGACGAGATAGATGCTGTCGGCAACACAACAAAAGCTGTTACCAAGGGATTTGCAATAGCAAGTGCGGGCCTTGCAGCGTTAGCAATGATACAAGCATTCCAGCACGAAGCTGCCAACATTTTTGTTACAAAGACATTAGAATACAGTTTATCAAATCCAAACGTTATAATCGGCCTACTTGTCGGAGGGCTCTTGCCATTCTTCATATCAAGCCAATTGATCTCCGGTGTTAACAGGGCTGCAATGCGCTTGGTTGATGAAATACGGAGACAGTTCAAGGAAGACCCCAATATACTCAAGGGAACTTCAAAGCCCGACTATGCAAGGTGTATAGATATAACAACAAGTGCAAGCATTAAGCAACTCTTCAAACCAGCAATTATAACAGTTGCGAGTCCGATTGTGTTGGGCGTATTATTCGGCCCGACTGCAGTTGCTGGACTGTTGATGGGTGCTGTAATTAGCGGGATATTCTTGGCATACCATATGGCCAATAGCGGCGGAGCGTGGGATAATGCAAAGAAGTATATCGAGATTCAGGGGAAGAAGAACACGCCGGAGCACGAAGTCGCAGTCGTAGGAGATCTTATCGGCGATCCGTACAAGGACACCGCGGGTCCTGCTCTTAATACTGTCATAAAACTGCTCAACACTGTAGCGATCGTATTCGTGGCAATATTCTTCGGTTTTATAGTACTTGCCTAGGTTACTACGAACTCCAGAGTGTGTATCTTTCCATCATAAAGGAATGCCGCTAGTTCGTTGTTTGTTGTAGACAAAATTAGCCATGGTATAGGGTTTATCTCCATATACTTTACATCCGTACCGGAAGGCTTTGCAGGTGCTGGGTGCGAGTGAAATATTGCAACTATCTCAAGACCCATGCTTTCCGCCTTGCTGTATGCGTCCAACAATTCTTTGGGTTCAATGCTGAAACTAACCTGTGATTTATCCGCATTATTGGCAATTATTATCTCGCTTACCATAACATCTTCATCGTTGATTTTTCCTACTAGAAGCGCACATGATTCCAACGGAAGAGAGTCGGCTGCAAGTTTCCTGAGCTCGCTTACATGTTTGGCGTTCAGAACCAGTCTTTGTGTCATGCTACTTGACTATTACTTTACCAGTCATATATGGGTGCACTTGGCAGAAATATGGGTGCACTTGGCAGAAATATGGATACTCACCTGCAGTATCAAATGTATACTCAAAAGTTTCTCCAGTCTTCAAAAGCGGGAAGTTGGAATCAAACAAACTTCCAAAATCAGGATCTCCAGGGTTGCCACTTGTTACTGTATGTCCTGTTGTGTCCATGTTTGTCCATACGACCGTTGTATCTATATTAACAGATATTTCTTTGGGAGCGAAAAACTCCGGATTGTTTGCGTCTGCAGCACCAGCAACTATTTCGACTGTAACTCTATTAGGTGCAATGGATTTTTCTCCTGTGCCTTCTGCAGGAATTTCCGGCGTCGGAGTTTCTTCATTACCTTCTGCAGGTTGTTCCTTTGGAGTTTCACTGACAACAAACGTGCCCTTCATATGAGGATGGAACGAGCAGAAGTAATGATATTCACCAGGTTCGAGCTTTGCGGTGTTAAGGGTGAATGTTGCGTTTGTTCCAACTGATCTGGAGTCAAAGAGAGAACCAAAATCAGTATCTTCAACTGTTCCGCTTGTTATCGTATGTGCAACTTCATCTATATTCGTCCACACAAGTACCGAGCCTTTCTCAACTGTAATTGAGGGAGGATCGAACGCAGGCGCACCCTCCGCAAAAGAACCCTTCAGTATTGTTACGTCAACTTTAATACCTAATTCTTGAGGTGCAGGTTCTTCCTCCAAAACACCAGCTTGTATAGGCTGCGGAGCAACGAAACCAAATGATACAAATGCTATTGCACCAACTACGGATGAACCTGCAAACAGTATAGCGATTGCCTTGAAATGTGCTGATTGTTTATGTGCAGCATATGCTATAACCATTGCTGGTATTGTTATGAGCAGGAGTACACCAGCAAACAAAGGCAAGGTACTAACTGTTGATATGCCTATCATGAACGCACCAAACGAGACCAAGAATCCGATTATGATTACAACAGTAGCTTTTGCTGTATTGCTACTTGGAAGACCGTCCTTCAAAATACCGGCCGCGAAGATGATGAGGCCGATGAACATCATGAGCGCGGATATCGCGTGCATGCCTTCAACGAAAGTTCTAGCTATTCCTGCAAGCGATAGACCTACACCTGCAACGCCCAGAATTGTGAGGCCAAGGCCCGGCACCATGAGCTCCCAGTCAGTCAACTTGATGTAGCTAACTTTCTAACGCTTAAATAATCTTTTCTTGCAAGTGATCTACCCAACGATTAAATGCTAGGCAGATGTATGGCTCCCGATCGGGCGTGGGAGTTAAGGAGTATCTGGAGATTTCAAAACTTAGAATTGTAGCCGTTCTTAACCTTGTTGCAATTACATCCTTGCTTGCAGCTAGCCATTGGAACGTTTCTGGTGAAAAAATTCTCTTCATACTTATCGCTGGGACTCTAGCATCAATGGGATCCAGTGCGCTTAACCATTACTATGATCGCGATATTGACTCGCTGATGGCCAGAACCAGCAGGAGACCCATACCTTCTGGAAAGATAAAGGCCAAGAATGCTCTTGCTTATGGTCTAATTCTAAGCATAGCTTCTGTTGCCATCGCGTACTTCACACTCAACCCCATTGCAACTGCTTTCATAGCATTAGGTATAGTAATCTATGTGATAGTTTACACGGCATGGCTGAAGCGGAGCAACGTCTCCAACATAGTAATAGGAGGATTTGCTGGCAGCTGTGCTTCATACGCTGGCTGGTCAGCTGCAACGGGCTCTCTGGATCTGCTCGGTTTTCTGGTTGGTCTGCTGGTATTCATATGGACTCCCAGTCACTTTTGGTGCTTGGCAATAAAGAGCAAGGAGGAGTATGCAAGTGCAAGAATTCCAATGTTGCCAGTACTGGTAGGGGAAAGTGTGGCTGCAAGATACATCCTTGCCAACACATTGATTCTGGTTCCTTATTCCATAATGCTCTACTTCTTCGGCCTGGGTCTGCTATACCTGATAATTGCGTCGATGTCTGGCGCAATGATGCTAGCGTACAACTTTAAACTAATCCAAAACCCAAGCAAGGATATTGCGTGGAAGGCTTACAAAGTATCTAGTCCTTATTTGGCCATAATATATCTTGCACTGATGTTCGATTCTCTTTACTTTATGACTCTTTAGTTACTTCGATTCTTCGCTTGTCTTTGGTTATCCATCCTACCCTTATCAGACCATAGATCTCAAGGTCTAGCAATGTTTTATTAAATTGAGGCTCGGTAACAGCAACGCCTTCCTTGGCAAGCAGGTTCATTAGTTCTCCATCAGTGATATTTCCCTGCTGCTTTATCCTTTCATAGATAAGGTTTCTTAATGGGTACTTCATTATGCTCATCCATAGAACGCTTTGTCTATTGGCTTTGGCATTGCATATGTAACATTTTTACTTATCGAATCATACCATGCCTCAACGTCTGGTGTTATGGATGGTTTGACCTGTCTCAATGCTTTCTCGAAATCTCCTGCGTTAATCTCCTTCCTGTTACTTCGCATAGTGTTTATTGCAGCCTCCCTGCACACTCCAACCAGATCTGCACCGCTGTAACTCTTGGTAACCTTCGCAAGTTCCTCAAGATCAACATTCTTTGTAATGGGCATCTTTCTTGTTATGATCTTCAATATCTCTACCCTCGATGTTTCATCTGGAGGAGGAATGTAGGTTATCAGATCAAGCCTCCCCGGTCTCAATAATGAAGTGTCAACGAGGTCTGGTCTATTGGTTATACCAATAGATATCACACCGGTAGGACCAATATCTTCCATCTCTGTTAATAGTTGACTCAACACTCTTTCGCCAACGCCGGACTCTTCGCCAGCACCTGCCCTTGGTCTGGCTATAGAATCAAGTTCATCAAAGACAACTATACATGGCGATGATGCCTTTGCTTTCCTGAATATATCGCGTATGGCCTTTTCTGATTCTCCAACCCACTTTGATAGCACTTCCGGACCCTTCACCATTATTATGTTGGCACCGCTTTCGGTAGCAAGAGCAAGTGCAAGCAAGGTCTTGCCGCAACCTGGAGGACCATAAAGCAACGCTCCCTTTGGAGGTGTTATACCAAGTTCTTGAAAGTGTTCTGGCTCCTTTATTGCTGTTATAAGATTATCGTAGAGCGTTCTCTTGGCTTCATACAGACCTCCAACGTTCTCCCATTTCACTTTTGGTGTTTCAACATAAAACTCTCTTAACGCTGTTGGCACTATTTCCTTGAGTCCATTGTAATAATCCTTGTTTGTAATAACCATCTTTTCTAGAATTTCCGGAGATACCTTGTCACTCTCCAGGTCAATCTCAGGCAAATATCTCTTCAATGCTTTCATAGCTGCTTCCCTGCACAATGCTTTGACGTCCGCACCTGTATAGCCATGCAGTTCAGCAGCAAGTTTCTTTAAATTAATATCGTCAGATAATGGCATCCCTCTTGTATGGATCTGCAGGATTTCAATTCTACCGTCAACGTTCGGCACGCCAACTTCCAACTCTCTATCAAACCTTCCAGGTCTTCTTAACGCAGGATCAATACTTTCTGGTCTGTTAGTTGCTCCTATAACTATTACATTGCCACGTTCAGACAGTCCGTCCATCAATGCCAGTAACTGTGCAACGACCCTTTTCTCAACGTCGCCAAAGGCTTCCTCACGCTTTGGTGCTATGGCGTCTATCTCATCGATGAATATTATTCCCGGAGAATTTTCTCTAGCTTCCTTGAATATTTCGCGCAATCTAGCTTCAGTCTCCCCATAATACTTGTTCATAATTTCTGGGCCGTTTATCGAGAAGAAGTTAGCTTCAGATTCGCTTGCAAGTGCTTTTGCGATAAGCGTCTTGCCGCAACCTGGAGGACCGTAAAGCATTATGCCTTTGTGTGGCTCTATGCCCAATCTTTGAAAAACTTCTGGGTGTCTTAACGGCAGTTCAACGATTTCTCGCAATTTTTCAATCTGCTCTTTCAATCCTCCGATCTCTTCGTAGGTTACTCTGGGCTTCTTGTCCACGGTAGTGTCAGCAAGTATGTTCAACTTGGTTGAAACCTCGATTCTTATTATTCCCTTGGGAACAACTCTTTGAACGCGAAAGTCCATAGAATTGCCAAGAACAACAACTGAAATTTCATCGCCTTCAATCAAAGGAATTGCCTTCAATCTATTCTTGACAAATTCGCAAAATTCTTTATCAACAGCAATCTTGCCTCCCATTGGCAAGAGCACAATGCTCCTTGCTGGCTTGGTATCGCCCTTGGTAACAGTGACAAGATCGTTCAACCCTACGCCAGCATTCTTCCTTGTCTGACCATCAATCCTGATCACATCTTTATCAATATCGTCTTCATCCGCAGGCCAAGCGGTAACAACGGTTCTTTGTTTTCCAACTAGTTCAATAACATCCCCGGGAGCGATTTCAAGCGAGTTCATGATTTCGTGGTTTATCCTTGCTCTTCTCTTCCCAACGTCTCGCTGCTTTGACTCTGCAACGCGCAACTGCTGTGGGTCAGACTTGGATTTCATGGTGTTGCTCCTATCATAGATCTGCTGACTGTCTGCTGATGTTCATTACCTCGATCTCGCTTACACCTTCAGTTTTTTTTACAGACTCTTCAAGCATATCCATCTGACCCTCTTTATCCTCAAGCAAGAAATCTACCACCAAGGCATTTAATCCAAATGCAATCGGCTCCTTCACAGAATTTTTTACTGCCATGCCATTCGGTAGAGACGATTTTAACTTGTTTACAACGCCATCAAGGTTAACGTCTGTGTCCGTGGGCAGCAATTTTATTCTAGCAACAAGTCTTGCCATCTGCTCACCTATGGCCCCTCAAAGCCGCACTTTGCGCACTTGTAACTTCTGGCAAACTCTCTGCAACTCTGACATCTCCATGTCAGAGATTTGCCACAACTAGGGCAGTAAAACTTGACACATTCATCGTTTGCCATTATTGTTCTGTTGCAACAAGCACATACGGGCAACTGTAAGGGTTTCTGTGACATTGTTTAGGTGTGGTTATTGAATATAATTTATACCTTGCTTATGCGAAGAGCTTGCGAATTTCGCTTCCCAAAACTGTTTTTGCGATCTTTATTGCTCCTTCTACAGTTAACAGCTTGGAAAGTGCCTGAGAATGAAAATCAAAGTCTCCGCTCTCCGAAACCTGATCTATAGTTTCAGATGAAACCATTCTGAACATCTCGTCAATTGCTTTGTTGTCCAAGTGCTCAAAGACTCTTCTTGCGAGTAACATTCTGTCAAATTCGCTCTTGAAGATCCTGAACCATTCATTTTCATAATTTTTCAAAAGTTGCAAATCATCGTTTGCAAGCGCGTTTGCGATTGACCTTCCCGCTAGTATACCCGCCATACCGCATGTATAGATTCCGCCAGCAGTTGTTGGCTTTGTCTGTCCAGCAGCATCACCTATGGTAACGATTCTTTTTGTCATAAAATGCTCAAGAGGTCCCAGAACCCATATGGGCGCAAATATCTTTCTTACAATTGCGTGCTTACCCTTGCTGTCAAGAAATGATTGCAGAGCGTTTGCTGCATTTATTCCCTTACCTGCAGCTCCTATCTTTCCAGTACCATTTCCAGTCGGTATTATCCAAGAAAAGAATCCAGGATATTGCTTCTGATCAAAGTAAACTTCTACTACATCCTTAATTATCCAGTCTGCATAAACTTCGTATTGAGCAGAGATCAAGACACCGTCCCTGTTCTTCGTTATTATAGATGCAACTCCTCTTGCATCTATCATTATCTTGCACTCAACATTGCCATTTGTAGTTTCAACGCTGACATGATCATCATTTTCCTTGAACGATTTCACGGAACACTTTACCCATATCTCAGCACCGTTTCTCATTGCCTGATATGCAATCTGCTTGTCAAATGCCCTCCTATCTATCGCTATAACACCCTGTTTCTCTGCGTTAAGAACAAAACTTGAACCTGAGGGCGAGAATATCTCTGCCTTCTTCACACTGTTTTGTAAAACATTGCTGGTAGGAATTATGCCTAGGTTCCTTATGCCGCTTATGCTAACCATGCCGCCACAGTGTTCAGGCGTGCCTATCTCCGTATCTTCCTCAACAACCAGAACAGATAATCCTTTAGCGGCTATCTCTCGAGCGGCTAAAAGTGCTGAGACGCTTCCTCCAGCAATAACAACATCGTAGTTCATTGAAGCAAATATGAAATATAGACGGTATTTAATGTATGTATGTCATATGGAACTGAAGCAGGTAATTGTTGTAAGGCGAGATCTCAAGATGGGTGCAGGGAAGACTGCTGTGCAGGTAGCACATGCATCAGTTCTTGGTGTGGAGAAAGCAAAGTCAGAACATCGCAGATGGTTCGATGCATGGTTTGAAGAGGGTCAAGCAAAGATTGCCGTAAAGGTGAAGAGTCTTGAAGAACTGATGAAAGTTAAGAATCATGCTGAGAAACTTGATCTACCAGTTGCACAGGTAGATGACAGAGGTCTTACGCAGTTACCTCCAGGCACAACTACGTGTATTGCTATCGGACCCGCTCCTTCTGATTTGATTGACAAGGTCACCAAAGATCTTAAATTACTTTAAGGTTTTTTCTTACTATTCAACAGTAACCGTCATATTCTTGGTTAGAGGCAGACCCGGATCTTCAAGGCTCTTCCAAACAAAGATCTCAACAGTATAGTTTCCATCTTCTTCAGGAGTCCATGATATGCCAGCGTCCATAGATGCTAACGCATTCATCGCACCTTTTATCCACGTGAGCATAACAGTATAGTCGTTGCTATCCTTTACCTGTAGGATATACATGAATGCCTGTTCTTCGTCTATGTTATTCGTTACTTTCGTTTCAACAAGTATCGGCTCTCCAGTAACTACACTATCAATCGAGCTGCCGGAAACATCTACCATAATTGGCTCGCTTATCGAATAAGGAGCCTGCTGAACTGCCATTTGTGGTTCCTCAACTTCAGGTGCTGGCGTTCCTTCCTTGACCTCTTCCTTCCCAACACTAACACTGGCATCGTGAGTTGACATTCCAGATGCTGTTGATTTATCAAAATAATCAAACCTGATCTGTGCATCTCTCTTGTTTGCGAACATGTCCGCACGATCTGTATTACGATCAAAGTTCTCAAATACACCTGAATTTGGAAATCTTTCTACAAGTACAGTTTCTGGATTTCCGCTTATAGCATTTGTGAACTTTATACCATCAACTCCTTCTGCATCAAGAACCTGTTTACTATCAAATCCAAGACTGTTTAGAATTCCTGTAAGACTAGCCGGTGTTAGGGCGCTAGTTGCCTGATAGAAGACTTCTGGTTCGCCATTTGTAAATGCAAAGTGTACCATGTCCTCCTCTACAGGATTTATGTTCCACATATAGTCTCGCAGATTTACTATTATCTCAGCACCAATTGGATACGAATCCCTGTCAAGCGAAATGGATACATCGTCAAGCGATGGCTCTATGTAGTCTAATGTAACTGATTGACTTGAATACCTGAAAGAAACCTGATCGTTCTCGTTAAAGCTGAAGAGTCTTATGTAGGGCCATTCCACACATACGTCCTGATCTGATATTGTTGCTGCACAGTCACCGTTAAGATCTAGGTTTGGGTTCAATGAATTGGTAGCAGGATCATTACGAAATGCTCCTGGAAGGCTTGGAAAGAGCAATGGTTTCCCAGTGGGACCAAGACTCCAAAAGCTGCCGCCTAGAGCAGAAACCTGTCCTCTAGGAAAATCTGCAGCGTCTGCAAGAGTGGTAAAAGTATCCTGATCAGCCACATACGCATACCATCTGCTGTCCGACAAATGAACCAATGGAACATTTACTCCATTGACGATCAATGCTCCAGCACTTGTGTTCGGTTCCCCTATGCCAGAACCGTCAATTATTATCTGTATTATCTGCGGACCGAAAAACTTGCCACCTGTATCTAATGCAGAAACAGACATGTAAGCTTGTTGTGCGTTAACAACTTGGAATTTATTTATGGATAAGGAGAGCGTTAACACTATGATGATAAATCCTGCCAAAAGCATGTGTTTCAAAACTTGCATCCATGATTCGATATGCTGAAACATTATTTAAGGATAAGTAAACTTGTATGTAGACTCGTTGTTGAAGATGATAGACAAGATACACTATTACGCAAAACGTTTTCGAAATCTGAGTAGATTAAAGATCTAGACCACTCATACATATTCACTATGGATAATAAGCGAAACGCACGCGTGTAAAACCCACTAGAGGGGGGGGTCTATATAAAGGACAAATCAAGAAATCAAGAATTTCAGAACTACATCAGGGTTTTGTAATCATGGAGGAGATTGAGATTGTTTTCCTTCGTTTGCTCGTTCTTCCGCACTTTCATTTGCTTCGGAGTTTTCAGTTTCGTTCTGCCCTGCATTTGGATTAGTTATGGCATTTACCGCTTCGTTGATTTTCTGAGATACAGTTTCCTCTCCTTGTTCTGTTCCCTCTATGGCAGATTGCCTTAGGTGCACAACAACTGCTAATGCAGAAATTATAACAGCAACCGCAATACCTGAAATGATTGCTATCTTTGTTGATTTTTTCAATGATCATGATTATTCTAATGAGTATAAATGGATTTTTCCAAATGGCGTTGTTATGTTCTCGGTTGATTATTCTTAAACTAATGATTTTTCTCCTTCCATTGGTTCGATGATTTCTGTCTTCTCTCCAGCTAAAACTCTATGGAAAACTTCTAGAGAAGCATACTTGTGCAAGTATTCGTTGTTGTTACCGCATCTGTATGAGTAAGTACATCGAGGGCACCCACTTTCGCTAACACATGGACACTCGCTTAGTATGCTCTTACCTCTTGCAAATGCTCTATCGAGTCTGTCGAAAAGAACCTTGCTCGCTCCATTGCCTCCAACGCTCGAGTCATAAACAAAGATCAGACCAGATGAACCCAGAGATATGCCTCCTAGATCCTGCGATGCTCCTCCGGTTATCATGCTACTGCCTTCAATAACAACATGTTCAGTCGCATGGTAACTGCTCATCTCAACATACAACGGATCCTTTGCCGAATTGATTGATTCAATGGCTCTAGGAGCTCTGAACACCAAACCCTTTGTTATGAAATCATACTCAAAAGGACTATCGAGCATAACCTTCCTGCCCTTTGCCACCTCTGAACCAATCTCGATATTCACATAACCAATGACTCGTTTGTGTATATGCAGAGCGCAATATGTAGCCGCAACGCCAAAAACATTCTTTGTTTCGTAAACCGCATCTATATGCGGCCAATCGTCTGTTAATGCTTTAGTGTAGTATGGATAATCCTGCGGTATCTGAGCTATCTCTGCCTTCGGATGCTTATCAAGTTTTAGTTTGGTAACTTTGTACCGCCTGCCGGCAAGAAAGTATACTGCTCCGTCATGCAATTCCTCCATAGCTATTGGTAACGATCGTTCTCCGATCTTTCGGTTGTTCAAAATGATATCGACACTCTTGCCGACGCCCCTTATGCTCAATTCATGAAGAAACTTCACTGCTTCTTTGTAGTTGGGAACGAATCTACCGTTTGATGATGTTAGAAGATCTTTTTCGACGAGTTTCTTAACTGTTTCCTTATGTTGATCTGCTTCATCAATACTCAATGGTCTGTCGCAAGCCATCGCAAGTACCTGATACTCTTCAACAAATGGATTGCTAGGATCAGTATATGCGTGCTCAAAGTCATTCAGGTAATCATCAGGATGGTTCTTGTAGTACTGGCTTATCGGATCATTTCCCAAAGTCAGAAATGCGTAGCCTTGCTGTCCCCTCCTTGCAGCCCTTCCCAGCCTCTGCATCAATCTGTTTATCGGCACTATACTAGAGACGACGCCATCAACTGCACCAATATCGATACCAAGCTCAAGTGTAGGTGTAGATGACAGAGCCATGAGGTCTCCTTGCTTGAATGAATCTTCGATCATCTTTCTATAATTTGGCATGAGACCTGCCCTGTGGACCTTTATGCTTACTCCCTGCTTCGATGCATAGAAAGCAAGCAATTCTGCACCTATATGAGAATTAGCGAAAGAAATTACTTTATGAGATTTCGATGTAAGTGTCTTAACGAGTTCGAGCATCAGCGAACGTTGCGTCCGTAAAGATGGAAATAAGATAGAGAAGTGTACCTTGCCCCTTCTGCCTTTTCCTTCTACTAGATCCATTTCACAGTCAAAAAGTTTCTCGCAAAACTCTTTCGCATTTGGCAGTGTGGCAGACGCAGCTATTATCTGCAAATTGTTTGAGAAACGTCTTAATCGTTTTATTATATAATGAACGTTGGAGCCGAACACTCCTGTGTATACATGTGCCTCGTCAACAACAAGATATTTTACATTTCTAACTGATCTGGCGAATTTGGTTCTGTGCATCAGATGATAATGCAACACATCAAAATTAGTTACGATAACATCTGGTAACTGTGATAGTATAAGATCGCGTTCCTTTGCTGGAGTGTCACCGTCAAAGACAGCGATTCTTATACCCAGCGACTCAGCAAGTTGCTTGATCTTCGGTAACTGATCCCTTGCTAGTGCTTTTGTAGGATAGACAAGCATTGCCTTAACATTGGTCTCACCGTAACGCATCGAGCCAAACCTTTTTACTTCGTTTGCTATCTTGTGAAGTATTGGAATAGCAAAGGCTTCCGTCTTCCCAGACGCTGTTGGCGCAACTATAGCCAGATTCTTGCCATCAAGTACCTTTCTGATTGCCTCTTCCTGAAACCTGAATAGTGTAATAATTCCTTTTTCTTTCAGTGTATCTGCAAGTGTTTTATCTATGCCAAGATCGGAAACATCGCAACCTGCTTCTGGTGCAGGTTCGTCTATAACCCTGTAATCAACCGCATAATCGCGTCTTGAAGAGAGGGTATTTCTTACGATCTCATCTTTTCCATTGCCGTGAAGCAGCGACTCTATCTCTTCTCTGGATCTGACAATTCTTTCCTTCTCCAGTAGAGTTTCCAAATTTTCTCTCTGTTCTACCCTGCCATTATCGTACTGTTCCAGAAAATTCATGTATGCTCCATCAGGATCAGCACTAAATGGTACTATCGCACTTATCGAACATTTGCTGCATCGAAATATGAAACGCCCATCATACACCTTCTCCGAAGTTATGCTTGCTTTGCACTTCGGACATCTGTACTTTGACACAATCTTTGCCCGTCTAGCAATCTTTTAAACCATACACAACAGTGCTTATAACTAGATCAACCTTGGGTCTTGGAAGTTACTGGAACGAAATAATCGAAGTTCTTAGGGAAATAATTCCAGTTTATGACAAGGTTAACAGTGCTATTTCATTAGGAAAAGATGCAGAGTATAGAGAACGCGGTATAAGAGGAAGGGTCAAAGAAAACAACTTGGTTTTGGATGCTGGTTCTGGATACGGCAACATGTCGAAGGTTGCTTTACGACTGTGTAATAATAATCTGAACATAATCATGCTTGATCCGATACCAGAGATGCTTGCGAAGGCAAAGACTGAATTTAATGGAAAAGTACCTCTCGTATCAGGCATCTTTGAACATTTGCCCTTCAGAGATAATGTATTTGATGCTGTGATGTGCGGTTATTCTTTCAGGGACGCAATCAGCATTCGAACTACCATTGCAGAATTTTCCAGAATTCTTAAAGACGGAGGAAGATTGATCATAGTAGATATTGGCAAGCCTGACAACGCATTCAACAGATTTGGTGTTTCATTTTACTTGAAATTCATCCTAGGCATGCTTGCGTTTTTCGCAGCGGGCAGGCTGGGTTTAAAGTTCAGGGCCATATACGGAACCTACAAAAGATTACCGAAAAATGCTGAACTCGATAAGATGCTGAAGGAGAAATTCAAGAGAGTGGAGTTTGAGACAGAGATGAGTGGTGGAGCTGTACTCATTGCCGCTTACAAGTAGTGCTTACACATGAACAAAGTTCTAGTTCTTGTCTATACAGTAGCGTGTACAATTGGCGTAGCATACGGTGCCCACGCTCCACTGGTTCCAGTCTTTGCAAAGGAAGATCTGAGTGCAACATACTTCGACATTGGTATCATTGGAATGGCAAATTATGTGCCTTACATGTTTGCTCCTGCGTTCGTTGGCTTGCTACTTGACAGATTTAACAAAGGTGTGATCTTGAGTATCGGGATCGCGATGGGAATGGTTTCTGTATTCCTGCTCGCATTTGCTAATAATGTTTTTGATGCAATGCTTGTGAGGGCGTTGACCGGGATTGCGCATGCATTCCTCTGGCCTTCTGCTGAATCCATAGTTGCCGCAACTGCACCTCCAGAAAAAAGAGTGCAGGTCATATCCAAGTTCACTATGGCTTGGGTTGCTGGCTATATGGCAGGACCACTTATAGGTGCTTTACTGTTTGAAGCTGTTGGTTTCAGATTACTGTTTGAGTATTCTTCTGCTATAATTATAGTTGCATTAATTGCTGCACTAATGCTGATAAGACATGGTGGTGCAATACGTCATGAAAAATATTCGATTGCTGATGTGTTTACCATCATAAAGATCAACCCGAAGATAAGCGTGCTCATCATGTACTACAGTGCTGCATTTGGAATAGTGTTAACAATATTTCCTGCCTATCTTAAGGATAATACGATCAATGAATTTTTCATAGGAGTGCTCTTCTTCATCTTCGGCCTGTCAAGGTTGTTGACTTTGCCATTCGCTCATAGGTTTGGATTGCATGAAAGGAGCAGCATATTCGTTGCAACGCAGGCAATCGCGTTTGCCATGCTGATTGCGTATTTGTTCACGACCTTAAGTTCCTTTTCTCTTTCGCTCATATTGTTTGGCTTTGCTTTCAGCCTGTACTTTCCTATCACATTGAGTTTGATAACGAAGCAGGTGTCAGGAAAGATGATTGGCATTTCTGTAGGAGCTTATGAAACGATCTTCGGTATAGGATGGGCTATAGGTCCAACAATATCTGGCATCGCTGCAGATGTCTTTGGAAGCAACACACCATACATATCGATGTTCATAATTGGCGCAATACTACCAGTAATAATTCTATTAAAACAAAAGACCAGAAAAGAACTGTGATTGAGAAAGTTTAAGTTTAGCGTTCGCGAATGCCAGATCAGTGATAACTGACTTTTCGCTTAACATAGGAGGCAGCGAATGGGTAGTGATCATCCTTCTTGGATTGTTCCTGCTCTTCGGTGCTAAGAGATTGCCTCAGGTTAGCAAATCATTGGGAAGAGTCATCGGGGAATACAACAGGGCCAAGAACACAATACAGGACGAGATAACAAATGCAACTAAACCCTTTACCACACAGTCAAAATTCGATACTACAACTCCAAGGCTGCCGACCAGACAAGAAACTAGAAGTGTGGGAGAAACAAAAACGGAAACGAAGACAGAAGCTACTACAGATACTACGGTCAAAGCAGAGACTAGTACTACGCCAAGTACGACAACAGACACGACAATCACTAGTCCTGTAGTAAGTGAAAGAGAAAAACTTGAAGTCATTGCCAGAACGTTGGACATCGAGCCTCGTGGCAAGAGCACGGATGAGCTAAAACAGTTGATAGCAAGCAAGATGAACCAGTAACAACCATTACACGCCTCGAAAGCAAAGGTTTTAAATGAGTTTTAATTTGTTGATATGGAAATGTCAACAATAAATCCATATGATAATGCGTTAAAGCAGTTAGACGATGCGGCCAAATTATTGAGGCTTGACCAAGGGATGCATGACTTTCTTCGAACTCCTAAACGCATTCTGACTGTATCAGTTCCAGTTAAGATGGATAGCGGGAGGGTCAAGGTCTTTGTCGGTCACAGGGTGCAGCACAATGATGCCAGAGGACCTTTCAAGGGAGGCATAAGATATCATCCTGCTGTTACACTTGATGAAGTGAAAGCATTAGCTACATGGATGACATGGAAGTGTGCCATAATGAACATTCCTTATGGTGGAGGCAAGGGAGGAATTGCTTGCGATCCGCACCGTATGTCGGAAGGTGAACTTGAGAGAATGACTAGAAGATATGCATATGCTATTTCTGATATTATTGGTCCATACGTTGACGTACCTGCTCCAGATGTTTACACTGGAGGAAAGGAAATGGCATGGATAATGGATACTTACAGTGCGTTGAAAGGATCTGTTACTCCAGGAGTTATCACTGGTAAACCAATTCCAATTGGAGGTTCAGAGGGTCGAGCTGAAGCAACTGGTAAGGGAACAGCGTTCTGCATTAGAGAGGGCGCGAAGAAGGTTGGCGTGAAAGTGAAGGGTTCAGATGCTGTTGTACAAGGTTTCGGAAATGCTGGTACATATGCGGCGCAGTTTCTTGATGAGATGGATGCTAGTGTCATTGCGGTTAGCGATTCCAAAGGTGGTATCTATAACAAGAACGGATTCGATGTTAAGAAACTCATAGAGTACAAAGCAAAGTACAAGAAAGTGGGAGGATTTCCAGGAGGTAAGCAGATAACAAATGAACAACTGCTTGAGCTTGACTGTGATATTTTAGTGCCTGCAGCGTATGAAAACCAGATAACGAAGAAGAATGCTCCAAATGTAAAAGCGAAATTAATTGCGGAAGCTGCAAACGGACCTACTACTCCGGAGGCCGATGAAATTCTGTACAAGAAGAATAAGTTGGTTATTCCAGACATTCTTGCAAATGCAGGAGGTGTTACGGTCAGTTACTATGAATGGGTTCAGAACCTGTCGAGATATTACTGGGAACACGATGAAGTGATCAACAGACTCGAAAAGAATATGGTAAAGTCTTTCAACGATGTCTACCAAAAGGCGAAAGAGTACAAGGTTGACATGCGAAAGGGAAGCATGGTGCTTGCAGTCGGCAGAGTTGTTGAGGCAACTAAGACCAGAGGCATCTGGCCGTAAGATATTTTGTTTCTATTTTGATACCTTCATCTTGCAGAATTCGTAAAGGGCATCATAGACGTAAAATTGCTTGTACATGTTGTCGAAATCATCCTTTGTTATTGCTCTAAAACCTTCAGCAACAGCTACAAGCCCAGCCGATTCTGGCGTTAAAGTTCTGTTTTGAGTATCAGCGCCTCTAACAATCTTCGCAAGTTCTAAAAGAGCATTATCCTGCAATTTGTATTTCTCTATAATAGCATCAAAACTGCACTTCTCACCATGATGACCAAGTTCTACATTTGGAACGTGAAGCGAATGGCATTTTGTTCCTTTGCTACCTCCATGACCTTATCGGCAGGAACGAAAAGGAATTCTGCTTGAGGGTCAACGAACTTCTTTATGAGCCAAGGACATGCTATTCTGTCTACCTTGGCTTTTTCCCTAGTTACCCATTTCATTCGTAGTTGTAATTTAAAATCGTCAATATAAATAATCAAGAATATACATTGAATCATGCATTTAGGCACAAGAGAACTGTGTTGCTTGTGGTGAAACTACTAATGCCACAAATTCGTCATAACTAAAATTCCTCTCTGCAGAAACTGGAATGAAGCCAAATGCCTTCGCCTGCACGGTTACTTTCAAGTTTATATCCTCGTGACTGAATCCCGTAAATATATTGTAAGCCTGCCACCAATTCTCCACCGTATCAGCGTTCATGTGTATTCTTCCATGAAGTATGACAGATTGCTTGGGCATGATAGTATCTCCTTGGACTATCATACTTGCAAACTCCTTAGACTTGTAGTCAAGCTCAAATCGCATTTTATCAAAACCTGTGGGAAGTGATGTTGGATTGCATGCGTCTATTTCTACGCCTAAAGTAAGTGTATCTTTATCAAAATCACCCACACTTCTAGGGCTAAATTGCACTTCTTGTAAGCTAGTAAGGGAGTAATGTTGTATGATAACTGCGAGCACTACAACAACTGCGATAGCGCTAACAATACCAATACGAACTGATCTGCGCAATACAATCTCGCCCCTATTTATGAACTATATATACCAATGTTTCTGATATTTTTTAATCAAATCTCCTAGCAAGGATCAAGGACTACCAGATTTGTCAGCACTGTTTAAAGCGAATTTCTGGATCCGGTTATTAGTAGTGTCAGCAACGTAGATGTTTCCAGTCTTGTCTAAAGCTACGCCATTTGGACCATGAAATTGACCGTAGCTGTGACCACGAGCACCGAACTTGAATAGGAAGTTGCCAGTAGGATCAAAAATTTGAATGCGATGATTGTTCGTGTCGGCAACATAGATGTTACCAGAGGCATCTAAAGCCAGAGCACTAGCACCATAAAGCTGACCTTCACGTGACCCAAACCTACCGAACGTGAATAGGAAGTTGCCTGTTGGATCGAATTTCTGAATCCGCTCATGTTCTCTATCAACAACACAGATGTTTTCTGAAGGATCCAGTACAAGGTTTGCTGGGGAGATAAACTGACCGTCCTTAGGACCCAGACTTCCAAATTTGAGAAGGAATTTGCCAGTAGGATCCAGCTTCTGGACGCGGTGATTACCCAGATCAGCAATGTAGATGTTGCCTGCAGCATCTAGCGCTATTCCGTTCGCGAAACTAAACTGACCATCCCCAGAGCCATGACTTCCAAACTTGAGTAGAAATTTGCCTGTTGGATCGAACTTCTGGATACAATCCAGTTCCCTATCAATCACATAGATGTTTCCTGAAGTATCAAGGGCCATGTTAACTGGAGAAAGGAACTGGCCGTCCTTATGACCACGCGTACCAAATTTGAGTAGTGGTTTGCCTGTTGGATCGAACTTCTGGATGCGATTATTGTTAGCATCTACAACGAAAATGTTACCAACTTCGTCCACTAGTACACCGGTAGGACCCCTGAACCGCCCGTCATCAGAACCGAAGGTACCAAACTTTGCCACCAGTTTGCCAGCCGGATCGAATTTCTGAATACGACCATTTTTTACATCAGCAATGTAAAAGGAACCAGAACTATCAATTGCTATACCAGACGCCTCAACAAACTGCCCATCGCCATAACCATGTGTGCCGAACTTGAGCTGGAAGACTCCGGTTGAATTGAATTTTTGTATACGCTGATTGTGTGTATCGGCAACATAGATGCTACCCATACCATCTACAACTAGACCACTTGCTCCGTTAAACTGACCATCTCCCTCTCCTTTAGTACCAAATTTGAGAAGAAAATTTCCAGCCGCATTGAATATCTGGATACGACTATTGTTTGTATCAGCGACGTAAATGCTACCGCTGCTGTCAACTGCTACCCCTAAAGGTGATGTGAACTGTCCGTCGGCAGTGCCGATCTGACCAAATTTGAGCAGTAGTTTACCAGCTGGATCAAATTTCTGGATGCGATTATTGGTAGTATCTGCAACGTAGATGTTTCCCGCATTGTCTACAGCTATACCATCTGGGCGAGCAAACTGCACGTCACCATGGCCAGGCGTTCCAAATTTCAGTAAAAAGTCTCCTGTTGGATCGAATTTCTGGATGCAGTTGTTGTTTGTGTCAACGACATAGACATTGTCATTACTGTCTACCGCTACACCTGCTGGAGTATTGAACTGTGCTTCACCATTGCCAAAGGCATTTATACGCCAGATCTCGCTTCCCGTAGGGGTCAATTTAACGAGCTGATGAGGGGTCGTTTGCGTTGCATAGATGTTTCCGGAACGATCCACAGCGACATGTCCAACCGCTGTCAAGACAGGCTGTCCCGACGGAATACTAAACAAGAATCTAGGCTGCAAAGATTGAGGATTCTGCACAACGATCCATTATTACATTGATTAAATTAACGTTTGGTAAAAGTTTTATATTTATGCAATCGTGTTACGGTCTTGGCTGAAAAACTGCGACATTAAATGCCTTATCCTAATCACCCACAGAAAGCATTTTGGATCTAATAAAATTATAGAAATCTGGATTTGTCGTGAACTCTCTACCCAACCTTGCTTGCTCGACTCCCTTGAAGTCAAAAACAAAAAATTTTCCTGAGTCGATTTGCAATTTAGCTATCCAATATGGAGCATAAAATCTAACACAATTGCGAATGGTTTTGAACTCCTTAATACGATTGAGATTGCCTTGAAAACTGGCCTCAAACCTACTTACATCAGAATTCTTGAAACCCGCAACCTTGTGAGGTTCTTGATGAGCCCTCTGGTATTGCCAGAAATGCAATAATTTATTAAAATAATCTTCAATCGCACTGGCATCGTCGCATCCAATGTACAGGAATTTCCCCTTATCCAGCTCAACAATCCGATTGTTAGCAACATACTCTACAAGCTCACGTTTCGGCCCTCTCTGAAGATACTCGAAACTCGTTGCTTCGTCCAAGAATTGTGCATCAGAGCCATCTATCTCTTGTGGTGGTTTACCCTGTATTTGGAGTTGGAGAAGATCAATCACAATCTTGTGAGTGCTGGATACTAGTTCTAATTTCGTACTCGCCCCCAATTTTTCCTCTACAATTTCGTACTCGGCGAATACATGTGGTGAATATACGAGCTCCAGCTCGATATTCTCCAGTTTCTTACCTTGAGCACCTTCTCCTTCGCTCATCTTAGTCTCTATTAACTTCGTTACACTAGTCCCATCAACCTCAGACTGCACACCCTGTAGTATTGGCAACCTCTGTTGATTCTGCTAACAATGATTATGTAAAAGTTTCTACAAATCAACTTGGTAACTTGAGCTTTCGCCACCAAGCTGGAACATGGATCCTTTTCTGGACATCAATATGATCGTAGGGCTTTATGTCCAAGACAGGTGTGCCGTCTATAGCATCCAGTGCTTGTACCTTTAATGAATTTCCTCTTCTCTTCAGCAGTTTGACTACAGCCAAACCAATTTTGTTTGGATGACTCCTGCTTCTAGTTGCAAATACCCCTACCTTTTCTATATCAGTCCTTCCTCTAGGATGAATCTTGAGAACCTTGGTTTCACTCAAAGGTACTTTATGTAAAAAGAATATGACGAAGAGATGTGAATAAGACTCGATACCGTCCAACGCCTTTGCATATCGCTTGTCTATTACTACTTCAGAAACGATGCGGCTTCTCTTTCTTTTGATCTCCTGCTCGGTAAAATTGCATTTTACTCTGCCGATGGGGCGCAACCGAATAGTACCAGAGATCAAATCCTCACCTGAGTGAGAATTATCAAATTCATAAAGGTTGTTGTGGAGTTATATGCAAGTAGGAATTTATTGCAGTTTATCGTGTTCGGAGTTTATGAAACGTGATGACAAGGACGTTAGTGAAGAGCCAAAGTCAGAAAGCAAGGTATTCACTCTTGAGGAAAGAGAAGAGATAGCGTTGAGCGAAGTAGAGAGCATGATGGACAGAGAAATTCAGGACGCTATGCCTGAAACACCTGCAATAGATCTTACTGACATAGAAGCATGGATTAACACTGAACCGATATCTCTTGAGGACCAGAAAGGAAAGGTGATCATGCTCGCTTTCTGGGCATATACTGACATATTCTGCCTGAGATCAATACCCATAGAACGCAAATTGTTCAAGAAATACGAGCAGTATGGCTTCAAGATTATAAGTATACATTGTGCAGAGTATGAGTTTGCCAAAGATCTTTCGAACGTTAGGAAGGCTGTCGCAAAATACAAGATCGACTTCCCTGCTGCGGCCGATAAGGAAAATAAAACCTGGCAGACCTATGGCAATATGTACATTCCAAAACATGTCCTGATCGACTCTACTGGAATGATTAGATATGAAATCGCGGGTTATAGCAATATACGCGATTATGAGGTGCCGATATACGGATTACTTAGAGAAGCTGGCCAGCATCCTCCACCATACTTTGAAGATGAAGAACTCAAGGATGAGATTTACGATATCTATGGGAGTCATTACTTGGGCACAACCGTACAAACTTGGGAAAGCTTGATACATCCTGTTTCTGTGGGATATGCAAGGACCAAACAATTTGGAAATTCTCAATGGGCAGAACGCGACAAGATAAATGAATTCAACGACTCTGGCCATCATCTTGACAAAGTTGTCTATCTTCGTGGAAAATGGTTCTGGGACAAAGAATGCGTAAGATTTGCAGGGAAGGCTGGTGACAATGCAGGAATCGTGATACCGTACAGCGCTAGAAGAGCAAATGCGATCCTAGGCACCCAAGATGGTAAATCAGGAACCGTTGAGGTGAGTATTGATGGAAAATATGTGACAGAAAAATATTTTGGAAGCGATCTTAAAATCAAGGATGGAGTGAGTTATGCGGACATTCAATGGACTCACGTTCATAATCTCATAAAGACCGAAGAAGCAGAGACCCACGAAATAGAGATAATACCAAAAACGGAAAATATTGTATTTTATGCATTCTTGTTTAGTTGAACAGCATTGCATATATTTCCGAACTCCCAAAATATCATGATTTGAAAATTGTTGTCAGAATTGCGCAGAACAAGAATCAGGAAACGTTTATTTTGCACGTGATATTAATTCAGTTTATTGACGAAGTTCACGGAGGAACAGATTAGATACGTACTAATGAATGTTAAAGACCCAGAAATCGACTGTAACATTGTAGACCTTGGTTTGGTGTATGGAATTGGTGTTAATGAAAACAACGATGTGGATCTCAAGATTACGCTTACTAGCTTAGGCTGCCCTTTGACTGAAACTCTGGTTAGAGACGTTAACAAAACTCTTGGGGCTATGCAAGGAATAGGAAAGATTGATGTTAAAATTGTTTGGGATCCTCCATGGACGCCAGAACGCATGACAGAGGAGGGTAAAAAGAAACTCGACTTACTTAGAAGCAGTGAAGCGCTGCGATTTATGATCGATTATGAAAAGACAAAGATCTTCAAGCAAGGAACCTCAGTGGTACTGAAAGACGGTTCTATAGAACTGCTTAATCCTGAGAATAAAAACTATGGAATAAACCAAGCACTTTTTGATCTGTGGTCTATATGTGACGGGACAAAAACTGTCAACGAACTTATAGATATTTGCACAAAAAAATTGAATCTGCAAAGGGTAGATATGGAAAGAGATGTTGTTACATTGATCCAGCAGCTAATGGCTGTTGGTTTGATCAGGACTGAAACTCCGCCACCTGCTGATGAAATAAATACGTCAGAATCTAGTGTTCGATAGGACAATCGTTGGGATCATTATCAGGGCTCTCGGCCTGTATCCATTTTTGGACTTTCTCGAATGGTTCAATGAATCCAGGTCTTACATTAAGCTCCTTGAGGTCCTTGTTTACCAGCTCTATGGTTGATCTTGACAGCACCTTGTAAAACTCGACTTCACTTTTATGGTTAATCAAAGTGCAAAATGTTGGGCCCCACCTACCTATGTGATCCTTGAGAAACTTCTTGCGCGCTTCTAAGCAAACATTAGCCTTGTCTTCCCAAGCCTCATTCTTGGCATATGCTTCTTTGATCATCAAGGTAGCCATAAAATCGAGTTCGATGCTGACGTGATCTGCCCTCTCGCCCTGTGAATCTTTTCCTAGTTCGACCTCAAATGCCCTGTAAAACCCGTTTAGATCTGCAAGTTCTTTGGTCTTCGCAAAGATAGTATCCATGGCATATTCTGTCTCATACATCGGTATCAGGATAGTTTCCCCAACGCCAAACAAGCGGTCATACTCTTCCCCCAATCCCGCCAAGGAGTGCGCCTCAATACTCTGATCTAGTGCATTGCTGATCGAACGTTCGAACCCAGGTACTGCACTTTCATTCTCTTTTCTTGCGGCCAAAAATGATGTTATAGATGTTAACCAGTTCTTGTCAGGATACATGAAACCGTATGCCGCGAGCTGATAAGATCTTGCTCCTTCCAATAATCCTTCAAGTTCGCCTACTTGCAAAGTTTCACTTTGTAATCGTTGGCGCTGCCTTTCGTCTTGATGCGTAGAATATCGCAGCCGCAACCACAGCACCGACGCCAATAATGATAGCAGGTATCAACATGCCTGAACCTCCTCCATCGCCACCTCCGCCACCGGTAGTAGTTCCGGGAGTGGTTCCGTCTCCACCTCCGTTACCTGCTGGAATCCCCGAGCCTCCTTCTATCGCAAGAGTATGCCATAGTGCTACTGCCTTTCTACCATTAACTTCTCTATTTCCTCCATCCCATACCGCTACAGCCATATCCGTATTCTTTCCTGCATGGAACTGTGCATCGGTAGGGTCTTCGGTCAACATGGACCTTGCTATCACGACCTTCCACATTCCGTTGTCATACATACCCTTTCCAAACGAGTCCTGATGCTGCTGACTAGTCAAAGTTCCAAAGCCCTCTGCCACCAGCTCTTCTATAGGTGTCTGCCTAGGAGCGTCTCTCGTTGAGAACGAATTACCTGCAGCATAGCCAGGTAGATACATCTTGCTTACATCTTCAACAGGAACCCGAGGGTTTTGTGGATCGTTATAACCACCTTCTACGCCCTGAAATCGTCCGTTACCTTGTGCAGCTAGATCCTTATCTCCTACGTAAAAGTCATAAGCCATGTTAGGATATGCGTCTTGGCGATCCAAGTATCGTCCCATGTCTACATCTTTTTGCCAGTCTGCTTTCCAGTGCAAAATATTAACTGGCGTACCCGGACCTCCCATCGCTATGAAGGTCTTTGCATCAGTCACTGGGAATACTACAGCGATAGCATCTCTAAACTGATTTGTGTTAAGAGCCATGAAAGATTCTGACGGATCAGACCATTCCAGCATCCATCCTATCCATGTACCATTGTTAACTGATCTAACATTAACAGAGCTTACGGTAGGATTGAACAAAATAGGTATTGTAATATTTTGACCCATTACCTTGAACTCCGTTGCTGGTGCTTTATCCCACAGTGATGCCGTAGGATCTACAGGCAGATCTCCGTCTATCGCTATTGATGTTATCTTGGGTCCATCTCCTCCGCTAAAAGTTCCTAGAATTTGAGCTTGGACAACAATAGGTGAGAGAATTAGAATACCTGCTAGAACAATCGGCCCTAATAGAACCGTTCTTGTTGTGAGCCCCATCTAATCACCCTATGATGTGTTGTGTCTGAAGCTTGGTCTTATGATGAAAGGCTCCATGATAGGAACTCTTATGATTTCATGCCCCGCCATGTCATACCCAATAGCATCCTTTTCGGTAACTCTGAAACGTTCAATGATCTTCTGCGTAGTTCCAAATAATTGCAGTACCCCTAGCGTTTCATGATCGGGTTCTGTGTAGTTCTTGATGGCAGTATCTACTCCAGGGCCAAACATCTGATCCTGATAGGATTTTGGCACCCAGCGCGGCGGTATGTAGTAAATGTTTCCTTCACAACCGTACTGTGGATAAAGTGGCAACGCAATCTTCGCAATGTGTGCAAGATAGTCCATTGGGCTGTCAGGAATTGCTTCATCAGGGGGCTTGATCCAACCCTGCAGTCTTATCTTTCCAACACAAGCAGCTATACACCTTGTGATTATTCCTTGTTCAACTCTGGGATAGCAAGCGATGCACTTTTCGCTTACTCTTGTTACTGGATTGTACAATGATTTTCCATAAGGACAGCCTGTTACACATTCTCTGTACCCTCTGCAGCGGCCCTGGTCAATTAGCACAATACCATCTTCAGGACGCTTGTATATGGCCTTCCTCGGACATACTGAACCACATGAAGGATAGGTGCAGTGATTACAGATTCTCTGCAAGTAGTGGAAGAAATTCACGTGGTATGGAGCCTCTGGATCCTCCAAGTCAGCATGAGATGAGAATACCTCGCCATCCTTAAGCGTAGATGCACCCACGTCTTGATACCAGTTGGGGAACCTCCAGTCCTCTTCTGGCTTGATGACACCAAGGACCTGTTTGCCCTCTGGTGCAGCTTCGTATATCGTCTTGCCCTTGTAAACACCGTTCGTCCAAGTCTGACCATCACCTAACAGCTTTAGTATCTGGATATCCCAAAAGTGCGGATAGCCACCATAAGGCTTTGTTTCGACGTTGTTCCACCACATGTGCTCCTGACCCTTGCTAAACGTCCATGTGGACTTGCATGCCATCGTACAGGTCTGGCAGCCTATGCAGCGGTTTATGTTGAATACTGCGGCAAATTGTTTCTTTGGTCTTACACCCTCAAATGGGTAGAACATTTCCCGCCCAATATGCCAGTTATATACCATTGGCATCTATTTTCTCAACCCCTGTATCTGAACGAACTGTCCCCTCAAATACTTTTTCATGTCATCATTTTCATAGCCCGGAGTGTATCCAGTCTGTACTGGATCCCACATACCTACGCCGCCTATTCCACCATTCTCTGCCTTTGTTATCTTCACTAGTGTTTCCTTTGGACACGTATTAGGCGCATGAGTATCATATTCATATCCTTCAGCTATCTTCCATCCCCATAGATCCTTTCTTGCTATAGTGTCAGTCATCAGAGTAGGCTGCAGATATGCCCTCGTAAGTGCCTGATGACTACCATACCTGAACTTTGCCTGATATCCCGTATCTGCGGATTTTGCTAACCCATCTGCTCTGGTCTCGTGTGCCTTTACTGATTTGTGAGAAGCCATCCATGCTGAGTGCTTCATCATTGTTACATGCTTTGGATACCCTGGATTGAACGTAACACGCAGCATGAGTCTAGCAACTTTATAGTCTTCGGTTCCTTCCTTCCATCCAATGTAAGGTCTGTCTACTGGATTAGCATCAAGGTGTACATAATCGCCGTCGTTTATTCCAAGTTCCTTTGCAGCATCAGGATTAATGTGCAGCTGATGCTCACCGATACCTGGAGTTCTTTTATCATGTCTCAATGGATCACCATAGTTGTTCTCCCAAATAAGCAGCCAGTCTGCGACACCCCATGATGAGTGAACCGTGTAACGAGACTTTGGTGTCAAGACGTAGAACCTGTATCCTTGCTCCCACAGCGGACTAACAGTATTCTTCACCTTGTCCCAACCCATCTTTATGTTCCTAACCTGTATCTCATCCATGTCGGTAGAGGCAGGTGATATACCATAATCATCGGGTCTTATCCATGGATGCTCAGCAACAATCACATTAGGAAGATGTGGAGTCGCCTCCGGTGGTTCCCTGAAGACTACCATGTTCTCTCCATACTCTATGAACTCGGGCTCGTCCCTATACAACTCCAGTCTTCCGCTCTTGTTATAGAACGGCTTGCTTTCGTTGATCTCTTCCCACCCTGGAACTCTCGGATACGTTCTGTACATCACGAACCAACCAACATCCGAGTCTAAGATGTCATTTACGTTATAGCCTCTAAGATTGACTGCAGCGTCAAACACTCGCTGGATGTAAACCTCACTTCTATCCTCCTTAATAAATTTCCAGTAGTCATTAAATCTCTGGTCTCCTGTTAGCTCTGCGAGTTTATCAGAGACCATAGCGTAAATCTCGTTATCTCCTACCGTGTTGAAGAGTGGAGGAATACCACCTCTCCATATGAATACAAATGGATTCGAGTTTGATGTAGCCCACTCAGGTTGTGAGATCTCTACCCATGAGGATACAGGGAACACAACATCAGCATATTCACAGCTACCAGTCCACTCCCAGTCGTTGTAAATAATCATCTCCTCGTGTGGATATTGGTTGAACAAAACATTGTAAGCCCACTTTGAGTTGTTAAACGTGTTTGCGTTTACGTGCCACTCGACCTTCGTTGGTGCTGGCATGTGAGTTTTTCCTGTGAACACCTTTCTTCCATATTTTGGCGTATTGACAACCAGCGGCCCCTCTGTCTGTCCCGTAGTTACTGACGAATAGTTCCAGTACTGTATCTCTTCCTTGTGGGCGTACCTGTGTACCTTGATTTCCCTACCGTCAACTGTTGGATCTAGTGTTATGTTGAAGGGATCTTCGACAACCCAAGGTGCAAATCCCGTACCTACAGATGATGTTCTATATGTGCCAGCCCAGTGACCATAGTTTGCTCCTGGTTTTCCGACATTACCTGTTAATGCTAAAACCATCCAAAGAACTCTATCCTTCTGATCATTGTGGAAGTAGTGGTTTGTGCCTTCACCAGTGTGGATCTGGACAGGCTTTATGGTGCCAAAGTCCCTAGCAAGTCTTGGGATTAGATGTGCTGGAGTTCCACTCATCTCTGCTGTTTTATCAACATCATACTCTGAACAAAGCTCTTTGTATAATTGGAATACTGTCTTGACATCGATCTCTTTGCCGTCTACTAACTTCACCTTGAACGTACCCTCTAATGCTGGGTCAACGCCAAGTTTATCAAACCATGCACCGACATCATCCCTAGTGACCACTGCAGGCTTGTTGGTTACTCTGTCCCAAACAACGCGGTCGCCCCACTTCTCCCTTAATTCCGGCAATATAACTTGAGGACCGAGGTTCTCAAGTGTCTTGTTCTTATAGCCTTTAATTATGTCGCTTGCATGCAGGAGCTTTAGTGTGTCTCCTCTAACAAGCAACGGGAAGTCTGTGAACCTCTTGACGAATGGTTCATCGTAAAGTTTCTCCTGAATTATTACATTGCAAATTCCCATGAATAAAGCCACATCAGATCCTGGACGGACAGTCAACCAATAATTAGCCTTTGACGCGGATGGACTCATCTCGGGTGACACTACGACTATCTTGCCACCTCTTTCGATTATTTCAGTCATCCAGTGCGCTTCGGGCATCTTGTTCTCAATAAAGTTCTTACCAACAAGTACATACAATTTAGCATTTCTGTGATCAGAAAATTCTGGGTCAAATGTCTGTATTCCAGTTACCAGAGGAGTGCCTGGGTCAAGGTCGCCGTGCCAAGTATAGTTCGACCAGTATCTTGCTCCTCTAGCTTGCTCAGGTGGAACACCACGTATGTGTTGATCAAGCAAAGCCATAACGTTGGCGGTTCTAATATGCCCTATCTTTGCAGAACCGCCCAGCATTGGCATGCCTGGACGGAACTTGAATGTCTGAACACCAGCTATTGTATCCGTCTCTGTTGGGTGGTGTATCGCCCAATTACCTTTCATTGACTCTATCATTTCTTCCGGATAACCTTCTTCTCTGAGTCGTTGAGCTCCTTCCTCTCCAGAATATTTCTTGGCTACATGCAAAAGTGTCCTTGCAACTACTTCAGCTGCTTCCTCATACGTCATCTTCACCCACGAATCTTTACCCCTTTGGAAATATTTCTCTTGATTCTCTGGCTGTCTTGGATCGGGATAACCTGCATTGACCCAATCAAGCCAGCCTTTTCGCACCATAGGTGCTTTAATTCTGTAAGGACCATAAACACGTCTAGTGATAGCGTAACCCTTTAGGCAACCTCTAGGATTCCATGCAGCTGTTGCAACGTTTCCATAAACATCTCTGTACTTTTGATGATCAT
This sequence comes from Candidatus Nitrosomirales archaeon, assembly GCA_049199595.1. GTDB lineage: Archaea > Thermoproteota > Nitrososphaeria > Nitrososphaerales > UBA213 > JBMCYV01. Next base: position 104,787 of record JBMCYV010000001.1, read on the forward strand.
AAGACTGCTCAACTCTTGTAATAATTCCGTTTCTTACAGCAGCTGTCAACCTGCAGTTGTGAGTATCATTTGGCGTACAGTTAAAACGGAATTCACGGTCAAATCTGTAAATATTTCTATAAACTTCTTCCCAACTTCTATCAGGATAAGACTCGATTGGATTCTGAACTTTGGTAGCTTTTGTTGGCTCGAAGAGTTTCAAACCAGAGCTCGCGCCTGTACCGAGAGCTGCTAGTCCAACACCAGATGCACCAGCAATTTTCAGGAAGTCTCTTCTAGTAACTTCCATCAATAGAGATTATCCCTTGCCATATACCCTACGTCCTCATCAGGTTATTCGAATGGCAAATATATAAATTTTTTATAACGCTGTTTTTTCTGTATTCATTTGTAGCTTTCAAACTCCTGTTTATGATCCTATTTTGCAATAATTATAAATCACGTTCAAATATTTGCACTTGAGTATTTATAGTGAAAATACGCACGGATTAGGCTGCTTAGTACGCTGATGATCCTGAAATCATGGTTTATCACACGAACCTACAATCTAGAGATCGCAATGGATATAAGTAACAAAGGACGAAATTAAAATAGAAGTTGCATGGTCACAGAAATGATTCCTCTTTTTGTCATGGGAATGGAGTGGATATGGTTGATTGTCATAGGTGGTATAGTGATCTTTGGAGCCAAGAAGATACCAGAACTTGCCAGATCTTTGGGAAAGGCTCAAGGTGAATTCGAGAAAGGCAAGATCCAAGGTACTAAAGAAGCAAAGGAGCTGCTGAATTCTTCAGACGATCATTCGAAACTCGTAAAGGCGGCCGAGTCATTGGGGTTAGAAACTGAAGGGTTAAGTGATCAACAGCTGAAGGACGCCATAAGCAAAGCAACATCAAAACCAGGAAACTGATTTATCGAAAGTAATCAAGTTCAAGGGAGTTCCTAGGAATGACTTTGTTCTTAAAACACACACTAACGTATTATGTTTTATCAAAAATGATGTTGGCACGCGTTCAAGATTTACTCTTCGTTATCCAATGCCCCATAACTACTTTCAAAAGATACGTTCTCGTCAGTGATCTTCACTAGGCCGCTAATACCGGTTAGTCCTTTAATAAGATGCTTACGAGCTTTTTTCTGGTCTTATGTTAATGTCAGTGCTACAATACGAACAGTATACGAGCTCAAGTCCGCCAGTCTTCATTTCCTCGCCGTTTATAGATACCATTGCATAAAATTCCGTCCAATCAGCCTCAGCTTCAGTTTCTCCTTTCATTAGATCGCTAGGTATCACATCTACTGAGCACTCGAATCTAGCTGCTGTTTTAACGGTAACGGAAGTTGTACATGTACCAACTGATACATCTGGAGTTATTGGAGCTGTCCACAGGTGATCCACTGCTTGATGAGCATCTTCAAACATATCTGTGTCCATAAACTCTACAGAGATGTTATACTTACCATCTTCGTATATGTATCCTATCAAAGTCAAAGTAGTTGTCTGACCCTCTTCCACTACATTTGGACTAGCGACAACGTAAGCATAAGAGTCCACCGCATTGGCCGAAATCAGCGTAGTTGAAAATCCCAGCATAGAAATCACTGAAATGCCGAACAACACCTTTACAATCTTCCCTATGCGCGTCTTACCCAACCCATGATTCTGTATCATGTTACTGCCTGCACTACCGAGTTGGTACTAGATAAATTTTTACTTTTAGACCTCTGCAAGAAATCATGTCTAAACTAACTAGTGAACTAGCATCCGATTCTAACTGTCAGGGCTGAACACCGTGGTCAAATGCCAAATGACCTTGATAGTCAATATTGCAAATACCCACCCCACAATACTCACACTGACGGTCGATCTTATTTTCCTTGCATTTGGCACAAAGCTGGGACTCTTCTTCTGATTTTTCCTCCGCTGCATCAACAGTAACAGCCTCTGGCAAGGAAGTTCCAAGCACCTGAATACGATTGTTACCTGAATCAGCGACTATAACACTACCAGTGCTACTTACAGCTACACCACGCGGAAAACTAAACTCGCCCTCTTTGGAGCCCATGGTACCTAATCTGAGAAGGAATTTACCTGTTGGATCGAATTTCTGTATACGATTGTTGTACGTGTCGGCAACGTAGATATTTCCTTCTTTGTCTAATGCTACACCGCGTGGAAAGTTAAACTGGCCTTCATCAGAGCCCAGAGTACCTATTATCGCTAGGAATTTGCCCGTAGAGTCGAATTTCTGGACGCAGTTATTGTTCGCATCTACAACGTAAACATTGTTTTCAACATCAAGTGCCAATCCAACAGGAGAACTAAACTGACCTGGAACATAACCACCGCTGCCGAACTTGAAAATGAATTTACCTGTTGAGTCGAACTTTCTAATACAATGATTGTTTATGTCATTAATGTAGACGTTACCTTCTTTGTCCAATGCCACACAGTTTGGCTGACTAAACTGTATATCACCAGCACCACCAAATTTGAGAAGGAATTTACCTGTTGGATCGAATTTCTGTACTCGAGAATTTTTTGTGTCAGCGACGTAAATGCTGCCTTCTTTGTCCACTGCTACACCGTGAGGGCTGTTAAACTGACCGTCGCCAGAACCGATATCGCCAAATTTTAGGAGTAGCTTACCAGTTGGATCGAATTTCTGTATACGATTATTCCTCGTATCGGCAACGTATATGTTGCCTTCCTTATCAACAGCTATACCAAAAGGCTGACCGAATCGTCCATCGTCAGAACCAGATCTACCGAATGCGAAAGAACGCATCGGTGCTTGACTGACTGACTGCTCGCTGCTCGGGTTCTGACCCTGGCCTTGACTCATAATTTCTATGACTCTCTAGCCAATATTCAACCTTGCGGTATTCAGCACGCTACTTTGCAATCAGTACCTCTGTTGCCTTTACTATCGCCGTGACCTTGTCCCCAACCTTAAGTTCCAGATCGTTAGCCGCGTCACTTGTTATCAGCGAAACTATGCTTATAGGTGTAGAGCATTTGATCTCAACATGCGCTACCACAGAATCTTTTTTGATCTTCGTAACCTTGCCTACAATCTTATTTCTGGCGCTAATCTTAAGACCCAACGCTTCCCAAAACCCTTCATCTTTTACTACTCCCTTTATGCCCTTGGTGACCCTCTGATACTCTCTAACTATGTCAGAACCCTTCTTGCTTAATGTTACAAGTCCACCTCCTCCCTTGCCGCCCCTTGATCTCAAGAGAACTTTCGTTCCTAGTTGCTTCTCTAACTTGCCTATCAAATTCCACGCATGACGAAACGATATCGACATCGCTTTAGCTGCATGTGATATGGATTGTTTTTCTCCAATTAGGCTCAGTAGTTCCAAGGTCTGTGGATCTACCCGAAGGCCTTTGTCAAGTTTTACCCAAACTCTTGGCTCTGAAATGAATCTTCTCAATTCTCGCTATGTAATCTTATAGCGAAATGTATTTATGCGTTGCGTTATGAACAATAGTTCATAACAATGCATGCTTGGAGGAAATATCAGCCTTGACTAAGGGTGTAATTACAGTATCTATAGTTGTAGCATTATCAGCGATTGCAAGTATATTGTTTATAACGGAACAATACTCACAAGCATCTCCCAGAGGTGAGGTCTTCGTAATGTATGCAGGTTCTTTAGTAAAAACATTCGAGAACACTCTTGGGCCGTCGTTTCAAAGTGAGACTGGTTATACTTACATCGGCGAAGGCAAAGGTTCTGTACAGCTAGCAAATATGATAATTGATCAGCAAAGGCGTCCTGATATCTTCGTAAGTGCAGGCACTGTCCCTATCAAGAGGCTGATGGACAACAAACCTGCTTTAGCTCATTGGTTAGTGAAATTTGCTACCGCTGAAGTTGTAATAGCTTACACACCCAATAGTCCTTTCTTTGACGATTTGGAGAAGGCTAGAAAAGGAGAACTATTGTGGTACGAGGTTCTTTCCGAGGACGGTCTAAAGTTCAGAAGGACTGATCCTGAGCTGGATCCAAAGGGGTACTATACTATCATTGTTGCCAAGCTTGCTAACATGCATTATAAAGATCCAACGATCAAGGACAGGATCCTAGGTGCTGATAGAAATCCTGAACAGATCCTACCAGAAGAGACACTGAAGACCGCGTTGCAGCAGGGTCAGATCGATGCCGCTGCTGCTTACAAACATGAAGCTGTGGCGCGAGGGCTTCCATATATCATACTGCCGAAGGAGATCAATCTTAGCGATCCCTCGTTCTCCAACTTTTACAAAGAGGCTTCATACACTCTAGGTTCAAGTGTAACAGTTTATGGAGATATTATCCCATTCTGCATTACTATACCAGAAACAAGCAAGTATCTTGATGGCGCTATAGCTTTCATGAAATTCTTGCTCTCTGAGAAAGGCGCGAGCGTGCTTGAGCGCGATGGGTTGTATCCTATTACCATTGAAGCAGAGGGTGACCTTGAAGAAATTCCCTCTGCCATAATTGATATTGTTGGAGATTAATATCGATGCAAAAAGAATCGTCAGGCATTTCGAGGACGAGGGGCACGGGATTCGGTATTTTATTCTTGATTTTAGCGGGAGCTCTGGTTGCATACATAGCCTACCCTATTGTCAACATCGTTACCATCACAGATCCTGCAACACTTCTGGAGTCTATTACAAGACCTCAGGTCGGCAGTGCGTTCTTACTCAGCTTGGCCACTGCAACGATCTCAACTCTTCTTCTTGCAGTATTCGGGATACCGCTTGCGTACACGCTAGCAAGATATGATTTTCGGGGCAAGCTTCTGCTGAGGCTTGTTGTAATCCTTCCTCTAGTGATCCCACCCCTAGCAAGCGGTGCATTACTCTTAGGAATATTTGGTCCTTATACTCCTCTAGGAAAATCATTCTCCTTGGAGTTCACCCAGTCGCCTTTAGGTGTCATTATCGCCCAGATCTACATCTCTTCTCCCTTCATGATCCTCTTGTCTCAATCAGCGTTCGAATCTGTCGATCAATCTTATGAAAAAGTTTCTAGAGTTCTCGGGAAGAGCAGATTTCAAACATTTCTGCATGTTACACTTCCACTTGCAAAGACAGGAGTAATGGCGGGGATAATCATGTCATGGGTCAGAGCTGTAGGAGAGCTAGGAGCTACCATGATGTTGGCCTATAACCCTCATACTATATCCATACAGATCTTCGAAGATAACGCAATTGGAGGGCTTGAACAAACTGTTCCTGGTATACTGCTGGTCATTCTTCTGTCGTTCATGGTATTAGCTGCTTTTTCCATTGTAAATAAAGGCGGATTGAGGTTGGGCTGGTGATTCGATGGGATTAGAACTCGTTAACATAATGAAGAATTTCACTGATTTTAAACTGGGGCCCTTCAATCTGAAGATCGATAACGAGGTCTTGGTGCTGATTGGTCCTACCGGCAGCGGGAAAACTACTATACTCAACCTGATTGCTGGGATGGCAAATCCTGATGCAGGATCAGTAATACTAGACGGTTCAGACATTACCAATGTACCGGTAGAATCCAGGAGAGTCGGTTACGTCTTCCAAACTCCAAGCTTATTTCCGCATCTGAATGTCTACGAAAACATTATCTTTGGTCTTCCGAAGGTAAAGAGAAAAGAAAAGAGTCTTCATGTTAAGAAACTCTTGGACGAACTTGGAATTTCACACCTTTCAGATCGCAGAGTTCAGGGCTTAAGCGGAGGAGAGATGCAGAAAATTTCCCTAGCAAGAATGCTCGCTGTAGAACCGACGATCATACTACTAGACGAACCTCTAGCACATTTAGATCCTCCTACAAGAAGAAAGCTGCGGCTGGAGCTGAGGAGAATTCTCAGAAAGCAAGGCGTTCCAGTGATCTACGTAACTCATTTCGAGGACGATGTATATGCTCTTGCTGACTCTGTGGCAGTATTACATGAAGGTATGATAGAAAAAACAGCAAGACTTGAAACGATCTTGGAATCAAACGCTTCAGGATTTGCGTCAGAGATCTCGGCTGGTTCTAACTACATAGAGGGTAAGGTCGTAGAATCCAAGGGCGGATTCACAGTTATCAAGGTAGGATCACATTTGCTGGAGACATTGGGAGAATATGGTTCAGGATCTAGAGTTGGTATATTGGTTAGACCGGAGGATATCATAATTGCAAAGGAGGCCGTTAAAACCAGTGCAAGAAACGTAATAAGAGCTGAAGTGGTTAGTTGGGTCCAAGAAGCCGGCATAGCAGATATGCATCTTCGCAGTAACTCGTTGCACTTGAGAGCGAGAGTCACAGAAGAGGCGCGAAAAGATCTTGACATTAAGAATGGTGAGTTTATCTATGCCATATTCAAAGCAACTTCGCCTCAGATAGTTCGCGAAGAAACCGAAAATCGAAAGACCTGAACTCGATGATTGTTGGAATCGGCGACGTAAACCTTGCCTGAAGAATCGATCGCTATACCATGCGGGGAGTTCAACTGCTTCTCTGCACTACCTCTGGAGCCCCACTTTGTGAGGAACTTTCCATCGCTGGTGAATTTCTGTATGCAGTTGCTGGTTATGTCCACAACGTAAACGTTATCAGAGCGGTCTATGACGATCCCACTAGGAAATCTGAATTCTCCATCATTGATCCCCTTGGAACCCCACTTTGTGAGGAACTTACCGTCACTGCTGAACTTCTGGATTCGAGTGTTGCTCGAGTCGGTAACGTAAACATTGCCCAAGGAATCTATAGCAACACCGCTCGGAGAGAGAAACTGACCATCACCATTGCCTTGAGAGCCCCACTTTGTGAGGAACTTGCCGTCACTGCTGAACTTCTGGATTCGATCAACACTGGAATCAACGACATAAACATTGCCTGAAGAATCGATTGCAATGCCGTGTGGATCACTCAATTCACCATCACCCTTCGCAGTTCCCCACTTTGTGATGAATTTTCCCTCACCAGTAAGTTTCTGGATCCGACGATTGTCAGTATCAGCAACATAAAGATTGTCCGAAGAATCTACTACAATCCCGCTAGGAAATCTGAACTCACCATCGCCTATTCCAAATGCGCCCCACTTTGTGAGGAACTTCCCTTCATTGCTGAACTTCTGTATGATACCATATGATGTATCGGTGACGTAAACATTACCCAGAGAATCCAGAGCAATGCCGCTCGGATCGTTCAATATACCTATACCAATCACAAAAGAACTGATAACCGAGCTATCTTCCATAGTCTATTCTCACCATGCTCACTTTTTTGGATTTTCGTCAGTCCACAATCCAACAGCAACATCACGAACACCGCGTGTAGGTTCGTATGCATAACTAGAGAAAGTACCCACTCCGGGATCCCAAAAGGACCCGACTGCGGACAAACCATTTTTGTCAAAATAGAGATGGCCAAAGCCCCCTTTGCTTTTTTCAGTTCTGGGTCCTAGTTCCGCGTCCACAGGTATTACTCCAGCAAATTCACTGTAAAATCCTTCGATAGTTGGTATTGCTGCCTGCAAAGACTGTCCCAGCTTGATAACAGGCACGTGATTTATGGAAACTCCTTCAACCTCGATTAGGTTGCCCTCTCTTTCGCACATTATATCTACTGATCTCGTCTCTCTATATTCAATACCCAAGGCCCTGCTAACTTCGTATGCCTTGTTAAATCTTCTAATTACATAACCGTTGTATAACCAGAAACGAAGAACTTTTTCCTTGTATTCTTTGGTTGTATCGGAATAAGAAACTTCAAGATTTTCCCTCATTGTTCCATGTCTTGCCTTTATTCCATGTTTCTCGGCTATCTTTTGGTACATGTAAAGCTGCTCGGGAAGATTTACATGAACCATTGCATCAGTATCAAAATCAGTATACTCATCACCGCGATAGATGATCTGCTTGCTGCAGCGAAGAGGCTCGGGATAAATGTAAGTATCCTTGAACGAAATAAAGCGTGAACGATCTATGGGAACAAGGTTGTCGATCAATGCGTCCAGTAACTCAAATGCTGTATTGACCTTAACTTTGTCCAGCATGCCAACCAACATATGTCTAGTTGCTTATTTATCTTACACTCCAAAAAATCATCTAATAATGTTGAAAGCTATACCAGCTCCAGAATTTGAAATAGAAACTACGGCATGATGGCTACGCATCAGACCATCCATGAATTTCTCCTTCATGCTGTTTTCTATCTTATCAGGGTCATAGGGACAAAGCCAAGAACACTGAAGGTCACTGAACGATGCATGAAGATTGCGTTCTATATCTAGCTGAGCTTGCATCTCTGCCTCTGTATTTACTTCAGGAATAAACAATGATACTACTCTGAACGGAGGTTTTGAATCGGCCAGTATTTTCTTTGTAATCTTTTCAGCACCCTTTAAGGGCCCTTCTGGATCATCCATAGCGTTTGGAATGCCATAAATGTGCAGTAGGTTTTTTCTTCTGAACTCTTCAACATTAATTCCACTGTACGCCATCTGATTTTCAATATATGTGGGATCTCCATGCGTTCCATAGACACAATGTTCTCCCTTCAACAACCCATTCTTCATGAACTGTAACTGAAGCATTAATCCATACTCAAACCTCTCATAAAATAGCACAACGTGCTTACCAGTATCCAAACTGTCTACGAAACTGGTTGCTTCGTACTTTGCAGATTCAGCCATCGTATGCACCATGAAGGGTTCATTAATAATAAGATATATGATTTATGAAAAGGCTCATAAACAAAAATACTGATTAGCAGCTAAAATTTTGCGTTTATTAATAACAAAAGCATCAAACTAATTCTACTAAGCTACCCACTGTGAAATTTCTGATATAATATTCATCACTGATGGTACATCCATATCAACTTGCATAGCAATCATATCAATAGGTATGCCAGATAAGTACAGGTTTCTCACAATTACCTTCTTTAACGTACTTTCCTTTTTTTCCTCACTCAAATACTGAATCGCACTAACATCGCCATGTGCTTTTACCTTATGCATGACAATGTCTTCCTCGGGAATATCTTTTCCACAGGTTTTGCACTTGACGGTGTTTCCTGCCACATATAATACGGTTCTACCCCCATATTAAAACTGGCAGTCAGCATGATAAATGACAATTCTGAAGATATTGAGTGAATTTGTTATTTACGGAGATGCGCATGAAAACAGATCTATCTAGGAAATACACGAGAATCTTTTTATGAATTATCCATAATTAGGTAACTAGACACCAGGTGTTGCTACTAGTGTCCGTATCCCCCGAGCATCTTATAGATATGGAGTATTCCTGGGAATAGTGAATCTAAGGATTCTGAAACCGCCCGCACACTTCCTGGAAGATTTACAATTACCGTAGTTCCTCTAACTCCAGCAACTCCCCTAGAAAGCATTGATAAAGGTGTCCTTTTCTGTCCATAGGCTCTAAGTATTTCAGCTACTCCGCTTACCTCCTTTTCTATGACCTTCCTAGTTGCTTCTGGAGTTACATCACGCGGACCTAGTCCAGTTCCACCGCTAGTTAAAATAATATCAACTTTCAATTCATCACAAAATCTCTTGAGCTCGGATTCAATGAGATCAACTTCATCTGGTATCACTTTATATTCAACAACTTCAAACCCGTTCTTAACGAGTCTATCGATAACAACCTTACCAGACTGATCTTCTTTCTCTCCTCTAGAGTCGCTCATAACCAGCACAGCAGCCTTTAATCCCTTATCGAATCTTTCAAAGAAGGTCTTGAGACCTCCGCGCTTGTTCAAGAGCTTAACTGATTCTATTGATAACGTTTCATCTACGGGTTTTAGCATATCGTAAACTGTCAGTGCTCCGATACAAGCGCCAGTCAGCGCCTCCATCTCTACTCCTGTCTTAGCCGTATTTTTCACATCGACAGTAATCTCTATGGATTGTTCTTTCAACAACACATCAACCTTGATGCTGTCTATTGGTATGGGATGACAGTATGGTAATAGATCCCAGGTCTTCTTTGCTCCCGCCGTCGCGGCAAGCCTTGCAGCGTCAATAATGTTGCCCTTTGGAGATTTGCCTTCCTTAATTAACGTTATCGTTGCTGGTTCCACTTTAACAATCGCTTGGGCAACTGCCGTTCTCAACGTCTCTGGCTTGTCGCCAACATCAAACATGCCCACCATTGCGGTCACTTTTTAGCAGAAACGCCTTCTACCCAAGCTATGCCTGATTCTGATACTTCTTTCTTCCATATTGGCACCCTTGTCTTTATTTCATCGATCGCATACTTGCATGCTTCAAAAGCTTCCTTTCGATGTTCTGAAGAGACTCCAACTGCAACACTAGGCTCACCAACCTTCAGATTACCTATTCTATGAATTGCTACAAACTTCTTTATGGGCCATCTCTTCACGACCTCGTTTTCGATTTCTGCCATCTTTGCCTCTGCCATCTCCTTGTATGCTTCATAATAGATCTCAGAAACAGAACCTTTTTCATTATGGTCTCTAACGCTTCCAATGAACAATACCTGTCCGCCTGCTGACTTTTCTTTGGTGAGTACCATAATGTTGCATAAATCGATCGGGTCTTTGGTTATAGTTATCATAGCTAACCCCCGCTAACTGGTGGCAGAACAGCCACTTCGTCTGAACTATTAATGACTGCTGAATCATCAGAAACCTTATGGTTGACGGCAACTACAAACGTGATCTTTGAAAGTGCTGGGTACATTTCAACAATCTTCTTCCTAAGGTTACCTACCGTGGTTTTATCTGCCAAACTAATTCTTACCTCGTTCTCGCCCACAAGTTCCCTAGATGATGCGAATAGTTTCACTTTAACGCTGGCTAGATCAAGTTTCTCCTTGCTCATCTTTATCCACCTATTTTGTGCATGATATTTATCGTTGGTCTTAACGCGTTGGCCCTTATGATGCTTATTATGCCTTCGGGCTTCTTCTTTATGCATTCCAGAAGATAGTTCTTAATCTCGTTATCAGATTTCCCTGCTCGCAGTAGGCTCTTGATATCATAACCCGGATTTTCAAACAAGCAAGTTAGGAATCTACCGTCAGCAGTTATTCGTACTCTGTCGCAATACCCGCAAAACGGTTCCGTCATCGAAGGAATGAAACCAACCGTACCTTTGCCATCGGCAAATCCGTAAAGCATTGCAGGCTCTGAAATATCATTATTGAGAGGAACAAGCTCGTTTACGTTCTTGTTTATCTGATCGATCATCTCCTTCTTACTATAAACAAGATCTGGTGCCCAGATGCCCGTGCCGTCTAGTGGCATAAACTCGATGAACCTTACCGCGTGTCCTGTCTCCCGCGCAAATTTTGCAAAATCAGTAACTTCATCGTCATTCCACCCCCTCATAACAACCGTATTGATCTTTACTTTCAGACCGACATCAGCAGCTGCTTTTATCGAACCTAAAACTTTGTCAACGCCATCTACACCGCCCATTGCTTTGAACCTGTCAGCCTTGAAAGTATCAAGACTGATGTTTACACTTCCTAGCCCAGCTTCCTTTAGCACCCTGACCTTGTCGCGCAACAAAAGACCGTTTGTTGTCATACTGATTGCCCTGATTCCGTCAATCTTTGAAAGTTCATTGATCAGCTTCTCTATTTCTCTTCTAACAGTTGGTTCTCCCCCTGTAACCCTTACCTTCTCTATACCTAGGTCAACAAAGATCCTAGTTAGTCTGACTAGCTCTTCGTAACTTAATACATCTGCCTGTTCAAACCATTCGGTATTGTTTTCCGGCATGCAATAGATGCAACGCATATTACACCTATCCGTAACAGAGATCCTTAGCTTTCTTCCAATCCTACCAAAACTATCAACGAGCTGATTTTGCAAAGCTCTCCTCAAACTCCAACTATATTCCTTAACGGTATAACTTCTACCTCTTCGTCCTTGTCCAACTTGTCTTTGTTATCAACTATAACGATACCATTAGAATTAGTCAATGTTGAAAGCAGACTTGCTCCCGATGCGCTAACTGGATCAGCATAATAGGTTCCGTTGCGTCTCTGCACCTTTACACGCACAAAGGTACGCATCTCGTCATGCATATTTATACTGCCTCCCATCCTAGCAATTAACCTTGCGCCAGGAGGTCCTTCAGTTTTTAACATCTTCAGTAATAAAGGTCTTCCAAAGCTATAGAACGCAACAAACGCTGATACTGGATAACCTGGGCTGAGAATTATTGGTTTTCCATTAACCACTGCAAGTCCTGTTGGCGATCCAGGTCGCATTGCAACTCCATGAACAATAAGTCCAGGTTTTCCCAAGCTGTTTATCAAATTTGGTACATAGTCCATTTCGCCAACCGATGTACCACCAGAAACAACTATCATGTCGTACTTTAGGCCCTGTTTCAATTTTGAAAATATCCGATCCTTGTCATCTTCACATATTCCAAAATCAACCACTTCTCCCCCATATTCTCTCACCATGCATGAAATCATGTGTCTGTTGCTCTCAAATATCGCAGTGTCATCGCGTTTAGATCCTGGCTCTGCAAGTTCGGTACCGGTTGCAAAAACCGCAACTCTAGGCTTCTTAAAAACTCGAACTTTGCTAATACCAACTGATGCAATGATGCCTATGTCCTGCGGGGTAAGCCAAGTTCCTTTCTTGAGTAAAACCTGTCCTTTCTTTACATCCTCACCCTTCAACGCTACATTTCTGCCGTGATCTATTTCCCTGAAGATCTTGACTTTGCCATTTTCCAGCTCTGTATGCTCGACCATTACTACAGCATCCGCGCCTTTCGGGATCCTCGCCCCGGTAGCTATTGCCACTGCTTTTCCCGGCACAACTTTGTATTGTACGTCTTGACCTGCAGTGACCCTGCCAATAACATCAAGTCTGACAGGATTTTCTCTTGACGCATTTTTTACATCATTTGCTTGTATAGCATAACCATCCATCGCTGCCCTAACAAACGGAGGCATGTCTACATTACTTGCAAGATCATCTGCCAGAACTCTGTTCTGAGCACTCTGTAGGCTAACATATTCTGTAGGAGATGACGTTTTTGATCTTTCAAATGTAGAGAGAAATTTCTTGAGGGCTAGTTCTACAGCTATGTGTTTCTTAGGACCATGATCCTTATGATGATCTTTTGAATTAGGTAATTCACAACTCATGTTTCACCATTCATCTCCAAGCCAATAAGCTTTTCCTGCAGTCTTCGCAGCAATTTGCCATTTCGGGACTGCTATCATCTGAAGATATTTCTTGAGGCTTATCAATATTCGGATCCATGGTCTTGCCGCACATGCTGCATTTGCTCATATCTTCCATCAGCTTAACTTTTCTACCGATTAAACTAAAGTCCAACTCTCTGACTATCTTGATGGCATTGGGCTGGCAAACGCGTTCGCATCCCATACAAGCTGTGCATTTCGAATGCTCGAACTGTAACGTATCCCTCCCGTTAACATTTTCAATCTTCAATGCTTCAGGCACGCATGTTTTTGCGCACGCGCCGCACATATTGCATTTAGATTGGTCAACTATAGCCTTGAAGAATGACAGCTTACCGTGCTTCAATGATGACCTGTTCTCATCATTAATTCCAAGATACTTTGACAAAATTTCTCGTTTACTTCCTTCAAACTCAATTTTTTGCGGACTTATCTTTGGAGGTGTTGTATCCAAGTTATCTAGATCAAGACCATCGGTAACGGCAATTTCCTTGCAGTCTGGAAACATACCTGAAGTAATTTGTGCATACTGTTCTGCACCTTCCCTGGCCTTGCACGTTTTTTCTGGGCATACAAGTTTTATCTTCAATCCTTTCTGTCTAGCTTTCATCAATGCCAAGTGACTGAAGCCACCTACACAAGGAATCTCTATCGGTACGAAATCTCTGCCCTTATGATCCCGAACGTTTCCTTCCAGCATCCTGAATCCATATCTGCAAGTTAGCAACACAGTTGCATCTTTACCCTTGAGTGATTCAGCGAGTGAGCTTATCATTATCTCTTGCACTTGCTCAAGAAATGTAGGCACTTGTATGTAATACTCAGGGCATGCTACAGCGCAAAGTCCACATTCCACACATTTTGTCTGTGAGACCTTCACACTTTCACCATCGAGCGTTATTGCTGAATACGGACACGCGTTCATGCAAGACGCACAACCATGTTTAGCAAAACAAGAATCTTCGACCATAGGAAATTGTCTATAGGTCTTGAACCCTTTTGACATATACCTCACCAAATCTCTTTTGCTAAAATTGGTTCCATGCGTAGGCACGAGTGATTCTGTGGTTTTTTCCGTCATGGAGCCTTTCAGTTTCTTGGCAACCGCACGTAAACCTGCAATTACACATGAGTGAACATCTTTCGTTGATAAACGTAATAATAGATTCAGATCTATCAATTCAATTGCTAGTGGATGAGTGCCATTGCGCTCTAGCGCATCTTTGCTCTGGAATACAGGCACTGTTTGTTCAAAGTAGCATATTATTGCACTATCGACCTTTACATTACTTACCTGTGATGCGTCTTCCACTAACAGCGTTTGATCTGTTATGCTTGCATCAACAATTGCTTTTATCAATGCCTCTGTCATGGAATCCTTCTTGCCTGCATTGAATATTACCAATGCATGACTCATGGACGTTCTTCTCCTAGTCGAGGATTGTCAACCGAATAATGAATTAGACGATATTTGATAACTGAATCAACCATTAATGTGGCACTATTCATTCTGTCACTAGCGGACTTTTAAAAGTTCCGACCATTGAACGCCAGAAATTATGGGTTATGGTTACAGAAAACTTGCAATACTATCCAATTCCTGAGGTGTATTAACATTGAGCAGTGATACTAATTTGTCATCGAACTTGCGCAAGTTATCAACAGGAATATAATTTACGTTTTCAAGTTTGCTTGCCAGAACTTTAGCGCTAGTGTCTCCGCGATCTAGCGCCCGTTTTGCTTCAGCGAGGCCAGTTCTGACGTTGTACACTGCATGCATGGGCTCTATGGTACCGTCATCCCATTTTATTATTGAAGCATCATAGCCATCTGCCTTTTGAAACAAATACTGTATCACACCTTTGTTGATAACAGGTGAATCTATCGGATGAGCGTAAGCATATTCTGATTTGCTTTCAAGAAAAGCAGTGTACATCCCAACAAGTGGTCCATCTAGTTCCATAACATCAGTAAATATCTTTATATCATGAGGTACAATTTTCCTGTATGAAGATTGTGCAGACTCGTCTTTTGCAACAACTATGATCTCATTTACTAATGGCTTCAAACCCTCAACCACCCAAACAAGCATTTCTTTGCCTTTGATTTGAATGAGTGCCTTGCTTCTCCCCATTCTAGTACTTCTTCCGCCGGCCAGAACAATAGCAGTCATCAAGTAACTACTGTTTAGAAATGGTGAATAAGAATTTTTAGCTAGAGAAGCTGATGAGCTTACTAAGATCAACCTAGCATTCGTGCATTCTCTGTCGGTGAGAAGACGTAATATATAGATGTGATACGTAAATTGTAGCGTAGAATGGATAGAGAAAGGCCTCTGATGGAGCATCTCCAAGAGCTGAGGGGCAGGCTAGTCAAGATAGCTATCGCTGTGGGAATAGTCACATCTGTTTGTGTAGCTTTCGGCGTACAGATGTATGAAATCAACGGTTACACAATTCCGATACTGTATCCTGATCCTCTTAACAACGTAGCAATTCAGCTAATGGCCAAGATGCAGAAAGAGCTGCTTCCAGAAAATGTTACGCTTGTGCAACTAAAGCCCGGAGAAGTTTTCTTTGCTCAGTTTTATGTTGCCATCTTGCTGGGAGTAATGTTGGCCATGCCAGTCATAGTTAGAGAGATGGCTGGGTTCATAGCCCCTGGACTTTATAAGAATGAGAAAGGCATGATAAAGAAGATTACTGCCCCTGCGGTTGCACTTTTTGCAGCTGGCTGCTTGTTCTCCTACTTTTTCGCTATACCTTTCATACTTGGTTTTCTTTATCAATATGGAACGTCGCTTGGCGTTAGTACGCTCTTGAACGTAACGGAGTTCGTTTCGTTTGTGATGCAATTCCTGATTGCATTTGGTTTCTCGTATGAGCTTCCAATAATAATGTGGGCCGTGAGTGCAGCTGGAATGGTTGAGCCCAGATTCTGGAGGGATAACTTACGATGGGCAGTAGTCATAATTGCCATCTTTGGCGCGGTTATAACACCTGACGGTAGCGGAATCACAATGTGGTTTGTAGCTGGACCAATGATTCTTCTTTACGTGGTCGCTATGATATTCATAGAGAAAAAACTCAAGAAAACCGCAGAACCCACTTACAGCTTGAGTGATATTGATAGAGCCAAGTTAAGAGAGGCAGCCAAATCACGTGGCATAGACTACACAAACATGAGTGACGAGGAATTGAAGGCAAAAATAGAGAAGTTAGCAGAGGAAGAGAGGTTAAAACAGGAAAATGTTAAACCCAAATCTTAACTACAGTATAACTTGGTGACCCTGTTGGAGCTAAAACAAGATGACCTGCATCCTCTTGCCGTTCCCTTGCTAGTTTTTTCCGGTCTATCAAGGATAGCAGATAGAACACAGATACAGAAACTGGTCTACATAGTGAACGAGTGTGGATGGCATGCCATAAAGGATTTCAAGTTTATTGCGCGCGGTCCGTATTCGGAGTGGTTGGACTCTCAGCTTGATAAATGGATAAACGAAGGCATGGTGCAGGAGTCTGAAGAATCTATACTGATCGACACAGATAATGAGGTAGGATTCTATTGCTACAGTTTAACTGAGGATGGTAAATCTCTTGCCAACAAAGTCACTGATTCCGTCAACACACCAACATTAGTTGATAGGACCTTGAGGCACCTTCGGAAGTTGTCGAAATATACCGAACAAGAGTTAGAGATTGTATCATCGATTTTGTACGTTTGCGGAGAAGAGCAGCTGGATCAGGATAACATAGTCAAAAGGATACTACAATTCAGACCAGACATTACGGAAGAGCAGACAAGTAAATATCTGGACGTGCTTGAGCATACAAGGGATAACATAGCTTAGCGAGTATTATTTTCTGAGCTTAGACAAGTAGTTAAAGAGCTTGTCAACATCCTCCAATTCCTTCTCCTGTACTTGTACCAGTTTAATATCGGTCGCGACCTTTCTAAGAGTCTTGACTCGTTCGATGATCAACTTGGTAGTAGCGTCATCAGCTTTTTCGTTTCTAGTAAGATCAAACAATTCTCGTACCAAGCCTACTACCTGAAGCGATTCATCAGCAATTTTCGCATTTCCATCGACCTGATTTGCGGAAAGGAATCTTTCCTTCATTCTAGAAACTACCAGAGCAGCATTTCTCGCAGCATAGTAAAAGAAAATGCCGAGCCTTGCATTGCGTGATGTTAACCATTTTTCTTGTGCTTCTTTAAACACTTTAGCCAGTGTATCCAAGTTGGTTGTTATGGATTGATCAACCTTGCCAGTTTCTTTCATGTTATTTAGAGCAGATATTACTTCGTCTAGAGCCGTACTCATTGAGAACACTTCATTCTGTAATTAATATATAAATTTCCCTTGTGATTAAGCTAGATTAGCAATCTAAGTAAAGCTTGAAGTATATTATTCTGAAAGCAGTTAGCAGAGTGATCGCTTCCATGTAGAAGTTATGCACAAGAGAACTGGGTAGCTTGTCGTGCAACTAGTAGTGATACAAATTCATCATAATCAAAATCTCTGTCGACCGAGATTGGTATAATACCGAATAGTCTGGTCTCTAGGGTCACTTTCAAACTTAAATTGTCTTCATTGAATGACGTGTATATGTTGTAAATCTTCCACCAAAAGTGTTCCACAGATTCTGACCTAATCTGTAGTGTTCCTCGAAGCGTAACTGCTTCCCCAGGCATGAGAGTGTCTCCCTGAAGTGTCATAGATGCAAATTCTTGTGATCTGTTGTCAAGCTGGAACCTGATTTTATCGAAGCCGGTTGGAAAATCAGTTGGATTGCAGGCATCTATCTCTATGCCCAAACTATAGTTCTCCATATCAAATGCGCCCAAACTTCTGGGACTGAACTGGATCTCTTGCAGGTTACTTAGTGCGTAATATTGCAGAACGGCAATTACTGCTATTGCAACTACTATAATTGCTGCAATGCCAGCAATGACTATCCTTCGCAATACATTATTGAGGACTCGTGAAGTAATTATAAAGTTTAGGTATAGCGTGCTACATTCATCAAACATGAAGATGAATGATGCATGGTTTATGTGGACATACTTTTATGCTGGTAGATGTTAATCATATGGTATGGCAAGAAGAAGGAGATACGTGCCTCAGCGTTCTTCGTACCAAAGATCAACTACGGGCAAATGCCCAAAATGCGATTTCTACGGAAGCATAAAGATAAAGAAAGTACAAGATGACATTGAATTCATATGCTCAAACTGTGGGCATAACTGGGCGCCGTAGCTTTAATCCATTTTCTTTTGTTAACATGAACGCTTCGATACGCTGATCGATCTAATTTGAATAGACCACTGGTACATACAGGTGATACGTATCATGGTGTGATGACGCGAAAACGCCCGCCTGTAAAAGTACTAGAGGGGGGGGTTCTTAATAAAGGAAGCAATTTCGGGTGCGGTCGTTAATGCATGTTATAGTGAAATACTGGGACCCTTCCTATCGTTAGTATTATCATTATAGCGATCAGAGTACCCATTACCGCCAAAGTTCCCAAGGGAAATTCCGGGACTACTGTTAACAGGGTTGTGGCCTTGCCGCTACGCATTGAATCATATGGCTTCTCCATACCAAGACCTTCTACATCTACTGCCAGCGTGAACGAACCAGTATTTGCAAAGGTAACAACTTGCGTATCTATCCCTTCATGGGCATGTTTGTTAGTTCTATTTACTATACTATTTCCCTTATCATCAGTGATCATGAAAGAATAGTTCACACCCTGCAACGGCTCTCCCGATTCTGGATTAAGAAATTTTAGTGTAAACTGCGTTGGTTCCGCTGTTTGAAGGATCTCCGTGTCAATTATCACTTCAATATTTACGGAACCGTTGTTCGTTGACAACACCATTGTTTCAAGCCTTTCCTCAATGCCAGTGGGGAGGAATGTCATGAAAAATATGTCGGCGTTCCCGGGAGAGTAATCTTCCCATACAACATACACGTTGTCTCCGGACAGTGCTATAGATGGATCAGACGAACCTGCAGGATTGTTACTCAGATTTACTGCTTTGCCAAAACTAGCTCCGCCGTCTGTGCTAGACCTGAAGAATATGTCGATGTTTCCAATAGATGATACTGAGTAAACATTACTACCCGACACTGCAACAGGTATACCAGTAGAATACCCCGTGTTCCTGTTTAGATTTATCGCATTGCCAAAAGTAGCTCCGTTATCCGTGCTCGTCCTTATGAAAATGTCCAAACCTTCAGCAAGATTATAATCATCCCACACCACGTTCACATTTTTCTCAGAAACCACTACATGTGGCAAATCTGATAGGCCTGCAATGTTGGTAAGTTCAATCGCATCAGCGAAACTAGCTCCATTGTCTGTGCTAGACCTGAAGAAAATATCATAGTTCCCTGGAACATAGTTTACCCATACAATGTATACATTGGTACCAAGTACTGCTATGTCTGGCAGATCGGAACGTCCCGGTGCAGTTGCATTCTTGTTATCCGCACTCAAATTAATTGCTTCTCCGAAGTTGGCTCCATTATCTGTACTCGCGCGGAAGAGTATATCCCTATTATCTACCCATACAGCATACACACTGTTATCATACACAGCAATATGCGGCCTGAGGAAATCCTCCGCCTCGTCAGAATTGTCGCTCAGGCTAATCGCTTCTCCAAAGCTAGCTCCACTATCCGTGCTTGCACGGAGGAGTATGTCAGTCTTGTCGACCCATACTACATACACATTGTTTTCGTAAACTGCTAGTCGTGGAGAATCTGAGCGCCTAGGATCTGCCGAGCGTATAGGATCTTTGTTCAGTTTAGTTGGGTCACCAAAACTAGACCCGCTATCAACACTTGCTCTGAAAAGTATGTTATAACTCGTAGGAGTAAACTCCTGCCACACTACGTACACATTGTTTCCAGAGGCCGCAATGCGCTGGCGAGATGATTCTCCATCACTGTTGCTGAGATTAATTGCACTTCCAAAGGTAGCTCCATTATCCTTACTTGCCTTGACGTAAATCTCCCAGTTTCCAGGAGTGAAATCTTCCCAAACTATGTATACATTGCTACCCGACACAACCATTTGCGGATCGGACGAGAATCCTGGGCTCTTGCTCAGGTTTATTGTTGCCAAGCTAGCCTCTGCTGTTTGTCCATTATATGCTATACAACCAGCTGAAAGAGATAGTAAGAGCAGAATTCCTAAAGCGAGCATCATCAACATAACAACTGTAATTAAAATACAATTTATTAAATTAGTCTAATTCGCGTTTGATTCTTCCTGTGCAGCCTTTGCGACCTTCAGGTATTTCTCCCACGCAACTTTGTACACTTTGTCGTATTCTTCCTGTGCAGCTTGCACGGTTTTGTAGTTTTTGTCCTGTGCTTCCAGCATGGCTTTCTCGTATTCTTCTGGGATCGGCATTCCTGCCTTTATGTACTTGGCCTTTATAGCCTCTCTTTCCTCGACGTATTCCTTCTCTGCATCTTGTATCACTTCACGTAAATT
Source organism: Candidatus Nitrosomirales archaeon (assembly GCA_049199595.1). Lineage (GTDB taxonomy): Archaea > Thermoproteota > Nitrososphaeria > Nitrososphaerales > UBA213 > JBMCYV01. Next base: position 125,500 of record JBMCYV010000001.1, read on the forward strand.
TTCCCTTGCAGCTGCTAGTGTCTTCTCGTATTCGTCCTTTGCAGCTTGGAGGTCGCTTGCCACACACAGGCTATGCAGGTTGCAAATTTAAGATTTGATGTGCTACTAACTAAGTTAAAATCGCAGCAAGATGATATTTGATGCTTTCACTTGCAAGAAAGGTTTAATTGAACTTGACCGCAAATTTATGACGTGAACGAGGTAATAATTTCTAATATATCTCATTTGGACAAATCGGGAGTTGGGTTTTGCCCACGTTGCAGGTGTAGGTGTAGCCCTTGTGATTGCGGCAAAGCCGTTTGTATGAAGTGCAGCTGTACTTCAGTCCTTCCAGATGACTTGTTCACATGATTAGCAGTAACTACAAATGATACCACTTGCAATCTTACCTCATCTCATATAAGCATGATCGTATGGAACGCTGTATTATCAGAACGGTTTCACAAGAAGATAAAGAATTTTGAGATTAGCAGTAGATAAAAGTATTTTTGATTCCCTCTTATGGTAATATTGAATGCATAAGCGGCGCGTCTCTCTCATAATTATCTCAATGTTGATGAGCGCCAATCTTTTTATCATAACAGGAATATCGTTATTCTCACAGAGGGTAGAAGCGCAAACGCTGCAGCTAAGGGTTTCTGCTGCGGAGCGATTGGGGTTTGAAAACCATTTTTTTGGCTCGCAAATAGTCCAGATAATAGTTGATGACCCTGGTGCAACCGATCCTGACGAATCGACTGTAGGTCTTGTCATTAACGGTTTCAACTCGTTCAAAGTCCACTTGTCGGACGGTCTTTGGTATACATACTTTGCAGAGGACCAAGGATTTTCAATATTAGCAGATATACTTTCAGACGGTGTAAGAGATAGCGTTATAGTAGTATCTAAAGCATTTAACGATGCGCCTTCACCATCGATAATAGGCGGTACAAGCTATACCATACTTACTGCGACAACAGCTCCGCTATTGGCTCCCGATAGTTTCATAGCAGAGATAGAAGTGGTTGGAGGATTTCCGTTTGTTGAACTAAACCAAATTGACATATTCCCGACACTACCACCTCCATTCTTCGAGGAGCAGCTTCCTGCTGCAAACGTAATCAACGCCGACCTGAGGATAGGTGCAGCCGAAGGTGACGGTGACTGTACAGTTGGTGATGGTGGTCTAAGCACTGGAATTGGAACCGAAGGCGATCCAGACTGCGATTGGCCTTACATAAGACTGATAGGACTCGAGGAAACCAGCACTGTAGAAATAAGGGCTGGTTCGGAAAGTGTTACTCTGATATTTGACGACTTTGCAGATTCCATAGTTTCTTCAATAGATAGAGAGAACAAGTACCCATTGCGGGCAGAAGTGATAACTAGCTTTACTGACTTTATGTGGAACATAAACCCCGTTGAAGAGGATAGTGTTTTCTTTGTTCTGGACAGGGTAACAGGGAATCCGAACAGAATACTATACCAACCAGTGCCAAACTTTGACCCTGCAGGTGACGGTCAGAACTTTCCCGACCTATTTCCAGTGTTTACATCTAGTCCAGGAATGGAGTTTGACGAAAGACAGGTATTAGAGCTTGATCAGGAAGGAGTAAGCGTCTTAGCGTTCGCCAACGCGTTTTCACAGACCGGCAATACGCTAGTAACATTTGTGCAAGAACCATTTGCTAGAATCTTTGAGAACGCTAGAAGAACTGTTGTATTTGATGCAGCAGTAAATGTATTCAACACCGCAGGAGCTGACATTGGTCCAGCTGTGGCAGGAGATCTGCTGCCAGTAATACCCATGTTTGAAGGCGATCCCAACTTGGCTGTCTTTGACAATACGCTAGAAGCAGCTGGTGGAAGAGCAACTTTATTCACAGCGACCAAGGACAGGGTAGCATCGTTTGATTACTTTGACATTATCAACAGCGCACCTATGACTACACATGATGGCTTCACAAGTGTCGATAGAGAAATCTATGATTCTGGAGACAGAGCCGTGTTCACTGTAACAGACCCTGATCAGAATCTGAGGAGCAAGATAAGCGAAGAACCTTCAGGGAGAGAGTCAGCTTCGTTCATAAGAGTTGGCAATCCGTTTCCTCTAGTTAACACAAATCCAGCAGCTGGTATATCAAACACTTCAATAGACACTGTCACAAGGCTTTGGGCAACGACCTTCCTTCAGGCGGGTGCCGGAGGAGCTGCGCTTCCAGATGCTACAACGTTTGGCATTGCCGGAGGCGGTGCAGGGGCAAATGTCTTCGCCGATGCGGACAATGATAATACAATCGACATGGGATTTGGTGCAGGAGAGGGTACGGAAAGATTCCATGCAGACGGAACTGCGGCAGGCGGTCCTGATATCGTAGAGATAACTGGTGCTAACTTGCCTGCCGAAAATAGACAATTAGCGTTAGTATTCACTCCTCCGCTGATTGGTGGAAGCCCAGCAACTTCGATAATCGTAGATACAACTCTAACGCTCGACAGCATAAACGACTTTCTAGATATTCAGGACATAACTGGAAATGAGATACTGGGACAGGTAAGGGTGGATAACTTGTTTGACGGTACTCCTACGGCTGACCAGCTTGAGAACTTCTTGGTTCAAGTTGCACAAATAAGAGATCAGACTGGCGGAATCTTAGGTCAGACAGTCAATACCGGCATAGTTGGAACGACGGTCTATGACGTAAGAATGCCAAAATACAATCTAGTCCACATAGATTTGACTGATCTTCAAACATCCTTTAACTTCGGCAAAGCTCTAGTCAAGATTGATACGATCGATCCTAGTTGTATATCGGCAGTTGTAGCAACGGCATTTGCGGAAACCTGTGTGCACGCATCGCAGGTCGTTGATTTTCAAATAGTAGAAACAGATGCCAGAGATACTGACGCACTTGCCACTACTGGTGATGATGTTAACGATCCAGTAGATGAACCGGCTTTGCCAGCTGGCGGTCTGGATTCTTGGAGTTCGCAGATAACTGATGCGTTCGAAGTACCTGTTGCTGATCAAGAGACTGGATTTGACAGAGATCCGCTTGCACAGAGAATTGGCGTTGGTGCATTCAGACCAATGGATCTGGAAAGTGTCGCCTTAGCAAACGGGGGAACTACAAATGACAGAATACGTGTTACGTTGCTTCTACTGGCTGGCGTGGATGCAAGTGCGCAGGCAGCTGGATTTGATCCTGATGAACCTGTAGAGACAATATCAGCAGCTTCGCAGAGAGTAGTTGTCGATATTGGTGGCTTGGGAGCGATCTTTGATCCAGCACCAACTGATACAACACCGGATAGTATAGTGTCTCCAGAGGGTCACGGGTTCTCAAACCTAGTTTATAGATTAGAACTTGACGAAGAAGGTTCTAACTCGAGCGTTTTCTCCGGCAGAGCTGACTTTATGACGTTTCTGCAGCTTGACACGGTTCCGGATGTACTGAATGATATTGTGTTGACTGGAGATCCGCTGAGGATATGGATGCCTAATCGCTTCATACCACCCAACAGATTATCTTTTACAAACCTTGACGAGGATGTTGTGCAGTTCTTTAGAGAGGTATCTACGACTTTTATCTATGAAACAGATGATGGAGAGATATCGTGGGATAAGGAATGGTACAGGCCCCAAGCTCGTGCTGCACTAACGCTCGAAGATGAGGATCTGAATAGGAAACCTGACGCTATAGAAAGATATTCACTGCCTTTAGGCGGTTTCATATCCATAGAGCTGGGCAAGAATAGGATAGATGATGCTTGTGCCAAAACTGATCCAACATGTTTCTTGGCACATGTTGATGCGTCACTAAGAGAGACTGGATCTGATACTGGAATATTTAAAGCGCAGATCGATATGCCTGCGAGATTACGACTTGCAGATGGAAGTATCGTAAATACAAACAGAGATGATCTTGAGATACGGTATATCGACATACGGGATAGATCCTCTGTAAGACAAGAGTTTGATGCCACCACAAATGTTCTTACAGCAGTTGGTACAGTTGTCCTTGATCGCAGCTCGTATCCTCTCGGAGTAGGAATTCCGCCAGATTCTACGCTGCTCGGTCCGGTAATGTATATCAACATAACCAAAGGATTCTTCACGCAAGATCCTGAACTCAGGGATGTCTTTGATCTAACAAGAACCGTTGATTTCAGCAACGAGAGCGGCAAACCCAACGATATACGCGACACATTTGAGATCAGGATATTCAATGGTGGAGGAGTTAATCCAATAATTTACAGTGCCAACCCGGCAAACGACATACGCAACGGTGGGACACATTTTCCTCTGCTTGACAGAAACCAGAATGAAGTTAAACAAGCTGTTGAAAGCGGTCCCAATACGAACTTGTACGAGTTTGAGTTCATGATCTACTGTCCTGATGCTATTCCAACGCTACAGCCACTCCTTTCTACACCCATATGCACGGATATCATAAGCAATGTACCATTCTTCAAAGCTAACTCACCTATCGAAGTTATCTTCAATGATCCGCAGGACGATTCGGGCACTCCAGAAGATGTGGAAGCTGCTGCTGTCATACAGCCAATAACAGCACAGTTAGGAAGTGACAAACCTGCTTATCGTTTGGGCGAACAGGAAATAATTTGGATAGTTGAACCAGATCGTAACTTGGACAGCAAAACGATAGAATTTATTCCTTTCAATGAATTTTTTGTTATTACCGATAAAGCTGATGAGCTCCCACTAGACATCCTGATATTTGTTTTGAACTTACTTGGCGAATTCATAACTACATACACCGGTTTCGTAGAAACGGAACCAAACTCAGGAGTATTTGCAATCCTAGCTCCGGAAGGTGTGGTTGACGAAGTTGTTATAGACAGAGGAGAGCAGGCAGAATTAATCTTCTTTGATAGTAGTTCATCAGGAGGCGGTGAGACCCGTGTTGAGCTTGAGATAGATATACTTGAATTCGAACCAGAAATAAGGTTCAGCAAGGAAGAATATACTCCGTTTGATGAAGTTCAAGTAAGCATAATTTCTACTGATGCCGATAGTGAGCCCAATGAAATAGATATTGCTCAAGTATTGGTATCGTCTTCATCGCAAAGTGGGTTCCTTGTCAACGTACCAGAAACCGGATTGCACACTGGAATATTTGAGGAGGATTTTGATCTAACGCCAAACAGGGATATGTTTACGGGTGATCTGATTGCGATCAGGGAAGATGGCATAAGCGTAGAGTTCAGGATCGATGAGGATACAGTTGTAACAAAGAGTGTCTTTGTGAACTACCACATTGGCAATGTCATGTTTGATAGGGATCAATATAGAACTACTGACAGAGCTGTAGTAAGGGTTATCGACCCTGACGAAAACATGAACCCTGATACGATAGATACACTTGATGCAAGGATCTGGTCTACCAGTGATAGAGGAGGCTTGCTCGTAACGTTAAGAGAGACTGGAGATCGTACAGGAGTGTTTGAGGAGTTTGTAACCTTTACCACTGATGAAGAAAGCTCTGGAACTAGATTGCGTGTCCTTGAAGGTGACACTATGACGGCAAAGTATACTGACAGAACACTGCCAGCTCCAGCAGCGCTTGATAACGATGGTGTCTTCACGGTAGAAGTGGAAGAACTCTTTGCATCATCCCTTATAGGTAGTACAGGTCCGCCGTTAGAAAGAGCGATACTGTCTGAACCTATACTCGTCAATCAGGACGGATTGCAAATTGAGCAGGTTGAAGTAGGTCGGCAGGTACTGATCCAGTCAGAGATCAGAAATGATCAGAATAAAATGCAAGAATTTGCATACATAGTTCAGGTAAAAGATTCTAATGGTGTTACCATATCAATGTCATGGACGAGCGGACAGTTGTTTGCAAAGGATTCAATTCTGACTGCACAATCATGGATTCCCGAGAATGTGGGAGAGTATGAGATCGAGGTGTTCGTGTGGGAATCTGTAGATAATCCAAATCCCTTATCGCCTGTTAGGTCGATCAGGGTGAGTGTAGCGCCTTCATAAGATTCTGTTGATTCGTCTGGTGTTGTAAAATGTTGTTGATTTTTGGTTGGAGCGAGAGCCATTCAGTAAGGTGTAGAACAGGTTTTCCCTTGTCAATCATAGATACATACCACGATCTCATATCTGGACATGAATTATTTTCCCTAATGCACCAAAAAACGCACGCGTGTAAAAGTACTAGAGGGGGGGTTCTATATAAGGCTAGGAATTTTAACTTACAGATTCCGCTGAATCTTCGGGTGCATTAATTATTTTGGGTCCTACAGCCATAGTGGTTTGTATGCGACTATTTTGCAAGTTCTGCGGCAAAAATGAAGAACATTGATGATGTATTTTCTAGGCATAAAAGATTACAGAACCACATTTTCCTACCGACCGATTCCCAACAACTGAATACAACATCCGAAGATTCAACAGAACCCTTCATAACGCCGGTCTATGAACATGTTGTGGTCATAGTTAATAGGTAATGGAATGGTTTGGCTACAATGATAGTTCTATCCGTAATCATGGCAATTTTATGCATCATACCCTGTTTAGGTCATTCATACCAGTAAGGATTTAAAACAGTTATTTCCAGTATATATTGTCGTGAGCAATAAGCCAAAGGTCGAGGAGATATTCAGCGCCTTAGGTGATGATATCTCTTTGCGATTGTTCAGGCTTGCCTCCATAGGTATTGACCCTACTGCGGAGTTCATGCAGAAGACTGGTCTAACGCGAAAACAATTCTACACCAGACTGCAAAAATTTGTAAAACTTGGTCTAGTTCAAAAGAAACAAGGGCTTTACACCCTTACTACTCTAGGAACAGTAGTCCAGAACATTCAGCTCAAACCACTGGAGGAAATTGTTGACAACTACTGGAAGTTGCAAGCCATCGAGATGCTGAAGGACGCCAACAAGATACCAGCGGAGGAAAGAAACATGCTCATAGAATCAATTGCGAAGAGTGAGGAATTCAATCTTCTTTCCTATGTTAACCCAGGCAAGATCAAGATCATTAACAACTGGGAGGAACTTCTCAAACGATTGTCAGAGTTCATACAGGCGGCCAAGAAGGAGATCTACATAGGTTCGCGATACCATGACCCTGTAATCGCAAAGAATATTCTGGACAAGTTTCAGGAAGGAGTTTCTTTGTACATGCTGGACTCAAGCCCAGACAGTATGAAGTTTTCAAATGAATTGAGAGCGATACTCCTTAGCCCGCCTGATAAGCAGACGTATGATTTTTGCGTGGCAGTTCTTAACTCTGACAAGGTACAGTTGCGAAACAAATCCTTGCCTTTCAGTTTCATTGTTGTAGACGGAACTTTCGCGGGTTTTGAAATAATGAACCCCTTGTCTCCGAATGAGTTCTTGTTTGCCGTCGATGTGAAGGACGAAAAAATATCACAGAAACTAATTGCATACTTTAATGAATTATGGAAAACAGCGGAAGAGACGGGTTTGAAGCAGCTTGTTGGAACAAAAAGTACCTTGTTCGATGCACAGAGTAATCTGTAATTCAAAAACAGATTTGACATACACTCTAATAAAAGCATCTGTCACTAAGTTCCAAAATAACTCAAGTATGTAACATGTGATACTTACTACGTTTTATCAGGTTACAAACTGTTTTCCACATCTGTGCTTGTACAAACACGACACAATCTAGCCCTAGAAATCAAATCGAAACTAAGCTGGTTGGCGTATACTAACATTGTTGTCGCACTTTCTGCGGCATTCTCTCTCTATACTGCTTTCGTATTCATGAATGCGGAAGTTCATTGGCCTTCGTTGCTATCACTGTTTCTCATCACGTTCGCTGTCTACAATTTCGATCGCTTTTCTCAAAGTAAATTAGATAAGATAAACCATCCAGAAAGACAAAATTTCATATTTAGAAAATATCTATTGTATATCTCGATCGCCAGCTATGCAGCCGCGCTCATTATAGCTGGCAGCACAGAGTTGCGTCTAATGCTTCTCTTTCCATTAGTGGCAGCTCTTGTTTACAAGTATGGAGGACTCAAGAGGATTTTTCTCTTAAAGAATATTACTGTCGCTGTTGCATGGGCAATACCTATCACCTTTATGCCAGTATTAAGCGAATCTTCAATGCCAGCTGGACTTTCATTGGCGTTCTTTTCCTTCTTTGCACTCAGAGCATTTGTTAACGCAGTTGCATATGATATAAAGGACGTCAAAGGAGATGCTCGCTTCGCGATCAATACCATGCCGGTTAAGATAGGTATTCCGAAAACAAAGCTGTTGCTTTTTAACATAAGCATCTTCGCAGGTTGTCTTGCAGTTTACTTTGCTGTCGTTTTCTCAAGTATAAGCATCCTTTTCATCAGTATGATCACAGCTTACAATATTTTTTATATCCATAGAATCGGCAAGACTGAAATAAAATTTTTATCTGATTTCATTATGGATGGAGAGTTTATAGTCATGGGATTTCTGGCTTATCTGGGCTACATGCTTGTTGCTTGACCAATCAAGAGTAAACCGATGTTTTTTGCATGGGATTTACTAAACAACACATGTTTATCACATGAATTCCGTTACCCGAACGGCACTTACAGGTTGGTAATATGCTAATAAGACAAATATTTGTATTATATGTTTAATATACACATCACTATAGTGTGCTATAATGAAAACAGGAAAGTTTCCGACGAATAATGGTTTAAATATTTTCTATCGCCACTGGGAAGGAATTGAGCATGATAGCGTAATCTTATGCATACATGGATTAGCTAGTGATTCCAGAATCTATGACTATCTTGCAATAAAATCTTCCAGCCTAGGTCATAACGTGTATGCAATAGATCTTCCTGGTTATGGCCAATCTGACGGGGAAAAGGGAGACGTCTCTTTCGATCTTACGATCAATGCGTTGCACGATGTCGTTGCCCAAATCAGTGAAACAAATCATAATGCGAAGATCTTCATGCTAGGATTCAGTTTGGGAGGTTTGTTAGCACTATGGTACGCAAGGTTGCACCCAGAAAAGCTACAAGGTGTGATTGGACTTGCACCACATCTCAGGATTGAAGGTGTGAAACGAGATCCCAGGACTGAGCCTTCAAAAGAAGTGCTTGAATTTGCTATCCAGAAATACTCTACAAATCCAGAAGAAAAGGTGCATATAGGCATGGCAGTGCCGAACGCGTTTGGTGAACTTGCTGGAGAAGAATGGGTTCACATGCTTAAAGATCCTCTTTGCAATTTTAATTACTCATTTCGTTATATATTCGATGTAATGATTGGCAGAGCGGAAACAATAGACGAACTTTACAAATTGCGATTGCCAGTATTGATACTTCAAGGCGATCAAGATCTGATCACCGTACCTGGGCAAACTCGAACTTTCATAAGTAGAGTTGAATCGCAGGACAAGGAATTAAAGATCTTCCAAGGCAGCGATCATTGGTTCTATCACACAGTCTTTTACGAACAGAGGGAGAGGTATTCTGAGGCAGAAAGAATGAAAGTTGTTAACACTATCAATGAATGGATACGAGAGAAGACTGTATCACGCGAGACCGAGACAATAAGACTTGCTAACCAGCAGTAGATTTATTTCGTAATTATCGTTAGAAAGGAGCATAATGAAGGACTATATTCTCGGAAACTCAGAGAAGGAATTCAAGAGATTAAGTCTTCAATCCCAGATATTTGAAAAAGAAAGTTTGCAGACACTAAGACTTGCAGGAATTAAAACTAGAATGCGTTGTGCCGATATAGGATGTGGTACAGGCGATGTGACCTTTATGATGGCAAAGCTGGTTGGTAAGAAAGGTAGTGTAATCGGAATAGATCAAAACAGCAGTGTAATCGAACTTTGCAACAAGAAAGCAAAAAAGGAAAGGCTTACGAATGTCAAGTTCCTGGTTGGGGATATCTATGATAATGGGCTGAGCAAGGATAGTTTTGATCTTGTGTTCTCCAGATTTTTGTTCCAGCATCTTGAAGAGCCAAAAAAAGCTGTAAGAGAGATGATGAAACTTGTTGTTCCTAATGGAACTGTCGTTGCGGAGGAAAACGATCAAGATACTTGGTTGATATATCCACCCAGTTCCGCGTTTGAGAAACTAAGGCACGCTTATGTGGATTTGTTAAGGCTGGCCAAATGTGATGAGCTTATTGCGAGAAAGCTTTACAGCCTTTTTTTAGAATGCGGATTAGATGCCAGTGTTGGAGCTTACTCCATTTGCATACCTATGCGTGGACCTTTCAAGAAAATGGGAATTCTTGTGGCCGAATCGCTTGAACCTACGATCCTCAAGGCAAAACTCATGGCAGAAAAAGAATTTCTGCAGATGATGGATGAGCTTGAGGCGTATGCAAGACGAAGGGATGGACTTGCACTTTATGCGACGACGTTCAGAGTTTGGGGTAAGAAATAGAACCCCTAAAATGGTCAATAGGAACCGCGTTTTCATGATAAAATATAAGACATCTAACATTTTGTTATATTGCGACTTGTAGATATTATGTGAATCTGAGAGAATATATGGAATTATCAATAAATCGATAAAAAATATTAAATTTCCTAATAAAGGGGAAATACTTATTTAGAATCACTACTACTAACACATAAATGGGAATGTGGGGTATGAATTCTCCATTTATGGAGAATAACAGCTGTTATGTGCCATTACAACCAGCGGGGGCTTCGGTTTGCTAAGAGAACCTGAGAAGCACACTTCAAAGGTCGGGTTATCAACAGCATTTCTAAACCATATTGCAGTACTTCGCTATTATGCAAAATCAAGATCGCTTATTTACATTTTCCCTTGGGCCACATTCGTCTCTGTATTAATTGCATCAAATGGTTATCCAGATCCTCTCACGGCGGCAATGGCAGTTGGTTCAAGTTATCTAATAATGCTAGCAGTCTATTCTTACAATGATGTCGTTGATCTAAATGTCGATCGAATTAATGCGCCAAATCGTCCCCTTGTGAGTGGCAGGGTTAACAGGAAGGAACTTACCAGATTGATCTGGATCCTGAATGGATCAGGATTAGCTCTTGCAACAATGATAAACCTCCAAACTTTGGCTATAGCGTCTGCGGTATTGTTACTCGGAATTGTTTACTCGCATCCGCGAACTCATTATGGAGATATATTTCCACTCAAAACGTTGCTTACTGCGACCGGCGCTGCACTTGTTTCACTGATGGGTGGGTTGGCAGTGGGTAATCTTTCTCCATATATCATTTATGCTGCGCTTGTTTTCTTTACCTTCGAATGTGTACTGGCATCACTAGGTGATATTCATGACGTGAAGGGGGATAAAACTGTAGGACGACGGACGTTTCCCATTGTGATAGGGCTGAGGTCTACCATAGCTATGATGATGATGATTTGTGCATCAATAGCATTAACGACTGTCATGATTAGTGGGATAATTAACATAAACAACATAGGTTTGATGATGATTATTGCCGTGTGCAGTATCGCTATAGCTAGGCTAAGAGGGTTGTTCTATAACCATGACAACAGACCGTACGTAAAGAATACTAGACACGTTATGAGATTTGTACATGTGTTCCTACAACTAGCAGTGTTTGTAGGTATGATTCTCTAAATCCTCGGTTTGTTATTTGTTAACGTCTGCAGCAACTCTGTTAGGTTGCCTGAGGCGATACCCCATAGTGCGTTAAAGCGAGTTCTTAGTTCCTTACAAATAGTCTCGTCTTCAACCAACATACAGGTGTTAAACTTACCAGGATTATGAGCGTCTACAAATTCCAAACCAGCCTCCTTACCATCAAACGTCATGAACGAGAACGGTATATGCGTATACCTTCTCTCCATATCTCCTGCAGCATACCAGGGGTTTCCTGCCACATTTACTCGCTCCAAACTGTGTTCGTCCACCACTTGTAATTTGTCACGAGCGCTATTGATGAACTGTTTAACCAAATCTGTATCTGCAACAATCTTGACATCAACACCAGCATTGGCCTTCCTGGCCATTGCATTAATTATCAACTCGTTGGTAAACCTTGACGCCAATAAGACTTCACTTTGAGCAAAATTAATTCGTTCAACCAAAGCAGAAACCATGTCTTCATAAGTGGATATGAGTCTGCACTTTGATAAAGTAGTGCTTGCGGTTAGATTCTTACCGGCTATCTTACCGAGAAAGTTCGTAATGTCATCTTCGGAAAACTGCTTGGTGCGCTTTAGTGTATCTACCATCTTCATCTGCTTTACATTCTTAGTATGCTCGAACAATTCCAGAACATGCTTTTGGTGAACAAACGAACCAAGTGTTGTATGAATATATTCATCGCCAGACTTGTCGATCAGGCCAGAATCAACGAGCTGCTTTAACCTAGTGTAGTACTGCTTCCTTGTTAGTCCCACCTTTTGAGGCGTATTAGTTTCTGCCTTCAATCCATTTTTCACTAGCAGGAAGATGGTTAAAGCATCTTTTTTTGACAGAATGGAGAGTATATTAGTAGTCTTGTTTACCAATTCAAGGTCTAATTCTGAGCTCATCACGGTTTCTAGGAATTGCATCGTTGCACTTGCTTATATTATTTTGTCATTATCATCTTCTTTGACTAAAATCCTATGCGATCATGCTTGATAGAGCGCAATATGGATACTAAACTAGTGTTCTAGAATTTATTTTCACAACTGTTTCGAAAAACTGTTCTGGGCTCCATACATCTTATTAGTTGGATTGCCAAATCAGGACAACATGCAGGAACAGTTGCCAGCAGGAGAACTTTCCATATACACCGAGAAGAAGGCTGCTGGTGAACTGAAGCAGGTCGAGGATGATACAATACGCAAGGCCAGGGCATATCTGGAAGGGAAGGCCTACGATGAAATAATCACTTTGTTGTTGAGCATAGATAGAGAGATTGAACTAATTTCAGGCGAATCGCGTAAGTTGAGGCTAGAGGGCAGGCTCGATGTTAGCATATTCAATATACTGATGAAGGGATATTGCGACATAAAGGAAAAGGTGTTTGATCTATCAAACCAGTACGGGCTTTCGAAGGAGGTAAGAAGCCTTTACAATTTTAGTATGTATGCAAGCAAGACCTGCAACGAACCTAAAGATCTAGGATTATTCAATGAAAGTAACACCTGCTAAATTCCTGAGATATAGATCACTAATTAATAAGCCGTAGGTTCTTCTCTAAGACCTTCTGTTGTAATTCCTTTGTCTTTAAGAAATCCCTTCATCTCTTTCAATGGCTTTATCGGTATTATCCTGATAATTCCGTCCTTCTCGATAACTGCTATTTCCTGCCCCACTCGCAGTTTGAGTTTCTTACGCATTTCAGCTGGTATAACTATCTGGTACCTTGATGATAACCTTGCCTTGACCATCATACGCTATCAGTCAAGAATTTCGGTAATACGATATATGATTGTTGAGTGCTCAATTCCCATTAGATAATTTACAATAAAGAAGAGCGATTGTGATCGCCGATTTTATTCCGTGCTGAACGAGTGTCCGCATGAACAGCTCTTGGTTACGTTCGGGTTGTTTATCTTGAACCCTGAACCCATCAAGCTCTCTATGTAGTCTATCTCTGTACCCTGCAGGTGCCTTGAACTGTAGCTGTCAACTAACAGCTTTACTCCGTTCTCTTCAATGACAGCATCTTCCTCGTCTGCCTTTTCCTCAAAACCCATTCCGTATGAAAGTCCCGCACAGCCTCCGCCTGACACGTATACACGCAAGTAGAGGTCTTCCCTGCCTTCCTGCTTCATGAACTCTTTTACCTTCTCGGCTGCCTTTGGGGTAACGCTTATTGATTTTTGCGTTGTTTCCATAATGCATCAATTCGCTTCTATAATATAATAACCTTATGGTTGTATTTTCAACATTTTTACAAAAACATGTATGATCGAGTGCAAGAATGCAACCTATAGTTGATGAGCGTAGCTACCCAGCAAGATCAGATCTCTGGGTATACATGACCTTACTTAACGCAGGGACCTACGTTTTGCCTTAATGATTTGAAAAACGCACGCGTGTAAAAGTACTAGAGGGGGGGGGTCTATATAAAGGACATATAAAATGGAAAATCAGGAAAGAAATTATGGAACGCTATCTTCGTTTGCTGTGCATCGCAAGACTTAAATGTAATCGTTTGTAATTTTTGTATTATGCAGGTAATCATGGATACTGATGCTTTGATCAAGATTGTGAAGGTGTCCCTGAAGGAACTTATTGTTTCAAACGTTTCTATATACATAGCAGACGGTGTAAGAGAGGAGAGCGTAGATGAAGGTAAGGCTAAGGGATATCCCGATGCTATTTTAATAGAGCAAAACCTGCAGGCAGGCAAGATAAATGTCGTCAAAACAAGAGAAAACAAGGGTAATGAAATTGTGACCAAAGATCTTCGATTGAGAGGAGGCGAGGCCGATTCACTGAAGCTATTCTACCAGGGAAAGTTTGATTCTATTGTTAGTGATGATCAGAAGTTTCTTGACCTTGTAGATGGTTTGGGTATACCATTTCTAACGTCATCTGCATTACTTCTGTATCTTTACAAAAAAGGAGTTATATCAGGAGAAGATGCGCGTAAGAACATGGAAAAGTTAAGACCGATGATAAGCAATGAAGAATACTTTACAGCCATGGATGCTATAGGGTGATTGTATGTCAAATATTAAGACCGTTAGAATACCAGATAAATTACTGAAGGTTATAAAGCATAGAGCAAGGATAGAGGGTATTGACGAATCCACCGCTATACGCCAGTTGATATCTATAGGCGCAAAGAACTATGCCGTGGATCTGTATAGAAACGGAAAGATAACCTTGAAAGAAGCATCTGAACTTGTCGATGTTACTGTTAGAGAAATGATCGATATCCTTCTTGACCGTGGTGTTAGGGGCAATGTAAGGATTGATCAGCAGAAGAAGGCTATTGAGTACGCTTTAAAAGCTGCTTCTGAATGAATTGAGAGGTTATCTGGACTGTCTTTCCAACAAGCAGCTCTAGTTTCTGATTACGTCAATTGTCGTAATGATCCCGTCATTAAACTAAGAACAGTAAAGCATAACATAGATTACTCTGATAAAGGTAAAAGGATCCCTGGATCTTCATTTCTTAAGATATTTCATCGAATTTATTGTTGATCAAGCTGTGTTGTAAAGCATTATTTTACCGCCACACTTGGCGCATGCATAACCACCGAAAACTCTTGCAATATCTTCCCTACGCAGAACCTGCCCGCAGTCCAAGCATATGTAACTTCCTTCCATGGTATCCATTACGTAGTTTTCGAAGATAACGATTGAGATGTGCCGCGATGATATTACATACAAATATTTTAATGATTCTCTAAAGATAGTGAAATATTTTCAGCAATCCCGTAAGACGGTAATTGCGTTGCATCTACAAATTTGGTTCAGAGAGAAATTGAGGAGGTGCCATTTGAAATATAGCCCTGCTAAAGATGACACTTACGGAAGTTAAGTGTGGCTAAATTTTAGGCAAGGAAATTAGTGTCTAGCTAAAATGGGTGGCACATTCGTAACAAAACAGCCATGTCTTCCTTCCTGACAAGATGAGACTCGGTTATACTATTTACGGAACAGGATTGTTTTTCACGTTAAGACGTGCTTGCTTAACGTGATAGATTAGTTCGGCCAAAGAGCCATATAACAAGTTCTTAAGATTTCCAGCCTCGTCAGGTTTCGATAAGAGAGCGATCAGCCTGCAATTAAGGACCTTAATTAGAACATCTGCACTCTCCCCAAATAACTCAAGAATTTCTTTCTCAACTACCTCTGCATCTTCCAAAACATCCTCGTATTTTGTGATGTCTAGCTTTGACTTTTCTTTCATATGAGATTTTAGCATGTTCCAATCCGAAAGCCCATAAAACTCAATAATACTATCCCTCAGAACCTTTACCACTTCCTTACCGAAAACTGTGTCAACACCTGACAAACTACATTTTCAAAGACAATAGAGATTTTAAGAAAGCGTGATCGTCAATATTGACAATAATCCGACACAAATTTTATCTTATCTCATTAATCATGAGAGAAGATCGCGTTTGTAGAAGAAAGCTGTTGCGAGTGTGAGTGCCAATGGGAGTTCTATGCATAACCTTACAAAGTTCACGAACAATACTGGGCCAAGTTCTGTCTATTGAATTGGTAAACGCCCGCCTGTAAATTAACTAGGGTGTTCTATCTACAAACAAATGTTGCCAGTCTTGACATGGAGCTGTAATTGATATCCTAAGTAGAACAGGTTTTCCCTAATGCGCCGAAAAACGCACGGATGTAAAAGCTACTAGAGGGGGGGTCTTAATAAAGAAGCCAAAGCGGAAATCATTCTGAGACTCGTTCCTTCAAAGCGGAACGCAAGGAATTCAAGCTGAATTCAAGCTGAATTCAAGCTGAATTCAAGCAAAATTCAAGCGAAAAAGCCAGAATCCACTTATCTTGCTCTGTTCGTTAGGCGTTGATCATGGAGAGCTGCTTGTGAAGAGGGGCTCAGTATGGTAACACAAGCCTCATCAAAGATATTGGTATCGATAACAATCGCAGCAACCAACATCCTATGCTATGAAGACAGATTCCTTTAGATCCTTAAAGTGCACGTCTCCTGTAACGACTTTTGCAGACGCTTTTCTTGCAGTTGCTAAAACGATTGCGTCGGACATTCCCCAGTCCTTAACTTTCTTTTTTCTTTCGAAATTTATTTCACCTGCATACGTGGCGATTTCTTTATCGAGCGGCACTATCGTTGTGATTGAACTTATGAATAAGAGGTCTGAAGTGAAATAGCTCCAGCCCTCCCTAAGGTACTTTTCTCTGAGTTCTGCAATTGATATAACCGACGTTGCGGCTTCGTCTCCGTTAACTAGGTCGATCAAGAAGATACTGTCAAAAAGTCTCATCTGAACTTTCCTTCCAAGGTTCTTCTGCGCTCAAGATCCTTCTCTTCCTGCTTCCTAAATACTGCTTGCACACTGCGCCACTGCTCCTTTGTTATCGTCCTTCTGCCAGCTATTTCGCTAAGTTTTGGTGTTCTGCCTAGCTTCTTTGATCTAGTTCTCATTTTTCTATACTCCTATGACAAAACCCATCTAATTGGATTACGATGTTGTTCTAGGGGAGCTGGGGTATAGCGGCACCATAATTCCTTATACATAATGATCTAGTTTCTACTCCAGTAGAAACTTAACGTTTAAGTACTACACTCCCACATGTAGTACCATGCAACACGAAGTAAAGGTAACCAGAAAAGGACAGACTACTATTCCAGCTGAGATAAGGAAGCGTCGTGGTATAAGGGAGGGAAGTAGGCTGAAAGTCATCGATACAAAAGAAGGAATAATCTTCAAACCAGCACTTTCTACTGCAGATCTAGCGGGTTCTGGTTCTAAGCACGCATCAGTTAAGGAAATGAAAAAGAAACTCGATGAGTTGAGAAATGAAGACCTATGATACTAGGTTCTTCTTTGAACATTACTATTCGAACAATAATAGCATTCTAGCGGTTACCAAAAATGAGTTGTTAGATAAGCAGCCAAAGTCTATTTCTGCCATAGTGCTACATGAAATCTATAAATTAACACTAGAAAAAGAAGGAAGAAGCGTTGCTGAA
This sequence comes from Candidatus Nitrosomirales archaeon, assembly GCA_049199595.1. Taxonomy (GTDB): domain Archaea; phylum Thermoproteota; class Nitrososphaeria; order Nitrososphaerales; family UBA213; genus JBMCYV01. Next base: position 143,103 of record JBMCYV010000001.1, read on the forward strand.
GTAAGAGCAAGTTTACTTGAAAAAGACTTCAAGATCGTATCCGTAACTGCAAAGATAGCACGGATCTCCGCTGAATACAGGCACAAGTACAGAATACCCCTTGCTGACAGTATAATTGCAGCTACTACAAAGATGCTTAGTGCTAAGTGTATTACAGATGATGAACACTTGACACAGATCAAGGATATCAAAACGAGTTGGATTCTATAACGAGTTTAGGCAAAATGTGCGTCTACTTGGCTCAAATTCGTCACGGGAATACGGTAATGCTCCGTTACATAATCTACTCATTCATTTACCAGTGTTTCAACATCCAGCGTGTAGCCTTCTTCATGTCCAATCCTATTGCATGAGCATATCATGTATTTTTATAATATTCCGGAGACGATTAAATAATGGGGATATTTAACAAATATGGGGAATGAGTGTAGAAGTCAGAAACGTGGACTCGCAGGGAAGGGTTGCTTTACCGAGCAAATGGAGGAAATCAGCACTGAAGCAACTCAAGCAGGTAGTAATAGCAGTACAAGGTGATGAACTTGTCATTAAACCTATGAGCAAATCTAACCTTAAGCAGTACTTTGATGCCTTTGAGATAGATATCAGTCCAGTAGCATTGAAGGATTACAAGAATTTGAAAAAGGTTTTACTTACGGGGAAGAACTGAAGTTTATAGACGCATCTGTTTTATATAATATGTTCTGGAATCTATTATTGCTGATAAGAAATGAAACCAAATACAATACCGACACTGAATGAGAAACAATGGGAGTTTCTAGAATCTAGACTAGACTCTAAACTTTCTCCAGAGCATATTCAGAAAACCAAGAAATCTATATCTACGTTTGAAAGTATAAAGCGGCGTTAATGGACAATACTAAACAATCGTTTCTTAAATCCTCTGACCTAACTTTAGATATCGGCAGAAATGTGTGTTATGAAGGTAGAGGGAAAGAATAAGTGGATGATGCTAATACAGAATGCGACAAAAGGTAGACAAGGATCATGGAACTTGACATTTCCGACCACGAGATAAGGCTGAACAAAGAGCTGAACTATTTGGATAGCCTTACGATAGACTTCATAAAAATTTTGGATCGAAATGGAGTAAAATACGTTCTGGTTTCAGGCTATATTTCCATACTTTTTGGGCGAAGTAGATCGTCGGAAGACATAGATATAATAGCTGAAAAGATTCCCAAGAAAAAATTTTCAGCTTTATGGAGTGCGCTCTCAAAGAACTTTCAATGTATAATTTCTGACAACTTTCAAGATGCCTATGAAACTTATCTGATGGCACGTTCTTCCCTGAGGTTTTCAAGAAAAGGAGAGTTCATCCCAAATATAGAGTTCAAGTTTCCAAAAAACGATCTTGCAAACTGGGTCTTAAATAATGGGAATACGGTTGTTTTAAACGGAAATTCCATCAAGATTTCCCCGATTGAGCTTCAAATACCATACAAGCTATATATGGGCACTGAGAAGGATATAGAAGACGCTAGACATCTCTACAAGTTATTTGAAGGAAAGATCGATGAGAATTTGTTTAAATACTTCTTAGAAAAACTTGATAAGAAAGATATGTTTCATAAGTATATAGTATGAAACTGCCTAAAATCAACCTCAAAGAACTTGAAAAGGATAAGAAACAAAACTTTAGAGAGAGGTTGGAGTTTATAGATAGGTATGTGGATTGGATGAAGAATACGAACAACATCAAGTGGAGTTCAGCCCAAAAAGCTATAGTAAACAAAAAAACAGGTTAGGAAAGTTATTGGAATGACAGAAATATTATATCAGCAAACGCAACACGATCAAGCTGTCTAGCTCCCGAATTGCACCACGCCTATGGAAATTCCGATGATGCGCCAGAATAGTCCGTTACATAATCGTCCTATTCACATAGTCGACCCATTCGTTTACCAATGCCTCAAAGTCGAGACTAAACCTCTTCCTGTCCATGTCCATACCGCTGGCATCATACACTCCCCTGAGAACGGCGCAGTTCTCTACGGTATCGCATCTATGATTGCTTACCATGCCCGATCCTAGGTGGTAAAGTGAGCGATAAATTGCGTCTTCACCATACGTTTCTTCCAAGTACTTGAAGAATGTTATTGTAGCTCCATATTGAGCGTCTGTCGAGGACCCATACCACTGGAATACAGTCGGTTCTTGCTTGAACGCCTCTATGTAGTTCATTAAAGCGGTTTCATTGTTTTTCACAACGTTATACTTTGCTATACCGTCAACGAGCCAGTTTTCATGGTCATTGTCTATCTTCTTCATGTTGTAGTAAGTTGGGAAGTTGTTTATCATTGCCCTGTAAATATACTCCTGCAGCGCGCTATCCTTGGCATCGCATGCGCACACGAATATTGTATCGTCAGTGTAGGAGTAGAACGAGTAACCGTAGTAGTTGAGCAGCTGCATCTCTTCCAGGCTGCCTGCTATGTATATGGTAGCCTTGTTATTTACAGCTCCGAATGCTTGCGTAACGTTCTCTTGGTGACTCTCTAGGTGTTTAAGAACGTCACTTGCCAGACCCTGATCTCCGTTCCTTGCGTATATTACGAAATTATCGCTCTCAACTTTGTTCCACTGTATATTTACCGGCACGATGCGCATGCCGTGGTGCTCTGACACTATCTTTAGTGTGCCGTTGAAGTTCTGCATGAACGTTCTGACATCCTTTGCATTATACTTGACTTCAACCTTGACCTGTTCGGTTGGGTCGATGCGCTGGAACGAATCTTGGCTCAGGGAGAATATTCTGGCTAGGTTATTGTCCAACATGATCTTGACGCTGTCCATGGTCCTGTTGCCAGTATTCCAGATGTATATGCTGTCGGTCGCCGTAGTCATTTCATCGCCGAATATCAATACCTGGAATTCGTCTGTACTATCATGCCTTGGAGTCGCTGGAATGTGGACAGGGATGGCTCTTGGTATGCCGTTCTCCGGAGCTATGATTATCTCGCCTCTGTAATCCTTTGGCGAGTACTTGCTGGTGTCCATCAACGGTATCATCTTTACAGATACTTCAGCGTTAGGCCCTATCTGCTCTATGCTGTACTTGTCGAGAAGGAAGGCAGTGCCAATGTCTGGTATCATTATCCTTACATTGCTGAGCGTTCTGTTGCTCAGGTTCTTTATGATGATCTCCTCTGACGGAGTGCTGATGTCTTTCAAGCCCGCTCTGGTTGTTACTTCAAAGTCTGACCTGTCTACCAAACCGTCCTTGAGTATGGTATTCATCAGCGATATCTTGTTGTAGCGCTGCTCTGTCATCTCTGTTATCATATCCATGTATGCCTGGTAACGCAGCGATTCTATCGAGATGACACTTAGTGGCATTTCTACTGGACTGTGGTTGGGTGCCATTATCAGTATTCTGCCGTTGTATGCGGTTATCTTTCCACTTGTATCCTGGTTGGGGTTGCCGAACAGCTTTATGTGCACTGTTACGTTGCCATACGGCTCCAAGGACCTTATCGCATACCTGTCAAGATAGAAGCTGTTATCTATACTTGGAGAAAGCATTAGGCGTATGCTGTTCACTGTCGAATTGCTGTTGTTCTTAATTATTACAGTATCATAGTATTTGTTGATCATCTTCTTGCCTTCCATGGTACTTATCTCGATGAAGTTATTTGGCTGCAGGTCTACCTTGTTGCTCTGCGGGTTGAATGGAATTGGTTTCTGCTTTGCCTCTGTCTTTGGCTTGGCCTCTCCTACCTTGAGCTCTACCTTTACAGAGTTTCCTACGTTGCCTCCAAAGTCAGTTCCTGCGATCCAGTACGCTAATCCATCCGTATTAACATCTGAGCCCGGTATCGTTCCTCTCCACCATTCAGCATTGAACTTCTCCATGTATACCTGATGGAATTCCGGTGGACCAATCTTGAGATTTGTCAGGTAGATTACCGTTGCCTCAGCAATTCCAACATCGTCAGACATCTTTGCTGTTACGACAATATCATCGCCTTTCGAAACCTGTTCTGGCTTGATGTAATGTTCAGTTATTATTGGAGGCAAGACATCGCTAATCTCATATCTTGTTCTTTCTCTATCGCTGCCTCCACTTCCTGATGGTGCTGGACCGGCCATGACAGCAAATGGCGATAATGAATCTGTTACTCCACAGATTATGTTAGCTGTAGTGTCAAGTGAGGAGGTTATGTCTACCCATGTGCCACCAACAAAGTGCCTTAACTGCAGGAAAGGTTCTAGTCCTGGATCGATTCCTGTCTCATCGTAAGTCACACATATCTGTACTGTTCCAGTAAATGCTACTGTAGTAGTTATATCAATTGCTATGGTTGATCCACTTAATCCTATTATTGTGAATCCACCTGGGGGCGGTGCTGTTACTGCCAATGTGGTCACCGATACCGTACCAGGAGCTGTTACATTCGCGAAGATTATAGTTCCCCCTCCATCTACTCCCTGTCCGCCAAGGAAGTTACTGGAAATTGAAGTACCTGCTGGAGTAGGAATAGCATGTGCGAATCCTAGGATGTCTGATATACTCATTGTTTCTGCACGGGTATTGGAAGTAAGACCTGACAAAACTACGGTATCAGATAATGCTAGTGACTCTGATAGTGTAATCTCGTTGCCAGTTGTAAATGCATCTGATAGCGTTATTGTTTCAGCTAGATTCTTGACAGTTACTCCAGTGTTGATAGCATCAGATAATGCCAGCGGCTCTTGAAGTCCCTTGACTGTTAGTCCAGCATTAAGAGCATCAGATAGGGTTAAGGACTCTGATAGGTTCTTGGTAACAGTTAGTGGGGTAGTAGCTGCATCTGATAGTGTTAGTGTTTCAGATAGGTTCTTGAAAGATATAGCAGCATTGACTGCATCTGATAGTGTTAAGGACTCTGCTAGATTCCTTACAGATATTCTAGCGTTGACTGCATCTGATAGTGTTATAGTTTCTGATAGGTTCTTGGTAACAGTTAGTGAGGTAGTAGCAGTATCTGATAGGGTTAATGTTTCTGATAGGTTCTTGGTGATAGTTTGTATGGCAGTAAGAGTGTCAGATAGGGTC
>JBMCYV010000002.1:0-142036 GCA_049199595.1 Candidatus Nitrosomirales archaeon
GTAGCAAAATCCCTCTTCTCGCTTGCTCGCATAAGTGATTCGAAAACAGGTTTCAATTTTTCAAGTTCCTTAAAAGGTTCTGATACTTCTCGAGTAGCAGTACTATAGGCTTCCTGTAGTTTTTTGAAGAGAGTTTCGTACGTCTGCATAATCGTGCGCACCTTCTTTACTTCAGGCGGTAAAGTGAGTTCTTTGCGTTTGAATATGTCTTCTAATGCTGAACTCGTTCCTGACAGTACTCCTGCCACCTCTGGTTTCATTCCAAGGCCTACCAATGTCTTCCAAGGTTCACGAAGTTTCCCTCTTTTCTTCTTTTTCTTATCCTGTGTCAAGCAAATATACCGAGACAATTGTGATAGTTAATCTTTCGCACTGGCTTCAATCCTTGATATTCTTGCCGTGTAGGAAGCGCCGAATTGACCATGCACCCAGAATGTCCCTCTGATTGACCAGTGTAAGAAATAAGGTATCTTACCTTGGTAAGATTTCGATAGTTTCGAGTAGGATACCAATAAATACCATAAGGCTTAAATACTTGTACCTTATAAAACCATAAGGCTTAAATACCTAAACCCTGTAATGGTATATAGAGGTAATAGAAACCATGAGTCAGAAGATACAAGATAGAGAAGCATTCGATATTTATCAGGAAACATGTACGCGCATGATAGATGAAGTCGCAAAGTTGCAGCCCGCATATACACAGTCAGTAACAAACCTACAGCAAGAATACACAGAAGCATTCAAGAGAATTACTGAAGCAAGCATATCAGTACAGAAGGAGTTCGCTAATGCAACGTGGGGTCCAGGAAAGTTCCCAGCCGCGCTGGTAAGAAATGCAAGTGAGCTAGCTGACGCGTATCTAAAGTCAGCAGTAATAAACAACAAAGCAGTAATCGCAAGTATTGATGCAGCGAGGCAGAATGTAAGGACCTTTGGCGATAACGTAGATACGTTCGCAAAGATAAACACAAACCTGATAAAGACGTGGCAGTCGTTCGTAGTGCCATCCATAAAGTAGGTGGCAAACCCTACATCTTTTTTAAATAAATTTTTCGTATTAGAAACAAACAGTTAAGACTCGTTTGCATGACGCAGATCCTTCTAAATTCCTACCTCTGCAGATCTACTTTCCTAGAATATTTCCAGCTTTATTGTCCTCCGGAGGAACCCATTCAAAAGCCACTCTTGTATAATTCTTAGTGATATTGCGAATTAAGAGAACATACCAGCGAATATCCTCTTCATTCAAATTGAAATTGCCTTTTATCTGCTCGACAAGAGCCTTGCTATCGCATCTTATCTCAATTTCGTCACCATATTGCAACGTCCCATTGTTTTGTAGTGCATGTATTATTGCCAAACATTCACAACGGAAATTGTCCTTTCCAATGCTTCTGTCTGAAAATTCTTCCTTAGTTGTGTCGTCAAGCCACGCAATATAATTCCCCTCCTTCTTTGATCCTCCATCGGTATAGATTACATGCTTCATAGGAACTCTTCCCATAGTATCATCAGACGAGGAAATAATCTGTATTTTATCAAAACCCTCATCGTAGCCGGGACGCTCAAGCTCATCTCTCATCTTAAATATGGCAAGATCAGGGACTTTGATCTCACGGTTATAATTGCGCTTAAGAATTACTTCAATTGGAAGGTTAAGGAACACGGCAACCAAATAAGCATTGTATTTTTTAGCAGTTTCAATATGTCTTGCCCTAATCTCACGAGTAATATTGGTGTCACATATTACAACCGAATTTCCTTTTGCAAGACTTTGTTCTATCAATTCCCGCTCTTTTTCTCTGATAGGATGCTCCATTTTGTCTAACGATATAATTTGGTGTGAAGGATAGTTGAGCCTAGCAATTGTTGATTTACCGCTGGCTGGTAGTCCAACCATAACTACAACTTCGAGCTGTTTATTCTGCATATCTACATTACTCTCTCTGTAACGCATGAAGGAGGTAATCTACTAGTGCATCAATTATGCTATGAAGAAGATATCCCGGTGATTTTCCCATGATGTCCTTATGCTGCGGCTCTGTAGAAACCATAGATTTTAGTCCCTTGTATATGGAATTAACACCATGAGATCAATGTGTGGGATGCCATGCATGCCTATGCATGAAAGAGTCTAGAGATATGAAACTAGCTAAAACCATGCTAAATGTTTTGATGAGGGCTGGAGTGCCCCACTACATGCATGGGAAGAGCAACCACATCTATACAGTATGGCAGCACCTTATCCTTCTAGCATTCAGACAGTATGAAGGAAGGAGCTACAGGAGGTTTGTAGAATGGGGCTTCCTTGACCAGTACAAAAATTCTTTTTCAGAACAGTTATCGTCGCTGAAACCATCGAACACGCTGTTTTAGCGAACCTAAAGAAGAACTTGTTCAAAGTTTAGTATTACTAACTTTTTACGAAGAAAAATTATATGTACTCTTCGTAAATTAATTTCTATATATATGGGGCCCTCGAGTTTTTCAAGCAGGGGAAGATTCTGTCATCCATTCGTCCGATGAAAACATTATTCTAGCATCATTCTTGCGATCCTTCGAGATCTCCTTTACTCTTCCCCCAGCATCTATAACACATTGTTTCATTTCTCTTGCCGCTTTTCTAATATACTTGCTAGCTAATTTTCTGTTGCTAGTTTCAGATGCAAGGTTTATGTGCAATGTAGATATTCCTTTTCGATACCCACGCGGATGCGATTTGACATACACCTTCGGGTTGTTAGCAACTACTCTGTCCAGATAAGGTGCAAGAAACGATTCAGTAACATTTGTTGTTTCAAAGTTTGTTTCGAGTCTAACTGATCTACCCATTCTGCTTTTCAAAACAGGCAGAACGTGTTTTGCAAGTATGGCCATCATTTCAGCCGGTACACCTGGAAGTGAAAATATTATACACGAGCCTCGTTTTACCATCACAGCTGGAGCGTGACCTACTGGGTTCTCCAAGGGTCTGGCTCGTTCTGGCATAGTGGCCATCTTAATCCTTGACGCGGTGAGTGCAGGATTTGGTGTCCTTGAGTACTTCCGGTAAAGCATCGCTACAGCTTCATCATTCACAACGAGTTTCCGTCCAAGAGCCTTTGCCAGTCCTTGAAGGGTTTTATCGTCATATGTAGGACCCAACCCTCCTGAAATGATTATACAACTTACATTCCTTCTCAAAGATTCCTTTATGGAAGAAGATATTTCGTCAATTTCATCACGTACCACTGTTACCCTTTTTACCATTCCCCCTACGTTGGTTGCCTGTTTAGCAATCCAGTGCGCATTCGTGTTTACGGTGTGACCAGTCAGAAGCTCGTTGCCAACAGATATTATTTCTATCAGCCGTTTACGCATGAACAGGAAATATTATGTCTGTAGATATAACCCTGTCCAAAAAATAAGATTGTTCTGTCTACCTACATGTCCCTTGCAAGGTTGTAAGTTCATACGGGGGAAAATATTGCAATCTGTAGCAGTATTCTTTGCAATTCCTCATATCCCCGCAGAGTCTTCCTCAAGATCTCCTGTATATCATAAAGGTATATGGGAATCCTTGATTTTCCACTTGATTTTTTTCCTGCGGTGTCACGCGAGGGCGTGTGCTAGCCATATTTGACCTATACTTGCTATATCTACTTGCTATATCAATTACAGCTACATACAGCAAGGCTGGGGACACATGTTGGTAGATCGTTCAGTCCAAAAAAGAAGATGGTAGCTACCTACCATCCACGCTTTATGCAGGTATCTTTGGTTTCATCTCTTTCGAATCCTGTTCATTGGCTGCATCAGCAATGCTAGAAATCATCGTAATCCTGTCAATTGCTTCTGTAATAACGAACTTTCCTAGTGTAGATGTCCTCTGCATTATCTTTGCAACATTCTGGAACTCCTTGCTCATGGCATCGAGGCTCTTTAGTGATTCCAGGCCTTTGCCTGTGATCACGTACCTGTTGTCACCTTCCCTCTGTATCAAACCCTCCTCCTGAAGTTTTACAAGCATTACAGGCACCAGTTTGGGTGATATTACATCGTTCCCGCTTTGCTTTACAGCGTCTGTCAATTCAGTACCGCTCATATTATCAGTCTTTAACATGTGCAATACGTGACGCTTGGACATTGTTTTGGTCATGCCCTTCTTGCTGTACCATAACATTATCATTGCAAGTATCAGGGATAGGATTGCGCCAACCAGTGTTAACAGGATTTGTTGCGTGTTCATCCTACCATTATATTATCATCAATGTATCTTAAGGGATACGGCGAAACAGATGTTTCAGTTCAAGATGAAAATGCAGAAACGGTTGTGCCAAAAGTGGATGGATGAATTATCTACAAGGTAAAAGTGCGGCGGGATCTCGCTCAGAATAACAACATATGTAATTAAAGTGAAACACAAATGGTTGCAACTCTCCAAAGAATTGAATAAATCTTTGAAGCTTCGTATATCTCAATCACTCTGGCACGACTCTTTACCTCTAACTGCCAAGACAAGTTCTCTCTAACGAGATTCTCTTCATGTCTAATAATTGCTAGGGTAGCTGGTTTATTAGCAGAGAGAAGAGGCGATACCTCTATGGGGGACTTGCTTGCAGAGTTTCTAATTCAGTTAGGTGGTACATTCATTGGTGCAGCATTAGGTCTTTGTACTGCTTTATGGTTGGAACGAAAGAAGAAAAGAGAAAAGGATGATGAAGTAAGGAGAATCACATTTGATTCTATAAAAGAAGAATTACGGGGTATACGAAAGGCAGTATCCCAGCCCAACCTCGGTGCTAAATGGATACATGGAGAGCATAGATATGAAGCAAACATAACTATATCATCAACTCCAGCATACGATAGTATCATCAGTTCTGGTAGGTTTGCTCTGCTGTCAGCTGACATGCAGACAAGGATTGCGGATGTCTATATTATTATTCACCGTTACAATGAAATAGTAAATCGCATAGAATGTTTTTATGCAACACCGATCTTCACAAATGATGAGCTGGCTGAAATTGTGCTGAATAATTTGTCAGCTCTGTTGCTAGAGAACTATAAGAGTGCAAAAGATGCTATTGAGAACTTATTTCCAGATCTAAAAACTGAAACATCGACTTGACTATTCAATGAAATTCAATGTCGCCCAAGGCGACATTGAATTTATTGTAAGCAGAAGATTTTGCATCATGTCTATATAGATATAATATGTAAAAACTTCCATGAACGTCATTTGACGCTAACGGAAGCTTCTCAACCTACATGAGAGCAGAAATGCTTATCTACTTTCGATCCGCACATAATACGCCGTGGCCGTAAGTCCATAGCTCATTAAGTCCCACACAGGGCTTTGATGCATGTAAGCCTTCGCATGTGCAAGAGCATAAGTAAGTCGAAGCATTCGCAACATGTAAGTCCCACGCATCGGGCATTGCTTGGCTACAAGTCCACGCCTCTTACTTCAATTTATTCAGTGTCTGTTTTGTTACAAACACACAAGTGGTTTTAGCACTATTACCGATTTCCATAGCTAGAAATGGCGTTAAAGGACTTTCTCTTTCCAGACGAGGAAATACGCTACCAGACAAAAGAAACCATCGAGTATAGTGACAACGAAAAGTACATTCTCTACATCACTAACAGAAGGATTATAGGATTCAAAAAGACAGGTCTATTTAGAAACAAAGACAGATTATTTTCTGTTGGTTTGGAAGAGGTGAGAAATATTCTATACAAAGAAGAGGGACTAATTACGAAGAAAGGCAAACTTGAGGTCAAGACCCTTACCACACCTTACACCTTCAAGGGAAAGCCAGAAGTCAAAGTGGTATGTAGAGAGATGCAAAAATTCCTCACATACACGGAAGGTAAGGGATCTCCTTCGGCTTATCAGTAGGGTGCTAGTCTGAAGGAATAAATAGTATTTCACAGAAGCGTTAAACTATGTCCAGAGCTAAAGGAGCGGGCTCGGTGGTTTCAGTGACGATAACGGTTCATAAAATGGATTTTTGTCGTACAAAGTCCTTCAAGAAAATGTATTTCTAAGCAGTAATTTATCCAATATATAAGCAACTAAAATTTCATTTCTGTTCATTTCATGGGAGCTATTCAAAGAATCCTTCAATGCAAGGGTTCTGATCTACCCATGATCTAATGAATTTTGAGCATTTTATTAACTGATCTTCGGCTTCTTCAGCAGGAATAGCGTTTATTATTTTCTGAAAGTACGGTATACCATCTGGTGTAGTATGTTGGATTTTCGATGTATAAGCTCTATAGTCGCCATGTGCAATCTTGTTTCTTCGTTCAACGAACTTTATCTTTGGATTATCTACAGCTATACTCTCTCCATCTTCCATGAGCGTTTGGATAGGTAATCCTGCTCTCTTCGCATTCCGTAATGTTTCATGGTTTAACAATAGCCAATCCCATCCTTCACGATGTTTATGATCTTCCATTTGTTTCTCTTTTACTTCGCGCATGCATTCATCCAAATTAATCGCACGTTCCACAGTGGTTGAAGCAAATTGAATAGTTCCAGCCCAAATGCGCTTAACATAACAATCCCGTGCAAGTATCCATGTGCGTGTAACTCCATTGGCTTCACCTGCATGTATACCCATTGAACCTATTTTGCCATCAAATTCGATATATTTAACATATTCATTAACCTTGTCGAACCTAGCTTTTTCAAGCTCCACATCGAAATGTAGAAGATGGAAATCATCTATGGGTTTCATGCGCAACTTACCCGTAACGTTTGGATTTCGCATATGATATTTTGTTCAGTAGAGCTAGTTAAGTTTGATCGAATGACCTCACAATGTTTATTATGACTATACAGTTCAAATCTTGAAAGATTAGCACTAATTATCGTTAGTGTAATTGGTAGCAAATGTCTCAAGCCTTGTATGAATTACGTTTGTATTCTATTACTACACACAGATATTATTAATGACAAGATGTTAATGAACAGATGAACGTATATGGGTATAGAACCTCACCATCCAACTAAGATAAAAAGAAGCGGACTTGTCTTCCTACTGGCATTGTTACCTGGTTTCTTTTGTATTATGGGTATGGGTCATTTCTATTTACGTAGAATAGGAAGCGGAATACTGATTCTTATTGTCGGCTTAGGAGCAGGAATGTTTCTTGTAGGATTCTTTGTTTTTAGTGGAGGATTCGCTGTGTCTATACCTCTTCAATTGTTTTTTCTAGCACCGTATCTAGCATTAAACATATGGCAAGCCTATAATGCCTACAAAATAGCCAAAAATGAGCTAAGGAGATAGTTCTTGCTGCCATCGGGTAGATTACTAATACCTATTTTCACACTAATCAGTGTTAGTGTTGAAAGATTAGCACGTTGGAATTCTCTATGGGGTTTCTGCTTTATTCGTAATTTTGAAAGGATTCAAAGGATTCTCTTCACACATGATGATGTTTTGCTTATGGTGCCAGTATTTCATTCGTAAAAATTGAAACCCCCTATGCATTATGTATAAGAAAAATAGGGTAGGCATGGGTAGGGTTAATCATATATGATACGATTTTCATCAATGAGTGATGGGCCTAATCCCACCTTCCTTCTTAGATTGTGTTGTTTCAATAGGCGTTAAGGGTAGTGAAGGAATTCATTGGGTAGCTTCAGGGTTCCTATATGGACATTATCTTAGAACCTTGGAAGACGGTATAACCGCAGAATTCAAGACTTATCTTGTTACAAATCGACATGTGTTCGAAAATTTAGAAACAGTAATAGTTCGCTTTAACCCAAAAACGAATGAGCCAGCACGCGAGTATACAATTAACTTGAAAACCCAAGAAGGAAACCCTTTATGGATAAATCATCCCAATTCTAAGATAGATATTGCTATCCTGCCAATCAATTACAGTCTAATCCAAGATATGCAAGTATCATTCTTTGAGAGCGATGCACATGTAGCTAACATTAAGAAATTAAATGAGCTTGGAATAATTGAAGGTGACTTCGTGTATGTTCTTGGCTTTCCAATGGGGATCGTCGGTGCCCAGCGAAACATGGTAATTGTTCGAAGTGGAATAGTTGCAAGAATAAGAGACGCCCTCGCAAAAGACAATGAAAAATACTTGATAGATGCGTCTGTATTTCCAGGAAATAGTGGAGGGCCAGTAATACTGAAGCCTGAGCTTACTGCAATAAAGGGCACAAAGCCACAGGATCGAGCATATCTTATTGGAGTTATAATATCATATGTTCCGTATAGAGACGTAGCCTATAGTATGCAGACAAAGAGACCGAGAATTACTTTCGAAGAGAATTCAGGGCTTGCAGAGGTACATCCCATCGATTTCGTTGAAGAAACGGTAGCAGAACATCTCAAACTATTGTCTACAGAGCAACAGTAATTTAGCTATGGGGGCATTTTCATCGTTTAGAGAATGTTTGCTAGGGTAGGGTAAACAGATTCAATCTTTGTTTACATTGATTACAGCTACTAATTGCAAACTTGAGATACGGCTCTGGTAATCAAATCAATGTCTATAGGAATCAAGTCAGAACTTTACTTTGTTATACTCTGCGATTAATGAAACGAAGCAAGATAAATAGGTGGTGTATCATCGTGGACTTTCAGTATCTTGAGGAGGTTGCCGGAAGGATAAAGACCAACAGGCAGCAGCTGTCGAATGTAGAAAATGAACTCTCGAAGGTCAATTCTCTAACGCACGAACTCCCATTGAAGAGTGCTACCGAATCAACGTTTGCAACCATGATAGGGGTAGAGTATCACGATCAACTCGCAGAGCTTGAAGGCGTAAGAGACAATCTAGAGGCTCAGAAGGAGATCCTTGTCAGCACCATAAACAACGATATCGCAACGTTCATCACGGAGATAACTTCTTCAGATCTTCTCATTCCGCTGGAACCAAGACCTAGATTGAACGATGGAAACACTGTCTACGGGTATAGAAACGGAGCTAAGTTTAACAACATATTTGATATTTTGAGCGAATTGCTTGGGCTGAGTGCTCCAATCGTGGTAAAGGACGTAATGCTTTCGTCATCAGAGGTAGTAGTCAGGGTGTCTGATGAATTTGAAGCAAAGAAGAAATTCATAAGCAGCGTGAGCGAAGTTCAGCAGGCGTTGTCAATAAAGAAAAGATAGATTCCTGACACCACAGATATTTAGGAAAAAACTCTTAACGTTGTGTATCATTATGATCTTCAATGTCAAGAACTCGCAAGGATCCCAAATCGAAACAGTTTTTGGTTATAGTAATTGGCGGCGCCATTATTGCGGTAGTTATAGGCATTAGTTTTGTATTGATGACGCAAGCAACCGACAGCGAAAATTATGTCAAATCGATTCAAAGTATATCGGATCAGTCTAGGGCATTTACTCAATCATATGAAACTTCCATTGGTGAATGGCAGGATGGCGAAATAAACAGTGAAGAAATGCTGCAAATAACCGATAATCATTTAGAAAATCTCAATGGATTGCTTGCAAAATTGCGAAGCATGGAACCTCCAGAGAAATTCCGGTTGGCCCATGAGCTTAGTATATTATCTTTGAGCCATGAATTGCAGAGTGACGAGCATATGCGCAACTACATAGAAACTGGAAGTGATGATGAGTATGATAGATCTGTAGAGTTCTTGCAAAAAGCATATGATTATGAAACACAGGCGTTTGAGGAATTCAGTAGAGCTGGCAAGAGCACATAGACAGAGGTTAGTTCGTACAAACAAGTAAAGTCTCTTTGATTAACTTGAATCTTTTTATTGCAAGAGAGATTCATACTTGGTTAGTAATGGTATCGTGTGCTTACTGCAATAATGTTGAAGCTTTTCCTTATCAGTGTAATTTATGTATGAAACATTTTTGCTCCACCCATAAATTGCCCGAGTCGCACCAATGTCTGCAATACACAAGTTCGTCTGGCGGTCAGAGCGGTTTAAGCGCAACAAAATACGAAGTCAGCGAATCTCATGAAGAGCTGCCATACTTCATACATGCAAAGACTAATGTGCCATACCTTGTGGGACGTCAAGGGCACACTGTAATAGCAGTAGAGTTGAAGAAATTTCGTTGGAGTATAAAGCTACAGAAGACGAAAGAAAACATGAAGGACATAGTTGCAAAGAAAAACGATGAAAAATGGCACATAAGGATAAAGGCCATAGATGCAAGATTATCAGATGTTTTGCGCAATCTCCCGGTTAGTGCTGAGGAAATTGACGAACTCATAACAGTTTGCGAGAAGGAGAAGGCGTTACCTGTAATTGCTGTGGTGGCATCTGACAGTGCCGTATTGCTCTCCGCAAAGACATTCAAAGCGCTTAGTCTATAATCACTGAAACACAGAAAATTGTACGAATTCATATTTTACATACATATTGCAAAGCTTTGTTCACAATAGTAAAATAGTTGATCTGCATGGCATACTTCGTGGACGCTAGATTAAGAACCATAATGAATTCCAAAATAGATGAAGTGATTCGCAGATCAAACGAAGTTCTTGCTATAACAAAATCCCTTGAAAGCTTGATAGATGATGAAGAGAAAGTTGCATTCGGAATAGCTCTGGGAAGGGTATATAATGCGTTTCATTATCAGACAAGGCGCGTTCTTAAACGTAATGCAACAGAGCAAGAATTCAGAGAATTCGTTGCGATGCTATCTCCAAGGGCAGAAGAGATCAAACATGCATTGCAGCTAGGCAAGCAGCAGGCACGTCATGATTAATAATTTCCAAAATTGGAAAAAAGTAAAATCTAGTACACGTTATATGGCAACTTATTAGTTTGTTATTTTACAAAGTTAAAACACAATATTATAAGCAAAATTCTCATTACGTGCTTGGTGCGCGAACAACACACCTTCGGTCCAAACAATTTGATTACGGGTCTGACAGTTCTGGCTGGTCTCTCTACTATTCTGGCGTGGTACCTGACAGTTTACATAATCGATGCCGGTTACGGTTATGAGGCAAATCCGTTCAGTTTCCTCATATATGATCAGCCTGCATTAGCGCTACTGCGGAACTTGGCTCTTGTTGGGATAGTTGGATATGTGGCATATCTGTACAGCAAGAAGACAAAATTCGCATACATTCCGATTCTTCTCGTAGCATTCATTTTTTTCACGGATTACATTCGTGACCTAACAAACTTATTGCTATCGTTCAGCATTTTTGCTTGATCCTTCCATAGATATTTATAGGAAATTATGAAAGTTGTCCTACATTGGATACGGACGAAACTCCTTCTAGGAGTAAAAAACCTGATTCTAAATCCGATCTTGCGTTGAACGCTAAAGATAATGGAAAAGAAAATACGCAAAAGGATTCTTCAAAAAACTTTATACCAGATGAAATCATGGATGTTTTGCTGGACGAAGTGTCTTCTGTACGAGTTGTAGATACTCAAACCTATATCGCAGAAACTCAAGCTAGGGTCTGGAAGGCGCTTAAAAGAGGACTGCAGTTTGAGACCACGATGGAACGCTCAAACAATTTTTTGCGAAAGCATGTAAATTCTAAGCTGAAACTCGTTGTACTTTATGCTGATCTAGTAGGTTCTACTAAGATGATTAGCACACTTCCAGTTGACAGGCTCGCAACTATAATACAGATATTTACGCAGGAGATGTCTTTTTCAATAAACAATTTTGATGGATATGTGCTGAAGTATGTTGGCGATGCAGTAATAGCTTACTTTCCTGCGGATGTTAACTATTACATGGCCTGTGACACTGCTGTCAATTGCACAAGTTCTATGCTAACAGTCCTTCAACAGGGAATAAACCCTGTGTTGAACCAGTATGATTATCCAGAGTTACATGTCAAGATAGGAATAGATGCAGGCGAGCATTCAGTGATCCAGTACGGACGCGATGAAAAGTCACATGTGGATATTTTGGGTTACAGCATAAGCATTGCATCGAAAATAACCGCATTGGCACAACCTGATCAAGTGGTCATAAGTGAAGCCGTATACAAAGGAATGCACCCGTCGCTGAGAAAGAAATTTTCCGAATTGCAATTAGATCCTCAGACTTGGAATTATGTTGATGAGAACACTGGAGAGATTTATCGTCTATACGCATTGAATGGATAAAGATATATGCACATTTCAACCTTCTAGATAAAATGCGACCTACATACATACTATTTTCTATTTTACTAATATCTATTCTTGTCAGCATGCCAGTCTTTGATGCCTACAGTGCTGCACAGTTGCTCAAAATAAACGAGATAGAGTACAACCCTCCTGGGCCAGATGACGGTAACCAGTGGCTTGAACTCTACAATCAAGAACAAAATCTGTTGGATCTTAGTGGTTGGCTGATTAAGAGTACTAAGAATGGAAGAACGTTTTCAGTCCCTGATGGTTTTGTTATACTACCTAATGACTATCTAGTTATACCCTTCGGCAGTACAATGTTCGACCTGGGTAGCGAATCTGCAGTTTTGCTCACATCAGATTCTGTTGAGGTAGATCGAACTCCTGAACTGAATGATGCTGCTGACGATGATCTAACATGGCAGCGTTTCCCTAATGGAATTGACACAGACACACCCCTAGATTGGTCATTTAGAAACTCAACTCACGGTGCTACTAACGGCTTTCCCGTGCAGCGACAGAACTTCACACTTTCAACACCAATATTTGTTGATACGGAAGGAAACAAGGTTGGGTCAGTAACAGCAGGACAGATGGCAGGTGTAAAATCCGAGATAATAAATCAGTTCAACACGGAGCGTACATTTGCGTATATAGTTATGATAAGCGATGAAGATGGATTTACAGTGTTTCTTAGTTGGGTGGAGGATTTGACCGTGCTTCCTAACAGAACTATAAAACCTGCAGTCTTCTGGTTGGCAGAAGAGCAGGGAAACTATCTTGTTGAGGTATTCGTTTGGCGAAGTATGGCCATTCCCGACCCACTTGTTTCGCCAGAATCAGATGTGCTAAGAGTCGCTGGTTAGATTTTGCCAATTCATAGTATAATTTATTTAAGCGTGACTGATGCAGTCTTGACGTTGGATGCTACATGAGTTCCAGTATTTTTCTGAATCCAAAATCGATCGCAGTTATAGGCGCGTCTGAAAGGGTCGGAACAATCGGTAAAGCCATCGTATCAAATATCATGAACGGATACAAGGGCGAGATTTATCCTATAACTCCATCTAGCGAGACCGTCTTCGGCAGGAAGGCTTACAAAAGCGTGATGGATGTTCCTACAAACATTGATCTTGCAGTCGTCGTAACTCCAAGCAAGATTGTACCTTCTGTGATGGAAGAATGTGGCAAGAAAAATGTCAGGGGTGCAATAATAATCACTGCAGGTTTCAAGGAAATTGGCGGCGAGGGCGAATCGTTGCAGAAGCAGGTTGGAGAAATAAGCAAAAAGTATGGGATCAGGATCATAGGCCCTAACTGTCTAGGTGTTATGAACCTAGCACCGCAAACAATGATGAATTCCACGTTTCTGAAGGTAACTCCTAAGACAGGTAATATTGCGCTGATATCACAGAGCGGTGCCATATGCGCTGCACTGGTCGAAGATGCCATTGCTCAGGACATAGGATTTTCAAGTGTAATAAGCATGGGCAACAAAGTGGACATGAATGAAAATGATATTCTTGAAATGTTGTTTGATGATGAGCAGACCAAGGTCGTTGTCATGTATCTAGAGGACCTTGCAGACGGAAGGAAGTTCATAGATATATGCAGGAAAATGACGAAAGAAGCAAAGATCAAGAAACCTGTATTAGTGTTAAAAGCAGGACGTACTCCTGAAGGTGCAAAGGCGGCTATGTCGCACACTGGTGCACTTATGGGATCAGATGAAGTGTATGATGCGATATTCACGCAGGCAGGTGCGATCAGAGTAGATACTATGCAAGAGCTCTTTGATTATGCAACAGCATTTGCAAAACAACCACTTCCTGGAGACGGTGTGGTTATAGTGACCAATGCAGGTGGACCAGGAATTCTGTCAACGGATGCACTTTCAAAGTACGGTATAAAGATGGCTAATATCGAAGACATAAGACCAAAGATTGACGCTGCTATACCAACATATGGTTCTTCGCGGAATCCTGTAGATATTGTTGGAGATGCTGACTATAACAGGTTCGACAACGTTCTTTCGTTGGTGCTTGACCATCCAAATGTTGGTGCTGCAGTTGTCATGTGCACTCCCTCTGCAACTCTTGACTACGATGGTCTTGCGCGTGTTGTAGTAAAGATGTCAGAAGCAAAGGGCAAGACCATACTTGCAAGTTTGATGGGTCTTGCTGAAGGCGTGGAGAACAGGAAGATCATGTCCGAAGGAGGTGTGCCATATTACCTCTATGCTGAACTTGCCATAAGAGCGCTGAAATCTATGTATGACTATAGATCATGGATAAACACACCGAAGAGCGATGTTAGGTCTTTCAAGGTTGATAGGGAAAGGGTACGAGAGATCTTTGACAGTGTTAGAAAGCATAACCGAAGTCACCTTATTGAGGAGGAAGGCTACGAAATTCTGAAGGCATACGGCTTTCCAGTTCCAACAAGTATCTTGGCTAAAGATGAAAACGATTGCATGAAGGCAGCGCAGAAGATAGGATATCCTGTTGTTATGAAGATAGCTTCGCCAGACATTATTCACAAGTCCGACGCTGGGGGCGTAAAGGTAGGTTTGAGGAACGATGAAGAGGTTAGAAATGCGTACAAGAGTATAATTTCAAACGCCAGAAATTACAAATCAGACGCAAAGATAATGGGCGTTCTTGTACAGGAGATGGTAAAAGGCGGAAAGGAGACTATAATTGGTGCAAAACAAGATCCGAAGTTCGGTCCTCTTGTGATGTTCGGCATGGGCGGCATCTACGTCGAAGTGCTAAAAGATGTAGTATTCAGGTTAGCGCCCATAGACGAGTATGAAGCTAAACACATGGTATCATCGGTAAGGACCAGCAAGATCTTGCGCGGTGTAAGGGGAGAAAAGCCTTCAGATGTGAACGCACTTGTCGAATGTCTTCAAAGACTTTCACAGCTTGTTACAGACTTTCCAGAGATAACAGAGTTTGATATGAATCCGTTGCTTGTTATGGAAGAGGGCAAGGGCTGCAAGTCAGTCGATGTAAGGATAGGATTGAAAGACGGAGCTGCAAAATAAACTGGTTTGCAAACAAATAACGTGAGGTACAACTGATCAATTCAGGAGCAATATTTTCTGATAGCTGAAGCAGATTCTTAGTAGTATTTAAATAATGTATTCGATCATGAATAATTGTATGCCGATAAGGACGAGCGCCGAATATATCCAAAGTTTGAGGGGGCGCAATCTCAAGGTCTATCTCTTCGGAGAGCAGGTTAAGGAACCTGTAGATCATCCTATGATCAGACCATCGATAAATGCAGTTGCAGAAACGTACGATTTGGCAAACAGAGAACCTGATCTTGCTACAGCTCATTCTTCTCTTACTGGAAAGCAGGTGAACAGATTTCTGCACATAACTGAAAGCCGAGATGATTTGGTCCTACAGAATAAAATGCAGCGAAAGCTGGGACAATTGACTGGCACATGCTTCCAGCGTTGTGTGGGTATGGATGCTCTCAACGCATTGTATTCTGTTACCTATGATATGGATCAAAAACATCATACAGATTACCACCAGCGGTTGATCGACTTCATAAAGTATGTGCAGGAAGAGAATCTTATCATCGGTGGAGCGATGACAGATCCAAAGGGCGATCGTAGCAAGGGACCATCTGAGCAGGAAGACCCAGATGTCTTTGTACACTTGGTGGAGAAGAGAAATGACGGTATTGTGATCAAAGGTGCCAAGGCTCACCAGACTGGTGTGGTAAACTCGCACTGGATGATTGTTATGCCTACTCTCAGGCTTCAGCCACAGGACAAGGGCTATGCAGTTGTGTGTGCTGTACCTGTTGATGCCCCAGGGCTGACCTATATCTATGGTCGCCAATCCTGCGATTCAAGAAGCATGGAAGGTGGCGATATAGATCAAGGGAATGCAATGTACAGTGGCCAGGAAGCGATGGTTATCATTGATAATGTGTTTGTGCCATGGAAGTATGTCTTCATGTTTGGAGAGACAGAGTTTGCAGCACCATTAGTAGAGAAATTCACAACCTATCACAGAAGAAGTTACGTCTGCAAAACTGGTGTGGCTGATGTTCTGATAGGGGCCGCGGCTGCGATAGCGGACTACAACGGCGTGCCAGACGCATCTCATATCAGAGACAAGTTGGCCGAGATGACATTTCTTAACGAAACAATCTACGGTGCCGGTATATCATCCTCACAAGAGTCCTATCAGCTTGAAGCTGGTAACTGGCTGAACGATGATATGTTAGCAAATGTATGTAAGCACCACGTAACAAAGTTGCCGTACGAAATTGGTCGCTTGGCACAGGATCTTGCGGGAGGTGCAGTAGTAACGTTGCCTTCTGAGAAGGACTTCAAGAGTCCAGTAACTGGGCCATTGTTGAAGAAGTACTTGAAGGGACGTAAAGGAGTTGATCCGGAGAACAGAGTGCGTATCTTACGTCTTATAGAGAATATGACATTGGGTCGCAATGCAGTTGCCTTCTTAACAGAGTCAATGCATGGTGCAGGTTCACCACAGGCACAGAGAATACAGATAGCCCGCCAGATGCAGCTTGGGTACAAGAAGAAACTTGCGAAAAGAATCGCTGGAGTGAAAGAAGACGAAGAGCCTGAAGAGCCTTCTACAGGGCAGCAAGAATATTTCGACAGAATATTTGATTTAAAGAAACACGAATCCAACCAGCCTCTTAAGTAACAAAAATACACAATAAGTTTCGTTAATTGTATCAAACCAGTTTATTGCCGCATTGCTCGCAGAATCTTGAATCCTGTTTGTTAGCAAATCCACAGTTGGTACACTTTCCAGAAATCATGTCTGCAGATTTGGTGGTTTCTTCTGTCTTCAGAAATACCACGTCGCCTATCTTCAATATATGTTCCCATGGAATCTCTCTCTCACCTTGCTCCGTAGTGGATATGACCATCACTATCTTCGTCTTGTTATCCCTCAACCCTATGTCCTTTACTGTTCCCAGGAGAGAGGCATCGCCATCAAAAACACTCATTCCAACCAGTTTTCGTATGGCTATAAAACCCTCTTTTGAATATTGATCGGCTTCAGATTCAGTGTCTGGAGTTGATTGTACCTCTCCTTGTTCGGCAAATTTCTTGTATTGCGCAATCAACGAGCCACATTGTTTGCACAGATATTCGCCCTGCTCTGACAGCGTATAACCCTTGGCAACTTCTTGGTTCACCTTCTCATACTTTATTTCCGGCGCTCCTTCGTAATCCTTGTTGCAGTTCTTGCAGTAATACTTTAAGATCTTGTTCTTATCAATTCTGCCCAAGGCTCCCAGAAACAGATCTGGTCCTCCAAGTCTGGCTTTCTTCATTTCGTTTTCTGTCAATTTTGCAACAACGTGTCCACCAGAACCTTTAAGCGTCCTCGTTTCAAGCTCGCTCATACACTAGTCAGCGAAAAACTTACTTAAAAATTGATCAATGTAACGGATTCGTATCGAAGAAAATCAACATATATAGGGGAACATGATTATTGTTTCTGGTGATATAGAATGGCAAATGTACAAGTAACATCTTCAAAAACTTGGGGCAAAGATGTGTCAGAGTCTCAGCTGCCAGTTCTTGTAGATTTTTGGGCAGAATGGTGCGGCCCATGCAGAATGGTCTCGCCAGTGGTTGAAGACTTGGCAAGGGAGTACGATGGAAAGATAAGGTTTCTTAAGCTCAACGTGGATGAAAACCAAGACATAGCTGCCAAGTACGAGATATTCAGTATACCATCGCTCTTTATATTCAAGGGTGACAAAATTATCGGAAAGCATGTAGGTGCGACGTCAAAGGATGTCTTGAAGAAGTTTGTAGAAAAGTCGTTACAGAACGCTTAACAGCGTTCCAACGCAAATTTTTTCTAATTCCTAGTTTCGAATTCATTCATCGTATTATATGGAATAAAGAACCTAAACTATAAATTTGAAATATACTCTGACTCAAGCGCAGAGGAAACATGCAATATCTAGATGACGTATGGATCAAGTTTGCTATAATAGGAGGCCTCTTTGCTGCTTTCTTCATCTTTGCTAAGCTCAAGGACTAGTTAACTAAAGTCCTGAAGTATTATGCAGATAATAGCTAGGCTTCAGATTTTCAAGTTTTAAATAGTTTATGCAGTTGAGACATGCTATATGGGAGACCTCGGTTATGGTACAAGAGGACCTCTGGTAGGCAAACTGAAAGACCTCCTTGCCGATATCCAGACAACTTACGAATCATTTCTGGATGCTCAAGCGCTATACCAGCAAGGCAAGCTAGGTGAGAAAGAGTTCTTTGCCAAGTCTGGAGAGTTTCTCAAGGCGTTAGCATCTCTAACCTTCCTTAATGTCAAGGTCATCCTTGAGCTTGACGCAGCCATAGCAAAGGAAGATACTTCAAGGAAACCTGGCACATTTACGAGTCCATCACCTACTTTCACGCCAGATATGATGGGTAAGGCATCGACGCCGATGTACAAGCCCGTAGAAACTACAGACGTAAAGTTTTGCATACAGTGCAATGCAAAGATTCCGAAAGGGGCAAAGTTCTGCACAAAATGCGGAACGCCTCAGAGCTAGCATTTTAGCATGGAAAAAGATATACAGCATCTGTCATTTGATCAAAGCATGAAAATATTCAATGGTAAGGCAGCAGCAGAACAATACATGTCAAGTCATACACTTGCATATTCTACACCAGAGATGACACTGAAGAAGTTTGCTTACTGGCTAGGTGATCTCGTTGATGTTGATTGCAATATGGAAAGCAGCAAGTGTCCAAACGAAGACGGCCTGCATCCAAAGCACAGATTGCCTAGGTTGATGCTTTACATAGAAGTCAAGGACATTCCATACACAGTTGATAAGGAGGAAGTAGATGAAACGGCGTTCAAACCATCTGGCGCGGTTTCGACTTTCTACAATGTAAAGAAGTTGCACCCTGAAACGGTTGAGCAGGCAAGCGAGGAAACTAAGTTTTGCTTCGAATGTGGCGCAAAGATCTCCAGCACAACCAGATTCTGCACGCAGTGCGGAACGGATCAGCAAAAGTAAACGATGCTGTTCTGTTCGTGGACTTGACCCCTGCCGGCATCATGTTCTGTCTAGTTGTTGCAATCCTCTCGCTTGATTTTAACCATTAATAGTGCAAAATTAATTATGGTTATACTGTGAACAGTGCGAAGGGCCGGTAGTTCAGCGGTAGTAATGCTCGCTTCGCAAGCGAGAGGTCGCGGGTTCAAATCCCGCCCGGTCCACTTGGTCATTTACAAAAGGAGGCAGATTAAAGGAGATGTAACCTTAAATTATGGTACAATTATTCTGCCTTGTGCGAAGAGAAAGGGCTGCTAAGGTCGATCGAAGAAAACAAAGGTCACAGCTTATCACGATAGGAATTATTGCAGCAGCTGCTGCAGGGGTAGCTTACGTTGTTTATGGTTATGCTCTGAACCCACCTGCAGAAGTAGGTTTCGGAGCTCTAGGCTCACAACATGTTCATTCTGCGTTTAAGCTCTTCATACATAATCAGACAGTCGATTTCTCCCAGCCAAAGTATCAGGTAAAGAGCCAGCTTGTGCATTTTGAGGATGGTGACGGAAATACCATACACACGCATGCAACTCGCGTTAACATAGGCTACCTCTTCCAAACCTTAAAGATACAGTTCACCAGCGAGTGTCTTACCATGGATAATGGAGAAAAGTACTGCAATGACGGAAACAACACGTTGAAATTCTATGTAAATGGTGTTAGAAACAACATGTATGGCAAGTATGAGATGAAGGACAACGACAGGATTCTTCTGAGTTATGGTTCTGAAAGTCAGGAACAGATAGACGCACAGCTTAAGATCCTTGAAGATTCAACAATCAAGAAAAAGCCATAACGATTAGATTTGATCGTGTATGTGCCGCATGTTACACAACAATCCTTAACATTTTCCATCCCATAGCCAGCCTATTGCAAAAACTCAACGTGCTTGCTGCAGTATCGCTAAGTGCATTATTGTTCTTCAGCACGGTGTCCGTTTCTAACGCACAGTTTGATGACGAAGAAATAGTCAAGGTAAGAGCGAAGCAAGGCAAAACCTTGGTCATGATATTAGTCAGGAATTCCGATGATTTCGGTATCGATATTTATGGTTTCACACTGACTCTTACAAATGGCGATATTAGAGGCTTCAAGGGACCAAAGACTTGGGAAGCTGAACGTGATGGTACAAATCATAATGCGATAACATTCTCTACCAGCGATGATCCTATGCTACCTGGAAAGGGAAAGCTCTTCAGATTCATTACTACTACGAATAGTGCATCGTTTGAATGGATGGCTCTTGATGAGGATGGTGAGGAGTTCGACAGTGGCACGGTTAGCAGTTCATCTAGAATTTCGACAATGGAAAAACCAGTACCTACACCATCTCGTCCCAGTACAACAGCTGAGCGTGTTGCCGTACTGTCAGTAAGTCCGGAAAAAACCATGCCGGGCTCTATGATCAAGATAGCAGGCAAAGGATTTGCACCAAATTCTGCAGTAGAGCTAATGCTTGATGAGTCTGGTCTTGTTAAAGTGGAAACTGACTCAAATGGTTATTTTGTAACAGAAGCAACTATTCCTAAAGAGATTAATCTTGGGATGCATAAGATATGGGGAAAAGACACTTCGAGTAATTTTGCCAGCGTAGCAATAATGATTGGCGAACATGAAGAACCGCAGCGACCTCACACACTAACGGAAGAGCTTGCTGTTAAAACCGCGAGCGATCATTACCCGCAGAGTGCAACTGTTGTAATAATGGGGCATGGAACACCTGATAGCACAGTTGAACTGCAGGTTACGAATCCATTAGGCGAAGTAATATTACAAGAAAAAACTAGTATTGATAAGAACGGCATGTTTGGTGTGAAGATGCAGCTGGGTACCGATACACCAACTGGTATGTATATTGTCTATGCAAAGCAGGAAGAACAAGAAGCAAAGTCTAGATTCATGGTTATGTCCCCAGAGAAGCCAATAATCGTTCCGCAAGTATTGAGTATTCATACCGAACATGAACGTTACCACGGTGGTGAAAATGTAGTAATATTTGGCAAGGCAACTCCTGGTAGCCCTGTATCGATAGTTGTTATGAGTAATACGTATGTTGTCTTTAAGGGAGAGGCGAGAGTCTTGACTGACGGTTCATACAGGACCGCATTTACTCTTGATGGAGTTGGAGATGGAACGTATGTGGTTACTGCACATCAGGACGGTGCCAGCGCCAGCACGAAGTTCTTCATCGGCTCAACTGAAAGAGAAGAACTCAAGGTTGATACTGACAGCGACCATTATAGACCGGGACAGGTCGTCACGATCTTTGGAGGAAACGCTCATCCCGAGAAGAGAATTGAATTGGCTATATCCTATTCAGCGGCATACAGTGCAGACATAGCTGCTAACGGCGCACTTTTGTACAAGGATGTGCTTGTACCTAGTTCAGACGGTTCGTTCAAGACAACGTATACCCTTGAAGATGTTAAGGCGGGGATTTACATAGTAACGGTGATGCAGGACGGTATCAGCGCTATGGCTAAATTTGCCGTGGAAGTCTGATCTTGTTTACGAAGAGATATTATAAAATTTAAACATAAAAAAATTCGTAATTTAAACAATCCTAGAGTACTTTTTGAGTGGATTCGGTGGTATCAGTGACGATAACGGTTCGTAAAAAGGATTTTTCGTGCTAAGAGGTTCTTCAAATGATTGTATTGGGGGGTTATTTACTATTCAGTCATGGATGTGGAAACGTTAGCACAGGTCTGCCATCTTTACCTATCAGTAAATTAACAGTACCATAAATTGATTGTCCCTTAAAGTGATTGTCTGTATCCGTAGGATCAAGACTGATAACAATTGTGCTGAGTTTTTCGATCATTATGGTCGTTCTTACACTTGTCCAGGCGTTGGCACCGTTCATGCCAACGTCGATAGTACCTGATATGAATGTAGTACCGTTAGCATTTAGTTTTGCAGGTAAACTGCTGGTAGTATGGAAGTTAGCAAGCTTATGTGTGTGACGATTTGTTGCATCAACATGCACCTGGTGAATTTTGCAGTAAAGTATGTTACATTTCCATCTTCAACTTTCATGTGCCAAGAGCCTGTCAAGATAAATGTTTTTTCTGGTACCACAGAGGCTATCGTATTATTTCCAGTTGAAGTCGCACTTCCTGAATTGCTTAATGAAGCAGCGTTGCTACCTGCATTTCCTCCAGCAAAGGCAGTTATTGTTTGATTGTCAAAAATCATGCTAGCTATA
Organism: Candidatus Nitrosomirales archaeon; assembly: GCA_049199595.1. Classification (GTDB taxonomy): domain Archaea; phylum Thermoproteota; class Nitrososphaeria; order Nitrososphaerales; family UBA213; genus JBMCYV01. Next base: position 22,401 of record JBMCYV010000002.1, read on the forward strand.
GAACCAACGGCAAAAAATGACTCCGCTGTCAATGTTACATTAGTACTATCAATTGATGCGCCCGAAGTGGTAGTATTTCCCGCAATCTTTGGTAGCATCGTTAAGGCTTGAATATCTGCAAGAGCTAGAACAATTGACGATGATACAGCAAGTCCAATTGCAAGAATAACTGCTATAGCGCCTTTTCTCATTGCACATCATATGTTGTGTCGAAAGATTTTAACTTTGCTTATCGAGTTCGGCAGTAAATTTCACTATCGAATTAACTAGAGATTAGTAAGCTTCGATTTGCAAAATGCATAGAGCGCATCATAAACATAGAATTGTTTTGCTATGTTGTCAAAGTCATCCTTGGTTATCAGTCTAAAACCCTCTGCTATAGCATTCAAACCCGCGGATTCAGAGGTTATAGTTCTATTAGCAGTGTCAGCGCCTCTAACAATCCTTGCAAGTTCTAAAAGAGCCATGTCCTGCAATTTGTATTTCTCTATAATAGCATCAAAGCTGCACTTCTCACCATGATGACCAAGTTCTACATCTGGAACGTCGAAAGGAATGGCATTTTGTTCCTTTGCCACCTCCATGACCTTATCGGCAGGAACGAAAAGGAATTGTGCCTGAGGGTCAACGAACTTCTTTATGAGCCAAGGGCATGCTATTCTGTCAACCTTGGCTTTTTCCCTAGTTACCCATTTCATCCGTATAACAATTTAAAATCACGAATATAATACTTAGTATCGTCTGTAACGCACTTGGTTTCTGGGTTTTGTTATAAGCCTTAATGCTTCATTTATGTCCATAGCAACCACTGAAGCTGTTATTGCTATTATTGCAAACGCCAACAGTTCTAGAGTTGCCATTCGCTACTCTATTCTGTATAATCATATTAAACAGGAGTGTGAACCTTGCGTTACTAACAGATCCCATCTTCTGTTATCAGAACTCTTAAATGCTCTTGTATTTCTGCTCCATTTGTTTGTATTTTGGCAGATCAACTAGCTTGTTGAATTCTTCAAACGTTACCATCTGATTCATGAAAGATTTTGTTATTCCTTTAGTTTTCAGAGCTCGGAACGCTTCCTGTATGGCATATGTTGCAGCAAACAATGCAGTTAGAGGGAAGACCACAAGTCTGAAACCTATTTTTCTTAACTCTTCTGCAGAAAGCAGCGGGGTTTTACCTCCTTCCATCATATTCGCAACCAAAGGTGCGCCAACAGATTTGCCAATCCTCTTCAGATCATTTATGGTACGTGGCGCTTCAATGAACACAGCATCTGCGCCTGCCTTCCTGTACTCTCTTCCCCTCCTGATAGCTTCATCAAGACCCAACGGTGCTATAGCATCAGTTCTAGCAACTATCACAAATTCCTTGTTCCTTTTTGCTTCGACTGCTGCCTTGAGTTTGGGTATATAATCATCCGTTGAGACTACCTGCTTGCCAGACATATGACCGCATCTCTTTGGCCAGACTTGATCTTCAAGGAATACACCTGCAGCACCTGCGTTCTCCAAGTCTCTTATGAGCCTCCAAACCGTCAGAGGATTCCCATATCCCGTGTCAATATCTACTATCAAAGGTATTGAGATTGCCCTTACAATCTTCCTTGCTTGTTCAACGGTTTCTCCAGCATTTAGAAATCCGTAATCAGGCATTCCAAGTATTCCAGCAGATACGCTGTAGCCTGATTGGAAGACAACTTCGAATCCTATCTGCTCTGCAATTCTAGCGCTCAATGCATCGTAAACTCCTGGCATCACCATGATCTTGTTCTTGTCTTGCAGTTTCTTGAACAATGACTGTTGCATGCGTTCATTGGTTGTGGAGAAATTATTTAACTTTAGCTTAAATTAGACAACGGGTCTAATATCTCCTAACAATGCCGATAACGGTTCGTACCCTAATCCGGTCATGACCAGATGAATCAGCACAAAACTCCATGCGGCACCATGAAATGTTTCAACAGTGCTACTCATGCGGGGCGTGTGGATTTTCTTGCTCAGTGGTTGTAAGATGAATGAAATCATTATCAGTATTATAGATATGATAGTTGCAACAAACTGCGCCTGTTCCCTGGTCACCAGATCCAGTTGTACACGCATTTCCGGCGTCACAGTCGTACCCGATGTGACAGTCCGCGTTATAGTAGGCGCTATAGCCTGCAAAACATAGGTCGCCGTTATCCCGTTAGCAGCAACAGTTAAACCCAAACCTATCAGAATCCCCATCAAGAAGGTATTCAAATTTCGCTTTCTTAAGATGTAGATAATTATTTAACTTTATATCAAGTCGTATTGGTCTTAGGCTGAATGACCTTTGATATTGCCATAGTGAACGCTAGGATTGTAGTGCCAAAGGTTGGCATTGTTAACACTAACATTGCAATCAAAGATGGGAAGATCAGCGAGTTTACGCCAGATGCGGTACAGGCAGATCGAATGGTAGATGCTGAAGGTCTCTACGTTTTGCCGGGGGCAATAGATCCCCATGTGCATTACGGGGTTTACACACCCATAGACAAGGCAGCCGAGAGCGAGTCCCGTTCAGCTGCTATTGGGGGCGTTACTACCATGATGAGAATGTTCAGGCTATACGGTTCCTATAAAGAGAAGTTGAAGGAGCACCTTGATGCAAGCAAGAAATCACATCTAATCGATTATTCATACCACGCGTCTATATTGATGCCTGAACATGTTGATGAAATTACTCATTGCGTGAACAATGGCATAACATCGTTCAAGCTTTACATGAATCTGAGGGGAGAGCTCGGCACTATATACATGGATATGGAGCCATACACAAGCAAAATGATTTCTGGAAGTGTCAATACAGATGATTCACTGATGCAGTCAACGATTAGAACGGCGGCCGCTCATAATGCTATACTAATGATACATGCAGAAGACCCTGATGTATGTGCCAAAGAAATGGCCAAGGGAAAGACTGACGGTAAGAATGGTTTACAGGCATGGTCGGAGTGCAGGCCAAGCAAATCAGAACATGAGAGCATCGCAAAAGTATCTGCATGGGCAAGACAGGACAAATGCACGCTCTACTTACCCCATATCGGTTCTTCGCAAGCAATTGATTCTATAATCAGCGAAAGAAAAAACGGTGCGACGATACTAGTCGAAACATGTCCGCACTACCTTACACACTCAACAGATTTTCAGAACATTAGAGGAAAGGTTGTACCTCCAATAAGAAGCAAGGAAGATGTGGCTAGGATGTGGCAAGCAATTAAAGATCATACCATCAACTGTATCGGAACAGATCATGTTGCAAATAGATTGGATATGAAGATGGGCGATGGCGACCTCTGGTCAGCCCTGTCAGGTTTTCCAGGCATAGCAACCATGATACCAGTATTGTTGAGCGAAGGTGTAAACAAAGGAAGAATAAGCATTGAGAGGGTAGCTGAACTAACCAGTTTCAACACAGCAGAGATATTTGGTATGTTTCCAAAGAAGGGTACGATAGCAATAGACTCTGATGCAGATCTTGTGCTAGTGGATCTGAACAAGGAACAGAAGGTTACTCCGGAACTCTTACAATCATACTCAGACTATACAATATACGATGGAATGACACTCAAGGGATGGCCCATATTGACAATGGTGAGAGGGCAGGTAGTTATGGAACATGGAGAGGTAATTGGTAAGCCCGGTTATGGCGAATATATTCCAAGGAAACCAAAATCAAAATCACATACTAACTAGATTCTCTTCATAACCACACTCGTTGCACTTGTATGTCATGTTTCTGCCCATAGGAAAGAGTTCCATTTCAGCACCACACTTTGGGCATTTCTTTGTATCTCCCTGTGATTCCATGTTGAATGTGATAAAGCGCCAGTGATTTAAGTCTAGAAGATATATCCATATTTGTAAGACATTTGTGGAACGATTTCACTCTTGACTTATCACAACTTTGCAAAAAGTCGTTATTGAATCACTGAATCGATAGCAAAGGCTTTAGCGGGAATGAGACTTGATTGTGCATCGTGTGTTACGATACTGAGCCATACACAAGCACATATGATCGAAGTCTAAAATATTGCAAGAAGTGAATTTTAGCTTTTTCACTTGAATTCAGCTTGAATTCCTTCCGTTCCGCTTTGACGGAACCAGCTTGACAATGGGTTCCGCTTGTGTTTCTTTATAAAGCCTCCCCCCTCTATAGCTTTTGCATCCGTGCGTTTTTTGGCGCATTAGGGAAAAACCGTTCTGAACCTTACTGAATAGCTACTTCTCTACAATAGCGCAAAGCAAGTTAACATCTATGAACATAGATTTTGGACTGCTTATTTCTTATGGCATTCGCACTGACAGTCTGTTTTACCAAAACACTGGTCATGCAAATCTATAAAACATTCCAAACTTACCTTCTCCTCCAGAAACTTGAATAGATCACGGTATACTTGTGTATTGATATCTACTCTTGAAACAGGCTCTGGCTCCTTCTTTGGTTTTTCCTTCTCTTTCTTTGGTTCTGGTTTCGTTTTCTTTGCCTTTACGTTAATTTTTTTGGCTTTCTTTGACATACCAACACCCCTAACTATTTACGGAGTCAAAACCTCTACAGTACCATTTTTCTTTGCCTTGTAATACTTATCTGCGCGTTTGCTAAAGAGACCAACTTCCATAACTCCGGCAATGTTCTTGAGTTCAAGCTCCATCTTAGCAACATCGTTTATCTTGTTAAAAGTCGTGTCAAGTATCAAGTTACCGTTCTCAGTGATGAACGGGTATCCCTTGTCAAGACTCCTAACATTTGGTTGAGCACCCATCTTCTTCAACTTTTCAACAACATGAGTTCTTGCGTAGGGTATGACCTCGATTGGCACCGCTCTGGTTAGTACATCGACATACTTACTCTCATCGGCAAGTATAACGGTCTGTTTTGATGCATGTATCAAAACCTTCTCCCGCAGCAGTGCACCACCGCCTCCCTTAATCATGTTAAACTTTGCATCTATCTGGTCCGCACCATCGAAAACTATGTCTGTAGAGGGAATAAGTGTTTCATCGGCAATCTTGAACCCCAAAGCTTCTGCTTCGAGTTTAATCTGCAATGATGTTGGCATAACTCTAATGTCCAGTTTGTTATCCTTAACATGTTTTGCAAGTGTTTTAACGAAGACAGAAACCGTGCTTCCAGAACCCAAACCAATTATTGTATTGTTTTTTACGTGGTTGACTGCCTTCAGTGCCATGCTTTGCAGAGCATCAGTAGAGCGCAATTATTCAACCTCAGCTTGCTCCAACCTAGACAACGTTTGCATTATCTGTTTCTTTATTTCATCTAGGCTGGCATCGCTTTCGGTTGTTTCAGTAGCATCCATAGTTGTAACCTGTTCAACCTTCTTTTGAACCATAGGTTTCTCTTCCTTCCTTTCTACGTTAGGAACTGCAGGCCTTTGCGCCCCGTTATTGTTCATTCTGCCCACCAGATCATCAAGTTTGGCGTTTAGCTGAGCCATCCTCTGATCCACGATGGCGATCAGATCACTCTTGAACGAATTAACATCCTTAGCATTGAAACGCGGACTAACCATATCAGCGTTAAAGGCGTCAAGCTGCTGCCTATATCTTGCCAGCAGCTTCTCTCTTTCAATGCTAGTAATCCTTCCTGCACGCTCATAATCATAAACGCGTCTCATTGCTTCGTAAACTATCTTCCTCTCCAGTTCAACTTTATCATAATCATAACGCACAACACCTTCATTATGCCTTAACTTGGCATTAGCTTGCGATACTTTGTCTATCGCTATAGCCGTGAAGACACCTGCTACAGAACCCGCGGCAAGAACAATTTCGCTCATGGCCTTTACTTGCTCCTTATGAATGCATACTTTCTCATTCTAGGATTTGGATAACCACAGTTGGAGCAGTGCTTCCGTCTGAGATGGTATGAATTGTTCCCACATCGCCTGCACTTTATGTGCACCTTCCCTCTTGTGAAATTGCCCATCGAGGAAGTGCCTTTAGTCATGTACTATCACTTTGGGGGTGGTGGAGAAATTATTACTACGTTATCTCCTCTTACAACTATAGTTCCAAGTTTGTTGCTCTTACCTTCGTCAAGGAGCTCTTCCGCCTCTTCCAGAAGCAGGTTCATGTGCTGGTCAAAACCTTGCAGTGTGCCCCTGATCACTTTGCCACCCTTCATCTTTATCAGCACGACCCTACCGAGGCTCTCGTCCAGCACCTTAACAGCCATATCTACTGACAATCTAATATCACTAGTACCCATTCAGTCTAGTTCTATATTAAAATAACGAAGTCGACTTTATACTACAACTCATGGCACAAGATTGACTCACTTTCTGCTCTTGCCTTTAAATACCGTTCTATGGACTTTTTCGACATCTTTTATAACAGTAGCAAGTCTTTTGCTTATTTGATCTAGCATGACTCTGCCTTTTCTGCTGTTTGCATTTTTGGGGCTGCCCCAGACACCATTGCTGGCAAGTTTGGGGAAAGATGATGGTAGCATAGTTATTTTGGAAAGTACCAACTTCTTATCACTCTTCAAACTTCCGATCTTTATAGATCCACCTTTGGCCTTTTTCATATTCACCAGATCGGGTCTGATTGCAAGCATAAGCGAAGTTTCGTTTGCATCAGCATGACCTATTTCGTCATGTACAAGCCAGTATGATAGACTGTAGATCAGTGTACCTTTTGGTGCTTTGTCCATGATCTTTTGCACTGTCGATGCCAGTGCAGCATCATTGCCATAATGCGCGTTTAACAAAACGATCCTACTGATGCCATTTTCCACAAGAGACTCACATATGTCACCTATCATAGCGGTAAACGTCTCGTTCCTCAAACTTACATTGAAGAGCGGCTTGTGCTCGCTAGATATGCCATAATAAATGCAGGGTAGAACAAAGGCATCCACCAGCACAGAAACACGTTTCGCAATTTCTTCAGCGAGAATAGCATCCGTGGCAATGGGCAAGTGAGAACCATGTTGTTCTAGTGATCCAATAGGTACTATTGCCCTTTTGTACCCCTTCTTGACGGATCTTCGAATGTCCGGATCAGTTTCGTTCGAAATGATTGGCATATGCTAGCAATGGTACAGGTTCTTATGAACTTAATCTCACTGTCTTAGACCTGCTTACCTTCAGCTTTGGCAGTTTCTTAAAATGAACCTTACCCCAGTACACCTCGAGTTTGTTCTCGAGGTATAGTTTGACGCCGTTGAGAAGTGTCCGTGCTTCCAGCTGCTGACCTTTCTTCTTCATACAATTCAGATCTTCGTTGGGTTCAACCCTAAACGAGTCCTGCCATATTATTGGCCCTTTATCTAGATCTTCCGTAACAAAGTGCGCCGTGCAACCAACTATCTGCGCCCCTCGTTCGTATGCCTGAACATATGCATACGCTCCAGCAAAAGCTGGCAATAACGATGGATGTATGTTTATTATTCTATTTGGGTAACGCCACACAAAGTTTGGAGAAAGTATTCGCATGTACCTTGCAAGAACGATAAAGTCGATATCGAAGCGGTCCACGAGTCTAAGGATCTGTTCCTCTGCTTCTGCCTGATCCTTATGCTCGACCGAAAAGAATGGTATACCGTGCCTGCTTGCCAATGATTTTAACGATTTTTCACTTCCTACAATCAGCGGGATATTTACCCTGATCTCGTCTTTCCTTCTAGCATCCAAGATTGTCTCCAAGCAGTGCGGCTCCTTAGTGACCAGAACTGCCATATTCTTTGGGCGTGTAGGCTCATCAAAGTGCACCTTGATCTCCATACCCAATCTTTTTCCAAGTTTCTTTATATTACTACGAAATTCGTTTTCGTCCAACTTATTCCTCTGAAAAGATGCTTCCATCTGCATGCCAAACAATCCCCTGATCACGTTCTGGTTTATCTTTTCGATATTACCTTGGCTTTCGAAGATATAGTTGGTAACGCCTGCAACCACGCCTTTTCTGTCAGGACCTACTACTGTTATTTCTGCCAGTATCCTGCTGTTCCTTGCCATAGTGAGGCTTTTAGAGGATCAATATTTAAATATACATTAATTGATAATAAATTGGCAGGTATAGAGTGAAGTCCGACTTGAAATTAACATCTGGTAAGGCGTCATTTTTTGACGCGGATCTCGAAGGTTAATGTAGCATGCAGATCAGTCTATCAGTTCTTGGTGTTTTTGCTCATGACTGAATACCATGAGGTATAGTTAGTAATGAAGGCGAACAGGACTAGAAAGGATTATGACTATAACAAACCAGTTGCCGTTTGCAGCACATGCTCGACAATTGCGAGCTGGCATTGCTATGACTGTAACAAGGACTTTTGCATGGAACACTATAACGCACACAAGGTAAACAATACCTGCAATAATGAATCAAAAAAATAACTAGACCAACTCAAAACCGATAACGAAGATTCGTGTATCAGGCTGCCACGAACCATGACTATCTATCCAGATCCGCTTGAATTCATTTAACGATCTACAGCCTTCCTTCTTCGCATCATCGATGTTTATGTTCCCCAGTTTTTCCCTTCTTATATAAGCGATCTTGATGGTTGCAAATGCACTGTTACTTCTGAAATTGGTTTTTGCCTTGTAATTGCTTCCAACTTTGACAAGGCATCGTTTCCACAAACGCCTCGTTTCCGTTTTTGCTCCTTTAAGTATAGGTTCAACTAGGTAAGGCTTGAATAGCATGTGCTGGAATAAAACTTCTTCCTTGTAAACTCTGTGGACATGTTTTTAACATTATGGTATAGAAAACAAATTAAATAGTATGTAGTATAATTAATCTAGTGGACTCCTGCGACACGAAACCAAGGAAATATGATAAACCGTTTGAGGATTACAGACAAGCAGCACGTGCTGCTACGAATAAGTTAAAGCCAGAGATAGATGCAAAAGGTAGCATAACATGGGATAAAGTTCTGGAGGCCGTAGATCGCGATGAAGTGGTTTACAAACTTACGCTGAAATATCTTAGGCAGGATGGGTACGACATTGGTAACAACAAGCAACCCTTCGTAAGGAAACGGTAACAGGAAAGATATTTTAGTTCTGTTTCATCAGCAACCCTATGTCAGATCTGTACTTCGAGATATCCCTCGTGCTCGAGAACTTTGCAAAGAACTATGGTGTGCCGCATACAAACTATTACTTTCGGGTAAACAAGCATAAGCCTAGCAAGGAAGAGTACAGAAGGAAGGTTGTGGAATATATGCGCCATTACGACCATACTTCACTCTCGTTTGCAGGCACGCCCAATTACGAAGAGCTGAAGAATTTTGTAAGCGTAAATATGGAGAAGATGGTCGAGCAGGTGCTGCAGGGCAAGAACAACGAAGTAGAAAAGCGTTACACCTACTATATGATGAACGAACCGTAACAGCAAATTTTTAGAGTATGCGGCTTATAGTGTTGTGTGGCTGAAAAGGCGATCAGGATCAGTGTTAAGCAGACCAGCATTGTTCCACAATCAGATATCGACGGGACTGTTATAGTTGATTATCCAGGAAGGTTTGATGGTGTGCAGGTAAACACATACGTCACTGGTACAAGCGAGCAGGTTCAATTTGTCAGTATCGGTACGAAAAAGATTTCATTCTTTGTTAGGCTGTTCTTAGACAAGAACGAAATTGGTGAGAAGAACTCTTTCAATTTCATAGCGAAACTCGAACAGACCAACTTGCCCAAGAATACTAGCATAAGGTTCAGGGCAGCAATCATACAGCAGCATAAGGAGGTTGAAAGTGACGTTATATTTGTGCCCGTTGTATCTGGTTAGTTTTGGTGAATGGAGAGACATCAAGAACCTGTTTGTTAACAAGGAATGCTTTGACATGTATGATAGCATCGTCCAAATCATCAGGGATATGATAAGCAGTTTGAAGTACTGGTGAACTTATTTTCACAGTATAGAGAACCTAACTTTTCTTTACATTTGATCCGCAAACTGAACGCTAAGAATGTCAAATGACTTGCAAGTAGCCTTGCATCCAACTAACTGCGATATGCTTGGCTCTATGTCGTCACCATTAACGAACTGTTTTATAGTCAGGCCGCCATCTGCTAGCATTAAGACCTCGAGTGTACTGTTCGATGCTTTTGCATTGAATTCATGAATGTTCTTGCTGACTTCTCTGCTGTTCTTGCCCACAAATTTCACACTGGAGTTGTCAAGCTGCTTCAGTCTTTCCAGAGCTGAATCATCAATGCTGCGTTCACACTCTATTGTCATTTTGACCTTTACCTTGAACTTCAAAGGTTTATCGGGGAGCCTTTCAACCTCCTTGATGAACTTAGCCTTGACACCATTGCTAAAACTCATCTGTTTAGGTTTTGCAAAACGTGACCTAGGGTTGATTACTTTAACGAAAAACGGTCTTCCCTTATCTAGAACCAGACTATCTTTGTCCTCTCCTCCCACCCATGCAAATTTCGCGCTGTCGCATTTGAAAGAGTCAATAAGTTTCTTCACGATTATCCCTTCAACGCTGTCGAAACCAGATAACCCAGTGCTGTTGCACTGCATGCATCCCTTACCACTGCAGAACTTGCACCTCTCCTGTTTCTGGTTTAAACCCCTAATTTTCTTGACATACCTACCAAAGAGATAGATCGCCTTAGATCGTGCTATGATCTGTTTGTTTGCTACATCGATATTTATGATTACATCTGGTCTTCGGTAATCAACGTTTTTACGAGTTTTACTACCTAAGAGCTTACCAAGCTGTTTTGTTAGATCGCTCTTTATGCTTTCAGTTCCCTTGATCTTGAATCGTGCCCTTACTTCGTCCTCCCTCTCCAGCATCTGGGACGGCAACATAGCTCCTATCAGGAAAGTTTTGAACTGATATTCCTTTAACGCATCAAGAACAAGTGCCAACACTTCATCGATATTGTCCATCAAACCATTGCATATGTAACATGTTCTAGTCTTGGCATGTTTTTTCTTTAGTTTGCTCTTCACATGCGAAAGTTGCCTTGATAAGCATTTGTTGCAAAGCTTATGATTCTTCAGTATTGCTGATGCAAGATCAAGATGGCTTTGAACATTAACCAATACCGAATCTCCTTAGCAAACCCTGCATCTGCCTGCCTTTCGCAGCCTTCATAACATCTTTCGAGCGTTTGTATTGTGTAAGTAATTCTTTTACATCACGCTCAGACATACCTGAACCTCTTGCTACACGCTTTACCCTCGCAGCATTGAAGAGATCCGGGTTAGCTCTTTCCTGCTTTGTCATTGATTGAATTACGTATCTCCATTTGACCATCTTCACCTCCATCACATCGATATCTTCATCTTTCACAGCTCCGGAGAGACCAGGTATGTGCTCGAAAACAGAACGCAGCGAGCCCATCTTGCCTACCTGTTCTAGTTGATAATAAAAGTCATCTATCGTCATCTTCCCACTCGTAATACGCTTTATCTTCTTCTCATCCACTTCGGCTTCGAGATCTCTGGCCATATCGAGCAAGGCTTTGATGTCTCCCATTCCCAGCAGTCTTCCAACGAATCTTGTTGGAGAGAACTGTTCGAGATCGTCAATTCTTTCACCTGTTCCGATGAACATTATCCTTGCTCCAGTAGCAGCGGCTGCTGACAACGCCCCTCCTCCCTTTGCAGCGCCGTCAAGTTTTGTAACGATTATGCCTCCGACAGGGGCCGTTTTGTGAAAGGCCTCTGCCTGACTGTAACACTGCTGCCCTATAGTACCATCTATCACAAGAAGAACCAGATCTGGAGTAACAGCACTATAGATGTTGGTCATCTCCTGCAACAGATCCTTCTCCTGCTTATGCCTTCCAGCAGTATCAATTATGATAATATCAAGATTTGCTGGCTTGAAGTGCTCAAGACCCTTCTTAGAAATATCAACAGGATCTTTGTTAGCTTCATCACCATAAACTTCGACGTTTGCCTTGCCGCACATAGTTTTCAGTTGGGTAAGCGCACCTGGTCTGAAAGTGTCAGCACCTATGACACCAACTTTGTATCCATGCTTTGAGAACCATCTTGCTAACTTTGATGTCACGGAGGTCTTACCACTTCCCTGAATTCCTAGCATTAACACTATGTTGGTTCTGTTTGGCTTGAACGATAATGGTTTTTCTTCTCCAAGCAATTTTGAAAGCTCATCATAAAGTATCTTTACAACATGATCTTTTCTTGAAAGACCTGGCGGAGGCTGTTCGTTCAATGATCTCTCCTGCAGTCTGTTTGTTACATTCAAGACCAACTGCACATTCACATCTGACCCTAACAGCGATCTCTGCACATCCTTCGCAAGCTCCTTGATGAGGGTCTCGTCGATGTTCGACGCTCCAACGAGCTTCTTGAGAGCACTTCTTAATCCACTTCTAAGCGAGTCTAGAACCATTGCATCCTTGTCTATTAACGAAATATCCCGTATTTCAAAATACCTCTAAACCTACCCATCTATGTTGATAATTCCCCAAGCTATTGGCTGCGATGTCTTATCCATAACACTCCACCTCACCGTATACTTGTCCTGCTGTTTAATTTCAATAGCAAATCCGTCTTCTGTAGTTCCGGCTTGTATGGGATAGTCTTTTGTCAGCCACATTACTGCTTGATATTTTATCGTTCCAGCTGTCCAGCCAGGTGGAGTTTCAGATATTTTTGAATAATGTTTGTGACCATGAATAGCTACAATGAAGCCGTATAGATCAGGCGAATCATCACTGTTACTTATCTTGAATGATATGACCTTGTTTTCGATGGAAGCATCTACAACTATCCCATTTTCTGCATAACTAGATTGTACTGTTGCAGCTGATAATATTGCCAAGAGCAGATTTCCAAGCAAAATGCTTGAGCTGAAAATTGCAAATTTCAATACACTTTCATCTCTATGACAGTTTCCTTTCAACCTCGAACCGTATAATTTCCTGCAGCTTCTTTCTTACAGGATCACGTGCCCTTCTATGCAATAACTCTGCGATTATGTTTTCTTCTGCTAGCAATTCTAGCAATGACATCTTGCTGTACATAACCTTTGCTTCTTCGATGATATCATCGATTATGCTTGACATGTTTTAGCCCCTTTCTCAACGATAGTTACTATACAACAGTAAGTATATAAGTTGGTAAGTGATGAGAAAGTAACGTAGTGAGCTGGTGGTAAGTTGGACCAACAAAGGATGGATTGGTGTACGGAAAACATGAAGTGCTGTCCAGTTGACAATACGTTCAGGGTAGTGGGCAAAAAATTTACCGTTCTGATACTTCGCGATATGATGAATTTTCACAAATCAAGGTTCAACCAGTTTCTTGAATCAGTCGAAGGAATAAACCCAAAAACGCTTTCTGTAAGATTAAGAGAGATGGAGAAGAACGGACTGATACAAAGAAAGGTTTTTCCAGAAACACCGATCAGGATCGAATATTATATTACAGAGAAAGGCAAGGCATTGAAACCCATACTGGAGCAGATGGCCGCGTTTTCAATACAGTACTGCTGTGAGGACGTTTTCAAAGATGGGAAACCAAGAACTTTTCGAGAAGTTTTTGGCAAATCAATGGAAATAACTTCTTAGCTTCAATGCAGCTTATCGAGATTACTTATTGATTGTCTCTACTGAGAATATTTCAAAATATCCTCTTACGCCATCCCAGTGTTTCTTAGCATCTTTTACTTCTATCCTCTTTTTGAATAGGGGACAGTCAAGAACGAAAGTCTCGGCTTCTCCACCTTCAAATGCTAGGCTGAACCCATGTTTCTTGCTTAAAGCTTCGAGTTCGTTTAATGTAGAAGAATCCAGTATGCGACCCAGCCATCTTTCATCTAAACCAGCAGCTGAAACTCCCACTATCAGTATTACAAAATTGTTCGCAAGCAGATCGTGCATGTACTGCGTCTGATCAACACCCCAGCTAGGACTGTAATATCTTAGATCAAGTTTGTCGCAGATCTGCTGAAAATTTTCCTGCTGAAACTTGCTCGCCAAACCCCCTGTAACTAAACCATCAATTGCAAATGTCTGCTTCGCCTCTGTAAGTGCCTGCTCAAGAGCATCAAGTTCCTGTTGCTTACCTTGGCATCTTGCCTTTGTGCTTATCATTGGTAATCCTAGACATTCTGCCTGGTAAAGGGTGCAGTAAGAGTTGGGATAGTGAAAGAACAAACTGTCATCTCTATCAGGCAGCATCGTAACTAGGCATGATATTTGATGTCCTTCTTTCACGGCGCTGTAAAGTGCGAAAGTACTATCCTTTCCACCAGAGTATAATGAGGCAAGGTTCATGTCATATTAGCACAATTCTGATTATTAGCCAAGGGAACACCCACGCTCCATTAAAATCGATACCCCCTCTATCCCTTATAAAGCGTATATAAGTAAATTATCAAGACGGATCCTTCAGCACTCGATCGTCTTCATTGTGCTTCAGACGGCTCTTCCAGGCATCATCAGGACCCAGATCAAATATCACTTTAACACTAAATAACTTAACTTCCCTTCACCCTTACAACCTTTGTCCTTTCAAGGACCTTCCAATACTCAACTTCCGCACTCTGCGCTATCTTGCCCTTGGCATCTTCATCAACAGCCTTGGTCTCAAAGACCTCAAAGGTTTCTAGGTCCATGATCTGAAGGCTATCACCTGCAATTGAAATTACCTGGCCGCTCCTCTTTTCTATTACAGGGACCTCTACGTTATTGTCAACGGGTGAGACAAGGCTCCTTTTCACACTGTCGAATACCCCTATCCCTACCACCTTTGCCTTTGCAGAACCGTGCTATCTGGGCAGTTTACCACTGCATTCCAGGCTTGCTCTTGTCGTATGATACAATTCTGCAAGGCTCGCCGTCGATCAGTATGTATGAGCCTTCCTTCAGGCTTCCTAGATCCGTTGGTTTGCTCATCCACTTGACAAAACTTTTGCGGGTATTTAATGTTTGCAGTGATCAGAAAAGACCGTACTTTGATGAATGTTTCCTTGATTCAAGATCAAGATAAACATTGCATTCCCTTTCCTTCAACTTTTCTGCAAGCCAGTCTATAAACCTGTCTTCAGGTTTTGCATTGCTTGGTGCTTGCTGCATATCGATGTGATCCGTAACTCTGCCGATGAGATTCGGCGTTACGTGTAACACAAAGAAGCTCCATCCCATCTTGAAGTCTGGATCGCTAATAGAGAACTCGTTTCTTGTATGAACCATTAACTCTGTACTATGCATCACGTTCTGTATAACACTCTTATCCTTTTCATAATCTATACTTGCAACCGATATATCAATAGTCTTGATGTCGTCAATGTAGAATTCTTTTGTTTTGGACCTAGGCCATTTCTGCACGCCTATGCTTATCAGTCCGAGCATGATTCCTATTCCCGCAATCATGCCTCCAACAAGGCCAATCTCAGGATATGCAAGAGACTTGCCGTCATATCCAGGTGAGGGCATTGTACTGAAATATGGTCCTCTAGCTATATTCTGGTTTGCAGTAGCAAGTACAACAAAACCTACAGAAGTTAGAATTACAGCACTAAACAGAATTACCCATCTAGGTGTGTTGCTGATCTTCATGCATAATTATTTTCGCAGGCATTATTATTATCTTTTACTTTCACTTGAGCTTCGAAAGGATCGACAGGCTTACCAGGTTGTCTATGTTTATGCCCTTCTTGATAACTTCGTTCCTTGTCCTTTCACAGTATTTTTGATCGCTCTGGTGACTCTTTTCGCTTTCGAGTTCAAGGATTATAAGATTGTTGGAGTATGGAAATACGAACTTGGATGATTCTTCTGGTATCACCTGCATATCAGCAAGCGATGCCATCCTCAGCCTCTCTCTTTTTCGTATGAATACGTCCTCAAGGTCTCGAACATCTTCCTCGTTGTAACCTTGCTTGATGAAATTAACAGAAACAAAGTTAAGTTTGGCCATGCTGGGCCTCTCAAACAACGGATCCTTTGTAGGAAATACAAATGACACATAGTCTGACGCATGTTTGGCAAGATCACTCATAACAGACTTGGTATCCGAGTACGAACCAAAGAGGTAGTGGTTTGAATGATTTGGGAAATACGATCTGCCTTCGCTGGAAAATGTTGCAGTAACAAAGTACAGATCCTGCATGTATAACGAATCAGCCCAAAATTCTTGTAAGAACTCTGAAGCTTTGTTATGCCCGTCAGGTACGCATACATAGCCCTCTACAAACCCCCGACCCAATTCTAACAGTTTTTGGAACAGATCTGCTCAATAATATGTCTTTCCTACTTATACAACAGAAATCATGCACCAGACATATGTGAAGGCAGATGAATGTCTCAAACGTTGTCAAAGAGCTTGTAAACATACAGCTTACGAATCCGAATCCAACCAAGAACCAAGTTACCGTAAATGGTACGTGTTATTCGACAGAGACCGCTAAGAACCACAGTTAGCTAGGTTGTACTAGATTCCTTGTACAGGGACCTTAATGCACGTTTTTCTTTCTAGTTTTTGAGGTGCAGTCCATACAGATGGAAGCGACAGAAGCAGCAAACGCAGCTGCATTGCTAGCAACTTCGGCTGCAAGTTGTGCTTTCTTGGAAACCGAAGCATTTGTCTTTGATAATTTTGCAAGTATTAGCGCAGATTCTGCAGAATTCTTGGCGGAAAGAATTGCAAGATTTACAGCTTCAGCGAGCTCCGGCATTTCCTTAGAGGTAAGAGAATCTGGCAATGAAGCAAGAATATTTTTGACGTTTTCTTCAACGCTCGTTAATAGAGACATTACTACTATATACCATTAATAGAATAAAAACGTTGAGGAAATCAGAAATTCCAAGCACCAAATTGCCCAGACAAACTTATTTCTTTAACCCTGACGCGTGCAGATCATCCATCGTTATTCCTTTTGTGCTGTCAGCCACATGCCATATTGCCTGTTCCATTTTATCGCCAATTTTCATCTTGTATACGGGAAAGATCGCATACGATACGGCAACTGCAAACATACCCACCGGATCCCTGAGAGCCTCCTTGATGGCTTCTTTTAACAATGCAAACGAAGGTAAAATGATATTAAACCTCTTTACATAATCCCTTATCTCTTCATGGCCACGCACAGCCCTTGCAACTTGTGAGGTGAAGTCAAGCAGCTTAGTTGCGGGTTTGAACCAGACCACTGCATCATCATTGTAATCAATACTGTATCCTTGTTCCAACGCCTTGCACTGTAAATAGAGATCTATTGCAATTATGTCCGGTATGGTGATCCGCCTTGCAACGTCTTTCCTTATGGATAATGCTCGCCCCATCACAGTATATTGAGATAAACCAGTGTTTCTAATACGCCTTAACCATGAAGAGTTAAACGCTGTCGCTCTGGCGGCTATCCCTTTCTGCTTTAGGGGTAAAGGATTGGCAGCGCAGAGTGCGACCTTGTCATTGATGCTTGATGCCAAAATTGAAGTTGTCCTTGTATCAGGTATTACATCAGCATCGTATAACACAATAATATCACCATTAGCATTACGGAATATTTCGTTCCATGCACTTGCTGCCCCCCTTCTCTTGTTGTGATGTATCAGCGTTATATTCAACTTGGAATTTCTTGCAATATCATTAACGATATCAGGGGTATCATCAGTTGAATCATCAGAAACTATGATCTCGTGTATCTTATGTTCATCGGTAGCCTGCGTTTCCAGTGCCTTAAGCAAGTTTGTTATGCTCAACTGCTCATTGTAAGATGGAATACCTATCGTGATCTGCATAAGAAGATTCCTTCACCAACAGATTTAACCTTTACAATTCAATGTTGAAGAGGTTTGTGCTTATGATCGAGCCAGATCTAGCATTTCTTACCTTTGAGACTTCGAGGTTGTGGGCCCATAGAGTTACCAAGATAGAACCGTCCGGAATTCCTTCTGGTTTCTCTATCACCTCTATGTCTGACAAATTTACACCATATTCTTCAAGTTTTTTCTTGCTTTGTTGCACCAGCTCTTCAGGATAACCAGTGTTGTAAACATAAACAGTTCCTTGGTACTGTATTTTGTCAGTCATCGTCCTTCTTCCTCTATGCTGTAACAAAAATGTTTTCAATTGCTCGCAAAACTAGATAATTATTTATTTGCGTGTCTAACATGCACACATGTCCCGCGGTAGCTCAGCCTGGTAGAAGTTCTTGCACTGCCAAAAGCTTCCGGCTGTAGTGGTTGGCTATTAGCTGACCGTCATCAGCCTACTCAGGCTAACAGATACCGGACCGTCGCAGGTTCAATTCCTGCCCGCGGGACACATAGTCATCAAGAAATATCATAATTAATAAGGCTCTTAGAAGTAAAAAACAAGAGTTTTGAAACTAAGATGTACATTCTGTCAATTTGAGTGGTCATATAGGGGCCACATGACCATTCTGGTAAGATGTCCGGGATGTGCTAAGCTAATCGATGTGCAAAAATCCAAGATATTCACGAGATAATCTGGTTAATCTTGACTCAAGATATCGTGTGATGAATTCATTGTAGAAAAATAAATGGTGAGATAGAAGCCAGTATCAGCTAAATGTGATTGCTGGGATCTGTTCTGGAGTGTTTGATGGAGGGATGTGTTGAGGCAGATTTGTAGAGTCGACACAGACCAAGGTCTCGCCCGCTGCAATACCTCTCACAGCACAGACCTTCTGGGTTACTATGTCTGAGATGTGCTTGAGGTCTCTCCCTTCTACAGCTACGAGAATATCCGCTCGGCCGACAACTCTGCACGCTTCTTTCACTCCATCAGCGTTTCTAATTGAGGCAACAATTCTTTCAATATCGCTTCCGGGCTCTGCATGTATCTCTATGTAGGCTTTCAGTGCTATCACCTAGCATAACCAAATGCTATATTCGTTTAAATGCCAGTGTTGACAAAAGACCCTTCTCTGCTAAACAAAATTATATCATGTCAAAGTCGGATCATGATCTGATCGCCATCAATCCAGCTCGTTCACTCGTGTGGCACGCGCAATATACATAAGTGAGAAGAAGTATAGTTTGCCTATGAGAAAGGAATACGTCGTTGTGAGAATAGATGCGGCACCAGACGGTACTCCGCAGGTGCTAGTCTCGCTGTCTGACCCAAAGGATGTTCGAGACAGGGGTCAGGGGCAGTTTGGAGGACCTCAGATGATGGGAGCTTTCGGTTCCATGGATGATCTTATGAAAAACATCAACAAGATATTTACTAGTCAAGTTATGGGCGGTTTCACTACAAATTTGAAGCTGACCATAAAGGAGTATGAAGATTCTGGAATAAAGGTCGGAGACAAGATATACTTGGATATAATCAAACCAGACGCCTATGCAGCACCGAGCGAAGTTGTGCTGGGTCCTGACCAGATGCAGAAATACGAAACCGTGGTTAGCATGCTTGGTGATGCCGGCATTGGCCCAAGCGAATGGTCTGCGAAACGAAACGAGATACTTGCAATGATAAACAAGGGCGTTCCTCCCAAAGAGATCGCAGATACGGTAATACGAAACGTAAAAGGCAAGTAAATCACATCTAAAATATTGAATTTCTTTTCACAATTATTTACGATTAGGTTATGCTTCCTAGGTAAACTTATATAATTGCGTTCAAACTCAAGTTTGTGAATATGAAATACGTGCTGGGCATTTTGATAGGTTTGTCGCTGGTGATGCCATTGCAGTTCAATGCCTTTGCTGCATTCGAGCCTGATAGAAGAGATCCTACCGCAATCTCGCTTGATCTTATAGAACAGTGCCTCAATACAATGACGTGTAACGCTCAAGTGTTTACAGGTACAACCCTCAAATTCACCGGTATGCTTACTGATGAAGATGGAGATCCGCTGCCAGATATGCCAGTAAACATCGTAGCACTGATTCCGACCCCAGAACTTATGACACTAGCATCATCTACAACTGATATAGATGGCGTGTTCGAGATCGAATGGGTTGCTAAGCTATCGAAACAAGAAACTGCGTTCACTGATGTAACCAAACAGTTCCTGTCAGAATCGGTAACGATATTTGCGGAATTTCCAGGGACCGAAGATATGGCAATGTCAAAGTCGAACAAGATAACAATGAGTGTAACTGTTAACACAATACACACGATCGTAAACTCAGACAAGACATTGTACAATGAGGGCGACACAGTAACTATCTTTATCGCATTCCTAGACAGCAGTGATAACTTTGTAGATCCAGAGCATATACTTGGAACGCTGAATAATGTAGATGTTGTAAAGGCGTTCGAAAAGAAGAAAGAGGGTTCGTATGTGTTCACAATCTCAGCAGTTGAGAAAAAACATCAGCAGTTGATTGTAGTACCAGAAATTGAAGGATTCAACGCGTCGACGGCCTATCTGACGATAATAGTGAGCGGGCTACGTTAACTATTCCTAATTTTTTGTTTATGACTAGGCTGTACTGGATAGTAACAAAATCAAGCGTTCTTAAGCGGATTTTTTGCAGTTTCAGCAAACCATATCACGCGTTGTGGATAAGGCAGTTCCACTCCTACAGTATCCAATTGCTTCTTGACCCGTTCCACAAGCTGTTGTCGCATGAGGAACCAGTGCTGCCATGGAACCCATGCAAAAACGTTTATGTTCACACTTGATTCGGCCAAAGTATCAACAAATACGTTAGGCGCAGGTTCAACTAATACCATGGGTAGTTCATACAATGTCTTGTTTATAATTGCGATAGCTTGCGTCACATCTTCTTTGTATCCAATTCCGACCTGAAATTCTACACGTCTTGCTATATTTTTGGAAAAGTTTCTAATCTGCGACGTGAAGACTTTTTCGTTGGGGAGCCTTGCATATGTTCCGTCAAACATCCTAAGTCTTGTAGAAAATGCGGTAACTTCCGTAACAACGCCTGCTACATGCGTATCAACGATTTCTACTGGATCGCCGATCTTCATCGGTTTATCGATCTGCATAAACAATCCAGAAATCAGGTTTGCCACAAGCGATTGTGTTGCAAAACCAATGATTATACCAAATATACCAGCACCTAGCAATGCACCTGTAAAATCAAGGCCTTGATTGCTGAGAGCTGCTAGACCAGCCAATATGATTATACCCCAATAGACAACCCTGTTGACTGCACGTCTAGTCTCTTCGGGAAGGTGTACACCTACGTAACGTAATACCGTCATCCTTAGAACCCTAGCTAGTATCACTCCCACCGCGAATATTGCTATCGAGATGAGAATATCAAGCGGAGTTATCTCGGCTCCAAGAAACTCAAACTTTGACGGAAGGATCGAGGTTAAGTCTACCACTACAGTCCCCACTCCATTATGAACTTGAATTGCTGTTTTAGCAGTGCTTCACTTAACGTCCATTCAGTGCTAGCACCTGACTTGACAGAGCTAAATCTAACACCTGCAACTGTATTTGACAACCGGTCGTTCACCACCATATCCAAATCATTGTAGTACGCTTCTGCTCCCCTAACGTAGAAGTTGGTTCCTGCCACTGGGAATACGACTCTGTTCACCGTCATTATCTTACGTGTATGATTCACGAAGTGCACCTTCACTACAGCTTCTTGATACATTGCTACCTTTGGCATCTCTGCGCTTATCCTTGTCGAATGATACCGGCATAGCAAACCATTTTCTGGGGTTCCATAGATCGCATAGTACTGCAGACCTACAGAAAACACGTCTATCATATTTACTTCACTTATATCTGATCTCACGACACCGATCTCTATTGGCATTGTAAGATACGCAACAACTCGAGACTGAGGCTCAAGAACCAGCGGCGTGATTAGCTTTAGCATGACATAATCACCGACCTTTTCTGGAGTATGTATTGGTGCAACAGGAAATATTCCAAGTTTTAGAGTTTTTTCAGATGCTATTACTTTTTCAACCGTTAATTGTTCTTTGTGAAACCGCTGGTACCCATACATGTTAGGTCCAGTCTTAAACATCAAGAGTTTTTCATCTCCATACCTTTTGTCGAGCTTTTGCTCAATGGTATACTCTCCAAACAGGTCAAACTCTTCTGAAACTTCTTTCTTTGCTACGCTATCTTTTAGTGTCATAAACGGCTAGGTATAGCGTTGATTTTTGACTTATAACTGTTCTCGTGTTTTATCGTTATCCAGCACTTCACATATTTTCACAAAAACAAGTTCAGTAATCACGAGGCCTGTGGATCTAGAGCAGCACGTCTCCAACATTGTTGTTCTCGTCTATCCTATAGATCTTCAATGGCTTTGCAATGTTTATGCCCTGCTCGAGCTCCTCCAACGTACTCTCCAGATAAGGTAAGATGGATTCTGCCATGTAGCAGTAGCTCGGATCCTGAGTCGTATTGCAGATCCTCTTGATGTTTCTGTAATTTGCTCGCGTCGAATCTATGATCGATTTTATTCTCTTTGTATCAAGTTGGGCTTGTATCTTCTTGGCACCGAATTTTGAAATGGCCGCCTGTAGTGCTGGGGAAACGAACTTTCTTTGCTGCGGTAGGTAAGACCTTCCTGCGATGTTTGCTCTATGAGTTCTTCAGCATCCACGCATTATGATATACAAATCTTTCTCTGAAAGTTACGCATATACCGTTTGCATTTAATTGCATGTTAAACCGCTATATACTACGTCTTTCTAATGGTATGGTATGCCGTCTGCGTATGTACTGATAAATTGCGATCTTGGTTCGGAGGAGTCGATAATCAAGGAGATCCATACCTTGGAAGGGGTGAAGGAAGTCAAGGGAACATACGGCGTCTACGATATCATAGCGAAAGTAGAATCTAGCCAGATGGAAGCGTTGAAGGATACTATTACATGGAAGATCAGAAGGATGCCCAAAGTACGTTCAACGGTAACGCTGATCGTAATAGAGGGTCAGGGGCAGTAGGCGAAGTAACAACTCCCTACTTTTTGTTTAACAATTAACGTATTTAGTTTAAGGAGCTATAACAGCTCTTCCAATTATCTTTCCTGCCTTGAGCTGTGATAACGCATCGTTTGCTTCATCAAGTTTGAATCTTCTTGATACTATGGATCTTATCACTCCCTTCTTCGCAAGGGAAACAAGCTCAACCAGATCGGTGTACTTGCCCGTATAGGAACCTATTATCTTGAATGCCCGTAGAGGCATAAGGGCAAGATTCAGTTCTACCGAACCTCCAAAAAGGCCGACCAGAACCAACCTTCCCCGTTTTCTGAGCAAGTTCAAGTCAGTACCGACAGTCTTTGACGCGTTTACAAAGTCAACTATAGCATCTGCACCGAGACCATTCGTGAGATCCTTCACTTCCTTGACAGGATCTTTACTCATCGAGTTGATTGTATAATGAGCTCCAAGCTTCCTTGCTTCTTCCAGACGCTTGTCATCAAGATCAAGAACCGCAATAGTAGAATTTGTCAACGTCCTTGCGATCTGTACTCCCATCAGACCCAAGCCTCCAGCCCCGACTATTACAAGAAACTCTTCCGGTTTTACACCTGAATTCTTGATCGCGCTGAATGCGGTGAGTCCAGAACAAGCAAGTGACGCAACCTCATTGACGCTCTTCTCGTCAACCCTTACAAGATACTTGTAATGCGGAACCAGAACATATTCCGCATAACCGCCGTCCTGATATACGCCTAAAGAACGGGGGTTGTCGCAGAGGTTTTCCTCTCCAACTCTGCATGCAGGACATAGGCCATCGCCAATCCATGGATATACAATAACACTTTCACCAGTTTTGAAACCCTCAACATCTTCGCCAAGTGATTCAACAATGCCAGCAACTTCATGACCTGGAATCAACGGAAACTTCACGCCCCTATCTTCAACTTTCATAATAACCCCAGCTGGACCAGTATATCCTCCCTCCCACAAGTGAAGATCACTGTGGCATACGCCAGTGGATATCACCTTGACAAGAACCTGCGAGCCTTTTGGTTTTGGCGTTTGCACGCTTTCTATGATCAACGGTTCCTTTGGTCTGATTATTCTTGCCGCTTTCATTTAACTCGCCTCTCTCTATAGAACGCGTTCTATTATATCTTGTTGGTTATTTTCTATATTTAATTAAAGTTGGCCTTCTCCAAAACCAAGTGTGAATAGTTTGCTTTTTATTTGCCAGCACTAATATCCTCTCATGAGTAAGAACGTCGTTGCTGTTTTAATTGCTATAAGCGTGGTAGGCATGATTGGCATTCCGCTCGGAGACCCAAAGTTCCTTGCAGTTGCAATAGCGTTAGAAGCTTCATACGTTGCTCTAATCATAGTATCAATCAAGAAGATCAAGTATGCGTTGATACCCAACATCATAATTGCCGGCATAGTAATTGCAGGTAATACCGTCTCGCCAACACATATTGATGTAATGTTATCATTCGATCCGATTTACAACGCAATAATATTGATACTAGGTGGATACATATTGCAGGCATTGCTTATTACTACAAGCGTTTTTGCATACAGGAGCATAAAACAAACTCGTAAGATAACTTCTAGTTGACTACATGGATTGCGATTCTAGAGCCGCTTATTGATATAAATGCAAAGTGATCAATGCTGCATTGAGCGGAGAGAGCCAAGGTCAGAGCCAAGAACAAGTTGCTCAGGAATCTATATCGAAGCCTCCAGTTAACATCCTCTTCAACCCAGCACTAGCTACCAAGAAAAACGTGTGGGATATAGACATCGCTGGACTACTGGAGAAACTGCTCATAATCCTAGGTACTACAGGAAACAAGGATCTTAGGATTTGCGGCGTTGCCGCGCTTTCATCTGCACTGATATTCAGGCTAAAGGTAGAGAGCATATTTGAGCTGCAAAAGATAGCGATGCAGCGCAAGTCCGTAGTAGACACAAGCCTTTTGGAGAATCTGCAGGTGCTAGACATGCCTTACAGGTACGAAGCAACATACCCGGTTTCTCTGGACGATCTTCTGGGCGTACTGGAGAACATGCTGGAACAGATAGTCAATCCAAAGCACAAAGAGATTGAGATTGAGCCTATAGAGAGCAGCGAACTTGACAAGTATCTGGTTACTTTTGAGCAGCTGCTTGAAGGTTACAAGGATATGTTTCTGCAAAAGATCACGAAGGCTAAAACGATCATATTTGGCAAGTTCATCAAGGGCATGGAGCCTCTTGAAATAGCCAGGTACTTCGTTGCTATGCTGTATCTGGCAATGTACAGCAAGATAGACGTTGAACAGGTAGAAGACGATATCAAGATAGTGCTAAAAACTTTGTAAAATTTTACAATTGAATTAACTAGCGGTGAGAAGATGGCTTAAATGCATTCTCAGTAAGTAGATGAAAGATGCAAGAAAGAGACCTTGAGATGCTGGCGCGAATCGAGGCGGCGCTATATGCCTCTGGCAGACCGTTAAGTATAGACGAACTACAGAGAGCTGCAGGCACAGATTCCACCAATAAAGCGGTAAAGATGGCGAGGGAGGTAGCCCAGAAATTCAATTCTACCATGCGCGCGCTCGAGGTTACCGAACTTCAGGACGGCTGCTTTGTTCTGCAGTTAAAACTGCATTACAATAACGTTGTAAAGAAGTTTGCAACAAGGCCTTTTCTATCTCATGCCACGCTCAAGACCCTTTCATGTATTGCTTACATGCAACCCGTTACCTCTAAGCAACTGGTAGAGGTACGCGGTAGCCAGGTATACGCACACCTAAAACTATTACATCAGTCAGGTTTTCTGACATACCAGAAACTCGGGCGGATGAAGATTTACAACACAACAAAGAAGTTCCAAGACTATTTTGGCGTCGATGGAGACATTGAAAAGCTGAAGAAGAGACTTGTTAAGACAGAGAAAGCGATTCCAATCCCCCAAATTGTACAGCCAATTCTCGAAAAGGCTTAATTAGGCTCTCATTTTCTAGCACCTGTAATGAAGAAAAGCATTGAGAATCTAGTAAAGAGAAAGGCTAGCGGGGGACGCACAAAGGCATCTAGGAGTAGAAGGAGGCACGAGAGTGATAGCTACCCGATGGAGCCCGTTATTGGCAAGAACGAGGTAATAGTGAGAAGGACTAGGGGTTACAACCTGAAATTCGGAACAAAGTTTGCAGAATTTGCAAACGTTGTTGATCCAGCATCCAAGAAGATCTCTAAAGTGAAGATAACCAAGGTTACTGCAAATCCGTCGAACAAAGACTATCAGCGCAGAGGTGTTATCACTAAAGGCGCCGTCATTGAGACGGAAGCAGGAACAGCAAGGGTACTGTCTAGACCAGGACAGGACGGCGTTGTTAATGCTGTTCTTGTAGTGAAACCATGAAGGATTACGAGCATCAAGTTATATGGTTAGATTATTTCAACAAAAACCTTAGCAGGAAGAAGGGAAGGAAGGTCAACAAGGATCGAGCGGTTTTTGATCCGAAGATCGATGAGTTGGCGCAGGCAGCCAAATCTGCTGGCTACAACCCGAAGGAAACAAATGCAGAAGTAAATTTTCCACGACGCGCATATGTGAGATCAGGGTACATTACAGTTGAGAAGAAGCACAAAAAGGCAAAAGTGATCAACTCGATCGCGGAAAGGCTTGTGCAGCAAAGAGGCAAGATTAAAGGAATGCAGAAGTGATCATGAGCATAAGATTAAGAAAGATTGACAGCGAAGTATGATAGTAAGTTAATTGGTTCTGATCTACTTGCTGGAGGTTGGTGAGATCTTGCATATAGCAAAGAGCGGGCGGGTAATAGTAAAACTTAGCCAGAAAGTGAATTCTGGAGATATTCTTGTTGATTCAAAGGGCAAGAAGCTTGCTAGAGTTGTTGAATTGATCGGGCCTGTAAAGGCACCATATGCATCTGCAATACCCATGACTGACAGGATCAGCAAGTACGTTGGTACTAAGATATACAGGGGAGGAGTAAGGAGAAGATGAGCGAATACTCTTATTCAAACTGCTGTCCGGAATGTAATAAAAGTTTGATCGAAGATGTTAGCAAGGGTGAATGCTTCTGCCCTGGTTGCGGTTATGTTGCTATGGATCAGATACAAAATCGTGGTCCAGAGTCTATTTCATCAGATCTGGAGGATAGAATGAAGAACTCCAGAACCGGAAGTCCGGTGAGCTATTCCTTGCATGATCTAGGTTTAAGGACGGAAATTTCTTACGGGTTCAAGGATTTTAACGGCAAGCAGATAGATTCTGCAGTAGCGGAACAGATGCAGAATGTTAGAAGATGGCATTCCAGAATACGCGTAGGATCGCCGAAGGAAAGAAGACTTTCGAACGTTTTATCGAAGATAAACGAAATTTCGTCCGTGTTGAATCTTCCAAAACTGATCGTAGAAACTGCAGCTATGATCTATCGAAACTATGAAAACCAGAACGCTGCAAAGGGCAAATCAGTCGCGTGCATGGCAGCGGCTACGATACATCTTGCATGCAAGCAATGCAGTGTAGTTAGATCTTTAGAGGAGATCGTGCAAGCTACGGGTTCTACTGGGGTTGACAATTCAACTCTGAAACTTGCTGCAAAATATTATAGAATGTTAGTAATGGATACTGGAGCAAATACAAATGTAACTCCAACACTTTCAATAGACAACTACATAGCCAAACTTGCAAACATGGCAAAGATAGATGTGAAGGTAGAGAAGCTTGCTATCGATCTTGCACACAAAACAAATAACCAAGCTTTAGCAGACGGCAAAGCACCAAACGGTTTGGCAGCTGCTTACATATACATAGCATCGATTCTTTTGGGTGTAAATGTATTGCAGAGAGATGTTTCTGGGCTTTCCAACGTTACCGAGGTTACCATAAGGAACAGGTGCAAGGATATTCTCACAAGCTTCAAGATGAGAGTCACGCTGAAACCTGCAGGAATATCCGTCGCATAATTCTGTTTTAACCTTTATATTAGATTCTGCAAAATAGAAGCGTATATGGCGAAATTAGAGATTAAAGATCTTCACGTGAGTATCGATTCAAAGGAGATAATCACGGGTCTTAACTTTTCTACTAACAAAGGCGAGGTGCATGCGATAATGGGTCCGAACGGTTCTGGCAAGAGTACATTAGCTTACACATTGCTCGGACATCCAAAATATACAGTCACCAAAGGCGACATACTGATCGATGGTGAAAGTATGCTCGATCTGTCAACGGATGAGCGGGCAAAAAAGGGATTGTTCTTGGGCTTTCAGTATCCTACGGAAATTGCGGGCGTTGGTTACAGCAACTTTCTAAGGAATGCTTACAATTCCCTGAGCAAGGCGTTTGGAGATCAGAATAGAGATGTGTTTCTAACAGTTAGAGAGTTTCATGATTATGTCAAGAAGAATCTGGATACTGTTGGGCTTGATAGTTCGTTTCTAACAAGATACCTTAACGAAGGTTTCTCTGGAGGAGAGAAGAAGAGATCTGAAGTTTTGCAGATGATTGTATTGAAGCCAAAGTTTGCGATACTTGATGAGCCGGATTCTGGACTGGATATTGATGCCGTAAAGGCTGTTGCTGAAGCTATCAACACTCTAGTAAGTCCAGAAAATGGCGTGATACTAATAACGCACTACGCAAGAATTCTTAGATACATAAGCAAGCTGGACTATGTGCATGTAATGTCTAAAGGCAAGATAGTAAAGTCTGGCGGCAAGGAAATTGCAGAGATGCTTGAAGAGAAAGGTTATGGCTGGCTTGAAGACGGCGAAAAAGAAGATTCTTGATATTATTTGTAACTAGCTTATCCTTCTAACATCTTGATTACTTTCATTGCATCATTTTCATCCTCTATATTGTAACCATCGATCCCTTCTTGTTTAATACTTTCAAGTAGATATCTGTCAGAAGTAAAAAATCCTTCAGATTTGATCATCATGAACGACAACAACTGAAGTGCATCATCTGCAGAAAGATGATCAGAAGTAATGTACTTCCATGACGCAGAGACTACGTTTTCATTTAATGGAATTATGATAAGGTATTTCTTGTCAGCTAAGCTATTCGTTGTTTCTAACAAGAGTTTGACACTAAAATCTCTATCTTCTTCTGTCATTTCATCTCTGCTAAATTTCTTATCTATGGCAGCAATGCTCTCGCCTATTGTCCACTGTGATGTGGTCAGTTCAATTTCTCCGTTTTCACATGCGTTAAACAACTTATGTGCAACTTCACTTCCCTCTTCTTTAGCGAACTGCTTTACGAAGGTGGAAGAATCCAAATATGCTCTTATCACGCTCTTCCCCGCATCTCAAGAATTATCTTCGATAATGGCGTGCCTTTGCTTAAGATTTTCCTAACTTTCTCGAGATCTTCCTTATTGTATTCTCCCAATTCTAAACCCATAGATTTGGCCGCATCTCTAAACATTTTGCTAGCCTCCTTTGGCGTAAGGAATATTTTCTTACTCTGTTTTTTTCTGCGCTTGTATTTGGCCATAACTGATACACTGATTACGTGAACAGCTGATATAAACAATTCCTTGAGTTTGTTAAGTATGAATTGTATACTATAATATCTCCAGTTTTATGGCATTAACTGACGAGATATTAGCTGTATAATTGACTGTGCAAGAACATACAGACTAGCACTATTATCATTGTTAGAATATCTATACTGTGTTGGAAGATAAACCAGACGACTTGTTCACAATACTGGAGCAAGAGCTGCTAGAAATTAAGACCAAGGCAACTTAGTTCTTGTAATTAGATGCAAGATATTCTTCGTATTGAAAAATCAGAGCTTCCTTTCAATCCTTTCTAATATAACCTTCATATCGAAAGTATTGTGTTTTATTCCATCGATGCTTTCATTCATATTTTCCAGCAAGCCTATCTTCTCATTCATGTTTTCCAGCAGCTTAACGCTTTGATTCATATTTTCTAATAGCTTCACGCTTTCATTCATGTCTTCCAGTATCTTGATTCCAGAATCTAATCTCGTGAATAGCTCTTGCTCTAATCCAGTGATTCCTCTACGCAACGGATATGGAACGTTTAGGCCCTCCTCTATCTTTGTTTCTGTAATTTCAGCCAGTCTGTATTCCTTCAATAACTGACACAACCTATTTACTTCGGCTTCTTCCGCCCTGCATAATATCCTCACTTCGTTCTCTCCTATATTGTAAATCATTCCGCCTACATGCAATTCTCTGCACAGATCTTCGGCGTATCCTCTAAAGCCTACCTGTTGGACCTTGCCTTTGAGCGTCAGCGTATACTGTTTTTTCATTTTGTTGCTTTCAAGATAATAGTGCAAGAGCGTGATATAAGCAATTCCTTGTATTTGTTAAGTATGAATTGCATAGTATGGATTTTCTAGTTTTTGCATTAGATGGATCTGAGTAAGAAACTTCTCAAACTGTTCTTTGATCAGATTAGTCTATGTAATCCAATAATCTAGCGTGCAAGCGAGCTGTTCAGTAAGGTTCAGCACGGTTTTTCCCTAATGCGCCAAAAAACGCACGGATGCAAAAGCTATAGAGGGGGGGGTCTATATAAGGCTAGGAATCAAGCAGTCAAGCAGTCAAGAAAAACTTTGTAATGATAATCATGTGTGTAAAAACAGTCTAATACTTTCCACTCTTCCCGTAAGAAATTTCCTTCACTGTCTTCATGATTCTGATGTTGAGTCCTTAAGATCTTCATCAAGAATCTTGCCGGAAAGCGTAAAGAGAGTATCTAGATTCTTAATATCATTCCAAAATTCCTCCATCCTTCCATTCCTATAATTCCTTGTACAATTTTCAAACGCGGCATACCGCATATCGTTAAGAGTATCAAGAGCTGTCTTTCTCTCTTCTTCTTGCAAGTGCCTCACTCGCCAATTTCGCCAGTCTCAGCTTCTCCTCATGGGGGAGGTTTAGGAGCTCATTGCATATCTCCTTGAATGTTTTGGTCATAAAGATAGTTGCACTGCCATGAATATAAACAATGTGAACAACTTCAGAACATTATGGTATATAGTATTTAGTACACATATTCTAGTGATACACGAATAAAACTAGTTAATCTGCATTTGAAGAGGATCTGTTAAACCAAATGGATTTAGAATTGTGTTAGCAGAATCAACCAGCATTTCTGAATATTTTCTTACATCATAATCATAACCCTGCAATAGATCTATGGCAGCAGCCCTCTTCTCTGCTCTCTTGTTGTAAAAATCCGTTATTATGTAACCTACAGGCTCGCCTGCATCGAGTTCCCTGCCATGTTTAGCAAGCTGCCT
The DNA here is from genome assembly GCA_049199595.1 of Candidatus Nitrosomirales archaeon. GTDB lineage: Archaea > Thermoproteota > Nitrososphaeria > Nitrososphaerales > UBA213 > JBMCYV01. The sequence goes on from JBMCYV010000002.1 coordinate 53,549, forward strand.
GGAAACTACCGCCTGAACAATATCCTTCCTGTAATCCGAAACCTTCTTGCTCAGCTTCCTGTTTATGACAAGATCTTCAATGGGAACTTTCCTCTCCTCAAGCATCCTTACATATTTTGCAAGAACCTCCACGGCTTCCATAACATGCATTTTTACTTCATTGCAGTTGCTGTATCTGGCAAGCACCCGCAGCATCTCCATCTGGCATCTTCTAATGAATTCCGGAGTGTCATGCTTCCTTGCCTCTATCCCGCGTACCTTGATTTCTCCATTCCGAAACACGCCAAAGTACCTGTTCAGGACAGGCAGCCCATCATACATTTTCGATGGAAGAAACGCTATCCATTTGTATATCCCTTCAAACGATATTGGCAATTCAGTCTCTTTCCTGATCTGCGAGCACAAATCAACATAATCTTCTTCTCTAGCATTGCGCTTCTTCAGCCATAGAGAATCAACTATCCCGTGCACGATCTCATACGCATTATTTTCAGCAACCTTCACAGCATCAAACAACGTCTTCCTTGCAAACGCACACACTGCCATGTGGGCATCAATCCTTCCAAACTTTGCATTCCTGAATCCTAAATATCCAAAACATGCAACAAGAACCCACTTCAATGCTGTCTGTCTTGCATCATAAATTTCTCTATTATCATGTGCAGATTTTTTCAGTTCCTTGTACCTTGCTCTTTTTCTTATCAGGAGATCAAGTGATTTAGGAACTATCCCTATCCTTTTCTCGCAAATATTGTAATCAAGTTCCGGTACTCTCAAACTTGAATCAGGACAGCAATCACAACAAATTGTTTCAGCACTTATGTTCTTCTTCAGCATCAGCGTTGGATATAATGAAGAAAAGTCAATCTCCCCAACATTGTCATGCACACCAACCTTTGGTTCAAAAATAAAACCGCCCCTGTCCCCTACCATGAGATCCCACGAACTCTTGAACCTCTCAGCAAGCGCAGGCTTCCACGGTATGAGTATGTTATCCCTGTACGCATGGTAGTATTCTATGCTTGTCATTATCCTCCCTATCGATGCCCTTGCAGTAGTGTCCAATGGTACCCTGCACGTTCTTGAAACTTCAATGCACCCGTCAAGACCGCATGCAGCATGAACAAATGTATTGGAAAGATCAACGTGAATCCTTCCGTAAAATCGAATAGGTCTTGGCTTGTAGATTACTTTCCCGTATGAAAAGTATGTTGAGCCTTTTATTTTTGGCAATGTTATTGGTTCATCGCATCTTCCCAGAACAATTTTTTCGGATATGCCATAAACTCCTGCTCTTTGCAACAAGCTAGGAACAATGAACGAATCGCCGTTGTTTGTGAATATAACATCAGGGTCAATCTCCTGAATTGTTTCAACTAACTGCAACAGAATATCCTGCTCGTTACCTTCGATCGTTATCTTTTCATTTTCTAATAATTCTATGCATTTGATTGGATCTGTTACCTTTACCAGAACGTCCTGCTTGTTATGTTTTAGCTGTAAATGCAATTGCTTCAGGTCAGGTAATTCGTAATCTATCATTTCTACAGAATCAAGCAGTTCCCATTTTATCCTTCCATTGCTAGCATCTGCTCCAACAAAAGCTAATGGAAAGAGATCATGCTCGTACATGTAGATCTGCGCGGGATCGATATCTGCATTGTAGATCTGATACCTTCCATAGGGAGCCGAACAGTAAACTATTTTCGCTAGCTTCATCCTGTCCTTTGCATTCTTTAACGTTAACCTTAGAACCTGTCTTTGTTTGCTATCAGTTACATCTGCAATCTTATATTCAAAACCAAGATCAGATGTTAATGATACAACTTCCTGCATTCTTAATATTCTGTCCAGATCTTCTTTTGGAGCATAAACGTAGATCGACGGAGACCATTCATCCACTAAACTAACTGTCTTGCCATTCCTCTGCTTTAGCCATACTACCATCTTCCCATCATGCTTCAGGTCAGGATGTATGTCCAGTATCCAGCCTTCCATTACATTCACTTCCTTGATATTTCTGATTCCAGCCACTTGATGATCTTATATTGTTGCAATAGTATGGCAACGATCAGCGTCTCTGCAGGGTTTTCTTGCTGTCCTATTACGTCAGCATACTTTTGTATGTCAGTGAGCATCCTCCTGAACATGACCCTGTCATCTGCCCTCAGCGCGTCAAGGAAGCCCTGCCAGCCCTGGACCTCTTCCTCAAACCTCTTCATTCTTCTCACCTATGTTTATGCTCTCAAGCTTTGATGCTATGTTCTCCAGTGTTTTCTGGCGGTCAAGGATTATGGCCATGCACAGTGCCTCGAATACGTTGGTTCTCAATGAACATGAGGCTGCTGACGAATGCAGCTTGCTGCTGTTCATGAGCTCGTCAAACGCTTTTCTATCCTCTTTTGAGAGCTTGCTTCTGAACTCTCTCCACCTTGCTATTTCTGCGTTCAATAACATTCTGAACGATGGAATTGTCCTACCCATTTGCAATCAACCATGGTTCGATTGTTTCGTGCTTTATGTCTGGTTTGTTTTGTAAGATAAGTTCGTTTTTGTTAAATTCGATGGAAGTATTTTGTCGTGAAGGATGTTTGTTCAATTCTATATTGACTAATTCTTTATCATTCCTTACTGTTAATACAATATCAGAGTAGGATTCTACCATCCTGTTCAGCCATTCATTCTTTGTGTCTGAAGTAACCATTGCTATTGCATCACTCCTTGTCAGATCACGTATGCATTTTAACATCTTTGGAACGATCATCTCTATTTCATAATTATCTACATCTGCTTCTGGATCTGTGAATAAATGGAGAATGTCTGCTATAGCTATAAAGTTAGTTGGAAACGTATCAATAATTTGTTCTGTCTCTTCTATTAAAGATGCTAATTGATGGCATGTAAAAGCTCTGGATATTATTATCCTGCTTAATATTTCTCTTGGATTTTCCTTGCTGATGGTAGCAAGTTTTGATATTAAGTATGGATCGAAGCTGTTTCCTCCATCGACAAATATGCAGTAGTTCTGATATTGAACTATGGATCTTAGGCAGAATAGTTCCAGTATGTGCTTGCGTGACTGCGTTCCTTTTATGAAGAGTACCTTGCCTTTTTGTATGAAGCCCAGCATGTTGTCTAGCCTTGCTATGCGTGAGTTTAATCCCATCATGGTGCTTGCGCTCTGGAATTTTATGGGGAAGTGTTGCATGGAGCTAGATAAAATGAATACTGGTATTTAAGGTATATTACGGTATAGATATGGTATTCTAACATAATATTTATAACCTAATGATCCTTCGCATTTGTTAATTGAGGCACAAAAGAAAGCTGGTCGTCAGTGATGCAGGTCCTCTTATACAACTTGCAGTATCAGATCATCTGTATATACTCCCCAAATTGTATGATGTCGTTATCCCCGAGGAAGTTTTTGAAGAAACACAGTACTACAGGGACCTTCCTGATGCCCTAGAGATTGCAAAGGCTACAAGAACATGGTTAGAGGTGAAGACGGTCAGAAATAGGAGTGAGGTAACGCATCTAGTAAGGCAGAAAGTTGGCAAGGGAGAAGCCGAGGCGATAGTACTTTGCAAGGAGGTAAAAGCTGATGGTCTTCTAACCAGCGACAAATACGCAGTACTAAAAGCAGAAATTCATGGCATAAGGGCAATGAACATAGCTGCTGTTGTCAGAGAAGCTTATAATGCTAGGGTAATGACAGCCCTGGAAGTTGTTCAATTAACTGATAAATTCATTAATCAAAACATATTAGATACTCTGTACATTAGACAACTAAGGGAGGAAGCTAGAGAATGGCTATAGAGAAAGTAAGGAAACTCGCCAGGAAGGCGTCAGTTAAGGAAGCCAGGATTCTGAAGGATCTGGAAAGTTACTACAAGGGCGAATGTTCCTTGGATTATACAGCTAACAGGTTAAAGATACCGTTAAGGGCGCTTATGGAATTCATGACGAGGCAGGGACTTCCTCATTATTGGGACAAGGAAGACGGGAAGCGAGGTCTGAAAAGAATTTCAGAAATTCGTTCTTCGCTATGATTTCAGAACTTTGACAACCTTACTTCCTGATACGACCGGGAGCCCTTTCATCTACTTCAACTTTGACTATCGTAACAATCGGTCTTTCTTGATTAGTTGGTAACTTGACATCTTCATCAGCAAGATACAATTCTAGAGCTTCCTTCAGGTTGGAGAGTGCTTTTTCAACAGTCTTTCCCTGACTGGCTATGTCTAATTCGGGACATAATGCAACATACCACTTTCCTTCCTTAGTGATTACGGCGGAAAACTCGAGCTTTTCTCTCTGCATCCTTTATAAGATTCTCTAAATACGTATTTAAGCTGTGTGTAACTGTTCTTCCTAGGTATTGCATGACTCCACAGTCTTTAGCTTTAAATCGTTAGATAATTTTGCGGTTTGAGGCACTTTCAACAAGTGTAATTACTAGGGTGTCAAAAAGTATGAAATAATCTGGCTGGCAGTGCAACATCTTTAACTAATGTAATATCAGTTCCGTTTACATTGCCGTTCTGATAGAATACTTTTAGCCGGCAATCTTTCATACGGCCTGTGAGTTATTCATGGAGGGAGTTTGGTCGAGAGGCGGAGTTTGTTGTTGCTTCTTACCTTAGATCAAAGGGCTGGAGTATTGTATTTAGTCCATGTAGTAGGGGTCCTGCTGATATTGTTGCTAGGAAGGATGAGAGTATATGGTGCATACAGGTCAAGGCCAGCATGAAGTCGCCTCATATCAAGTCAGAAGAAATAGAAAGGCTGAAGAAGTATGCGTCTTCTGTTAATGGAATTCCGGTATTTGCAGCGGTTCAGCCGTGGCAGAATGATAGTAAGAAAGGAGCATCGTTAGGATCGTACACGATATTTCTCTATTCCATGGATGAATGGAAATTATTGCAAGTTTGAGTATCTTGTGTTATGAAATGAGATCAGACTTGGCAATCCAATAATCTAGCATGAAAGGGAGCTGTTCAGTAAGGTGTATAACGGATTTTCCCTCGTCAATCATAGGTACATATTATAATCTCATATCTGGACATGATGATTTTTCCCTAATGCGCCAAAAAACGCACGGATGTAAAAGTACTAGAGGGGGGGGTTCTGTTTCATCTTTGGTTGTTCTATCTCATTGTTCCGTTTTGGTTGGTGGGGGTGAGAGACGCATCACTAAAGTTCATCCATGCCTAGTTCTTCAGGTGTGGCATCGTGGTCATGCATAACATATCGATTTTTTAAGAGATAGTTGTTTAGCATCAGTCCACTATCATGAGAATGCCAATTAATATGATGTTTTTTAATATGTTCTTCCAACTGTGTCGAAACCCAATAAGCGTGTTTTGTTGTATTGTTCGTCACATATCTAGGTCTTGCGGGCGATGGTGTGTCGGGCGTATCGGTTCTTTGTGAATAGTGGATTGTTAGATGTCCAAATTTTCTATTCGTTTGTGGTTCTTTTTTGGTTTTGATTAGTGTCGCAATTTGTGGTTTAAATCCCCAAACCAAAACACTAGCAATTCCTATAAAAATTGCTACGGTAATCCCAGTAATAAAATCAGACAGATTAACACCTCCCGAATAGATCAAATACAGTCCAACGAAAAACAAACCAGTAGCAAGACCAACTGATAGAATTACTCGTTTCATCCATTTGGGTATAACACGTCTGGTTATTTAGTTCTGTTTGATTCTGGTGCAATTCGGGGGCTAGGCTATTCCAGCCTTATTATCTTCTCGCGGTCTCGGTTCCTTATTGAACTTCTCAAATTTTACAATAGCTAAATTATAGGCATTCAATATTTTGCGAATCGCCTGCATGAATCTATCTTTACTACAGCCATCGAAATAGATGAGTTCTTTTACTGTTAGTTTGTCAGCTAAACCATTATTTCTGAAAGGCATTTCATAAATACAGTTATTTGTATATAGTGCGGTGATCAAATCCCAATAGAATTCATCTTTAGCTTCATCAAGTTCTCGGATCTGTGTGAGAATATTCTCTGGAATAGGAATAACCATGACAATACGAAACACGTCGTTTTTTGTGGTTGGAAACTCAATACTGAAAGGTAGAGGAGGTTTCATGTTATATTCGACTTCAATACAATAATGTAATCCCTTTGTTTTGAGAGTTTGCTTTACTGAATACAGACCTTCTTCATCTAACCATTTAATTATAGAATTCTGAATTTCTTGGCGTTTTGATTCCAAACTCATATTTGTTTATTAGCGTTCTGTATTAATGTCATCCATTTGTTCTTTCCTTGTATCTTAATTCCAGCTCTCTCTGCTGGTGTCTGTCCTTCTAATGCCATATGCGGTTTTACAAAGTTATACTGAATCCTTTGACCTTCGGCTAACTGACTCTTCATTGACTTCCATCCACGCTGAACCTTTACCCTCTCCCTTAATGTGCCATTCAACCTCTCAATTCGGTTATTATTGGCGTGTGGTTTATTCATTCCAGCCTTGGCGATAAGCTTCGGATTCCACCCCTTGATATTAGCATGTTGTACGTTTGCATAAGAACTAAGAGCATCAACAAATATCATTTCGGGAAAGTCGCCATGTGAATTTGCTCTTGCTTCTTTAAACGCGGCAAAAGCTCCTTGTTTGTCTCTGAGTGTTGATAGTTTTGAGGCTAATAGAAATCTAGTCTTCCTGTCCATCACATTCCACAGAAAAGCCATACCCTTATTCTTGTGAATGGATACGCCGCCTTTCATCTTCACAAACAATTCGTCAGCATGCCATGTCTCTGAGAGCTGAGGGCATAGCGTTTTGGTATATTCTGAAATCATGGGTACGTATCTCTGAATCCATCTGTATATTGATGTGGAACCTAGATTCATGTCCAAGTGGTCGTTTAGGCTTCTTGCGATCTTTCTCAAGGATAATCCTGAAAAATAGAGGTCAAGAGTAAGCGTAATCACTTCGGGAGAATACTTTGCTTTCTTTATCAAACTAGGTGTGAACTTGTGCTTGCAATCATTGCAGTAATAGGACTGCTTGCCCGAGCTTTTACCATAATTGATCACTTTGATTGAACCGCATCTATCGCATTGTATTGTATCTTCTGAGAATACTTTTGGTTTTGGTTTGTTCTGTAGGAATGTGTTAGTGGCTATCCAAAACCTTACAGCATAGATGTGCTTGCATGATTCGATCTCTCTATTCTCAAAGTCGGGGCATGAGCATACCCAAGTAGTTTCGATAAGTCTTACTTCGTAAACGATGTTGTTATTGGTCTGAGATGGAACAGCAAATGAACCATCATTGTTTTCTACGATCCTCTTCATTCCTAGGATCTCCATCGCTCTATTCATCCGAGCATCTGAATCGGTGTTTGCTTGCATCTTAGGCACCTAATAGTAATTAGGTGCCTAACTATATAAATGTTTAGGTGCCTAAGGTTTATTAAGCAGTGTGGTGTTAGGTATAGTTGTATAATGAAGTTACAGAAACGCTTCAACCGCAAGGTAGCGGGTAAAGAGTATTCTAAATGGGTAGTTAATCTACCACCAGAAGAGGTTGAACGGTTGGGTTGGGAAGAGGGAGTGGATCTAGAAGCCACCATAAAAGACGACAAACTCATTCTAAAATCTAAATCTGGAAAACGAGTGAAGATCACTTAGACAACTTCGTGTTCTTTATCTTTTGGTTTTTCGTCTCTTTTGTATATCCTATCTTCTATTAACTTCGTAGTTTCTTCATGTATAGCTGTATGATAGGAATGCAACTTGTCATATTCGTGATCTAACAAATCAAGAAATTCCTTATCGGCTCTCCAGATTGCTATATCTTCTTCTGTTGTTATATACATTATACCCAAATCAGTTTCGGCACCGACACCTGCTACGCGCTGTGCCTCTTTCTTAGCAAAGTATACTAGATTGAGTGCTTGACCCAATGATGACGTTGAACTATATGGGTATCTGGCTATTTCTGCTAAGGCTTGTGCTCTACCAGAACCTATAGCTGCAAACCCAATAGAGTCATAGCAATCAACATCGCCTTTTTCGCTCACCGTATAGATGTGAGCTCGATCATTTTCAATACCAAACACCAAAAATTCCAAATCAAATGGTTCTTCTAATAATTCCTGATCAATGGTTCTGGCAAACCATTCTGGTAAAGTATTAAATCTTTGATAGAATTGATCTGTTGTAAATCCACGAGTCAGTAAAACTCTTTCTTCAATAACTTTTTTACGAAGGTTTTGGTATTCCCTTGATAGTTTGGCTACTATCTCATCAATGGTCATATCTCGTTTTTCAGATAAATGCGCTTTGAGGGAAGAGATTATCTGAGTTCCTTTCAGTGGTTCTCCAGCAGTCATAATATAACAATTATCTTTTAATGATTCAAACTTTGGATTGCCGATTTCAAACTGCACGTGTGCTGATAGTAGATGGTCAGCCGTAAAGACTATGCGTGGTGAATAATTCGCTTCAGCGATAGCTGTTATACAGATAGTCGTGGGTTTGAATATGTGTAGGTGCCTAATAAACCGATCCTTTGAGTTTATGAGTAAATTTGTGTTATTCATAGTACGCGCCTGTTTTTCATCCACCAACTAAAGCGGAATGGTGGGAGAAACCAACTAACAACGGAACAAAACCGAGGGGGGGGTCTATATAAAGGAGGTATCAAGCAGTCAAGAGAAAATTTCTCTACGATAATTCTATACAAAAGCAGTTTAATACTTTCCACTCTTCCCATAAAACATTTCCTTCATTGTTTTTATCTAAATAATTTAGTATGATGTAGGAGTAGGTCCGGTGGTTTCAGTGACGATAACGGTTCCTGAAATGGATTCTTGTATTTATGAGGTTTTCTTCTTAGTGACGGTTCAAAATCGGCTGAACCCACTACGTTAGAGGGATATAGACAGAGCCGAGAAAATCGCCCATACTTTCGACATTATTATCATATGCACGAAATCTTATAGGTAGACTTCGTATACTATAGTTGACGATGGTTGACCTTCAAAATTCAAAGGTAGACGATGCTAGATGAAAGTAATCTCGACAAAACTAAGCAATCCAGAATGGGAGCAACTTGTGGACAAGTGCAATGAGAGGGGGATAACACTTGCAGAATATATCAGAGAATTAATCAAGAATGATTCCACAGATAAGAAACCTGTCGAAAGTGAAGTAAAAAACAACCTAGCAAGTCTATATTAACGGAATCTGAATTAAAGAAATTGCTAGAGGCATTTGATAAGAGCGAGAAAAACAAGAAACCAGTTTCAACTAGTTCTGACCCGAAGGAATCTATCAAGCTTGCAGAACCAAGAAATGTTCAAACTATTCAGCAATTGAGTAATTCGGGGGAATGTCCATTTGCTGCTATGCCTTGTATACCCAATAAACAACGAAAACCATTTTGTTCCATAACGCATGTTCCATAGATGTGGATATTGATCATACATAACATAAATTCGTCAAAGTTAATCTAGGTGAGTGCGTCAGATAATTCTAGTTTGGCTTCTCAACCTATTAAGAAAAGTAATAAAAAGTACATTGGAATCGGTGTCGGAGTGGCGGTGACCATAGCGATTATTTTAGCACCCTTTATACCTGTAAGTAGCACGGAGCAATATGTAGAGATGCAGACAAAGAAACAACTAGTTCAAGAGATGCATACAAAGAAACAACTAGTTCAAGAGATGCAAACTCAAAGTCAGCCATATCAAGATCTTGAGACTAAGAACGAAGCCTTGATTTCTGGTCAAGACATTACCATAGAGCCTAACACTTACTATTCTTGGCACGCCTTCATACCTACTGGTCGCACTGTTGAATTCTCTGTCAGAGCTAGTGATACAGTTAACACATATGTGTTAACCAGTAGCGAGTTCACTAACTTTCAGTCTGCTAGTAATTATAATACAGTTGCACAACGTCTTGATACTGAAAATGCAAGATACGGGTTTAATACTGCCATAGCCGATACATATTATTTTGTAGTATCCAATCCACATAACGGTATATTTGGAATTGGTTCCAAGACTGTAGGACTTTATTCTGCAACAGCAACGGCCACATGGCAAGAGATGGTGACAAAGTACAGGAACGTACAAGTGCCAGTGATGGTGGAAAAAGAAGTGCGAGAACCAGTGATGGTGGAAAAAGAAGTGCGAGAACCAGTGACGCTATCCAGACAAATTACTAAGAACCTTAGTGTAATACAAATTCTGATGGGAAATAGTAATGTACAACCTGTTCTAGGTCCTAGTCTACAAGTAGGAAAAGCAGGATTGACTACTCAAACTTCTGCTACTCAGAACGAGATAGCGCTGATACCATATGCAGTTAAGAATTCGTATGCTACTCCAGCTCAAAAGCAAAATACAGAACCGCTTTCAAACCAAACTTCACAACAAGACTCTCGTAATGGAAGATATAGTGCTTCAGTAACTACAGCTCCACCTCACAAAGGTCAGGCAAAATTACATGGGGAACCAAACTTTTCACCGTTGAGTGGATTAACTTTTATAGTCGATGTCAGTGAAGTCAAATCGGATTTTGAGGCAGCTCTGAATTCTCAGGAAGGATATAGTTTTCAATCAGGACAAGAGAGTTATACTGGGTTAGGTCATACCATAAAAGTATCCTCGTGGGGATTTACGTTCAAATCCACAGATACTAACAAAATTGATTTCTACGTTCATGGAAATGATATAGTCTTTGATGGCAGCTATAAGGGTAATAAGACATTGCATGGTGGCGCATCATACGATCCAAGTACAGCGTTTGTAAAAGGAAATATTGGTGTTCTTGAACTTCTTGGAAAATCGTTTTCGTAAACACTTCATACTCATAACCCAGATAACGTAATAATCTAAGATATACTATGGATAATGTAGTTAGTTGCTATACTGTTACAAGCAACTGCACTATTCGCGATGGTGATAGTGCTATAGGGTTGTTAATGCTTTGCCATACGAATACTTCTATGGTGTAGTAACCTTTTACAACGGGTGTCCATGATTGAGACGCCGTCATCGAATCCACAGCGGGGAGTGACCCAGTTAACCATGATAGCGACTGAGTTACTCCGTTGTTGTCCTTTACCAAGACGATATAGACAAACGGTTGACGTGCTTGCTGTTGGTTTGCCAACTCACTCTGTATAAGCACAATTGTTCCGATTTCCGCATTAGTAAGCTTCACACCTCTCTGATCGACGACCTCTGGCTGTCTCACATTCAGGAAAGGTTGAGAAGACACTGAAGGTTGTATAGGAGGACTGCTCTGTTCAGATACAGTTGGTAAGGAGGAAGATGAAAAAGATGCTTGCTCCTGCAGTTTGGCAGTTATTCTTGCCAAAGAATCCGTTAATTCATGTACTATAATGAGTAAGCCACTACCGTTAGAAACTCCTATACAGGTGTCACCAAAACTTAGATAGTTTTTTGCGTAACAACCATCGCCAGAATAGTACTGAAATGACTGGTTGTCAAGATACTTGTCATACTCGGCACTTGAAGGTACAAAATAGAGATCAAAACCATAATTCGGATCACTTGTTTCAACATGATATGCATAAGAAGTCACCTCGTTTACTGTGCATATAGGGACAAACCATGAATAATCAGGCGCGAGACTTTCGTCAAGTTCAACTATTCCATACTCTGTTGTAGCAGTGTGATACATGATACTGCTAGGATCTGAGCTGTGACCCAGACCCAAGAAATGCCCAATTTCATGTTCTGCAATACGAGTTACCATGTTAGAAGAATATGGCTGCCATTTCCCTAAGCAGTTACTATCGCCAAGGCCGACCTGTATTAGACCTGTACCCGTGATGTGCTCGCCTAGAAGCTCGGTACCATAATCCCTTATCCACTGAACATGCAGATCAGCTTCTTGACTTGAAGGTGCTACGTAAAATTTCAGGTTTGGATTTGCCTCTGTCCATGCATTCGTTGCCTCATAAATCACGTTAGAAGCATAACCTGCTCCGCTTGGTAGTGGATCTGCGTAAACATAAACACTTTCTTCCTCTTCAGCAGAAGAATATTGAGCAGACGCAAATGGCGAAAACTCAAGATTCACAGGTGTTCCAAGAATAATACCTATAATGATTATACATAGCAGTGTTTTTGCCATTGAAGATGGGAACACAAAGCATGTAAACAACGATAAATCACGACAGCTTCTTGATCAATTCTGTTTTCAGTCTCTTAAACTCATCCTCAGTTATTATACCCTTTTGTTTCATATCAGCTAACTTCTCGATCTCTTGTAGTGTACTCATATCTTCTTTAGGTTTGCTTTCAAGAACCGGAGCATTCTTATCTTCACTAATAACCTGCCTAGGAAGCTCACCTCTGATTCCCTGCTGAATCATAGCATTGACTTGCTGTGCAATCTGCTTATCAACAGCAGGAAGCTTAACTTGATCAGATAAGAATCGAGATTTCAAGAATATTTCGGTAGAGAAGATACCCCGTTTTAACCTAATATTTGAAACATCTTTGTAGCTAACATCTATGATATTGGCTTTTAATCCAAACCATTTAGGATCCTTAAAGATCACTCGTCTGTTGGTGACATAAATTTTGTTAGGTGTCGATATCGAACCACCAGGCACGCCCCTTGACTGTGATGCTACCAGAAGAACTTCCTCGGATGGTAACAATATGTTCTTTATCTCGGGATCTATTTCCTGTAGCGTCATAGTTCACTAAAGCTTTTATTAGATTAATAACGCCTTGTGCTTGTTAGATTGATGTGACACTTTTGAAGAGAATTACCTCGTAAGTTACTCTCATAGGTATTTGAGGAGAATCGCATATGATCTTTCTATACTCTAAGGCTGAGTGGAAAATATTGCAAGTTTAGATTCAAAAATATATGCAATTTTCCGTTATTGAAATAGTTCCGTTTGATGTAAGTTGGTTTGAGTTCTTAGAATTTCCCGTATCAATAACGTCTGACATAATCAAGGATATTAGCGAGTTTAGGCCGTCTATTCTTAAAGGATTGCCACCTAAAATCGTCAAAACTGTTCGGGAATTGGTGTATTGGGAATATGCCAAGCTTATTGCTGGAAGTGCTGTAGGCGACAGGAAGAATTACGGTTTTGTCACGGATGCATATAAGAAACTAAGAGAAGGCAAATTGCATCCATCAACTATTCTTAGAGAAAATCAGAAACTAGTGAAGGAATGTGCTGATTGCTGTGCATATTGTAACTGTAAGGAGAAGCTTCAGTGGGAACATATTATTCCAAAATCAAGGGGAGGTCCTGATAATATAGATAACATGGTCTTGTCATGTCAGAAATGCAATGGGTCAAAAAGTGATAAAGATCCTTATGAGTGGTATGGTGCTGCGAGGAAGTATGAGATCCCTAGAATTGTATTAGGTAAGTATCTGAAGTTGATTTATGAAGCACATGAGAAATCTGGTACGTTGGATTCTTTAGATTTAAACGTGGATGGAAAGTTAGACGTATTTGATTTGGGTACGATCTTCAGGTTGCAATAGAATAAGAGCGTGAATAAGAAAAGGATGTTTCAAATTTTACAAGCTAGACAGAACCCTTAGTTTCAACACGTTGTATGAATGCAATGAGCCTCTAGCAATGACATAGCAAATAACAGAGTAACAATGAGCAAGGCGAACAGTATTTTATTTCTTCATTGCAGAATTAATTGCTGAAAACATTCTTTCAAAAGCAGTGATCAACTCAGGATGTAAATCACCAATTTTGGCAGTAGCGAAATCTTTCATAATTTTCCTCGCCGGTCTAGATTTGTTGAATTTGCCAAGACTATTCTTTTCAAAATATTCTTCGATTCTCCTAACAATCCTCTCCCCTTTTTCTAATTTGATAGATTTTCCATTTAGCTCCTTGGAGTAGACATCCTCCACGTATTTCAAATAGAAATCTTCAGGAAATATGTCCTCAAGATTCATTTTTCTACTAGAATTGCCGGTTATATCACTCAAAAAGAGAACTTTGCTATCCTTCAAAATCTTATTCTTTATAAGATCATCTCTGGCCAGTTCACCTTCCCTGTCAGAGTCCAAGAGTACACCAACTTTGAATTCTTGACCCGCAAGCATTGTAGCAAGAAGTGCAGTTTTTTGAGCGCCGTACGCAGGAGTAATCACAAGATCCTTATCTAGTGAGGTTTTTCCCGCCGCTTCTAATATAGATGATGCACTACTAAGTATCCAGAAATCGGTTACTCCCTCAACTAGGAATTGTCTCTGCCCCATAAACATGGACTGAGATAGACTGTATCCGAGTGCAGCTTGAAGTGGGAATAATGCACCTTTGTCAGAAGCCCAAGCATCGATCGATATTTCCGTATCTTTATTCTTATTTAGGGTTACCGTATGTAGAGTGTCCAATCGTTTCATGTTTATCATGAATGGAGAGTGTGTTGTATAGATGAGCTGATTCTTTTCTGAAAGTTCGGGTAAGACTTTTTCCAAGAAGTCTTTTTGACCTATTGCATGTAAGAATAACCCAGGTTCATCCAGCAGCAATATTGCGTCTTTGTTTCTTCCTTCTGATTCAGCATTGAAAATCACATAAAACGAAAACAACCATTGATATCCTCTACTTCTTTCTTCTAGCTGAAGTTTAACATTATCATCCCTGTTGATAACCCAGACTCTCAAATAATTTCCATTGACTTCAATTTCTACACTATGAGCGTTTTGCGACCAGATTTTATCCAACTTGTCTGTTAATTTTTTGGAAGCGAGACTGCAGATTATGCTCATCCTGTCTTTGTCCTTTTGAATTTGAGTCTGCTCCTTGCCTTTCTCCAAATTAAGATTATGCAGTTCATGTGCGTCCAGACTTACCAAATCTAATAACGTTTTTGCCGTTCGTTCATCTTCATCTAGTTCATCACTCTCTATCTTTTCCACGAATGTTGGCAAATGTATTCTGCTGTCAATTACAGAAATATTCTCAAAGTAAATAAAACGCGGAAGCTTGGAAATTAAATAATTCTTTACCTTTTCTGATGAATCCTCTTGTATTTCATTTTTAATCTTGTTAATTGTCTCTATTAGTGGTGAAAAATCCGTTTTTGCCAACATTTGTTTCAATGTATTTTCTACCTCCTCCACTTCTGTTACTAATTTTTGGCGTATTTCTGGAGCTCTCACATTAACATCGCCTTGGATACCTTTGCCTATTTTGTTAACTAGAGTACGAATTTTGTTTTTCCTGTTCTCACTATCATCCTCCTTTGAGACATCTAACGATTCTACAAGTCGTATTATCGGGTTATGATATTCTGTCTGAAAAGTCGAAAATGGTATTGCGATTTGATTTGTTTTAAGGTGGCATATCAGTTTCATATTCTTCAATTTACTAAAGGATACTTCCTTTAATCCAGCATATTCGAGATCCAGTTTTGCGACCTCTTCCTGTTCCTTCTCATCTAAAGAAAAAGTCGCCTTGATAAACGGTTCATCTGCAGTAAAGTCGCCATAATGTTTCATCGGGTGTTCAGTCAAATCGTCAAACGTTGTATCAGTTACATTGTTAAGTTTTCTTAAAGCTCTTAGAAGATTTGTTTTACCACTTTCGTTTATACCCACAAACGTAGTGATATTTTCATCTACTGGAACTTCTCCTGAATGTTCTATAGAACGGTATTTCGTTACACGGAATTTCGTTAAACGCATTCCCTTGATCCTTTCTTGATCAGCTAATGATCTGTTTTATTTAAGTATTCTCACAAATTGTTAGACTAATGAGTTGGTTTTCGTTTACTCGATTTCGGTATAGTCAATTGCACTTATGGTTCAAATTATATGTCAGGAAGTCTGACAGAAATAGCGAAACAGCATTCAGTACAATAGCAAAGATATATTCAGAGATCACTCCGATACTATTTTATGCTCCGATGTTTACGTTTCCTTAACCAGTTTCCAGTGAGCTGCTGAATCACAGGATTTAACTGGTGGAAAGGTCTCTCCCCTGGATAATGGAATCAACATTTCCTCTTGTGTCGGTGTACATGAAATCTTATCATCTGCGGGACCATCATATCGGTAGATTCCGGAGACAGGGGCTTTTTCTCCAGTTTTATGCGTAGCCATGTTATTCGTGATATCTCTCAGTATAAAAGCGTTATGGTTAAACTGGTTAATAACCATATTTGATTATAAAAAGTTTTTAAATTGATCGAGCATAGCATAGGTATGGGGCAGTTGGGTCAAAAGACAGTTACATTATCCGGAAAAATATTAAGAGAACTTCAGAAAGAATTTGATAAGGAAGTTAGGAAGAGACCATCTCTTTCATTTGCAGGATTCATATCTGAATATGCGATGATGGAGCTGGAAAGGAAAAAAATTGTTACTCAAACTGCTCCCATATCTTTGATAGGTTTTCAGGACGATAAGGTGATATTGAAAGATGCAAGAAGGGATAGGTTTGCAGAGGTTCAGATTAAGGATAAGAAGATGAAATGTTTGTTGGACGATAAGACAGATTGCATACATGTTGGATTCGCTTTAGCGTTGCCAGAGGTGAATAAAGCTCTTTCCGAATTTACCCCTCTTAGTCCAGAGGGAGAAGATGTATCACATACCGAGAGAAATAAAAGCCGTAAGAGTACGATTCTCTTTAAGGCATTCGGAAAATATGGTGGTTCTCAGAATAACGCAGTCAAAGACGATGTACTCATAGAAGACTTGGTAGAATCTGGAAAGTTTACGGAAGAAGAAGCCAAAGAATTCATAATCAAAGCGAATAGAAGCGGCATGATCTTTGAGGTAAAGCAAGGATATTACAAGCTAGCATGAGTCTAAACCTTCGGAACTAAAGTCATTATTCATAGATTAGATGCAATAAACGAAAACGAGAATCTACAAACGGGTTTTCCTTAATAATCAGTGCTATACATAACAGATAAGATGTAAATTCCTACACCTAACATTAATTGAACACTCAAGCCGCACTCTTGTACTTCGGTAATAGTTTTTCGATCTCACTACAGTATCGCGAAAACGTCGATTCTATTCCAATGTCAGATGCATCAACGATCTGTCTTACCTTTTCAGAAATTTCAGGAATAATTTCAGAATCTAGTTCAAATGAATGTTTATGAGCTATGAGGTTCACGAGCGCGTATTGTATTCTAGATTCAAACCATTCTTGACATATTGTGTATAGCTCCAGCTCCTTCCGTTTCTCCTTTTCCTTTATTCTAGGATGTACAAACACAGAGAGTTTCCAAAGCACCCTATGCTTGTGGTCCAAGGCATCGAGTTCAGCTTTCAATATGTCTACATTGTCTCGCAGCTTGACATCTTCAACTGGTTTTCTAGCAAGATCGTGAAGAGTGCGAATATTATGCGGGGCATCATAGGGAGGAGGTAGCTGTACTAGCGCTTTAGCTTGCTTGGATCCCATGTGTTTGCTCGGTACGTAAATCAAAATGTCTCCTGGTTTGAGATCTAATAGCTGGCATAATTTTTCTTCTGTCTCGTAGCGTTTCTCCCATCTATTTATGAGTTCATTAATTCTGATACTATTCTCATGAGTACGAATTGATAGGCTATACACAGGTTTGTATAACTCTCGCTTGCTAAAGCAGCTCTCTAAGTTCTTCGCAATTTCCAAGTGTTTGCATTCGTACTTTGTTAGAGCATCGTTTTTACATTCATGAATAGAGTATAACAGTGAATCATCACCATGGACACATAGACCCTGTTCGGTAATAATTCCAGCTTTCATGGCAGCTGCAACCATCTTTATAATCATCGCTGACGCCTCTCTTTTCGTATGATGATAATAAACGCGTTCACCTATTGAATATCGTGTCCTAAGCAAATCTACTAAGCCAGTTAGAACATCGGGCCTTATTTCAAATTCTGTCTTTTGCTTCTTAAAAAGTCTAATAACAAGTCTTTTCTTCATTTGTCCCTTATAATTAGGAACATCTTGTACTGTCATATAGAAAAAGATCAATTCATCGTAACCTCCCGATAATCCACAAAAGAACAGATCACGTTCTACGTAATCCAAGAGATCCGCACAGATAGTATTGCCTACAATGTCCGCAATGTAAGGCGCCTCTAATTCTTCGACACTCTCACTTTCTACCTCTTCTGCATTACGACCTTCTAATTCTTCGATGGCAGGGCCCTCCTCTGCAATAAGTGTTCGTTTGATTTGCTCAACAGCCTTTTCCGCCTCTAATTTACCTTCTTGTTCTCTATTGTAGTTTTTGAATGCGATCACGATCTGCTCTTTTATTATCTTAGCCATTGGTTTAAAGAAGATTTCTTGCCTAACGTCACTCTGCCATTGCTTCTTTAGAAAAAGACGTCCTTCATCTTCGAGAGTATGACCAAAAGGTAGGTGAACCAAATCATGCAGAAGTGCATCGAGTCTGATAAGAAATATGTCTCGGCTACTCAGTGTTTTCGGTTCATTTGTATTTATGGAATCTACCATTCGTTGCGCTACGCACATAGTACCTAGAGAATGATCAAATCTAGTATGTTGTGCCGTGGGATAAAGCAAATATGCAGGTCCAGTTTGTCTGATATGTCGTAATCTCTGGAACTCTGGGCTATTGATGATCTTAATTTCTGTTTTCGTAAGCCATATGCTTTTGTGAAGAGAATCCTTAACCTTCTTTTCTAAATGGAGGAGATTCGTCCAAGGATCCGGGACGCTAGATTTAAGTGCACTTTCAAGTTTTTCTTTCAGTTCTTCTGATTGCATCTGTTTAAAGTAACCAACAATATTTTTATCTGAGGTTTCAAATTTGTCTACAACCAGCGTTCCTTCCTTTGCGGTCATGTCACGGATTTGCTTCCCTGTTGTTGTCATTTTCAACAATCCTAGCCGTTTGGGGGCTTTAGAATGTTTGAGTGTGTTCAAGTGTAAAATACACTATGTCTCATGGTCTTTGATCACAAAAGTTAACTAATTTGATGACAGAAGTTAACTAAACAATAATCGAGTTCTTGTTATTTATTAGAAATCGGTTCTATGCTAAATGCACTGTGACCGTTTTCAGTTAACCAAATTGATCATTGTGATGCAAAAGGACAAAAATGGATGCATCTCCAATCCATAGCGATATAGATAACTTGCAGAAATGACAGCACTCTTGGGGGAGAATTATCCTGAACATCAGGCATTGCTATACAAAATAACATCAGGTAATATCAATTACAAATTATACGTACAGCACACTGAGGCCTTTGTGGAAGGGGCACGATGGGAAAGGGGAACTTCGTATATGGCTAGAATTTGTATTTATAAATGCATAATCATAAAGACAGACTAAATCCAGTGCTTCATAGCACGTTCTAGAAATTCCTTATCTTTCAATGGCATTAAATCATACTCAACGGGATTTGAATGTTGCCATGTTGTAAGTTCATAGATTTTGTCATGAATTAAGTCTAATTTGAAGGGAATTCAAATTCCAAAACTTGTTAGACTTGGGAAGATCGAATCAGATCATGCAAATTTTGAATCTTATGAATTCTTCTTTGGAAAGCTTGTTTACCACGTTCGCTATTAATACGTGAATAATGCCGGATTAGGATATCAATAACGTCAATTTCAGATTCTATATGTTTTTTATAATATGATAAAGTTCTTCCTCCTACGAGTACAATGAACTTCGGCTCTATGATACGAAGTTCTTCTATGAGATAGCCGGAACTGGCTTCAAGTATCTTTTCTGTTTGTTTACTTCGTAAATTCTGTTTCCATCGCTTATCTTCTTCTGGGCATTTTACAAAATTTGTTATCCAACAATTCCATACACGAGGTTCATCATCCCTTCCTTCGGGAATGAAGGCATTTTTGCCCAATGCTTTTCTAAATAACATATCGTATCGTGTGGCTCTCCATGCCGTCTTCCACCTATCACTTTCAGGCACATTGTGTTTCTTGAAGTAGCTTTTGCCAGCATTCAAACTCGGTATTTCCGCAAGAAATACTACGTCAGCGTCAGGATTACCATAACAGCCCCGAAAGAAATCGAATTCGTTTGCTCCACTTAAAGGGCAACCATGCTTCCATTCTAGTACTCTAGCAAGAAGTCTTCGAATTCGCCTTCCCTTCGATGAGTTCTTTAACCATACTAAATTATCGTGCAATAGCTTAATCTTACTAATATGGGTTTATGATTTGTTCGGCCCAATTCAAGTTATAAGCACCCTTCTAGTATGTAATTCGATGGCTCGAAAGAAGATAGGTATATGGCGTAAACCAGAATGCTCTGGCATCCTTTGGATACGGGTTTCACTTTGATCCAAAGAAGGATAGAACATATTGCTACGGGCATGGGTGGGTAATGAACAAAAATATTGAAGGCTTTCCAATGTCGATCACTGAAGATGACTTTGCCTTTATAGAAAGTGTTAGAGATAATGGAGTCAAGCTTCGAGAGGTATAGTGAAGATTATTATAAAACAGCATGAAATGAGAAACCGCTACATCAGCGGTGTCAAAAATCTAACATTTTCAGAACTGAACTAAATGTCATTAACATCTTCCATAGGCAGAAACCTTTATGACTAAAATATTACCTTCCTAGTCAAAGTCATGGTTAATACTACGAATAAAACTGGTATAGGAACATGGCTATACCCACCAGTGTGGATAAGCAACATAAACTCAAGCGAATTTCTTTCAAGATTTCCACCTAATGATGAACCAATTCAGGAATCTGGAAGGGTGGTGTTAAAGGATGCGTGTGAGAAAATACCGATCCTGGTTAGAGAAGACGGATTCGTTGCCGTTGGAACGCGAGATATTAAATTCGCTATAGAGTTTTACAACACATTTGTAGCATGTGCAATTCTGAAAGATTTGGTTTTGTATTCAATTGAGGAGTCAGAGCTTATTGACTTTCATAGCATAGATATTGAACACTCGAAAATTGGTGAAGAATCATTGATAGGCACGCATGTGATTTTTCATACGCCGAGATCTTTACTACATGATAGGCGTATCGCTACCAATAAACTCTTACGAGCCAATGGTCTCGAACTAGTTTCAACACGTAAGGCTGGCGAGATAATGAAGACAGTAGAAAAATGCTTTCATAATAAGCCAATTCGGACTATGTCTAGATTGGTTGCGCAAAGCTTTACACATTTTGATCTGGCAGAATACTCAGCATCATTTATGCTTGCATGGACAGTCATTGAAAACAGAATTGGTGAGGAATGGAAAGCCATGGTAAATGACAGAGGGATTGCTGGAGATAGAAAGAAGGATTTGCTGGGAATTAATTGGCATGTGAGTCACAAACTGCAAACCATGAATCTAGCTGGATTGCTCGGAGATACTAAGTTTGACTTACTAGATAAGCTGCGTAATAAACGAAATAGATTTGTGCACTATATGGAACCTGTAGAGAAGCCTACTGCATTAAATTGCTTGAATCTATCTTTGAGTATATTAAAACAAATCATTCAAGATGTTGACGATGCACAACAACAGCGATAGAAATTTAATTCAACTAACCTTTCCTACTCTCTGTATGACTAGGATTCAGATAACACCAGAATTTAGAGGCGACCTAGGAGAACTATACTTCAAGCACCTTTGCTTTCAACGAGGATATGCATTCATCAAACTAGAGGATATTCATGAAACTTTGCGTACAAGTAAGGTATTAAAATTTAGATTCGGTTTTGAGCGAATACCGATAGAAATACCCGACGAGATAATCGACGAGGTGAGACGTATTTCCACGCCAATTATGCTTCGTGACACAAACAGCTTTGTGTTCGACTTCCTAACCTGTCATGTCTATCAAGAAGATCGTCCAGACCATCCAAATATGAGAGTAGGAGGTGATTTTAATTGGGTAGAAATTAAGACTGGGAACAGCATTCTCTCTGCCCATCAGGAACAAGTTGCTGGAACGTGCAAAATACGATTCTCTATATTCAGAATAGTGAACGTAGATGATCGTCCATACTACGTTGACATTGATTGGGAGTTTGCATCCAGATAGCCAGAGTGCTACTAGCGGCCTCAAGATGCTTAATTTCATGGTAGATCCATAGTTGTTATCTAAATGAACCACTTCTAGGTGAGACAATCAATAGATGGTCTGAAATTTCTACGAAGTGCTTAAAAACAGTTCATACAATACAATCATGATGACAACAATAATGGCTGTCAAATGTTATGATGGTCTTGTTTTTCACTCCGACAGTTTATTCACCGACGAAGTATACAATAAAGTTCGTGAAGGCTCAAAGCTTTTCATCTTGCCAATCGTACAAGATCGCAATTTTGTTCTAGGCTTGGCAGGAAATTTCTACCAATATGATACTGTAAGGCAGGTGTTTGAAGACCAATTCCAAGATAAAGAATTACTCAAAAAAGATGAGTGCAGGAAGCGCCTAGAAGACATCGCACCAATACTGCGTAAAAAATATGATGTCGAGAAGCTGATTAAGGCTGGATATGAAATTAATACAAGGACACGGGAAGTACAGGTGCAGGGATTATTGGGTGCTAAACTGACCAACAATGAATTTGCAATTTTTCACTTCGATGCATATAATGACCCGTTTGAGGAAGGGGAATACACATCAATTGGCGAGGGTGGGGAATATGCAGATTTTATCTTCAAATCAGTCATACCGCCTGTATTTCAACGTCTTAATTTAAGCTGGGGTAGTTTCAGTACAGATTTAGTGAGTCGGTTCATCTATCTTTTAATGCGAAGAATAGCACTTATAGGCAAAGCTGCGACAGGAGGCCCAACCAATTTGGTCAAAATTGACAATAGTGGTGCTAGATTCGTTCCAAATCCTTTCAATATGAAAGATGGAAAATATGAACCAGACATAGCGATTCAGTTTCTTGCAACTATTAAACGAGAGAAACCTGAATTAATTAAGATGATTTCAGCGATGCTAGGGGCTGATGGTTCGATTTCTACATGAATTTTCTTGACAATCAGGTCAGATCGAGGCAAGGATCACTTCTTGAAAATTGTGAGATTGTTAGCCAAAAATTTGTTTTGATCTTTATAGTCGATAACCCAACTTTGTTGACACTCGATTAAATCAAATTTAAGCCATAGAAAGATCAAAATATAGTCATACTGTGAGTCTCAAGCGGCACAGACAGCTGTTGAGCTGTACTGTATCATCAAGTCACAGCCAGACGACTATTAGTTACAAAATCCCATAAAAAGGAGAATGGATCGAGTGGATCTCAAAGATCGAATGAAGATTGGCAAAAAAGCGTTGGTAAATTCGATGATGGCATTGGTATTGCTAGGTACAGTCCTGGTTCCCTTTTCTAGCGTTCATGCCGCTCCATCATGCGGCGGATTGTCCGCAACTGTTGTAGGTACAGGAAATAGCGATGTTCTGAGGGGTACAGAAGGAAATGACGTAATTGCAGGTCGGGGTGGTGATGATATCATATATGGTCAAGGGGGCAACGATGTTATCTGCGGCAATGGCGGAAATGACACTATCTATGGTGGTAGTGGTAACGACATTGTTTATGGTGGATGGGGTAAGGATTTGATCTATGGCAATGAAGGTGATGATTCTTTGTATGGTCAGGGAGGTAAGGATACAATTGATGGTGGTAGTGGAGTTAATACCTGCGAAGGTGAGTCTGTTGTTAACTGCGGTTCGAATGCAATTCCAACAGTTACGACACCTCCACCAACAGATACAACTCCACCTTCAATAACGATAATTTCTCCTTTGCCACAAACAACAGTGTCAGGTACAAGTACTATTTCTGTGACAGCATCTGACGATTTAGGGGTAGCAAAACTCGAATTTTATGTTGATGGAGCATTAATAGGATCCTATGGTTCAAGCTCCTATACTCTACCTTGGGATACCAACACTTTGCAGAATGGACCTCACGACGTGAGCGCGAAAGCATATGATGCCGCTGGCAATGTTGGTAGTTCTGGTGTTGCAAGCGTAACGATCGATAATGCAGAGCCTAATGCAACAGTGACTTGCCAAGGAGTACCTGTAACTATAATGGGCACACAAGGTGATGATATTATAACAGGAACTGAAGGAGATGATATCATCAGTGGACTGGGTGGTAACGATATCATCAGTGGACTGGGTGGTAACGATATAATCTGTGGAGATGGGGGCAATGATACCTTGGATGGTGGCCCTGACGATGACATAATATCAGGTGGCCCTGACGATGACGTAGTATCGGGTCAATTAGGCAACAACGTCTTATATGGTGATGATGGGTCTGACGAGGTAACAGGTGGACCTAGAGATGACATAATATCAGGTGGACCTGGCGATGACAGACTAAACGGTAGTAGTGGTAAGAACAATATAGTAGGTGGTCCGGGTAACGACATCTTATACGGTGGCCAAGATGAGGACATTCTCAAAGGCGATGATGGTAGAGATGGCATATGGGGTTTCAATGGTAACGACGACCTTGATGGCGGTAATGGGTTCGACGACCTTGATGGCGGTAATGGGTTCGACACGTGTATAGGTGGCGAATATTATCTTAACTGTCCGTAATTCGTGACCAAAATTTTGTGATATTCTATGAAACAATATACCCGCATAACAAAAGCACTAATTCAAGTCGCATAAGTGCGTCAAATTGTTTTGTTGAATTGACTTGTATATTATCTCTAGTTAGTAGATGAATCTCAAGACCTAAAACTTAGTCAAGAAATTATCATTTACTATGTTTACGTTAAACCAAGACGTGTATGTCTATACTAGAAATATCTGATATGCTTAGAAGAAACCGAAACCATGATTACTGTATATCATCAGTAAATTGTATCGGCAGCCTTATGTGGTATTTCCATGTGGTATTTCCATGTGGTATTTCCATGTGGTATTTCCATGTGGTATTTCCATGTGGTATTTCCATGTGGTATTTCCATGTGGTATTTCCATGTGGTATTTTACAGTTTGCAGATTATAGAACTAGTGCACCTTTTTTCTATGGGTGGTTATATACTAGAAAGTTTATTTTGTAAACAAATGTGCTACAAAACAGACAACAAATATCATTTACGAATTGATGCGGATCAAAACAATATTAGATTTCATCGCTACAAACTATTATGTTCCTTCATATGTTGGAAACGTAGCTATCAGCAGACTGGAAATGAAACTAAAGCAAATTCGGGGATGATTTCTTATGCTTAAGGTTTTAAAGATGAAGTATTTGTCCATAGTTGCTGCATGCTTAGTGTTAATGCTTTACCTGATAGTCACTGCTACCAATAACAGCTACAACCAAGCAGATGCACAACTAGAAATCTTGGCTACACCGGGTCTTGGTAGATCTTCAGGTGTAGTGGCAGTAGGAGGATTAATCAAGGTCACCATATCAGCGAGTCAAAATGCTCCTCATGTGGGCAATGAAATAGCGATTTGGGATGGTGTAGCACTTCCACTTAATCTCCCAAGCTCTTGTCCACTTTCTGGATCGGGTGGTGGAGGGATAAAATGGCAGCTACGAGCAGACACTGATGGTGACAATAACTTCGAGGATAGCCCAGGATCTTCTGTAGTTGCTTATAGTCTTGATTCTGGTGATGGCTTCTCTTTAGAGTTTGGTAATGGAGGACTCGTTACTATTACTCCTGTTGGAACACCTATAATTCTTCCCAACGGATTGGCTGGACCCTATGCATGGATAGTACCGACTGGTAGTGGTAGCTTACCAATACCAACTGATCCTATAGTGCCTGGACCAGGCACCGATAAAATATTCTTTGGGGGTCCCACCTTTCCTAATAACCGATATGAAGTTGCGACTTGCGGTACAGAAGTGGGCGGTGGCTTCCAACAAGGTATTGATTTCCTCGTAGGCTTGCCACAGACCACGCTTACAAAGACACCAGATAAAGAGACAGTAATTGCAGGCGGCAGTGTCAAATACACATATAAAGAAAACAATATCGGCGGTGCAGGACTGACCGATGTTTTTGTCAAAGATGATAATTGTGGACCAAGTGGACCGAATACGCCTATACGTGTTAAGGGTGACATCAACAATAACGGTCTACTGGACTTTGGTGAAAGCTGGGTTGGTGACTCCAACGGTAATGGTAAGCTTGACGGAGGAGAGGATACCAATCTTAATGGTATTTTGGATCCTGGCGAGGACAGGAACAGTAACAGTATTCTTGATAGCGGCGAGATGTGGACTTTCGAATGTACCAAGACTCTGACAAGTACAGTTACAAATCATGCCTTTGCGGAAGCTACAGCTTGCTCTGATGATATTACATCCACTGCCGCTGATTGTAATTTTACAATAGTTGGAGGCAAACATACGGGCAATTCCACGGTTGCATCAGGTATGCCAGATTGTTTGTATCTCAATAGGGTTGCAAGCAACATGAACGTTACCAAATATCCTATGTGTGATCCTGGCGAACGTGCTAGTTCTGCGGTGACAGTCATACCATCTCTGCCAGGTACAATTAAAATCATTAAAAACACGCTGCCAAATGATCCACAAGACTTCAGTTTCACACATAACATTACAAGTAACCCGGCTGTACAAAGTCCATTCAAATTAGATGATGATTCGAATCCGACGCTGTCTAATACGAAAACATTCCTTCAAGTACCTGCAGGTTCTTACAGAGTAACGGAGACCACAGTTCTATCGATTCCATTGCAGAGCATAGTATGCATAGATCCAACTGGTGATTCATTTAGAAGCGGTAACTCTGCTGATATAGAATTAGATGCTGCTGAAACAGTAACATGCACATTCACAAATGGAATAGTGGTACCATCATGTGGAACCGGCAGATTACCAGAGCAACCCGAAGATGCAATATCGATGACTTCCATAAGAAGCAACAGCATAATAAAAACAATACATGCAGAGAAACAAGTCTTCAACTGCCAGCTTCCTCAGGGCAGTATACCAGTGATAGCTGATGTCACAATAATTGCAGAAATATATCAAGACATCAACACAAAGACAGTTCTAAGCAAACAGGTAGAAGTGGTAACCTGCGTAAAGGATCCTGCAACAATTAGAGTACTAGAATGCAACCTCTCAATACCGTCTACAGATCGCGTACCTGTCACCAACTGCCAAGAATTGCCCATAGAACACCCACAAGAAATGGATACAATAACAAAAGGTAGCACTGCAAAGACAATAGAGACACAGAAGGAAGTATTTACATGCACCATGAATACGCCTAACGACATTACCGATGACAAGAAGGTAGATCTGGTCTTATTCACTGAGATATACCAGAATCTGAATACACTGACATCACAAAATCCAACAATGTTGTCAATGAAGTGTGTGATAAAGATAGATACCGTGCTAGTTGAATCGTGTCAATTTCGGCAAGTGAATTCGTAGCATGTTGTCAACGACTAGCCTGCTTGAGCAGATTTTAATTCTAATATGGAAGGAACGTAAAATAGAAATTGAGAAGATCCAAGTTACGTTTACTATAACCAGAGAAACTACAAGTAGGATCATAAGTTTCCTTTTGAAATATGGTTTTGTTGAGATTGATGAGAAAGACGGATATATCATGGTAAGTGAACCTTGTAGGAGATTCTTTGACGAGGATGTAGGTCGTGAAAAGGCTGTTGGAAGTCTTATGGTAGCTTTTCTCTAATAAATACAGAATATTCCTTAGACTAATTCGTTGTATTTGTGATGTCTAGGTAGCTAAAAAATACTGAATTGGTCATCAGATCTGCGTCTACGCCTAGACCTATTATCATTTCCAAAAATGTCAAATCCCAATAAACTATCGTAATCTGGTGTCTTCCTCTTTCTCGGTTCCGAACTGCCAAATACGGAACCCAATCCAAACGGGTCAGAATCGTTTCGCCTTCCTTTATTTGAATTAGACGAGCCGACTAGGTTATTAATTCCAAAAGGATCACGATCACGCTCTGTTACTCTCCTCCAACGACCATCCCAGTCCTTAACAAGCTCAGTACCCTGTTTGTCCTCGATTCTCACTTTTTGTCCAAGTGGAGTATCTATTGCGCGATAAACCTTGAGTCCGTGTGTTTGCTTCTGCCGTTCAGATAATGGAGAGTTGTTACGCTTTATTTCCCACTTTTCCTTACCTATAACTCTGCCAGTTAACGGATCACGTTTTAGCTTCTCAAAATCGGAGCCAATACCAGTTCTTTTTACTCCCCCGCCTAGAATAGAGTTTTCATTTTCGAACTGATCTTCTATCTCTCTACCGCGTTCAACATTATTCTGTTTCTTCCTGAATATATCGAATATACCCAAAGTCAGATAAGATGCGTCATCGTGTTATATAAGCTAGCGTAAGGTCAATTCCTAATAATCCAATTGAATGTTCTAAGCCTATCAATTCGGAAAATCAGACACGAGGACAAATTAATGAATTTGTAATACAGATACCAACGCCAAGATCATAAGGAAACTATGCAACATACCATGCGTTAGTCTCAACGTATTAACATTCTGCCAATAGCTACAAATACTGTCAACAAAAATAGGGCAGAACGTACTGACATTGGTGTCAAATACCTTTGATGGGGTATATATCATGCAGTCGCTGCGCTGAAGGTTGTTCCATATCGTTAATGTAGTTCAGATTATAGAATATTGTTGTTTATGATCCATATTATTTTATTAACTTAATATTTGCACCGCAAACAGAGATGGAGACAACTCTAAGGTTATGCTAGGAAAATTCTTCGTACTAGCAGCTGGTGTGTTTATGATGGGATTTGTTCTAATGCCGCTAGTGCAGGCACAGGAGGAGGCTATGTTCATCACAAAATGGGGTTCATACGGTAGTGGTAATGGTGAATTTGCCAGTTCGAAAGGTATTACAATTGATTCTTCGGACAATGTTTTTGTTGTAGACCAAGGAAATAACCGTATCCAGAAATTCGACAAGAATGGTAATTTCATAACGACATTAGGTTCATATTGTAATGTTGAAAGCGGCGATGGTTGTATCGATCCAGACGGTTCAGGCTCGCTGGCTTTAGGAGATGGTCAGCTCAGTTCCCCCTATGGTATTGCAATTGATTCTAGAGATAACTTGTACGTTGCCGACTCCAACAATCACCGTATCCAGAAATTCGACAAGAATGGTAACTT
The DNA here is from genome assembly GCA_049199595.1 of Candidatus Nitrosomirales archaeon. Lineage (GTDB taxonomy): Archaea > Thermoproteota > Nitrososphaeria > Nitrososphaerales > UBA213 > JBMCYV01. The sequence goes on from JBMCYV010000002.1 coordinate 82,685, forward strand.
CATCACGAAATGGGGTTCATATGGTACTGGCGATGGTGAGTTTAATTATCCATCGGCCATTGCAATTGATTCTTCTGGCAAAGTTTACGTAGGGGATTCGCTTAATGATCGTATCCAGAAATTCGACAAGAATGGTAACTTCATCACGAAATGGGGTTCATATTGTTATCTCGCAAGTGGTGATGGATGTATCGATCCAGATGATCAAGGTCCACTAGTATTGGGCGATAGTCAATTCGGTGATACTAACGATTTGGGTGTTGCCGTTGATTCTCGAGATAAGGTCTACGTTTCCGATCCCCAGAACAATAGAATTGAGAAATTCGACAAGAATGGTAACTTCATCACGAAATGGGGTTCATACTGTTTTATTGAAAGCAACTATGATGGATGTGTTGATCCAGACGGTTCAGGCTCGCTGGCTGTAGGAGATGGCCAGTTCCTAGATCCTACAGGTATTGCATTCGATATCTCAGGAAATGTTTATGTCGCAGATGCTGATAATCATAGAATCGAGAAATTCGACAAGAATGGTAACTTCATCACGAAATGGGGTTCACAATGTAACCTGCTTGAACCATGGATAGGCTGTATCGATCCAGACGGTTCAGGCCAACTAGTATTAGGAGATGGTCAGTTCTACACTATTATAGATTTAGACTTCAATTCTTCAGACGTAATCTATGTTACGGATGAAGGTAATCATCGCATTGAAGTATTTACTCTGCAAGACAATGACGAAGATGATGATGAAGACGACGACAATGACAATGACGACAGTGACAGTTAGATGTAGTTACTATACATCCAGTATGGTCGGCAAAAAGCATCAACAGCATACTCGTACTGAAATACAAGTATAAAGATACAGTGATACTTTCTCGTGTTATTAATACAAAAGCACTAACTCCAAGGTAAGCAGACAACGCAATATACCATAGAGTTACTTTCACAGCAACATTCCAGTTCCTATATTCCTCCTTTATATTGACCCCCCTATCGTACAATTTTACACGCGTGCGTTTTGAAACATAAAGGAAATACAAGACTATTCTACACAAGTATACTCCAGTGTTCTATACCATGAAGAATACTGCATTCTATACATTATTCACTGCAGTTCTCCATATCATAGATAATTGAGCATATAAGCTGATACGAAGCAGGAGATTATCCAAAGTATGGCAGCATAGTGAGGCTAGTTCAAGGATAAGACAGAATTACTACCGTAAGTATAGGTAAGGGTGCTGCAGCCAATGGGAAGATGGGAAAAACAAGCAGGCACCCCATGTCTGTTCCAGAAGCCTGACCCCATTTGCACTCACTAGATAATATTTTTCGCAACTTTAAAACAATTAATGAGAAGACTTTTTAATAGAAAATGAACTAATAGTTCACAATGCAAGTCAAGATTAAAGATGATAATCTTCTACAGGAAATTTGTAAAAGGATTAACAAAAGCCCTGGTACTATCGTGAATGAATTAGTTGAATCTTTAGACTTTCTTCCTGATGAAATCGTCAGCGAATGCAGGGATGTATCATTCAGGGACATATTGATGGACTATTTCTGCGATTCCATAAGTGGTAAAGAATTGAATCAAGAACTTTCCGCTATCTTAGGAGAATATCGCTACTACGTATACAAGATGGAGATCGATTTTCTTCGTATGGGTTTTAATTTTGTAATATACTTCAAGCATAACGAGAAAAGAATTAACATTGATGAAATTGGCTTGGGCATAACTCCAGTACGCATAGAAATGCTCATTCTTCGTGATGTTGAAGGAGTTAAGCTCCCCTCTCGCACTGTAAAAGTAGTAGATGACACTGAGTTTGTTGACTATCCGAGGTTGAGAAGTTTGGAAGAAGAATTGAATGCAAAGATCAGAGACCCATGTGTTTGGCATGACTTTATGGGTGGTGCTGAATTTGACCAAGTTATAATCAAGGATATTTCTCTTAGTTCTGATGGTCGTGCCGATAATTCAGTAGTTATCGGGCTAACTGTAAAGGAAGAGAATTTGGCTAACATACCTAAGCTTGAACACTTGAATAAAGTGCTGGATCTGGCTGAGAAGATGGTTAGAGATGGCTTAAGATGAACTCGTTCTTAAATAGACTTGGAAGGCAAGTATTTCATATCTGCATAACGTTATGTGAGAACGGCTATCCTAGAAAACAAGTGATCGTTGAATGAATGATTACTTCGACGATTACCTCGACTCGCTTTGCGAGCGTCGTATAGCGAGAACATTTGGTGATGATTCCATCACTCTTACGCATGAGTTCTGCTCTCATATTAGCAAGGTATACTATGGTGATCCAAACCTGACTCTTGAAGACGCTATACTAGTCTCGATCTTGGATTTTTATCAGGAAGGACTGGATACCAAGGATCTGCTGAAGGTAAAGAATATGGTCATTACCTGTTTTTGCGCATTGCTCGGCGTAGACATCCGTGGCAAAGATCGTGTATACGTTGAGGCGGCATTACGGAAAATCTTCGAACACCAGGTGGAAGATCTCAAAGGATAGTTGTAGCATGAATCTAGTAGCAAAAACTTTTGATGTTCTAAGCGCAAGATTATTGTATGGAGAAAGCTGCGGTAACGCGCAAGGAGTTTGACCGTAATGTGCCTAGACAAGTTCAATATTGAAGAGTATGATTCCGTTTACCAAAAGAGCAAGTTTATCTGATTATGAGATTGCCAGACTCAAGCAAGGAACGAACAATTAATAAACGCGCTATCAGGCGTATACCTCTTAGAGGGAATTCAAATGCCGTATCACAAAGATCACAAAGAAATCCTGGACAGCCTTGTTAACGAACTGGCAAAGTCGAAGGAGTACAGAATAAAGGGTGAAAAGCTCAGAAAAATAATCGAGTCTACTGCAGAATCTTTAGGCTTCGATCTCTCCAAGCCATATGATTTGGAAAAGACCAGGAAAATACTCGGAAAGGGAACAGCAATGTCGGAAATAGTTAGTGAGATGCGAAGAAGCGCTTATGAGGATATATCTTGATACATCTGCCTTGGTTAAACAATTTTCCTCCGAAACACGAGGCGACATCATAAATACAGTTTTTCATAAATGTCGTGAAGGAGAACTGATTGTTGTCACGTCATACTGGTCATTGCTTGAAGCGATGGCTGCTATAGACAGGAAATACCATCAGCGTGGTGAAATTCGTATTGATGAAAGAGACTCCACACTTCAGACTTTGCTTGGATACAGCTACGGGTTGGGTTTCAAAGAAACCATAGAACTCATACCAATCCCCGAGGCAACGCATCTTGCAAGAATGATTTCTATAATAATCACCAACAAGCATCTATCTGCTGATGATTCGCTTCAACTGGTTTCCGCTAGAATAGGAGAATGCGAAATATTTGTTTTGGCTGATAATAGGTTTGCAAAAATAGTAAAGGAAGATGAGGAACAAGAAAAATTCAAGGTGTATAACATATTAGATGACGTTGACTATGGAGAGTTGAAAAGAATACTTGGATCTTGACTGGCTGCCGGCGTCAATTTTAGTGCAATCATATTTTACGAGTCTTATCCTACACAAAACTTCATAAACCGAAATAAAATCAAGAATCATAGTGTTTCTTTTACTGGAAATGTCAGATGTAGTTAGGGTACGTGCTAGCCATGCGTGGCTTTTGCTTTCTATATCTACTTATATCAATCGCAGTTTCATGTCAAGGCTCGAGGACATATCCATCCTACAGGAACGATGCAGCTCTGGCGATCTTGAAATTCTTGTTGATAGATGCAACAATCGTTGTAAAAGATTTCTGTTCTCAGATCCTAAAGATCCAATCTTACTGAAGCCAAAGGCTAAACCTATCCGCCCAAGCGAAGGAAAAGGCTAAATCTGATCTTTTGAAATTATTGGAGAGATAGAATATGGAAATCACTAAACGGCTGGGTGCTGGAATTATTATCTTTATAGCATTGTTAATACTTTTGATTGTGATGACTATCAATAACACGACCCAATAACTTCTGGGAATTGATATATGCATAGCAGAGCGCTAGCTGAGAACATAAAGCTGGAACACTACAAATTCGAGCAAGCTATCCAATCTTTTTCATTTGTTTTGAACAACAAACTAGGTCACAACCTTCTTCATTACACGGCTTTGTGACCTTAAGTTCAAGACTACATTCTTCGCAACGATATACATCTCCTTCTATCATATTACCCATATCTTCCTGATGGACCAAGTTGCTATTATATCTTGCAGGCTGTTACATTCAAAGGTGGGTACCTAGTTCGAATCCTCACTTCAAATAAACTAAACCCTAGGAGTTATTTCACGTTAGGTATAGTTATAAAAATAAAACGTAATGCTCTAGAAACCAGCGGACTAGTAGTATAAAACAAATTATTATTTTGGCTTAAACTATCAAGAACGAAGTAATGGAATCCGGAGCCACGTGTTACGCTGTGACTGTGGCCATTGCCATTGCCTCATACGTCACACATTAGCTTCCAGATCCCAGAGCATAATACGTTAACATCATATTTAAGTATATAGCTCATAACTTCTAGTGGATCATTACATAGGATGTTCTGGATGGAGTTATTCTTCTTGGCAAGGTCCATTCTACCCATCGAATGCAGATAGCTCTGCTTACTTGCATTTCTATTCTATAGTATTTGATTATGTAGAGATAAGCAGTTGAAGAGAGTACAGGCAGAAGAGAATCTAAAGTTTACAATAGCATCTGCGAACAATCACTATGCTGGTTTTCGACCAGCAACGGCTAAAGTATTCAGGCAGATGATGGGTGTTCTTGAAGCGCTTTGGGAAGCGAAGAGGCAACCAACGTTATCTGATTTTTCCTCAGATTAGCATGGTTGAACTTGGCTGACAAAAATCGAAGGTGCAATGCATGATACAAGAAAGCATTTAAGATTCGACAATATTACTAATAGAATTGAAAAATTACTTTTACATTAGAAAGTTGCAGGGTATTCGTCGGGTTGATAAACCTACTATGGCATTTTTGGATGCTTTTAGAAATCAGTCTCTTGAGATGACGGTTTTCAATGCAGGGAAAGGGGAAGCTATATTGATCAAAGCAAGTAACAAAGCTATCTTTGTCGAAGGCGGTGCAGAATTAATCAAAGAGAACGTTGTGCTAGGTAACAGACTTGGACAGTATCTCAGGGATAATAACATTCGATTGAACGCAATTGTAGCGTCTCACAACCACGTGGATCATCTCAACGCTCTGTCTACGATGTTACAAGGCGAGGATCCTCAGATCTTGGCAAATGGAGCTAAATTCTACTACAATGGCGAAGAGATGGGTAAGTGGCTTACAGAGACCTTGATGAAAAGGCTGCACCAACTCCAAAGTAAGATAAGGATAAAAAAGATAAGCGCATTAACGCGCGTGAACTGGATCGGAAATCAGAAGATAACGATGTTTGTTGACGGCAGGTGGAAACCAAGTCCAGTTTATAGATCGATATTCATGCACATCCCGTACAGAGAAGCAAGATTCTTGCTTACTGGCGACGCCTACATACCATATGAAAACGAGTTGGTCAAGGACCCGAGCATATCACCATACATCAAGACTGATGTTCTGAAGATAACTCACCATGGAAGCGAGCATGGTACTGGAGAGGAATTTCTGAAACATGCTGCTCCTGTAATTTCTGTAGCATCAACAGCAGCAGATTCTGGTCACAGACTCGAACAGGATGTTATTGACAGGATCAAAGTCTATAGCAGAAAAATTTTCGACACATATAGCAATGATGGAGACATAATCATTCGAACAGATGGAGTCAAGCGAAACCTGCAAGGATATAATGGTATTCTCTTTGAGGTCGAGGTAAGAAGTCCAAGCATTTTACACTAGTTCATAGATTCTCGAGAAAAACTAGGATACGTGATCATGATTAATGCAGTAAACACTAACACCAAGATAGGGAGACAATGCAGCATACTATAGAATCAGTAAGTATGAACTATCTAGCTCTGTTATCCTTTCTATATATAGGACCCCCCCTCTAGTAGCTTTTACACGCGTGCGTTTTTTGGCGCATTAGGGAAATACAAGACTGTTCTACTCAAGTATACTCCAGTGTTCTATACCATGAAGAATACTGCATTCTGCATTCTATACATTATTCACTGCAGTCCCTTATACATAGGGTCAGGGCTGGACGTATGATAGAACAGGAAGTAATGCAGGGCTGTATGTATGGAATACATTGGTAAGGACAGGCACTGCAGCTAACGGAAAGATAGGGATCACGTGCAGGCAGCCTTTTGGCAGGCGTATCCATCCTACAGAAAAGATGCAGCTCTGGCAATCTTGAAATTCTTGTTAATACCTCCAATGATCGCTGTAAGAGATTTCTGTTCTCTGATCCCAATTAACTCTGAATCTTCGGTTGCCAGGGCATCGCATTCCCTTATTGCGGATGCCAGGATAAGACAATCTATAAAGTCTGAAAGGATTCTTCGGAAGGCAAATGCAAGAGGGAGGACTCCTTCCTTGTAAGGGGTCACCTTGCTTATTCTCTCATCATTTGTAAGCGAGCGTATTCCATAGATAGCTCTTTCCTCGGGCATCTTCCTGCTGGCGACATATTTAGCCCCGATTGCAGAAAGTTCAAAAAGCGTCAAATCACTTATCGCAATATCATGTCCCTCCTTCAAGATTTTCAATGGAACATTGTCTTCCACCCCTCTGGTTGACACACCTATTGCAGGGAGAAAGTAGGTTGTATCCATGAAGAGTTTCATGCTTCGGCTTCCTTCGAGAGCTTCTTCCTGAATTTCCTGAATTCGTTCAAGGTTATCTTAACAGGCTTGGGTTTGCCGAAGGCATTTTCAAGCGTCGGTGTGGTCTCGACTACCAGTCTGTTGTCTTCTACGCCGTAGGATACAACTGCACCTGGTCGCAGTCCAAGTTTTTCCATTATCTTCTTTGGAGGAAACAGTTCTCCTTTTGACCCAACCTTCCTCTTAACCATTGCTAACCGAATTATGTGCTGCTCACTCTAATAAGCGTTTTTGCCAGAATAAACTCTTTTACTCGTATATCTGTATTTATTCGAGTGTTGACAGACAGTATAACGCTGCTGGAAATAATACAGGGCTAGGCCGCAGGTATAAACGAACAATAGCATAGCGTTACCTTCATAGTAAAATTCCTGTTCCAATACAACTTCTATATATTGACCCCCCATCGTACAATTTTACACGCGTGCGTATTCAAACATAAAGGAAATACAAGACTATTCTACACAAGTATACTCCAGTGTTCTATACCATGAAGAATCCTGCATTCTATACATTATTCACTGCAGTTCCTTATACATAGAATCAGGGCTGGACGTAGGATAGAACAGGAAGTAATGCAGGTATAGAATAGAGCATTGGTAAGCATAGATCTGCAGCTGCACTTCATATCATGGAAGTGATAGATTGGTTAGTTGGATCTTATCAGTATAAACAATATACTATAAACTCACACTACGGTAGTTAAATATCTGATGCTTGTTAAAACTACCATGGTCACCAAATGCAAAACGTCAAAGAACGAGGCGCCCGTACGTTTTATATATCAAGATATATCAAATATAGTTGCTGATAAGAAATGAAGCCTAATACAGTCCCAACGTTGAACGAGAAACAGTGGAAGTTTCTGGAATCTATTCTAGAATCTAAACCTTCGCGGAAACATGTAGAGAAAACAAGGAAATCTATGTCTACGTTCGATAGCATAAAGCGTCGCTAATGACCAACGATAAGCGATCATTTTTCAAACCAGCAGATCTAGCTTATGATATTCTCCTAGAAAATCATATTCTGTCGGGGTTCGACTGCCAAGATCCTGACTACGACGATTTCATCAAGAACTATGCGTTAAAGCACCAGCAGCTAAAATTAGGAACGACCTATCTTTTCTTCCATATTGATAAGCTGATAGGGTACGTTACAATTGCCATGGGAGATCTCAAGAAAGAAAGAACGCGGGATGAATTGAGAGATGCAAGGCCCTTGCGCAACATACCGTGCTTGTTTCTAGCGCAGATGGCCAGAGACAAATCAGTCAAGGGCTTGGGCTTGGGAGATATTCTGATTGAATGGACTATTGGTCAGGCGATGCGGCTTTCATCAGAGATCGGCTGCAGGTATGTCCTGCTGGAGTGCGACGATCACAACATTAGCGTGTATCAAAGAAACGGATTCATTCTTCTTCCCAAAGGTAAGAGAGATAAGAGGAACTTCATGTTTTATGATCTGATCATCTAGTTAGTTAGTTTCAAAGTATAAACCATCTACTTCCAAGATCCTAGCCTTATATAGAACCCCCCCTCTAGTAGCTTTTACATCCGTGCGTTTTTCGGCGCATTAGTGAAATACAGGACTGTACCACTCAAACATACCAGTGTTCTATACCATACTGAAGACTGCATTACAATATTCAACAACGGCTTCATGTGAAGGGTTTAGAGCCTAAGGATCCCAATATTACTATTGCCAAAGTAAAGGAAAAGGCTAAATCTGAACTTTTGAAATTATTGGAGAGATAATATATGGAAAAACGGCTGGGTGTTGGAATTATTATCTTTATAGCATTGTTAATACTTTTGATTGTGATGACTATTAGTAACACAAACCAGTAACTCATGGGACATTATGATAGAACGAACAGGAAATAATACTTGAACTTTTAAATACGGTATCAGTTTCGATTACGTCAATGGAGAAGGATTCAGAACGTAAGTTTTTCAACTTTTCATTCTTCAAGATAGATCTGAAATGGAGATGGATGAACGATGCTACAAAGCAAGAATCAGCAAAGGAGTTCATCTCAATAATCAACTCAGCTAATGGCGTACAATATAGATCATACTCAACGCTAGGCTTGAGAGAAGATGCGGACTTTCTGCTCTGGTTCGTCTCAGACAATCTTGATAAAACACAGGATGTAATTGCAAAGCTCTACACTACAGTATTGGGCAAATACCTTATCCCAAGTTACAATTACCTCTCCGCAACAAGACCTTCGCCTTATTCCTCAGGAGCGGTACCTTCAGTAGTAAAAGGCGAACAACCATCCCATTACGCAATTGTATACCCATTCATAAAGAGCAGGGAATGGTATCTCCTGCCAATAGAAGAACGCAAGAAGATGATGTCTGAACATATAATGGTCGGCAAGAAGTTCCCTACTGTAAGACTAAACACATCATATTCATTCGGCCTGGATGATCAGGATTTCATGTTAGCATTTGAAACCGACGATCTACCAGCATTTCAGGATCTGATAATGCAGCTGAGAGAAACTCAGGTTAGCAGATACATAGTTAAAGACACACCGATGATAGTATGCGTTTATAAAACCTTAGAAGATATCATAAAATCCTTGGGCTGATGTTTATGCAAGCACTAAAAGAATGGCGAGCACTGAAGGAATGGGCCGTAGTTGTGAAAGCGTTAGAGGAAGGAAAGCAATGCATATTATTCCGAAAAGGAGGAATACTCGATCCTGGTTTTTCAGTAGAAAGTTCAGAATTTCTATTATATCCTACATTCGAACACCAAACCAAAGAATACCTGAAGGATGAATACAAAGGAAGCTTTGATGAACTATTAAGCAAAAGGCAAACCAATAAGATTACAATAACATCTGCTGCAAAGGTCGTTGCTTCAAAGCAAACGAACAGCAAGGAAACTCTTAACAAGTTAGCAAAATACCATGTGTACAATGATGATTTTATAGATTACAGGATGCAGTGGAATCAGGAACAACCTATGAGCATATTATTCGTAAGAACTTATAATTTATCAGATCCATTAACGATTGATATTCTTCCAGAATATGCTGGCTGCAGATCATGGATAAAGATGAATGCAAACGCAAACTTCGGCAAGCCTGCTTTGGCAGATAAAGATTTTAATGAGATGAAAAAAGAGATAGAGGGGCTGATGGCATGAAATACAGAAAGCTTGGCAAGAGCGGCATAATGGTCTCCGAGATAGGTTTTGGAGCATGGTCCATTGGATTAGATTGGTGGGGCAAGAAGATCGATGATGAAGAAGGCTTGAGGATGCTGAAACGTGCTTATGATTTAGGCATAACATTTTACGATACTGCTGATATCTATGGGAAGGGCAGGAGCGAGAAACTCATCGCCCAGGCATTCAAGGGAATGCGAAACGAGGTAGTGTTATCAACAAAGTTTGGTTATGACATTTACAGTGGCGTTGAGCAGATAGGTCACAACGAACTTCCCCAGAAATTCGACGAAGAGTTTGTTAGGTTTGCATTGGGACAAAGCCTTGAAAGGTTGGAAACTGACTACATTGATCTCTACAACCTGCACAATCCTAAGATGAGCGCGATTCAGGATGACAGTATTTTCAGATTACTTAACCAGTTGATAAATGAAGGCAAGATACGACATTACGGTGCTGCCTTGGGTCCAGCAATAGGTTGGAGGGACGAAGGCATACTTGCCATGGAGAACAGGAACGTTACAGCGATACAGACAGTTTACAATATTCTGGAGCAAGATCCTGGACAGGACTTCTTCAAGGTAGCAAATGAAATGGATGTAGGTGTACTTGTAAGAGTGCCCGATGCGTCTGGTGTATTAACGGGCAAGGTTAATGCCAATACTGATTTTGGCAAGGACGATCACAGGAGCCACAGAAAGCGCGAGTTCATAATCCAAGCAATGAAGAAGGTCGATAACCTCAAGCCATTCGCAGAATCAAAGGGATGGAACATAACTGAATTAGCAATAAAGTTCATCCTCTCCGAAAAGACTGTATCATCGGTATTGCCAACTGTAACAAGCATTGAAGAGCTGGAGATGTTTGCCAACATATCTGATGGAAAGTATCTTGATGAGAAAGAGTATGCACAAGTAAAAGAGATGTACAGTAACAACTTTTACGTTAAAGTGCCAGAGTTATAGAGTTAGTTTCGTAAGGCTTAAAGGGTATTACGCATAATAATTTTTTGTGAAAGAGGAGACCAAGGTCACATCAAAATACCAGACAACTATTCCAAAAGAGGTCAGAAAATATCTGGGTATCAAACCTGGAGGAGCTGTAAGATGGCATGTGGTCAAGGGTATTGTCGTTGTGGATGTTCATAAGAAGATTAGCAAACCTGTCAAGTTTCTTACGTCTCAAATAAAGCTCGATGTGGATGCGGTCAAGCTCGTGAGACAGACTCGTGAAGAGTTCGGATGATCTACCTTGATACCAATCTTAGCGGAAAACGAACAATACACCACATAGACTATTTAAGTGAGCATATTGGTAGGTGGATAGAATGTCTTCGCAGGAATTCGAATGGCTAAGTAAGAATATGGATAAAATATCAAAATATGCTCGTAAACACGTTGCGATTGTGGGTAATGAAATAGTAGCAGTGGATGAGTCTGCCAAAGTCGTATATGATCGGGCTAAAGAGAAATATCCTGACAAGAGTCCCTTGATACATTACGTTCATGCAGGGGATGTTTTCGTTCTTTGAACCATGTCTGTTTTAAGTTTGTACAAAGACCAGATGCGCCCGTTGGAGAAATAAAGAGACCTTATGCTGTTCTAGAACTTCATTCTGAAACAGGGGTATGGTTCAAGGATTTTATGTTAGCAGATACTGGAGCAGATGTAACTTCCCTTCCTCGTGGTGTTTGTGAGATCTTAGGAAAGGATCTCTACAAGGGTGAAAGAGTTGAATTCGTTTCAGCAACGAATACGGTGCATGTCTTGTATCTGCATAAAGTGAAGGCGAGACTAGGATCGAAAGAGTTCTTAATGACTGTTGGTTTTGCAGAAACACATAAGCATCCCCATCTTTTAGGAAGAAGGGATTTGCTAGATCATTTCAATGTGAAATTCTCTAAAGATGATATATGGTTTGAAGAAATAGAACACTAATTCTGTATAACTTGCTAGAGATGTTTGCTAACATGTCGGATGGAATGTATCTGGACGAGAAAGAGTATGCACAGGTAAAAGAGATGTACAGTAACAACTTTTGCGTTCAAGTGCCAAGTTAAGCGCTAACATTAAGGGCCAACATTACTGAATTTATGATGCTGTTATTTATTAAAGAACCAAGAACTAGGCATCAATAAATCTAAAGTTCCTTAACAATAATCTCCTTACTCTTTCCATTTAGGCAGATTTCGAAATTATCAAGGATGTCCCTACCTAACAAGGCTTTGATCGGAGTCTCTTTCGGCAAATCCAGACAGCCAACAAGCAGGTTAAACCTCTTACCAAAAACATCTATGACAACCTCATACTCAGGCATGGATATTACACCCGCACCTGTTGCAACGCTTTCAAATCCAGCTAACTTGAGCTGGTGCTCCCGAGCCACTGAAGGAGGTATTATCGTCTTAGAAGCTGCAAAATCTATGTGCGCTTCAATCTCCTGACTGGTTCTTCCAATAATCTTGATCGTAACAATAGGGAGATTATTCTTGTACGGAATCTTCATAATCAAAACCTAGAAGAGTATTCCACTGGCAGAGAACTTACCAATACGCCTGAAGTAGAATATCTTGTCTGGATGCTTCTTTGCCGCTTCCTTATACGCAGTATCAACATCCTCGCCTATTCCCGCCACACCACCTTCGTATAGGGCAACTATCTTGCCTTCATGGAGTCTTTCAAGTTCTTCCTTATTTCTCTGGTAAACCGCTTCGCACCGTTTTACGAATTTGTCCTTATCGACAGTGATGGATGTCATAACGTATTCACGCTCTCTATTATCTGATCCACCTTAAATAAGTTACCAAGAGATTCAGGGGGTTTCTGTATTGTATTAACTCGAGTTAATTCTGCAGGACCTGATAGTTTTCCTCGAAGTACTTCACACGGTCCTTCTTGAACTCGCGCGAACTGAACAATATCCTGTAGTCAGTTACTCCAATAATCTTTGACATTTCAACTCCCATCTTCTTTGCCGCTTCCTCGCTTCTCGCATGAACCATGCTGAACAAATTGTACGGCCAGTCCGGGTAAATCGGTCTTCTATAGCAATGGCTTACCTGCGGAAATTCTGCAAGTTTCGCACCAGTCTCATCGATCTTTTCTTCAGGTACTTTCCAGACTATCATTCCGTTTGCAAGAAAACCAGCATCCCTGTGTCTTAGTATGGCAGCAAATCTTCGCATGACTCCGATGCGTTCATACTCTTTCGCCTGTGCAAAAAGTTCCTCAACACTTATTCCCAATCTTCTTGCTGGTTCTACAAAAGGTTCTCTAACAATTTCAACATCTTTCTGCAACTCTCTTATGAAATCCTTATCACGCTCGCTTGCAGTGAAAGGAATCTTATCAACATTTTTTGGCTTATCAGTTGGTTCAGGGCTGTCTGGATCATCGTTCATCATGTCAAGCCTGACCCCTATCTTGTAGAGCTTGAGCGTTGGTAGCACTCTGTATTTTGTTACACCGTCTAATTTTGCAAACCTATCTAGGTCACGTTGTATAGCGCCATCAGGAGGAACAGCAATAGTGAACCAAAGATTGTATTCATGATTACGTTCGTAATTATGACTTACACCCGGGTGCTTGTTCACTTCGTTTGCAACATTTTCCAAGTGTTCTGGTTTAATGCTCATAGCGACCAGCGCGCTCTTGTAGTTCAACCTTCTGGTATCAAATATCGCATTGATCTGCCTGACTATGCCAGTTTCCTTTATAGCTTTGATCCTTGTCAGAGCTTCATCTTCGCTAATGTTCAGCCGTTTTCCTATCTCGGCAAAAGGTCTTTCAACGAGCGGAAAGTCCCACTGTATAAGGTTTAGTATCTCCTTGTCCTTGCTGTCGAGTTCAGCCATAGCCATTGCAGGTAATATTTATGCAGCTTAAAACCTTAACTGATCACGAATCTGCCTGTACTACTTTAATTTATAAATAAGAAAATGATACGCTAGCTCATCCGGGTGTGTAACGTGATAATCGACCTAAATATCGCTGGCAAGCTGGTCATTGTGGTTGGTGCTGGCACAGAAGGAACGAGAAAAGTAAAAGCGCTTTTGGGACAGGGCTGCAAGATCATCGTTGTCAGCAATAGATTGAATAAATTCCTGCTTGATCTTGCGAAGGAGGGCAAGCTCAGTATTGTTAAAACTACTCTAAAAGACGGCGGCGTTTTGGACAGGTTTGAGAAACCGTTCCTTGTCCTTGCGTGTACGAATGATCGCGAGTTGAACAGGAAGATGGTGAGGAAGGCGAAAGAATTAGGTTCATTCGCTTATGCCGCGGATGATCCGGCCGCTAGTGACTTTATACATCCTGCAGTCATAAACATAGGCGACACTGTCTTCGTGACAATATCTACGAAAGGCCAAAGTCCAGCGATGGCTAGAACGTTGAGGATCAAAGCTGAAAGAGTATTAAAGCGCTTGATCACGAAGGAGGATGTTGACTTTGTTAAACTTGCTGGCTATGCAAGAAATGCCGCGATGAGCAGCCTTAAAGATTCAACTTCGAGAAAGAAGTACCTCTACGCGGTTATAAAGGACAGCAAGATCAAAAACCTTATCAAGAGCAAGAAGTTTGAAGATGCTAAAAGCGTGGCTATGGAGATATTGGAGGGATGGGCTTGAACAAAATGAACGTAGTAAACGCTAGAATAACGTATAGGAGGGCTCCTATACATATGCTCGAGAAGTTCACCTTCAAGGATCCAGAGTCTGCTTATCGTTCATTCGATAAAGACGGTATCAAGGAATGTGTGATTCTGCAGACATGCAACAGGGTTGAAGTGTTTGCTGCTTGCGAGGATGACAATTACGGAAACATTGTAGAGTCCTGGGCGAGGAGTACCGGTTTGAGCAGGGATGATTTCAAGGATACTCTAGAAGTTAGCGTTGGCAAGGATGTGATTTCGCACATGCTGAAGCTTGCCTCTGGTCTTGATTCTCTAGTCATAGGCGAGGATCAGATCCTAGGACAGGTGAAGCGTGCGTTTGATGATGCAAAGAAGAAAAGACATGCTGGAGAAAATCTTAGTATCTTGTTTGACAAGGCGATAAGGGTTGGCAGTAAGGTACGAACCAGCACCGGAATAAACAAGGGAACGGTATCATATGGTTCAATGGCGGTCAAGCTTGCCGAGGAACATCTGAAGAGTTTGAAGGGAAAGACGATAATGCTGATAGGAACTGGAGACGCCGCAAGTCTTGTTGCCAAGACGCTGAAGAAGAGAGATATCACGTTTCTCGTTTCCAGCAGGACTTTTGAGAGAGCGAAATCATTTGTGGAAACTGCTGGCGGTAAGCCAGTTGAATTTGAAAAGGCTCTTGCTATGCTAAACGAGGTAGATGTGTTGTTCGTCGCAACTACCGCGCCGTACTATCTTGTTACATTTGAGAGGATAGAGACAGCAATGAAGAACGGAAAAGATGGCATAGTAATAGTTGATTTATCAAATCCAAGAACTGTTGAGGAAAAGATTACAACTCTGAAGGGTGTGAAGTTGATTAACATTGATGAAGTTTCTGCACTTGTTGAAAAGAACCTGAAGGCAAGGATGCACGAGGTAAAGGATGCAGAAAGGATAATAGGTGACGAAATATATTCTCTTGAAGCTAGGATGAAAAGATTGGAAGTGGAACCAGCTGTAGATTCCTTGTTCAAGAAAGTAGATAATATTAGAGAAAGAGAGCTAGCAAAAGCGTTGCGTATGCTAGGCGATCTTGATCAGCAACAGAAAAAGATAATCGAGCAGCTCAGTCATGCGATTGTTGAGGGTGTGTTAACAAACCCAATGGACAACCTGCGCAAAGCCTCAGAAGATGGGGATAAAGAACTTATGAAGGCAGTTTCGAAGTTATTCAAGTATGAGCGATAATTCTTTTCCAAATGTAAGACTGCGAAGGCTAAGAAAGAACGCAAAGATTAGAGAGTTATTTCAGGAAGTTCGTCTTTCTAAAAGTGATCTAATTTGTCCAGTATTTGTGCAGGAAGGTCTGCAAAAATCAGAGAACATAAACTCGATGCCAGGAATAATGCGTTTCCCATTAGAACAGCTTCCAACTGAAATTAACGAAATAAAATCACT
This sequence comes from Candidatus Nitrosomirales archaeon, assembly GCA_049199595.1. Lineage (GTDB taxonomy): Archaea > Thermoproteota > Nitrososphaeria > Nitrososphaerales > UBA213 > JBMCYV01. The sequence continues at coordinate 98,776 of JBMCYV010000002.1, forward strand.
GGGTATACCCGCTGTGATAGTCTTTGGTATTCCAGGCAAGAAGGACGAACACGGAAGCTCTGCATTCGACGAAAATGGCATAGTGCAGAGAGCAGTTTCTGTGATCAGGAAGACAGTTGGAGATCAACTTGCAATAGTAACCGATGTCTGTCTGTGTCAATATACAACACAGGGGCACTGCGGTCTAACTAATGATGGCACAATAGATAATGATAGAAGCATAGAGACACTTGCAAAGATCGCCGTAAGCCATGCGAGAGCTGGCGCAGATATTGTAGCACCATCTGCAATGATGGATGGACAGGTTAAAGCAATTAGGGCAGGACTTGACAGCAATGGATTCAATGATGTCGCTGTAATGTCATACTCTGCAAAGCACGCATCGCCACTTTATACGCCGTTCAGGGACGCTGCACATTCTTCACCGAAATTTGGAGACAGGAAGAGCTACCAGTTATCATACACAAACCCTAGAGAGGCAATAAGAGAGATCGAACTTGACATAAATGAGGGCGCAGATATTGTGATGGTAAAACCCGCAATTGCATACCTCGATCTAATACACATCGCAAAGCAAACTTTCAACGTTCCAGTGGCTGCCTACAGCGTATCAGGAGAGTATGCGCTTGTAAAAGCTGCTGCAAATCAGGGACTGATCGACGAGGATGCCGTTATGCTTGAACTGCTTACATCGATAAAGAGAGCAGGTGCTGATATCATCATAACCTACTTTGCAAAACAGGCAGCCAAGTTGCTTCAGAATTGATCAAGCAGAACTGAATGCAAGAAATGCTGAACCTATCAAAACCACTGCTGCGCCAGCATATATTGCCAGACTGCTCTTTCTATGTGTAACTTCCTTGAAGTATAGTAAACCCCAAAGAACGGCAATCAATATAGCCAGCTGGGTTAATGGATAACCGATAGCAAGACCCAACGACGCAATTGCAACAAAACTTGCTAGATTTGCTGCATTCCATCCCACACCAGCAATAGTACCAACAACAAGATCCTTCTTTCCAAACTGTCTGGTCGCTACCATCAGTACAACGCTGGTTATGAATATGGTAAACGCCATGGAGAAGAACGTTGACTCCAGTGTTTCTGCGAGTTTTAATGGTACGAATATAGCACCCCACAAAAGCCCCGCAGCTATTACAAGGGCGTAGCCCTTCCTGTTTCCATCTTTCTTCTCTCCGATTGCGATCAAAGGCATTCCGATCACGAGCAGTGCCAATCCGATCACTGCGAAGAACAAGGAACCTATCTGCTCCTTGAAGAACAGCAGACCCCAAAGGAATGAAGTTATTATGACCATGCTTCCGTCTATCGGTGCTGCTCTGGCCAGTCCGATATATCTAACTCCAAACATCATGAGTATGCTTGCGGTAACCCAGATCACACCAGCAGATACACCGTAAATATCGATAGTAGGGGAACCATAGAATGGTAGCATTGCGAGAGCGAAGATTACTGCACCAATCCCTATCCCGCCTTGCAACTGAAAGATACCGTTCAAACCTGTCTTCCTGACCGGTACGAAGTAGGTACCCCAGCCTACAGCTGCTAGCAGAGCAAATCCAACGCCGTAAAAATCTACCATTTACGATTCATCGTTTGAGATAACGTAATAATATGATTGCGTATTTTCCTTAATTGACACTTGCAAGTCTTCGATACAATTATAACTTTATCAGCGAGGATCAGCAACAATGGGTCGATCAAAGAAATTATTCTCCAGAGCGAGAGTTAGAATTCCTGGAGGAGTTAACAGTCCTGTAAGATTTTACGAACCGTATCCGTTCTTCGCAGCAAAAGCAAATGGTAGCAAGATATTCGATGTTGACAAGAATTCTTACATTGATTACTGCATGGGCTACGGTGCTTTGCTTCTGGGACACAATTACAAGCCAGTTACTGATTCTGTAAAAACACAGTTGAGCAAGGGAAATCTGTTCTGCACGCCAACGGAGCAGGAGGTACAGCTTGCCGAGCTGATTACTAAATGCGTGCCATGTGCAGAGATGGTAAGGCTTGTTAACACAGGCACTGAAGCGACGATGCATGCAATAAGACTCGCAAGAGCATACACAAAAAAGAGCAAGATAGTCAAGTTCGAAGGTTGCTATCATGGGGCACATGATTATGTTCTAGTCAAAGCTGGATCTGGAGCTGCGCATCAGGGCATACCAGTTTCAGAAGGCATGATCGATGGTATTGCTGAAAATACTCTTGTTGTCCCGTATAACGATCCAGCAACGCTTCAAAGTTCCATTGAAAACAACAGCATTGCAGCCGTGATCATTGAGCCAGTAATTGCTAACATGGGTCTGATCCCACCTGACAAGGGATTTCTTAACGACGTTAGAAAGATAACACAGCAGAGTGGTGTTATGTTGATTTTCGACGAGGTGGTGACTGGATTCAGGCTTGGATTGGGTGGAGCGCAGGAATATTACAAAGTAATGCCTGACATTGCTACTTTTGGAAAGGCAATTGCCAATGGATTTCCGATCGCGGCAATAGCTGGAAAGCGAGAAGTGATGGAGCAACTCTCGCCTTTGGGTAAGGTGTATCAGGCAAGCACATTTGCTGGCAATCCAGTTTCTGTAGCAGCTTCACTGGCAACACTGAAGATGCTTGTAAAAAGCAAGAACTCACTATATCCAAAGTTGGGCAGTGTATGCAACGAAATTGTGAAGGGAATACGAGACAGTTTGAGTAGCTTAAAATTTGAGGCCAATGTTAATTCTCTCGGCTCAATGTTTCAGGTATTTTTTACAGGTAGTGTAGTGAAGGATTACGCGAGTGCGAAGAGTTCAGACACGAAATTATTCAAAACATTATTTGATCATTTACTAAAGGAAGGTGTGTTTGTACCACCTTCGCAGTTTGAAACTTGTTTCGTTTCATACTCACATAACAAGAATGATGTTAATCATACGATCGAAGGTTTTGAAAATGCACTGAAGAAGGTGAGAGAGTGAAGTTAAAGATCGGAACGAGGGGAAGCAAGTTGTCTCTCGCACAGACACAGCTAGTGGTTGATGCATTGAAGAAAGCAAGACCAGAGCTTGACTTTGAAGTTGTTACGATAAAAACAAAAGGCGATGTTGATGCAAGACCATTGTACACAATAGATAGTAAGGGAATTTTCGAAAAAGAGATCGATGCTGCCGTTCGCGATGGTAGGGTAGATTTTGCAGTGCACAGTTTGAAAGACATACCATCTGAATTGCCAGAAAATCTGATTATTGCGAGCATACCGAAACGCGAAAATCCTAACGATGTCTTTGTCAATGATAAAAAGATGAAATTGAAAGATATTGCAAGCAAATCTATCGTTGGAACAAGTAGCCTGAGGCGAGCGGTACAAGTAAACAGATTGAGACCAGATCTTATCGTAAAACCAATTAGAGGTAACGTTGAAACGCGTGTAAACAAGATGTTAAAGAAAGAATTTGATGCGTTGGTTCTTGCAGAGGCTGGTCTGTCAAGGCTTGGTTTGACGGACGTTATTGTTGAAAGATTGCCAATTGATGATTTTACACCATCGCCTGGTCAGGGCGCGATGGCGATTGTTGCCAGAGAAGACGATGCTGATCTGATAAATACGCTGAAGAGTATCGAAGACGAAATGTCAAGAATAGAAGTGACTGCGGAACGGGTGTTGCTAATGCACATAAATGCTGGTTGCAGGTTCCCGCTGGGAGCCCTTGCGAATGCAAATGACAGTAAACTTGATCTTTACGCCAGTGTTTACTCGGCGGACGGCAAGAAGAGGATAGACGTGAAGAAATCAGATAGCATAACGAACGCCGAGCGTCTCGGAACGCTTGTTGCCAGTGAACTGGAAGAGAAAGGCGCCATGGAACTTTCCAAGCAGTGGAGGGACGCCGTGAAGGAATGGAGCGACACGAAATGAAGGGCAAGGTGTACATCGTTGGCGCTGGTCCTGGAGATGCGGGTTTGTTCACGCTCAAAGCGCTGGATCTGATTAGGAGCGCTGATATCGTGCTCTACGACAGGCTTGTTAGCGATGATATACTTAAGATGATACCCAATAATGTCGAAAAGGTTTACGTTGGCAGAAACGTTGGTGACGATTATTCGCATCAGGACGAAACCAACAAGCTCATGGTTGATCATGCGAAAGATGGGAAGAAGGTCGTTAGACTGAAGGGCGGAGACCCGTTCATATTCGGGAGGGGAGGTGAGGAGGCAGAGTTCCTGCGAGAGAACGGTATTGACTTTGAAATCGTTCCAGGGATATCTTCTGCTACGGCTTCGCCGGCGTATGCAGGCATACCTCTAACACACAGGCTCTTCTCATCATCAGTTGCAATCGTAACTGGACACGAAGACGCAAAGAAGGACGAGCTTACGGTCAGGTGGAAGGAACTCGCCAACGCAGTTGATACAATAGTAGTTCTAATGGGCATGGGAAGATTGAAACAGATTGCAGACGATCTTGTCAGTGCGGGAATGAGCAAGGACACAGATGTTGCCATAATTGAAAGTGGCACAACAAAACAACAAAAGGTTTTACTCGGAAATTTAAGCAACATAGTTGATAAGGTTAAGAATAGCGACATAAAACCCCCTGCGATCATAGTGATAGGGAAGGTAGCTGGTTTGGCAGAAAAACTTGATTGGTTGGGTGCCAAAAATGCTTGATGGAAAAGTAATTGCGATTACAAGGGACGAGGAAGATGCGAAGCAGTTTGTGCAGATGGTTGAATCAAGAAATGGAAAAGCTATTGCGTTGCCAACTATATCGCTCGTACCAAAGGATCCTGCAATGATGATCGAGTTTCTGGATATGATCAGGGAGAAGAAGCATGATTATGTTTTGTTGATGAGCGCAAACGCTGTCAAGATAATGTTTGATGTTTTTGATAATTTAAAGAAGACCAGTGACGCTGTATCTTTGCTGAACTCTAGGAAGGTCATAGCAGTAGGACCACACACAAAGCAGGAATTGCAAAATTACGGCGTCAATGTGTCAATGATGCCGAAGAAATATTCTTCATATGGCATTATAGAGATACTTTCGAAAGAAAATTGCAAGGGTAAGAAGATCATCATTCCGAGAAGCAGCGCTTCCACGAACTACCTTGCAAAATCACTTACAGATTTGGGAATGGTTGTTGACGAAGTGCATGTTTACGATGTCAAAGCAGCAATGCATGACAAATGGTCGCAGTTCATGGAAATGCTTGCAAAGAACAAGATAGACTGCATAGTATTCACTAGTGCATCATCAGCACACTCTTTCTTCGATGTTGCCATCCAGTATGAAAAGAATGAACGGTTGATCGAAATTCTCAACTCGATCAAGGTAATAGCAATAGGACCTTTCACAAACGATGCGTTGATCGAGCATGGTGTAAAGGCAGTTATGTCAGAAGAACATACAATAAACGGCACATTCGAGGTTGCGGCAAAATTACTTGGGAAATGAAAAAATTAGGCAATCCTAACAACAATTTTGAAGAAACTGCAAAGTTTAAATAAGTATAACAGCGTTATACAGTCATATGACTACACAAGAGGTTACTAGGGATTACTCTAGGTACGGTTTCAGCGATTCTATAGAAGCTTACGTATACCTTAGCAAGAAAGGACTCTCTAGGGAAACAGTTGAAAGTATCAGCGATATGAAGAAGGAGCCCGAATGGATGCGAGAATTCAGGCTGAAAGCGTATGATGAATTCTTGCGCCAAAAGATGCCTGCTTGGGGAGGCGATCTGAGCAATATCGACTTTGATAATGTATTCTATTATGCTAAAGCATCAGACAAGAACAGCAAGACTTGGGAAGAGGTTCCGGAGAAGATAAGAAATACGTTCGAAAAACTGGGTATTCCAGAGGCAGAGCGCAATAAACTGCTGGCTGGCGTAGGGGCGCAGTACGACTCTGAAACTGTTTACCATAGTTTAAGAGAAGATCTGCAGAAGCAGGGTGTGATATTCTGTGATACTGATACCGCGTTAAGAGAGCATGAAGATATTCTAAAGAAGCATTTTGCGAAGGTAATACCTTCAAACGATAACAAGTTTGCCGCGTTGAACAGCGCGGTTTGGAGTGGCGGTTCGTTTGTCTACGTTCCTGAAGGCGCTACTGTTGATCTACCGTTACAAGCATACTTCAGAATAAATGCCGAAAACGTTGGCCAGTTTGAAAGAACGCTCATAATTGCAGAGGCAAACAGCAAGATGCACTACATAGAAGGATGCACTGCGCCAGTTTACTCTACGGAATCACTGCACTGTGCAGTAGTAGAGGTCATTGCAAAGAAGGGATCGCAGGTTAGGTATACAACGCTGCAGAACTGGAGCAATGACGTATACAATCTAGTTACAAAGCGTGCATATGCTTATGAAAACGCCCTAGTAGAATGGGTCGACGCCAATATTGGTAGCAAGTTAACAATGAAGTATCCGTCTGTTTACCTGTTAGGAAAGAATGCAAGGGCAGAACTCTTGTCCGTTGCATTTGCTGGCAAGGGACAGCATCAGGATACAGGCGCTAAAGCTGTACACCTGGCACCAAACACAACATCAAGGATAACATCAAAGTCAGTTAGCAGGGATAATGGAAGGTCAACATATAGAGGATTGTTGCACGTTGCAAAGGGCGCAACAAATGTGAAATCAACTGTACGATGTGACGCTTTGCTTATTGATGAGATTTCCAGAACTGATACTTACCCATACATTGAGGTGAACGAGGATGACGCTACCATTACCCATGAGGCAAGTGTTGGCAAGATAGGCGAGGATCAAGTGTTCTACCTGATGAGCAGAGGGTTTACAGAATCTGAGGCACTGAACTTGATTGTAACAGGATTCCTCGAAGTGTTCACAAAGACGCTTCCAATGGAATATGCAGTTGAGTTCAACAGAATGATCCAACTAGAAATGGAAGGCGCCGTAGGTTAACCTTCTTTTTTTGATCAGCCATGGATAACATTGCCTTATCATCGCTTAAGGATGATTATGTAAGAGCGGTAAGTGCTGAAGAACCTGAATGGTTAGCTGCGATTAGGCAAAAATCTTTTTCTTACTATCGAGATCTACCTGTTGAGGTTTCTCCATTATACAACAAATATTCTGGAGTTAATGTGCTGAAGCCTGAATCAATATATCTTTCATCAGATCACAAGACGAAGGAGCCTTTTGCTGAACTGAAGCACAGAGTTGATGAAATCAAGTCTGGTATTGCGGTATTACAGGTAGGCAATTACCTGCACTCCGTTTACTTGCCTGCTGAACTCAAGAACAAGGGCCTGATAATTGAAAGCATTGGCGATGCATTAAAGAATCACGAAGAACTTGTCAAGAAACTAATTACTAACAATATAGATTATACTGAAGACAGGTTTCTTGCGCTGGAATGTTCTCTGTTCAATTCCGGCATATTCGTTTATGTGCCAAAAGATCTGGTGTTGGACAAACCAATCATAGTTATCAACACACTTGCAGATGATGGTGTATCAAGTATAGCAAGAAACGTATTCTTTGCAGATACAAACAGCAAAGCAAGGATAACGCAAGAGTTGTATTCTCCTAACACAAATGGAAATGTCCAACAATCTTACTTCGAACTTACGGAAGCACATCTGGCAAATAACGCTGAACTGGAATTGGCTACACTGCAGGCGATGGGTAATGACAGTGTGCATTTCTCCAACAGGAAGGCATTTCTTGAGAGAGATGCCAGGATGAATTCATACATAGGAATGTTTGGAACCAGTCTGTCAAGGTACAAGGTTGACAATGTGCTGAAGGGAGAGGGCGCTTCTGCAGAGCACATGGAGATTATCTTTGGCAACAACAACCAGGCATTTGATGTTACAGCAAATGTGATACATCTGGGTCCAAACACAAGGGGAAGGGTACTTGTCAAGAGTGTATTGAAGGACACTGCTAAATCATTGTTGAAGGGAATGATAAAGATAGGCAAGAACGCAAAGGGTTCAGAATCGTACCTTGCAGGACACGCCATACTTCTCGACAAGGGAGCAAAGTCAGACTCAATACCTGGTCTGGAGATAGAGACAAATGAAGTAAAGGCAACGCATTCTGCTTCTGTTGCGCAGATGGATGAGGAGCATTTATTCTACTTGATGAGCAGGGGTTTCAGCAAGAGTAGCGCAAAGCGTGCTATTGTTGACGGTTTCCTTGAGCCTCTTTCGAGGAGGATGAGCCCAGAAGTAAGAGCATGGATCAGTTATCTTATTGATAGCAAGTGGCAAGGCAGGCCATTGATGTTAACAACTGATGAAGTCATGCGCGAGATCTTGGAAGTAGAGGAAGCAAAACGTACTGATATGGACATGTTCGAGAAGCACTACAAGTACAGGTGATATCATGGGATGGATGAAGGCATGCGATTTGAAAAATGTTGGAGATGGAGAATTATTGGGAATAGATATTGGTGGAAACGAGATAATGGTAGTGAACAAGAACGGCAAGATATTTGCACTAAATAGAATTTGTACTCATGAGCGCGCGGATCTATCACTAGGATTTTTAGGAGAAAATTATGTAACATGTCCCTTGCACTTATCGCAGTTTGAGCTAGAAACTGGAAAAAATTTGAATCCTCCTGCTGACAAACCATTGAAAACTTATAAGGTTAAAATAGAGGAAAACGCAATTTATGTAATGTTGGAGTAATTTAAGATGAAGACGAGTACGCTTAATGTAGCAAAGATCAGGGAAGATTTTCCGATTCTCAACAGAAAGGTTCGCGACGGCAAGCAATTGGTCTATCTTGACAATGCGGCAACAACGCAGAAACCCAAGCAGGTAATTGACGCGATATACGATTACTACATGCGGTACAACGCCAATGTTCATAGAGCAGCATATCAGTTAGCGGAAGAAGCAACAAACGCGTATGAAGGTGCAAGGGACAAGGTTGCAAAGTTTGTAAATGCCAAGAGAGAAGAAATAATTTTTGTTAGGAATGCGACAGAAGCCATAAACCTGGTCGCATATGCGTGGGGAAGAGAAAATGTCAAGAAAGACGATAAAGTTGTCATAACGGAATTCGAGCATCATAGCAACTTGGTTCCATGGCAGCTATTGACGCAGGAAAAGAATGCAAAGTTGGAGTACATAAGGATCGATGACGATGGCTTGCTTATACTCGATGATCTGTATGATATATTGGCAAAGAACCATGTGAAGCTAGTTTCTGTTGCGCATATGTCAAATGTCTTGGGAACCATAGCGCCTGTACAGGAGATCATAAAAGTTTGTCATGAAAAGAACGTGCCGGTTATGGTTGATGGTGCGCAGTCTGTTCCGCATATGCCTGTCGATGTGCAGAAACTTGACTGTGATTTTATGCCATTTTCTGCGCACAAGATGCTTGGTCCAACGGGTGTTGGTGTACTCTACGCAAAACGCGAGCACCTAGAAAAGATGCCACCCTTCATATCTGGAAGTGATATGATCAGGGAAGTGCACAAGTACGAAACGAAATGGAACGATCTGCCATACAAATATGAATCAGGTACACCAAACATTGCTGATGTCATAGGCTATGGTGTTGCAATTGATTACCTCAATGGAATCGGAATGCAGAATATTAGAGATCATGAGAAAGAGATTACCAAATACGCATTGGATCGCATAACGGGCGTAAAGGGCATACATGCGTATGGTACTCCCGACATTGAGAAAAGAGGAGGAGTGATCTCGTTTAACTTTGGTGACATTCACCCCCATGATCTTGCTACCATACTGGATGAGGATGGAGTTGCAATTAGATCCGGACATCATTGCGCTCAGGTATTGATGGAGAGGCTTGGAGTTGCCGCGACATCAAGAGCTAGTTTTTACATCTATAATTCAAAGGAAGAAGTAGATGTGCTTATAAACGCCCTAGACAGAGCAAGGATGATATTTAGGATATAGAGTGATTCGAATATGGGCAGCGCAGATATCTATCGAGAAATAATTCTTGATTACTACAGGAACCCGAGGAATTTTGGCAAGATCGATTCTCCTGATATTACACTTAGAGAAAGCAATCCTTTGTGCGGCGATGAAATTGAGATACAAGTGAAGTTTGATGGCGATAAAGTGAAGGACATAAAATTCAATGGCAAGGGATGCGCGATAAGCCAGGCAAGCGCATCCATGCTGACGGAAATGGTGATGGGGAAGAGTCTTGAAGATATGAAGAAGGTTGGCAAGGAAGACATACTTGAATCATTGGGACTGCCAAACCTTGGTCCGGCAAGGATCAAATGTGCCTTGCTTTCCCTTAAAACACTGAAACTGGGAGTGTATGCTTATCTCGTAGAAAAGATGGGCTCCGCCGATGCGGAGAAGCTCAAGGAAGAAGCATCAAAACTATTCTAGGCTTGCTTGCGTTTACCATCTCTTGCGGCTGCCATCTCCAGAACTTCGATCATTGGTAGCTTCTTTCCAGCAAGGTAGAGCACAAGCGCACCTCCAGCAGTGCTCACATGGTCGATCTGATCTCTTATCCCATATTTCTGCAGAGCAGCAGTCAAGTGACCACCGCTAACTATCGTGGTGCTCATGGATGATGCCACTGTTCTTAGCAGACTTTCTGTACCATAACCATAATCGGGTCTTTCAAACGCTCCCGCTGGGCCACTGATGAAAACAGTTCCCGCACTCTTGATCGTCCTCGAATAATTTTCAACAGTCTTATGACCAATGTCCAAAACTACATCCTGCTCCTCTAACTTATCAACATCTTTCTCAACCCTTTTGCCGCTCTTTTCTATTGCTACATCTAAGGGCGTGATAAACCTGTTAGGATACTTCAGTATCAGTTTCTCTGCCTTTTCTATCAAGACATCTTCTTTCGCAACCATGAGGTCTCGCTTTATTTTTCCCTCGGCACTGAGAAAGATGTTTGCAATCAAACCAGTCAAGAGCACCTGATCGGACCTGCCGCTCTGGATAAGGGTATCTATCGCCTCAAGCCTGTCAGATATCTTGGAACCTCCCAGGACAACGATATACGGGGCCTTTGCAACAGTCAGTATTTTATTCAGCGATTCAACTTCCTTAGTAACCAACCTTCCTCCGCAAGAAGGAAGCAGGTACGGGAAGCCAACGATAGAAGGGTGCGCTCTGTGCGCAGAAGGAAAACAGTCAAGAACGCAGACGTCCAGCAGTTCGCTTAATCGTTTTACCATAACAGTATTAGCAGCGTCTTCTGGGTTGAACTCGTAATTTTCTTCCGCGCAAAAACGCAGGTTGTCTAGCATCAATACATCACCATCATTCATGTTTGATATGCGCTTCCGCGCCTCAGGACCTATTACATCCTCTACATAATCCACTTTCTTGCCAAGCAATTTTTCGAGTATCTGGGCATGCTGCTTCATTCCGGTATAGTCATACCTTCCAACCCTTCCCTGATGAGAAGCAACGACGACCTTTGAATTTGCTAGATCGCCTACAGTTACACTCGCCTCGCTGATCCTGCTGGACTCTATGATCTCTTCTTTCTTGGGGTTTATTGGACAGTTCATGTCTACGCGAACAAACACTGTCTTTCCTGCAGTGTCTAGATCATCCAGCGTCAGTATGCCCACGCCCATAGTGCCGATTATAAGCATTAAAAATCTTTCATCATATTATCCTGACCAAAATATTCGAGTCAAGAGCAAGTCTAGTGATCAGCCTATAGTGAACAGCCCCAAAATTATAAATCCAATTCCCGCCGCTCTGGAAATCAGTATTCCTCGCGACCACACTTTCTCTCCAAAAATAATACCAGCAAAAACTCCCATCCATAGCAAGTTCATCAGCCCTAATGCAACCATTAGCAAGAAGTAAGGCCAGCAACATCCAAGACAGTAGAGACCGTGATACGTTCCCATTTTAAGCGCACCAATTGTCCCGCTCTTCCATCTTCTCATGAAGAAACTCATCGGAGATTCGCAGTATCCAAGGCATTTTGTTTTCAAAGGACTGAACTGGTAAGCACCCGCAACGATCAAGAGAATACCATAAACGATCTGCAGATCACTTCTTCCAACCTCCATGAGAAAGGCGTTCATTGGAATAGACCACATCAATAGCAGCGCCAGACCCGTCAATGCCCATACTGCAAGGTAACATCCTACAAACAATGCCATTCTAAACGAATATGATGTAAGGTTTACTGTTTCGCCATTGTTGCTTTTGATCAGCTTGTTATATAGAAGAACCATTGGTGAAATAGCAGGAAACATCATTGCAGCCATGCCTGCAGTCCAGCTCATGACGAACAACGAAATTGCTGTCGGATTGTATGTCATCATAGCCGTCATCATGTCCGGTTGATCTTTCGATACGAACCAGGTTACGGCAGAGACCGAAACTAGCGAGATGAGAAGCGTCTTCTGAAGCCTATTCATTGATTATGGACCCTTATGCTCTACTACCGAATAGAAAGCGTTCTTGCCTGAATCGTCAAAGTTCAAGCCTGCAGTGGTAATGCGCATCACCTTTGTCTTTGCAGCCTCGGCAATCTTCCAGATGAATCCTTTAGGTAGTTCTATTCTTGTATCCTGTTCTTCTCCAGTTACTGGGTTCTTAAAACTCTCGACCTGTACGTCCATGATGTCTGGCACAGAGAAACTACTCTTTTTGCCGTCGATTTTTACTTTAAGATCTACAAACTGTGGATCAAGATAATACTTTACCGTAGTAGCAAATATGGCAAACGGACCATCTCCTTTGGCCTCACCCTTAAAAATGCTAACTATGGCTTTTCTCTGACCTTCGTCTGCTTTCTTGGTAATGTAGAACTGCACAGTTCCATTGCCTTCATGAATGGCTTTTGGCCACGAGCCCGCATAAACAACATCAAGACCGTCAAGCTTCACATTTCCATAACTTCCCGTTCTGATGTGATACAATACTAGAGCCCTGCAGAAACCGTATGTAGGAAAGCCACTGAAGTTACATGGACAGCCATAATCGCAATTGCACGTCTCAACATAGTCTGCTTTAATGTCCCACTTTGGGATTTGAGTTGTGGAAGTCATTAGCATAACATTTCTCTATGTATATTATAACTTTTTTCCATAATACTCGTAGGAAGCATTAGCAAGTAATTGCAGCATGTATTATCATCGATGTGTTGAAACCAGAGATACAGAGATTATCTTATTAAGACATCACCGAGCACATGTATAGCAAATGCTGAGCGTAAAAAATGCCGTCGTAGACCTAAGGTCTGCCACATTCGTGTCACTTATTATCATATTCATAGCTATAAGCGCGCTTGTAGCATCTGGTGTAACTAGTAGTTTTGATTCATCCGTTACCGATTCAATAGTACGCGCAAGTGGGAATCCGGCTATGGATACAGCTATGATCGTTGTATCAGAATCCGCCAGCCTTTTTCCATCGCCAATGTTCATATTCGCGTTAATACTGATCATAAGGAAAAAAACCAGGAGAGTAGGTGCTATACTGCTTTTAGTACTGGCCATCTCGACAGCGGCATATGTTACAATTAAGAGAATAGTTGACAGGGATAGACCGCCATACGATTTCAAGCCGAACATAGGTCTTGACTACGTGCCAGAGCAGGACGTTATATCAGAACTTGCTAGTTCGTTTCCATCAGGCCATGCAACAAGGAGCGCCGCTTTTGCGCTTGTAGTAAGCTATATGGTAAGAAACAGAAGCGTTGCAGGAGTTCCTGCAGGGATGCTTATGTGGATTATTCCTGTAAGTGTTGGATTCAGCAGGATATACATGGGCGCGCATTATCCTACAGACGTTATAGGAGGCATAGTCTTGGGATTGATAGTAGCCAACGTGATGGGCAAGGTACTGAAGTTCGAAGCACCAAGATAATGTTCACGCGTGTAATTTTGCAAGTGCTTCCTCGCTCACAATAACTATGGCATAATGTTCTGGGTCATGATGATAAACAAAGTAGCGTATCTTGTGCGGGTATCGCTGCATCCTTAACCCCTTGTTCAATTCATTGACTATAATGTAACCCAATCTTTTGGCAAGGTTTTGTTCCTTGGGCATCAGTATCTTGCAACCTGCCTCCTTGAAATCCATTGCAAGCATTTCGTTGATAACTTTCCCTACATCCGATTGATCCTTGATATCGAACGACTTGCTTACAGGAATCTTGGAAGGATGTATATCCATAGCAAGAATCACAACTCGTTCAATAAATAATTTTAGACACTAGCTATGATTTGCGCGCTGCAAATTTTCATTTTATCAATGCTTATAAACGGATGATGGGTAAACCAAGTGATTATGAAAGCTTACGTGGAGATAAAGGTCGAGCCTGGGAGCAATATAAACAGCCTTTTGAACGTGATGAGGAGCATTGGAGACGTGAGAGAGGCTTTTGCTGTTACAGGTCATACAGATATCGTTGCTTCGATTGAGGCGAGTGATCTCAAGAGTATTGCGGACGTTGTAACGCAGAGAATTCACGCCCTAAGAGGAGTTGCAAGTACCGAGACAATGGTTTGTGTTGAGGAGTAAGATTCTCCTTTTTTGATTCAACGTTTAAATTGGTTTAATGAACGGTATTGTGTGTAATGCCAGACAATCTGAAGGTTGTATTTAACGGGAGCAAGATGCCAGCGCTTGACGAGCCTTACTTGGTTTGCGGCATGCCTGGCAGCGGTTATGTCGGAAAGTTGGCAGTAGAGCATCTTATACAGGAACTGGGTGCAAAACTGCTCGCAGATATCTACTCTTACTCCTTCCCTCCGCAGATTGTGATCAAGAGCGATGGCACTGCAGATCTGATGAAGAATAGCATGTACTACTGGAAGAACTCTGGCAAACATGATATGCTCATGCTTACTGGAGATGCACAGCCGTCAACTCCAGAATCTGAATACATGCTGGTTGACGAAGTGTTGGATATAGCTGCAAAGTTCAAGACAAAGGCAGTATTCACACTTGCAGCCTATATTACAGGTGCTTTTGTTGACAAACCGAAGGTGTACGCAACAGCAACTGACGCATCATTCCTTAAGGAGTTTCAAAGCCAAGGAATGCAGACGATGGACGGTGGTAGCATAACTGGCATGAACGGTTTGATAGTTGGAATCGCCAAGTTGAAGGGCATGCGTGGAATGTGTCTGCTCGGTGAAACATCGGGCTATGTAGTTGATGCAAAAGCGTCACAGGTCGTGCTTCAGTCATTGCTGGACATGATTGATGTCAAGGTTGACATGAAGAATCTAGAAAAGAGAGCAAAAGACACTGAAATGCTGATACAAACAATAGAGCAGCAGATGCAGAGAAGAGGTCCGCCAGAGCAGATGCCTGGAAAACCGCCTAGCAAGGACGTTGGCTACATAAGTTAATTGCTAAAATAAGATTAATACTCTATAACCTTTAGCTTACCATACTTTCCAACGCTAAGACTATTTTCGCCCTTGAAACTTGACACATATCCGTTTTCTATCGAGATCTTCGAACCAGATTTAACCATGGCAATATGATCCTCCCAGAGCGAAAGTTTGATCTGACCTGAATCGTCTTGTATAACACAGTCAGCAACCTTGGCAGTGCCTCCATCTCTCAAATTAACTGTTCTCGGCTCTGATACACTTACAACAGAAGCCTCAATAGTTACAGCCCGCATACCGTTTTTCAGCTCCTTTACTTGCACAACAGCGGTATATTTCTAGAGTATAATAAAAGTTACTATTCGCAATAAATATATGATTTTGCGGAAATAATGAATGTATGGTAAAGGAAGGACAAGTCGCTCCTGATTTTTCGCTGGAATCTCATGACGGCAGGATAATCAGTCTACATGATTTTGTGGGCAAGAAGAATGTCGTGCTTTACTTTTACATCAGAGACAATACTCCCGGATGCACGGCAGAAACCTGCGGCTTCAGAGATATGTATGAGCGGCTGAAGCAGCATGATTTCGAGATCTTTGGAATAAGCCCTGATGACAATGAATCGCACAAAAAGTTTGCAAAGGAGCACGATGTTCAGTTTCCGTTGTTGAGCGACAAGGGCAAAGTGGTTGCAAAGGCATATGGTGCTTTAGGAATGATGGGACTGATGAACAAACGGATAACATTTGTGATTGGTGTGGATGGGAAAGTGAAGAAAATAGTTGAAGGTTTAGGTGCTGGCAAACACCTTGACGCTATCGCCAAGACGATGGCATAAGTACGAGTTATATACTGAAAATCTTAAGTTTGTGCGTTGCAGGGGTAGCAAAGCCTGGTTAACTGCGCGGGACTCAAGATCGTAATTAACCTGCGCTGGGTGATCCCGTCCCTTAGGGGTTCGTGGGTTCGAATCCCACCCCCTGCACTGAAATCAAAAATCTATTTCAGAACAACGTTCATCAGATTCGTAACATCATCGTTCGATAATGTCTGCGTTTCCTTCAGGGCATCGATCATCTGAATATGCTTGAAGTTCTTCACTCCGTGTAGCATTATCGCCAGATAGTTCTGATAGATCAATGAACCGAACGTTGTATGTGTATAAGAATCACCATCTTTCTTTATCAGTCCTACATCAACAAGATTCCTAAGACGTGTATAGTACTGCTTCCTGGTCAAATTATTAAGGCTTGGAGAGTTCTTGTTGGAGTACAACCCATCTTTTGCACGAATGAAAAGACGCAATGCATCCTCCTTCGACAATACTGAAAACAACTTGCAGGCATTTCTTATAATGTCAGGAGTTCTTAGTTCGCGATTATCAGTGATAACATCCAGAGGCGATTTCTGCGTCTCTTCAGTTTGCTGGGGCGAGCTCAAGTCGTGTCTTGTATTGTAGTTTATCTTAAAAGTATTCTGTATCATTCAATATTGGTTTTAAATTCGTGGATGAATTCATAGCAAATGCATTTATGAAACAATGTTGTATGCTACTCGCTTTGGAATTTAACATGGAAGAAAGATCGTTCATAGGCAGTCTTACAACTATCGGCAGGAAGAGTGGGAAAGCACACACGGTGCCGCTCAGGCTTGTGTTTTACAACGGAAGTTTTTACGCATCAAGGACAAACCCTGGAGGAGATTGGTTGCAAAATATTACAAAGAACCCACATGTTACCATTGAGGTAGATGGAAGGAAGGTTGTAGGCAAGGCAAGTATCGTTAACGATGAAGCGGTGAGCAGGAAGATCTCATCGCTGAAATATGGAGACGAACGCTCCAACATAAAGAGGATAATTGTCCAGATAGCACCTACGTAGATTACTTTATGCGAAAAATGGTACTAAGGCCACGCTTTTCAACCTGAACGTTATCAGAAACCTCTTCAACAGTGATCGTTATTGATATTATGTCTGACGGCTTGCATGCACTGGCGTCAAGGATCACAAAATCATCGAGAACTTCTTTGGGTACAAAATTCACCAGGTTTTCATTAACTGACACATTCGCAGAGGAAAGGATCTGCGCGAACCATTCCTTGCTGTAGCGCGAGATCTTCACCTGCCTGTTCTCTCCCGCCTTTGCCTTTATGTTGAGTTTTATCTGTCCTTGCTCGTGATGGACATATCTTGACTGACCGTCTACGTTTACGATGAATTCAAAAGGATAACCGGCGGTAGACTCTGCCATCTTGTTTATCCCATCATCTTTTATCACATCTATCTTCTTGATGCTGTTGCCAAATTTGCCGATCCATTCGTTAGTAGTTTTCACAACTTCCTGTATCGCGTTCTTCCTGAACTTTCTTTCCTCTTCAGGTAGCCTATATCGGTCAACCCAAGCCTCGTAGTCGTCACTCAAATCATCAATGAACCGAATGCACGTTATCTTGTAATCATCAATGCTCGTTGCCCTCTCAGACCCAAAGTCATTAGCAAACATGAAGCGTCTTGAACATTCTGCCTTAAAAAGTTGCAAGATACACGCTTATTATATCTCTGTTGCAAGAATAGCTGTTGAGTTTCACTTCCATGCTTAACGAGCTTAAGATTGAGATCGAAAGCAAAAAAGAAAACATGCGTAGCCTTGTAACAAGAAATCCACAGCGAGCATATGCAGAGCTGAACCAGATCGCTTACATAGTGGGTGCAAAGTATGGTGCACAATTGCAATTTCATTTTCCTGACACAAAGAAGATTAGCGATGTAGATTCATACGGCAGCGAGAACATCGGCATAGTCGTCGATAAGCATAGGAAGAGATTCCCGATACCAAGAGACTCGATAAAGGAAAAAGCCAACGAGATCCTTGGCGAAGTTGATACAAAGGATGCATACATGTATGAGGGAAAGGAAGGACTGAAGATATTTTTGAAAGATGGAAGAATGGATATCCTGCCTGGCTCAGTTCATTTATGGTGCAGGATAGATGACAGTGTAAAGAAATTTGTTGATTGGCTTATGCTAGAATGTTATCAAATGAAGTAATTCTAATTATTTGATTATCGGTATGTTTATCTTCTTAAATCTTGTCAGCATGATCATTGTGCCTATTATCGCAGCCATCACTACTGCTACGCCGAATGGAAACTCTGGTACCACGATCAGATCAAACTCCGCCTTCTCGACTATTTTTTCTGGTAGCCCACCTTCTTGATCTCCCAAATACGTGATTGTAACATGGAATCTGCCAGGAGAGTCGAAGGTTACCTCATGAGTTCCTTGACCTTCTTGCGCAACGACTTTCTTCAGATCCAATACGACCTTGTCACCTGCGCCAGTGATAAGCAGGTCGTAAAGAGCACCTCTTTTCACGTTATGCTGCCTGTCAAATATCACCACTCCCATGGTTGTTGGTTTGCTTGGTTCTATGACAGTAGGCTCCCAGTAAAGATCCACGCTAAATGCTCCTGATGTCGTCGGTTTGTGAAGAGGCGGTACTGGTAGATCAGGTACTCCTACAGGAGCTACAGGTGCTGTTTCTGACATTCCTGTTTCCAAGAGCTCAAACTCGTATTGAACTGGAATTGGCTGTATCGACGCGATCGTGAACACCTTTGCCTTTATCGGCAAGGGGAATCCATCCTTGATCCATATTTTGCTATCAACAGCATAATGGAATCCTATAATATGCGTGTCCCACGACTGTCCGGCTGCCTGTATGGTTTCAGAACCCGTTGGAGCTACAATAATACCTCCTCCTCCAATAGCAGCAATAATGCCCCACGCTTTGGCGCCGCCACCAGATGTTAGAGGTTTTGGATCTCTCTGGTTTGCATACTCTCCAGTCCAGCTCAAACTACCTTTGATAGCTGATCTATACGGTTGAAATTCTTCTGACACATCGAAACCAACTGGCGATAGATTAGCGGCCGAAAGAGTCATCTTGCTGGTTACAACATCACCGCGATCTACAATTATGACATCGGTAATCCAGTTTCCCTCGTCATCCTTGTCTCCAAACCATATAGTAACATCAAACGGCTGTCCAGATTTGTAATCATACTCTGATACTGTATACTTCACAAAAAAACCTTTTTCTACACCCTCGCCGGGATACCACATATTATCTTGCGCATAAACACCTTTAGCAGCAAACACGCCAGACGTTATTAGCAAACCCATCAGCACATAAGCCCAGTACTTCATCATACTAGTGAGTCAGTGTCGTATTGATAAATGTTTATTTTACGAAGCTGCAAATTTATGTTTGAGGAATATTTTTACCCGCATTTTTGTTTAGAATCGTGAATCTTGTCAGGGCTATAGTTATTCCAACCAGAGTAGCCATTATTATTACTGTGCCAATGGGAAACTCGGGAACCACCTTCAGATCAAATGAAATTGATTCATTCTCGTGCCTTATCACATCCCCAACACCAACGATGTTTACGACCACGCTAAAGGAACCTGAAGAAGGGAACTCTACAGTATGAGTTGCCAAGCCATCTAGTGCAAAAGATCTGAGCTCTTTAATTGGTTTATTGTCTTTGACAACCGCAAAATCATAGTGCACATTCTCCGCAGATTTGTGTGTAAGCGCGTTTATGATCTTTATATCGAATCTAACTATCTGGTTTGGTTTTATCTCTATGGGATCCCATATAACTATAATTTCATAAAGTCCGTTCTTGGTGGGGAACGCGATCGGCGGTCTCTGATCCTGTTGGGAAAGCTGCGCATTGAAAGTATCCGCTACACTGTCATGCATTAACATGCTAACCTTGTCCACAGATTGTCCAAATGCTGGAGCCAAAATAGCTGGTAGAAGCATCAACGTTACCATATACGCTGCATACCTATGGTCCAACTAACATTCACCGCATCCCAGCGGTCAAATCGCTTTCGTTCCATATAAAGTAAATATATCTGGATGACGGGCGTAAGCCATGTGCGAGTGTCCGAAGGTTCACTTTTACGAGGTTGAGTTCAAGCTCGACGGTATGAAAACTGTGTCATATCACAAGAATTGCGGCGACCCATTATCTGAGCCCCAGTTTGTAGATTTTGAAAAACAGCTTGTGAAGCTTTGGGGAATGGAAACGCAATAAAAGCGCTAACTTTTATTTACGAGTCGTTTCTAGGAAATTTTTAATTAATTGGCGTCCTAGAGTTTATAGTGCTTTTTACGTTAATCATAAAATGTTTATTAACTTCTTTGAATACTGCTTCTGTAGGTGATTAGATGTCACATACTGACGCCAATCTTGGAGAAGGGAAACAATACGGTGGGGCTGCAAAATTTAAGGCTATAAGAGTGGAGATGGACGTTTCAGATGTCAAGACCGATGAAACGAAGTACTACGTCAATGAGATAGCAAACCAATATGCAGATTTTGTGTTAGCAAATGTCGACATAAGTTCTAACAGAATAGCATTTGACATAGGTTCGCCAAGCATGGTAGACCTAACAGCCAATGACATTAAGTTCAGGATCGAGGAGTTCCTATCGATGAATGTGCCGCCCTTTAATCTGAAGAATCTTAAGGTACAGTAAAGCAATTGAACAAACACACCTTTTATTTTGTTATTCCTAGGGACTATCAATGCTATTGTATGCACATCATTAAACGCGAAATTACTGCATGAGATTAAACACTTAAAAGCGCTTTGCGCAGAAATATCATGTTGTATAAGGCAGTTTTGTTTTCAATCGGCATTCTACTTCTATTGGTACCATCCCATGATGGATATGCACAGACTCCAACAAACATAAGACTGCTCAAGACATTCGGTTACTTGGACAGCGGCCAACACTACGTTGTTTTTGGCGAGGTTGTCAACGAAGGTAGCCCGGTGCAGTTCGTAGAAATTATTGTACAATTCTTTGATCAGGAACTAAAACCATTGACTACAACGTCAGGCTCGCTAGGTATTGAAATACTCAATGGAGGTCAGATATCGCCGTTTACAACTGTTCTAAACGACCAACAACTCGCACCTCTGGTAAAATCATTCACTATAACCATTGGAAATCTTAATACTGCTGAAGAAAAACCAAAGAAACTCGACGTTATATTTCATAAAATAGAAACATCAGGTGACACAGTCAAAATAACTGGGAGGATAGCAAATGACGGCAGTGCAACATCTGAAAATACAAAGGCTCTGGTCGTGCTCTACAACGCAGTCGGAGAACCCGTAAGATACACTGTTGTATTCACAGAACCAAAAAATGTACTTCCTTTTAGCAGTGGAACGTTTTCGCTCGACATGAATGTGGCAAATCTTGGTACCATAGCTGGTTACGCTATCTACAGCGAATCATCCACATACGCCGAGGTTAATCGTGTGTTGAAGATGGAAGAATTTCAAATGACGAGAGTGCAGGAAACTGTGAACTTGACGGAGTTTAATGTATTGAATCAAAACAGCCAACCAGTCAGCTCTGGAATCGTTGGCCAACCATTTTTGTTCGCTATAAGCCTTACCAACAACATACTTGAAAGGGAAGAATACATGTACATACTTCAGATCAAGGATCAGAACGGTTTTGTAGTATCTCTGTCATGGGCTATAGACTCTCTTGGCGTGCGGGAAAGTAGTACCGCTTCAATTGCGTGGGTTCCTGTTGAAGGAAGCACATATGAAGCTGAAGCGTTTGTATGGAACAATCTGGAGGAAGCTGCACCGTTAGCATTCAGGACCTTGAGCAGTACGCTAAGAGTAACGTGATCATCTTTTGTACCCTATTTCACGAAGGAATTCATGTCTTTCCTTCCTCTCTTTCTCGCCTTCAACACCCTTGCTCTTGACGCCATCTATTACCCCAAGTACGCCACGACCCTGTTCCGTTTCTGCTAATATTACTTCTACAGGATTTGCCGTTGCGCAATAGATGTTTGCAACTTCGTCAAGCATCTTTATTCTATTCAGTACGCTTATGGGATACGCGTTACTCAATAGAACAAGAAACACATGTCCAGCAGATAACTTACGCGCAAAATCTAAAGCCAAATCTTCTAGTGCCTTGTCGTTGCTATCAGATCTTATCAATGCCGATCCACTCGACTCGCAAAATGCGATGCCAAACTTTATGCCGGTTCCGCTACTGATGAGGGTTTCGTAGACATCTTCAACAGTCTTGATGAAGTGCGACTGGCCAAGGATAAGGTTGATTCCTTGCGGAGCTTCCAACTTCACAGTTACCATCTGCATGGTTTTGGTTGCGCAGCTATACTAATAACATTTTACTTTTTTAGAAGTGCGTTGCATGCTTCCAAAAGCTCTCCAGAAAGTTTGAGCACAAATGACTGGTCTGCTGTAAGATCCATTGCTATACTGATCATTAGACTGTAATCCTTCAACACCTTCTGGTTCGAAGCTATGTTTGTTACGGTGTCTCTTGCTATATAGCCAAGATAAAAGTAGCAATCTGTGAACATTGCAGAGTCGTAGAGAAACTTTGCCTTCTTTGTTACTAACAGGCTAGTGTAATCATGTTTTATTTTGTCATTCAAACCTATGGTTCCTTCCATACATCTTGACACCGATGACTTGTTGGCCCGCTCGAGTCCTAAACATCTGCTTGCCAGCGCTATGCCATCTGTAACTGTATTGTCTTCTATATTTCTGAGCTGCGCAAGCATATGCGTGGGCATGGGTCTTGTATTGCTGCGTACTAATGCAGCTTCAAGGTAGTAATATGCTGCACACTTTAGCCATAGAGATGAGATTGTACCGTCTTTAGCACCTTGAACCGATCTGTTTGCATAAAAAAGCGCATCGATTGTTTTGTTTCTAGAGTACCAAGAGAACACTTTTGCAATGGCCTCATCTGTCTGCTGTTTTAAACCAGATAGCAACCATGAGGGATCGTTGATTATCTGCATCTTGTGCAGATTCAATGCAGCTCTGAATGGATTCAACTTCGGAGACATCTTGTGAATCTCTGCATAATCTTCATTCACAACCAAAAGTTCGCTGCCTTGTTCCTCAGTTATAATTACAAAATCATATTCGCAACACTGCAAGGCATGACCTGTTGCTCTGCAACCTGTCAAAGCAATCGGATACTTTGCATATTTCGATACAACATCATCAATCATTTTTTGCGGTAATGTCATAAGCAAGTCCAGCTGATCTTGTTCTACTTTTGTTTAAATAAAATGAACAATGATCGTTAACAAGATTATGAATTAGGATGCTTTAAATTGTACGTCTATTAGCAAAGATTCGGTGCTCCGGTGGTGTAGCCCGGTTAAGCATAGCGGCCTCTCGAGTCGCTGATCGCGGGTTCAAATCCTTTATGGTGAAAATCCCGCCCGGAGCACTTTATTCTACCATTATTGCTTTCACGATCTTGCCTGACAACGGCACTGGATTGTCAAGACTCTGCCACACAAAGATTTCTGCAGTATACTCTCCAGGAATTTCCGGTATCCATGACTGTTCCATCGTCAAGGACTGGTTGGGGTCCAGCATTCCCTTTGCCCAGGAAAGAGATACCGTGATACCTCCTGAATCCTTTACCAGCATAATGTAGGTGAACTCTTGCGGCTGTTCGTTCGCATTCTTTATCTCTGACTGCACAACAGTTTCTTTGGCAACCTCAGCAGCTGATGTGGAATCACTTTCCGTTTCAACAACCTCGATTATAGAGGGTGTGCTTGCGGGCGACTGCGGGCCTTGGCTGTCTTGGTCGTCATCGTCAGACTGTGACTGAGAATCTGAATCGCCAACCAGAAATGTTCCAGTTACGCTTGCCGTCGAGCCAGCGTAGAACGCCTTCACTGTATAAGTGCCAACGACGCTTTTAGTACCAGCAAGCTTGCCAAGTTCGACAGTAAACTGACCGTCAGGAGAAATACTGCCTAAAGACACTTCCTTGAAGCTCCATGCTTGGTTCTTTGGATTGAATACCTGTATAAGCACCTGTGAATCTGGCAATACTGGAGAAACCCTACCCTGCAAAGCTACATTGTCATTGAGCTCGTATGAACCTTGACTAGTCTGTATTGTTATGGAGGCGTGTTCCCTAACCTCGAACATTAGCGTACCACTCACCATGCCTGAGATAGTATTATGCGTCGCCTTGAGTGTGTTCGTGCCAACCAGTCCTACATCGCCATTTATTGTGAACTGATACGTGAAACCTCCAGAGGAGTCCAGACTTACATCTGCGGATTTGTGCGCATATCCAGCAGGACCGCTTACGGTTATTCTTACAGGTGAATCTGGATCGAACGTACCTAGTACCTGTCCAACAACTGTTACCTGCATGCCTATGCTGTAGACTGTTCTGTCCGCGCTCAATGCAATCTTATCGGTGGCACCAAAAGCTGCGTATGATTGCGATAACAGAATTAATGATATGGTAAAAGCCAGAAATACGTTTCCGGCATTTCCAACCTTCATATCATAAAGACACGACTTCCCTTACTTATTGGTTGTGAATAGTTAAAGATACAGCACGGTCAACTATTTTTTGCTTATAGAAGCGAAATCAAAGGAATTCTTATTGTTCATAAATCGCATCTTGGACACCTTGTAGTATATCACTTCGCCCCTTCTTTCTATCACTGCGATAACAGCTTCCTTGCCCATCCTGCCTATCTGCTCTATTGCATCGTTCAACTTGTCCACAGGCATTTCAGTACCTTCGTTTATGCCAAAGACAACATATTTCGCAGATTTATTTCCATGTTCACCCCGTTCATACACTCTGAAATCAACACCAAAACCAAATCCTTCCTTGGCAACATAACCCCTGCTCCTCAGATCTCTGTAGACGAGGAATCTTGTCCATGCCTCCTGATCCTGCTTGAGCGATACATCAACGAGTTTATCAAAATCCATTGTATTATTCTTGTTTTTTACAGTTATCTTGTTCAAATTAAGCAGGTAAAGAGTTTCATAGAGCTGCAGAAAATATTGCTTCCCCTCCCACTCTCCATAACCTTTCCTTGCGAGCTCTTCTCTGGACTTTTCATCGTTAACCAGTACTCTTTGGTTTACAAGCTCGCTCTGCACCGCATACTCTATCTCTTCTGACACAACGATTAAATCAGCCCGTCGTGATTTAAGCGTTCAACTCGGTGTGCATTATGCAGGGAAGAAACTACAGAGAACCCAGAGGGATGCCTTATGTAAGGCGCGAGTACATAGCAGGCAGTCCTCAGTCAAAGATCGCCAAGTTTACTGGTGGTGCTAAAGGTAATTATGACTTTAAGATAGAACTTGTTTCAATCGATTCTAAGATGCAGGTGAGGCACAACGCGCTCGAAGCTGCAAGGCTTGCGGCAAACAAGGTCATGTCCGAGATAGGTGAAACCGAGTTTTTCAGTTTGCTAAGAGTGTATCCCCACGTTATCCTGCGAGAAAATAAGATGATCGCCGTTGCAGGTGCAGATAGATTGCAAGAAGGCATGAGGAGGGCGTTTGGGAAAGCAACTGGTTTGGCTGCCAGGGTCACTGAAGGTCAAGTAATACTGGAACTTCGTGTCAAGGCAGATGCACTTGAAAAGGCCAAGATGGCAATGCGAACAGCGTCGAGCAAGCTACCCATGAGGACTACGGTGAACATTGCACCTCTTAAAAAAGAGGTTGCAAAACTTCTGAAGTAGCAGCATTGGACACTCTCCTTCATTGCTTGCAGTTGCTAAAAATGTCAAAGGTTTGTGGTCTACGCGTTATAATATCTCATTTAATTACTGACTACGTTTGAGTAAGGAAATACTGGTTCTTGCATTGGGTGGAAATGCAATAATGAGCGAATCCAGAACATTCGATTCGCAATACAAAATGGTGTACAGCGCAACCAAAGATATTGCAGATCTAGTTGCTGAGGGCTATAGGATTGTGATCACGCATGGTAACGGTCCTCAGGTAGGAGATGCGTTGTTCAGGCACGAATATGCTAAAGGACTAGTGCCACCATTACCGCTCTTTGCATGTGTAGCAGAAACTCAGGGTTTGCTCGGATCCATGATCCAAGTATCATTACTTAATCACCTGCATAAGCTTAACAGACGTATAGAAGTTGTAAGTTTGATCTCTAAGGTAAAGGTTTCCCCGAATGACCCCGCATTTAAGAATCCTACAAAACCAATCGGTTCGAGTTATACGAGAGATGAACTTGATGCCATCAGGGATCTGAACTCAAAGCTTACAGTTAAGGAAATTGCACCAAACGAGTACAGGAGGGTTGTACCATCACCCGATCCGGAATCTATCTTTGAAGCAGATGCTGTGAAAGACCTTGTTAACTTGGGTTATGTTGTTGTAGCTGCTGGTGGAGGAGGAATCCCGATCATCGGTGGCAATAATATTAAGTTCGTCGATGCTGTGATCGATAAGGATCTTGCGAGCGAAAGACTTGCTACAGGCATTAAAGCATCAAAGTTCGTCAGTTTAACTGATGTTGATGGTGTTTACGTGGACTACAGAAGCAAGAATAGAAAGTTGATGAGAAGGATCAAAGTAACCGAAATCAAAAAGTTACTAAAGAAAGGTGAGTTTGAAGAGGGTAGCATGGGGCCAAAGGTCAAGGCCGCAATACGGTTTGTTGAAAATACTGGAAATGAAGCGATAATAGCTAATCTTACCGGTATAAAGGAAGCGCTGCGTAGTAAATCAGGTACGATCGTTTACAAATAAGATCTAACATTTAGAGAAAAGTGTCAGTTTTGCGCTTCTTTATTGAGAGGGTCTTTTGCACTTCGTTCATTATATTGATGAATTTCTTCTTTGCATCGAGCTCGCTCTTTTCTGTGATGACTATTTCTGTGGAAGAAAGCATTACATCCTTCACAACTATAGGAGTGCTTAATCCCAGCAACTCAGCCAGCATATCAAATAGATTTGGAAACTTCGCTTGGTTTCGATATTTATAGATCATCTTACCATCGCTAGCTTTAGGCGTAGGTTCGATGGGAATGATTAGTTCGGGAGATGTCAGTTCGTTTATCAAGATTTGCATATCATTGTTGATCGTATCACTAAGTACATTCTTTTCAGCCGTAAGTCTATCCCTTTGTTTCTCAAGCTCAGCAATTTCATCCTGATACTCCATACCTATCATCCTTGCAAACTGAGATTCGGTAGCAGCCTTTAGAGGTAGTTCATGCAGCTTGGCATTCACTTTCGAGAGCTCATCATCTACTTTCAACAGCTGCTGCCTATCAGCCTTTATCCTTACAGCAATCTCCTCAAGAAATTGAAAGTCGACCATCGTACATCCCTTAGCTAAAGTGATGCACTACATCCATCAGACTCTGCTTGAACTCTTCTGTAGTCAATCCCCATCGCGCGTATTCTTCCTTGTAAGCATCCCAGGACTCTTCTGCTTCACGCGCAATGTCAAGTATCTTCTGTCCTACTGCCTTTGTGTTAACGAGTATCGTGACACTGGAGTGTTCCCTTTCCATTATGGGTATCTTAACAAATATCATCCTGGAATCTTCGATATTGAACCTGTCCTTGATAATGTTCTTCAATGCCTCTCGCTCCTTCATATCAAACTCGCCTTTTACCTTTACAAGAGCACAGCAAGAATCTCTCGGACTTCCCTTGTCTCTTATCACACTTTCATCTATATCGAAGAGCAGCGCATCTTCACGGCGATGAATTACATCAATTATGCCTTCCATTGTGTTTGCTTTGCTATCGGGAATCATATCTGACATCTTCCAATGATCTCCCCCTGGCACACCTGGCACAACTGGGATTACCCACGGAATTGCAAATTTCGGACGCTTTGTTCCTAGCCATGTTCGATAATTGGACATATCCCATTCGGTTTCTCTTGCAAATGATGCTATGAACATCGATATTGCATTAGCAGCGATCAGGTTCATGCCCTTGTAGTCGTGCCATCCAACTTCATTCTCTTTCGGTAGATCGTCTATTATCGAAGGAATTTTACTTAATTTATGCTCAAACTTGTGTGCAAGCTGCCTAAGGGTCTTGTTATCAAATAGTATGGAACAGTCAGAGTACTTTATCTGGTATTCTAGGTTCATAACTATGTTTATCGCCGCAGCTTCCAAGATCACTGGATCCCAGCCAAATTCTGGAAGTAGTCCGAGCGTCGCAACCGTGGCATGCCCTGCAGTATCCTTCTTTATGAACTGCATGAATGCACATGCAAAAGAACTGCCCGTACCACCACCCATGGCAAACGGTACTGTAAAACCTCTAACTGGTTCTGGTGATAGCGAAGATAGCTGTTTCTGTACATCGAATTTATTACTAACTTCTTTCATGAAACGAGTTCTGCCTTCAGCCCAGTTTCTTGCAGCACCTCCTGAACCGCTTATAACATGCTTGTCCCTTAATGCAAAGAGGTCCGGATATGACTGGAGAATCAGATTGGCCGCTCTGGGATCAAGGTCAACTAACAACGCCCTAGGTATAAGCGGAATCTCTCCGCCTCCGTATGAAGCCGGAAATCTCAAAATCGTACTTCCATACCTCTTCAAGACCTTGGATTCCTCCTTCTCACCCTTCAGAACAGGCTTAAGCGGGTCAGCACCCACATCGATCAGCAGCCTTCTGTATGACTCGGCACCTAGACCTATACCACAGTGTCCGAAGCATACCATCAGAACTGGAGCAGGTGGAAGAGGAGCAAATTTAGCCATTTTCTAACCATACCTTGGCCATGATATAAATTACTTCAATTTGTGCTTTTCTCATACTATGCACGCTCAGATCACTTGAACCGTAGCGTTTGAAACGTACGAGTCCGCCTCTACACTTATTTTCCATGTTCCCGCCACCGCATCGCTCTTTATCGAAAGGAATGTAGTATAGGTTCCAGTGTCGCTAGCTGTCGTAGTTAGCAGCATATCATCTCCGGAAGGAGGATCTACAGTTATGGTGACCTTGCTCTTCGCAGGAGCATTTCCTGATATCTTCATTAAACTACCCTTGCTGTATTGTGTCTTATCGGTTGTTATCGTTACACTTCCAGACGAGGTCTGTGTTGAACCAGAGGTTGATGCCACCACTGAGAAGCCGACATTCGCCTGCTTATTGCCTAAAGTCACTTTTATCTCGTAGTTCCCCAATGCTGCGTTAGAAGGCAGGGTGTAGTCATACCTGTAATTGCCACTACCATCCGACCTAGTAGCGGTTCTTACCAGCTGGACTTTATTACTGTCGTATACGTCCACATCGATCCACGCATCAGGGTCAGTCTTACCGCTCACTACAATCCTGTCTCCTCTAGCATACTGAGTTTTGTCAGCCGAGATCGTTAAGCCTTGTGAAGATGATGTCTGCGTTGTTGGCGGCTGTACTGGCGGGGTCGTTGAGGGTGGTTGTACTGACGGTGACGATGTTTCTCCCGTACCAATTCTGAATGATCTCTCTATAACCTTCCCTTCCTGACTAAGTTTTAGCGAGTACTCTCCAGACGCATAACTCTTCGAGAGTTGCGTCGAATACTGGAAATTACCATTGGAATCCGCAGTCGTCGAACTTTCGCTGATAACTAATCTATCAATGCCTAGCAAGCTAATCTTCACAGACTTGCTGGGTAAACCAGTTCCCGACAGTGTAAGTGTATCTCCTGGTTTGTATTCCGACTTGTTAAGTTGCGCTGAAAATACGGTCGAGCTAATTGTTGTTTTATCAAGCTTTTCTTTCAGATCATCTATCTGATCTGACAGACGTTTTACTTGAACCTCAAGAACGTTCATATCGTCTTTAATTTCATCAGACTTGTCTGTGGCACCATTCATGACATCCTTGCTAATCTGATCTAATCTTTGTTCTAGCACTGTTATCTTCTGGGTCAAGTTGCCAATCTGTTCGTTAGATACAGTTCCCGGGACAGACCAGTTCATACCTAGTGTTGACGGTCCAAGTACCACTCCTGCGCCAATAGCTACAGCGATAACGCCAATTATTGCCATCCAGAACTTGGAGATCATTAATTCGATACCTCCTCAGAAACAAAATGTGGACTCTGCTTTTTAGCAGAGTATTCTGGAACTTCGTCATGCTCCCTTTCTACTTGCGAGTTGTCTGAATCCGTTTTGAATTGAAAATCTTTCATACCAACTATTCTGTCGATAGCCTCGTTAACCAAGACCTTGCTTATCATTGAAGTCTTGGATACAATCTTGGCCACCTTCTGAACCTGTCCGCTCGCAGACTCTAGATTCTTCAGGGCTTCTATTCCCTGTGTAGTTATAACGTACCTATTGCCAGCCGTTCTTTGCACCAAACCCTCGCTCTCCAGTTTCTGGATCAATCCAGGTATCGATCTGGCAGACATCACGCTGCTACGCTTAGCGTCATTAGCGAGTTCCTCCTGACTCATTCCGTGCACTCTTAGCCTATGCAAGACTTGGTGTTTTGACAAAGTCTTCGTGATCGTGCTCTTGCTGTACCATATCAGCACCATGGCTAACATGAGGGATACCGTCGCTCCAACCATAGCCAGCAGGATCTTTTGCCCGTCCATCGCCATCAGCAGATCATTAGAATGCGTGTATCATAAGGAATCCTGCGGTGTGAAGGTTTCAAACATAGATGAACGCATAGAAACGTCCGTTCCAGATCAGCATGGATCATTTGTCTATAGTGCAGGAAGTGCGGTGGGAAAATATTCATACAAAATCACTAATGACATTTACAGAATTTTCAATCCTGAAAACCTATAAAATGAATGCAAGAAAACACATGGTTGAACCTCAATCTGCAGAATATGCGAATTATTCAAGAATATATCCTGATTCATACAAATTAATAACAATCGCTAATCAACCTCCTGCATGGTACGTAGAGCTATCATAATGGGTGCTGCTGGACGCGATTTTCACAACTTTAATGTCTTCTTCCGAAACAACCCAAACTACCGAGTTGTAGCGTTCACGGCAACACAGATTCCTTATATCGAAAACAGAGTCTATCCTTCGGAATTGGCAGGGAAGATGTACCCCCAAGGAATACCGATCTGTCTCGAGGAAAAGCTAACTGAACTTATACGCGAACAAGATATCGATGAAGTATTCTTTTCCTACAGCGATGTTTCGCATGAAACCGTAATGCATGCAGCTTCCAAGGTGATCGCTGCGGGCGCATCGTTTGCACTTCTTGGTACCAATGATACACAGCTGAAATCAAAGAAACCAGTTGTATCAGTGCTGGCAACAAGAACTGGCGCTGGTAAAAGTACTATTGCCAGAATGGTTGTTAACGCAGCAAGAAAGGCTAATCTCAAACCTGTAGTAATACGACATCCCATGCCATATGGCGATTTAAAGATAGCAGTACAGCACTTCAAAAGCGTAGAAGATTTCAAACGTTATAGGATAACAATAGAGGAAGAGGAAGAGTATATTGATCATGTGGAAAGCGGAGTTGAGCTTTTTGCGGGAGTTGATTATCAGCAGATTCTTGAGGAAGCAGAAAAAAATTGCAACGTGATAATCTGGGATGGAGGCAATAACGACTTTTCATTCTATGCGTCAGATTATACTATAGTTGTCGTTGACCCGTTAAGAGCTGGCCATGAAACTAAATATCATCCAGGAGAAGCCAATGTTAGAATTGCGAATGCTCTGGTCATCAACAAGGTAAACGTTGCAGAACCTGCCATGGTTGAAAGAGTAATAGAATCATGCAAGACACTCAACCCAAGAGCAAAGATATTCAGAGTAAGTTCTGAAGCGACTGTGGATAACCCGGAACTGATCAGTGGTAAAAGCGTGCTTGTTGTAGAAGATGGTCCGTCAATAACACATGGTGAACTTAAAGAAGGTGTTGGCGCCACAGCTGCAAAGGCATTGAATTGCCGCTTGGTCGATCCGAGGGCACGGGCCGTTGGCTCCATAAAGAAAGCATATGAGAAGTTTCCATGGATCGGTTCGGTCTTGCCTGCTTTAGGTTACAGTGTTGAACAGTTAAAGGAACTGGAGGATAGCATAAACGCAGTTGAGTGTGATGCCGTAGTACTAGGAACACCCGCGGATTTGAGGAAGAGAATCAGGATCGCAAAGCCTACGGCAAGAGTCAGGTTTGAGGGCCATGATTCTGGAGAGCCGAAATTTACTAAATATCTGGAAGATATATTCAGGGAAATTAGATCAAAGGCTATCAAATAGGAGCAAAACCACGGTAACCTGCAGCTTGCTGAATTTCCTCATCCTTGCTTATTTTCAATTCTATTAGAGATATCATGTATCCATCAGGATCCAGTATTATTGCGTGCTTCCCAAAATCCTCATCTTTAGGTTCTTTCATGAACCTTACGCGTTTGCGCTTAAGCACTTTGTATGCTTCGTCCATACTTATTACCTTGAAGGCCACAAGCATCCCTATCTTCGGTTTGCCGGATTTTGGTTTTAACTTCTTGCTGGCAGAATGTAATGCTAAAACGGTACCATCCTTAAAGAACTCTGTCCAGTCCCTAGACTTGCTTTTTAGTGTAAGACCCAAAGTATCCTTGTAGAATTTTGTTGAACGGCTCATATCAGATACCAGCAGTATGACTGCCCCAACCTTTCTGAACATGTTCTCCAAATCATACACATTCTGGGGTAATGAACTTTCCCATGGATAAGATGGCAAAGTTATAATATCAAGATTATCGAATGCTTAGTTCATGCGGTGGTCGTCTAGTTAGGTCGTGATGGTAAAATGCTGTCTGACCCTAGAATTTATGCAGAAAGTCTTGCTTATATAAAATTCTGTATAACTAGCATGGTCTAGGACGGCAGCCTGCCACGCTGTCGACCCGGGTTCAAATCCCGGCCACCGCATGTTTTGGTCATATATTGCGTATCGAATGATTGCTGATTCTTGATTTGTAGCATAGGCGTCCGTGATAAGGATTGGCTAGAGTTGATAATGAAACAGGGCATTTAGTAAAGAAAATGCTATAATCTGAGAAATTCAAGTGATCATGATCATAATAACAAAATCAGCATCTTGAAAAACTTTATTTTCTAGCAGATCTGCTAATAGACAATGAACTACAAAGCGCTACATGCAAGAGTTATGAAAATCAGTCCAAAAATTCGTTTTGCAACTATAAGTAATATGAATGCAAAAATCATGTATAGTGGCCACAGGAAGGGCGTAAAGAATCTTCTATCTCCTAAGGAAAGCAGGATGTCGCTTCAACAGGCTGTGAAAATATGGAAGATGCGTAACAAACTTGCGCCCAAGATTGGAAAGGGAAAGTATGTTCTGGCCGAGTATGCAAGGATCAAGCGCATCACGGTACCTTTAGGCAGGACACACCTACTTTATGTTACTACAGATCCTTCAGCCAACCACACAAGCATAATCAATCGTGTCAGGAAGTTAACTGCAAGATATTGATAGGCACAAACAAGGATGCAAAGAGATACGCCAAACCTTCTTTTTCTGCAAACGTTTTGGCCTAAATACCTAGCCGTACGATTCGTACCTTACGTCAAATGTTCCATTAGACCTCTTCTTCCTCTCTTCCACAAATCCCAAGGGAGCTAGATACTGCATACCGCCGTCTACTGTACCCTGCCAGCCGCAAACATAGAACATCGTATTTTCTGGAGTAATCTTTTCCCCAACAAGTTCTTCAAGTGGCGACTTTCCGGTTGCCGGGTCAGGTTTTATGAAGGTCTCAATCCTTCCCTTGTGTCCACCCCAGTTTCTGTTTAGCCATTCATCTGGTCTGCTTATGCTTGGTCTGTACTTGAAGTTCCAGTGATCCTTGCCCTTGTCAATGCTTTCCTCCTCAAGTTCTGTCAGTAATTCTCTGTATCCTATTTCATCTACATAACTTGCACCATGCAGGAGAACGATCTCTCGCTTATCTTCAGCAGTTTTCAGATGTAAACTAGCACTGATGAACGGTGCAAGTCCAGTACCTCCGCCGACCATCACAATGCGCCTTGTTTCTGGAGAGCCATCTAGTCTCTTATCGAGAATTCCAAACGGTCCTGCTGGCTTGAGCCAGAATATTTCATCGCCTTCCTTTCTTTCAAATAATTCCGTAGTTAATCTACCGGGCACTGGTTTCCTGACCCACCTGATGTAAAGTTCAAAATGCTTCTTCTGCTCCGGGGGCGATGCTATCGAGTACGCCCTGCGAATTATCTTGCCGCCTTCACTTTTAACGGGAAGTCCCAGAGTTACAAACTGCCCCGCTTTGAAGTCGGGAATCGATCCATCAGCGGCTTTGATCCTGAAGATAGCTAGGTCCTCTTTCAGAACTCTGATGTATGAGATAATTCCTTTCTGGTCAGCGACCAAAGCCAGCCAAACCTACTGCGGCAACCCAGATCTACATTATAAATATATTTGTGACATTTCGGCTCTGTAGAAACCATGAGTTTTAGGATGTCGTACAGGGAATTGCACCATGCGATTAGTGTATCACACCTGGTTGACTCCTGCCTATGCACGAGTCAAGGCGTGTCAAACTTGCCCAACTATGCTTGATGTCTTGCTGAGCGCTATAGCGACTCTCTATATGCACAGGAAAAGCAGCAACATCTGTGCAGTATGGTAGCATACAAACCTTCCAGCAAAGGCAGAATGAGAGAAAGAGCTACAGGAGGTCCGTGGAGCAGCTGATAAAGGCTATGCCGTGACCTTCTCGAAGGGATGGACGCCCCGAGTTATTTTTATTGCTTTTGGTGGACAGACAGCTTGGCATGCCATGCAGAATATGCATTCCTTTTCCCTTGCTGGATCTGCCTTCTTTTCTGATGCTGGATGCCCTGGAGTATCTAACCATTCAAACACATCTACAGGACACGCTTCAACACATGCACCGTCTGCAGTGCAGATATCAAAGTCAACAGCTACAGCTGTACCGTGTATGCCCAACTGTGAAGAACCACTTACTGGCCCCCAAACATGATGTCCCAAGTGATCCTCGACTGTCTGCCTGCTGTTCCTAAAATTAATATCAATACCCTTTCTTTTTGCCTCTACAGCTGGTGCAGCGGTAGCTGCAGGTTTGGCAACTGCAAGTGGTTTAGCCAATGGTGTTAAACCTTCAAGCTTCTTCTGAGCTTCCTGCTCGGTTATCTTCAGTTTCTTAATCCATGCCTGCTTCCACTTTTCTCCAATTATCGTATTTTTAATTATTAAATCAATAACCATTTTGGCATTTTGCTCAGCCTTAGATCTGTAGTTCTTTACCCAGTAAGCTTCAGGGAAGTTTTCTATCGGTTTTATCTGATAAATGATATCTACAACCTCTCCGGTAACAATTTCGACAGTAATTTCAAGTTCAGCCTCCTTCCAGTCCTGAGGCTTTGATGCTGTGACGTCTGTCTCTTTCCACTTGTAAGTAACATAGATCCTATCTGCGAATTCATCGATCTTGAATTCTTGTCCTAGGGCAGCAGTTACGAGCTGTATCTCTTTCTTATCGGTTAGTTCAACAGGGATTCTATAAAGACCGTATCTGTAACTATGCAGTGGGTAGACGCCACGCTTTGTTGTATCTGATAGAACGATGTATACCTTATCCTCTAACAGTGACGACATACTAGTTATACTTCAAAAAAGGGACTCAAAAATGTTTGCTTTAATCCACGCAGGTCATTTCCCTGATCTTTCTGTAATGTTCCTCCATATCCATCGGCTTCTTCAGCACATCACCGAAAGAAAATTGTGTCTTCTGGAAGCACCAGCGTATACCTAGGATATTATAGCATACTGTAGAACAGGAGACCGTTCATCACACACATAGTTCGTATTAAAGTAGCTTTAGGGTATCCAGATGTATAGAACGACGGATCATGGACGGAATGAGGTAATATGATACGCAATCCAGTTTAAGCGTGAAGGCAATGTAACAGAGGCTGCTAAAAGGTGAATTTTTCTTCATTTATGGTTCAACTTCCTCTAGCATATCATATTTAAACGAATATTTTTAGAAAATTATATATTGGATTCACGCATCAAAGTACTTGATCCCTCAAGTGATTTTATGAAAAAAATAATTACCCTTTGCCCTATTCACCGTTTTGCAATTGAGCAAGACAAAGTAATGATGCAACGTGAAGGATGTATCGAATGCTGTTCCTGTTCCAAAGAAACTGATTGGAAACACCCATGTGGTGGACGAGGTGTAAACTATCAATATGTATAAACAAGTATTTTCATTGGGAATTGAAGGATTTACTTATCCAGATCTTTATGATCCCCTTCGCCTCAAAGTGTTGGCGGAATATTTCTATAAGGAGGTCGAAACGGCTGACCCGGCGCTTGGTCTGCAGTACTCCGACTATCGCCAAGGAAAAGTTCTTTCCCCTGTCGATGAATCAAATCTGATCGTCAAACTTGCTCCGTATCTAGGTCAGTTCATCTCACGGTTGTTTCTAATAGAAGATTCTGCTGAGCTTGAACGAAAAAAAGCAAATGCAGCAAAGCCGATCTTTCAGTTCAAAAAAAATTTTGTAAGTAGGCGCGTTGCCAAGATATTGAAGCCAGAGGAGAGAGTTGATCTACAAAGGTTGGATCAGCAGGTGCGGCTTTTAGAAGAGGTGATTGTTGGAGAGACAGGTCAAAACGAAAACCGAGAGGAATCATTCTCCACTATGGTAAATACACTCATGCAGATCGAGACCGACCTGAACCAGAAGATTAAAGGAATTGATGGAGTAGATGCAAAACCAAGCCATCAGAGATTGATAGACATCTGCAAACGGATTCGCAATCACGCACATGGACCATCGCTCTTTGATTCACTTATCCCATCAGATTTTGAATTACCAGAAAAGGCCCGTGATACAGCGCAGAGTTTTCTCAAGATCGCAGAACAATGGGTCTCTGTCCATCTCCACAATTCCGAAGCTGGTGCGGAGGTTAAAGACTGGGTTTCCTTTAAGTTTCCAGAGAAGATCGATTACTGGCGTCTTGTCAAGACAGACCATCCAAAGAAGACTATTCCTGAACTTGCAGTTGGACCGGAAGAAACACATCGACGACGTAATGGTTTTGATCTTACCGACAAGCGATATAACTTACTTCACGTGCTTAATGAAGTCCACTACTGCTTATACTGCCACGAGCGGAACAAAGATTCCTGCTCCAAGGGATTCTTTGACAAAGAAGGCAAAGTGGAAAAGAATCCACTTGGGATCCCACTTACTGGCTGCCCGTTGAATGAGAAAATTTCTGAGGCCCATATCTTAAAACGGGATGGCGAAACGATAGCGGCACTTGCAACTATGATAATTGACAATCCGATGATCCCTGGCACGGGCCACCGAATCTGCAACGATTGTATGAAAGGATGTATTTATCAAAAACAAGAACCAGTCAACATTCCACAAATTGAAACTCGCATCCTTACTGATTGCTTGGACCTTCCATGGGGTTTTGAGATCTACTCTCTTCTGACACGATGGAACCCACTCAATGTCAAACGACCCTTCTCTCTTCCCTACAACGGAAAGAATGTTATGGTAGTCGGGATGGGACCGGCCGGATTTACTTTATCACAATATCTACTCAACGAAGGATTTGGTGTAATCGGCATCGATGGTACTAAGATTGAACCACTCCCCAAAGCGTGGGTTGGAGACGGAAACAATCCACCACAACCAATTCGGAATGTCAGCGATCTCTATGATAAACTCGATGAGCGGATCATGGCAGGGTTTGGAGGAGTGGCTGAGTATGGAATCACCGTTAGGTGGAACAAGAATTTTCTAAAGCTGATCTATCTGACCCTTGCACGCAGGGAATACTTCCATATTTATGGCGGTGTCCGTTTTGGGGGAACTCTTTCAATTGAAGATGCTTGGAATCTTGGCATTGATCACATTGCAATCGCAACAGGTGCCGGACGACCTACAGTAGTGGAGATGAAGAACAATCTCATACGCGGGGTCCGCAAGGCAAGCGATTTTCTCATGGCCCTTCAGTTGACTGGTGCTGCCAAGAAAAGTAGCATGGCTAATCTGCAAGTGCGTCTGCCGGCTATAATCATAGGTGGTGGGCTCACAGCAATTGATACAACCACCGAGGTGATGGCCTATTACCCACTTCAAGTCGAGAAGATCCGAGATCGGTTTGAGATCCTCTCCCGTGAATTTGGAGAAGAACGTATCTGGAAGATGTTTGATGCAGAGGACAAGGACATCCTAAAGGAATTCCTTGCACATGCTGAAGCAATTCGAAACGAGCGAAAGCGAGCAGAGACTGCTGGAGAGGAGCCTGACTTGGCTTCATTAGTTCGGTCATGGGGTGGCTGCTCTCTCGTCTACCGCAAAAGTATGATAGACTCACCAGCATATCGCCTCAACCACGAAGAGATCATGAAGGCACTAGAAGAGGGAATCTTCTTTATCGAGAACTTGAACCCAGTTGCATGTATCCCAGATGATTATGGTGCCCTAAAGGCTGTTGTGTTTGAACGACAGAAAAAAGATGAAAAAGGAGAGTGGTGCGCGACAGGAGAGATGGTGGCTCTTTCGGCAAGAAGTGCCCTTGTCGCAGCTGGTACGACACCCAACACCATCTATGAAAGAGAATGGCCAGGTTCCTTCAAATTGGATGACAAGAAAAAGTTCTTCCAAAAATTTGAGCCAAAATGGAATGGAAAGGCAGTACCAGAACTTGTGGAGATCAAAGAATCGGATACGGTCAAATCCAAGACTCCCAGTGTCTTTACATCATACCAGCGACAGGGCCGATTCATCAGCTTTTTTGGCGATAACCACCCTATCTATGCGGGAAATGTAGTAAAGGCCATGGCCTCAGCAAAAAAGGGATATCCGTACATTGTCAAGCTCTTTGAAAAGGAGATCAAGTTACTAGATCCTAAAGACCAGGTGTCACGGGAAGATCGTTTCAAAGAAATGGTCGAGCACTTGGATGAAGGACTCGTAGCTCGGGTTCATCAGGTCAACCGCCTAACGCCTACGATCGTGGAAGTGGTTGTAAAAGCTCCTTTCCAAGCACAACGGTTTGAGCCTGGTCAATTTTATCGCCTTCAAAATTATGAGACTTTCGCGGAAAAGATTGAGGGCACGATCCTTACCATGGAAGGAATTGCCCTCACAGGTGCTTGGGTCGATAAGAAAGAAGGACTACTTTCATTGATTGCCCTAGAACTTGGTCACTCCTCGAGGCTCTGTGCCGCGCTCCACAAAGGAGAGCCTGTGCTTGTCATGGGACCGACTGGACATCCTACTGAGATTCCCGATGATGGTGAGACTGTAGTTCTGGCAGGAGGTGGACTAGGCAATGCTGTTCTCTTTTCAATAGGAAAGGCCCTACGCGCAAAAGGAAATAAGGTGATCTACTTTGCAGGATATAAAAAAGCGGAGGATGTCTTCAAGCTCGATGACATCGAGGCAGCCTCTGATGTGATTGTATGGAGCACAGATGTTGCTCCACCGATTCAGCCAAGGCGTCCTCAAGACAAAAGCATGGTTGGAAATATCATCCAAGCTATGGTAGCCTACGCAGAAGGGAAACTTGGCGAAACCGCAGTTCCATTTAGTGGAGCCGATAGGATCATAGCCATCGGCTCCGATCGTATGATGGCAGCAGTCAACCAAGCTCGCAAGACTGAGCTCAGGTCCTACTTGAAGGAAAACCATGTCGCGATAGCATCGATCAACTCGCCGATGCAGTGCATGATGAAAGAGGTCTGTGCACAGTGTCTTCAGCGCCATGTTGATCCGAAGACTGGCCAGCAAACAGAACCAGTCT
Source organism: Candidatus Nitrosomirales archaeon (assembly GCA_049199595.1). Taxonomy (GTDB): domain Archaea; phylum Thermoproteota; class Nitrososphaeria; order Nitrososphaerales; family UBA213; genus JBMCYV01. The sequence goes on from JBMCYV010000002.1 coordinate 138,796, forward strand.
TTAGCTGCTTCGACCAAGATCAAAGGATGGATGAGGTCGACTTTCCAAACCTTAACGCCCGCCTAAAACAGAATTCAGTTCAGGAAAAAATTACAAATCTGTGGTTTGATTATCTACTGAAGAAAAAAAATGTTCTTCTGGTATAGTGACTGTAGTGCTCTCACACGAAATTATGCCCACGCCTCGGATAATTACAAACCTTGTAATGGTCGCATTCGAAAATTCGTTTCCGATAGGTTATGCTGGCTAGCCATATGACTCGTATTTAACGTCAAACGTCCCGTCTTCCCTCATATTCTCTTCGTCCACAAATCCCAACGGAGTTAGAGTTTGCATTATACCATCTACCGTGCCCTGAAAGCCACAACCATAGAATATTGTATTTTCACGTGTGATCTTCTCACCTACAAGTGCTTCGAGCGGTGACTTTCCGGTTGCTGGATCAGGTGTCAGGAACGTTTCGACCCTTCCCTTGTGTCCGCCCCAAGATTTGTTAAGCGGCTCATTTGGTCTGCTTATGCTTGCTCTGTATCTGAAATTCCAGTGATCCTTGCCCTTGTCAATGCTTTCCTCCTCCAATTCCGTTAGCAACTCTGCGTATCCCAATTCGTCAACATAACTTGCTCCGTGTAAAAGTACTATCTCTCTCTTGTCGCCTCTGGCTTTAAGGTCAAGTGTAAACGATATGAATGGGGCGATGCCCGTGCCTCCAGCCAGCATCACGATTCGTCTTGTCTCGGGAGCGCCGTCAGGTCTCTCACCAACAACCCCAAAAGGTCCTGTTGGTTTGCGCCAGAGTATTTCATCACCTACCTTCCTTGCAAACAATTCGGTAGTTATTTTACCTGGTACTGGTTTCCTGGCCCACCTGACGTAGAATTCAAAGTACTTCTTCTGTTGCGGGGGCGATGCTAAAGAGTATGCCCTGTGAACCATTTTACCATCTTCGCCTTTAAGGTTGGAGAATGCTAGAGATACAAACTGGCCGGCTTTGAAGTCTGGAATGGAACCGTTTGCAGGTTTTACCCTGAAGACAGCTAGATCCTCCTTGAATACCCTGATAAATGAAATAACTGCTTGCAGGTCTTCAACCAAAGCTAGCTAAACCCAATTCGCTAATCACAATATACATTATAAATATATTTGTGATCATGTTGTGGATCTAAAACAAACGTTATTAAGCATTCCAATCTGGCTAATGTTTGGATCGGATCAGACGGGCCGGAGGTCAAGGATGTCTTGTATTATAGACCGTCCAATCGTCTAGCCTGGTAGGATGCTCCCTTGGCATGGGAGAGGTCGTGGGTTCGAATCCCACCCGGTCCACATACAAGGCAAGAAAGGTTTAATGCAATATTTTCTTAACTGAACCCGTGATAAGAGTTAGCAAAGCAACTCCAAGAAAAACACCAAGACCATTCAGGTTTCACTGGGGAAGCGGTTATGTAACGGAGGAAGTCTCCATAAAGTGCAGCATTGCTGGACACAGCTGGGAGCCAACAATACAGTTGCTAGAATATGACGATGGCTCGCAACAGCTAAGATTCTGTGTTTATGATGGCAAGAGATTCCAGAGAATGCCCTTGCTCATAGGATCGGAAGAAATGGGTGTGCTCGCACAACAAGTAAGAAAAAGCAAGCAGATAAAAAATCTAATGAGAAAGCTAGCATAGTATCAAACTTGCTCAGACTGACGAATTTGAACGTGAATATTTTGAGCATTTATATTAGGTAGCCGAGGTCGAACTGCTAGAAGGGGGTGTCATGTACGAGTTTTAACCGAGGTTTCAATTCTGGTCCAAAACCAGTTGAACAAGGCAAAGAATACGACGTAAGTATAACAGAAAGAAGTAGAAAGGGCGACGGTATAGCGAGAATACAGGGATTCGTTATCTTCGTGAAGAACGGACAAGTAGGCCAGAATTGTAAGGTCAGAATTACTCAGATCGGCAATAGGTTCGCGACTGCTGAAATAGTGCAGTAGTTGTAATCTTACCTGTAAGAACGAAAATTTTTTGTATTATTTATTTTCATTTTTAGGATTTTTCGTCTGCATTACTAATCATACTTAAATATCAAACGAACCTGCACAAAGTTATGGAGGCTGAAGATCGTCATCTGATTGTGACTTACTGCAGATTCGGCGGAGATAATGTATCGAACGTATCTTCGGATGATTTTTCGAAAATCTTTCCACAGCATGTTCTGAATAGAATAAGCAAGGCCAAGGAGACCTTTGCTAGGCTTGTAGATTCACACGCAGACGATGAATTCATGAAGGTGCTGTTGTTTGGGCAGCAGGCAGCAGTTGGTTTGAGGAATTATGCGGTAAGTTTGGGTTTGCCAGAGGAGAGGATCGAACTTGATGCTAACTGCAAGGACATAGCAGAGATGGTAAAGAAAGTCTGGAATAGGATAAGAACAAACGCAAATCCTCCTAGAGTGTATTTTATACTGTCAAACTGGCAGTGGGTGTTCATCGAACCGTTACTCGCACTTAAGGATGAGAGGTTCAAGTTTTATTTCGAAGGAGCTTTCGATGGTAGAACAACAGACGAGATTGAGGCCGACAAAAAGTTGGAGAAAGTAGCCAAGATAACTATCAAGGAAAGCAAGATTGGTGGCATGCTGGATAAAGTAGGCGGTAGTGTAAGTTCGAATTTTAAAGGTTAACTAATTAACGTCTTGAAGCCTCTAGGAACCTTATCTTCTTGTAGTTCACAGCAAGATAGATCAGAAGACCTACCAGTGACATTTCCACTATCTTTGCAGTTATGCCGACAGTATCAAGTCCTTCTGGAGCACCAAACGGTTCAGGAAGGTTTTGAATCCTGGTTACCCAGTACAGAATTATGCTTCCTATATTGCCAACTATGCCTATGATTGCAAATCTCTTCGTAGGTCTCAGCATGAAGAGTATACCAAAACTTACCTGTGCCATACCAGCTGCTGCAAAGAATTTGGCATGTTCATCGCTGACATCCATTAGATGATCGGGAGTCAGCAGAAGATGCATTATGCCCGCACCTACAGCCAGTGTCATTACAACGAACCTGTAGCCCTTAGCTTTGTATCTTGCTCTTGTGTTAATGCCAAAAAGTGATGCAGCAGCTGCAAACGTTCCTACACCAACCCATTGTGCAGTTTCTGCCGTAACACTGTTGTGCACATGCGGCCCTTCTCCTGTTTCGTGCATATGTTCGTGATGCTTTTCCGAAGCAGACTCTGCAAATGATATATC
>JBMCYV010000003.1:0-118564 GCA_049199595.1 Candidatus Nitrosomirales archaeon
AGATGTTATCAATCGAAGCTGCAAGACGCGATATATCTTCCCTGTCAAGCGGCGTGACGAACGTCTTGTTTAATGTATTAAATATGCTATGAGCAATAAGATCTCCGTTGTGCTCCAGATCCTTTAGGCTGTTCTCCTTTATGGTTACATTTTCGTAGTTATTGATCAGATCAACCAAAAGTTCGGATCCTTTTAGCAGGTTTGCTGCCTGAGTCTCGAGCATGCTTAGAATCTCTTTTTCTGTTGGTTTTACCCAAGATAACCAGCTCACATGAGAACTTCGATGATCGCTGTTTATATGGATATTCTATATGGTATATATGAAATATATAGACAGCAATTTTTGGTTCTGTTGAATCTTCAGATGTTGTATTCGGATGTTGTATTCGGATGTTGAGAATTGGTTGGTAGGAAAACGTGGTTTGTATTTAAGTTAAAATTCCTAGCCTTATATAGAACCCCCCCTCTAGTAGCTTTTACACGCGTGCGTTTTTCAAAGCATTAGGGAAAACCTGTTCTAGACCTTACTGAATGGCTCTCGCCTACCAACAAAAAATCAACAACATTCTACAGCACCCGACGAATCAACTGAATCCAATTTTTCATTAACGTTAAATCACTGTTAGAATAATACGATGTAGATGCGTAACCTTGCACTTGATCCAAAACAGAAGATAGCTATCAACTTGGATGCAATATTTGGCCCAAACATTTCCTCACATGTTCCAGTTGATAAGTTGGATTTTACTTTCTCCAGAAGGACAGGCAGGATAAAGAATATCTTGCTTGATAATAATTTGGTCGCAACGCTTCGTACCGACGGCGGCCTTGCACTGACCATCTTTGGCGCAAAACTGCTTCTACTGAGCCCAAACTTCAAAGAAAACTGCGTAACTATAAGCAACGATGTATCAGAATTCATTTCCAATGGCAAGTCTGTATTCTGTAAACATGTAGTTAACTGCGGAAACAATGTTAGAGTTGGGAGCGATGTCGCTGTCCTTGACCAAGATGGAAATGTTATCGCTGTTGGCAGGGCAGTTCTTTCGGCCAAGATGATCAGGGAGTTCAAGCGGGGTGTGGCGGTGAAAGTGCGAGAGGGTTTAATAGCGGGAAGATGAAAGGTAAAATGGAAATGATGAGAGGTAACAGGGAGGTAAGGCGCATGCTAGACAAGATGGGTCTTAACATGAATGAGCTAAAGAATGTTGAAGAAGTTGTGATTAAAACAAACGACAAGGAGATCATAATAAGATCACCTTCTGTAGCCGAACTGAAGAGCCAGGATTCTACCATCTATCAGGTTGTAGGCGATGATATTGAAGAAAAGGAGCGAGACGTTCCAAAGTTCAGCGATGAAGATATTATGCTAGTATCCCAACAAGCAAATGTATCAAAGGAAGTTGCAATGAAGGCGCTTACCGAAGCTAAGGGCGATCTTGCAAAGGCTATACTTAGCCTGACCACAAAGTAAGGATTTAACAACTGTCCTTGGGCATTTGCTACTGCATTGAAGCAGCCCAAGACCGAAAGTAATCTGCATCGCTGTGATTGTCTTTAAATGCTTTAAATACCCTCCCCCCGTCTAGACTTTTACACGCGTGCGTTTTTCAAAGCATTAGGGAAAACCCGTTCTAGACCTTACTGAATAGCTCTTGCTCGATCTAAGCATACCGCAACGCAAGTTAGGTTTGTTTGTGAGGTGAAAATCCTTTGGAAAACCACATATGCTTCAAAAAATTGCATCAATAGCCGAAGAGGCAGCAACGATAATTGCAGAGGGAGACAAATCACTTGAAGCAATAAAGAAGAAGATAAACAGTTCTTTTGACAAGGCAGTGGATATGATCGTTGAAAAGATACTAAGCGCATAGCATCTTCATGTTTTGATCAATAATGCAAGTTACTTGTTTTATTCCCATAACATTTAATAATCTTCTACAGCAAGTCAGCATGATGAAACGCCCCTAAGGAGTGACATCATTCAAACTAGGGTCCTTGTAGCCACACTATATGGAAAGCCATACTACAAGATTATTAGCGCATTGAAATCCTTGGGTTTACAATTTGATTCCGTAGCTCCAGAAGAAGCTGCGGATCTTAATTCACAGTTAGTAATTACTACCAGTGAAGAGAAGAGTCTGGTTGGTGATGGAAATATTCTTTTGGACAGTGAATTAGATGACGAACCAGCACTGATCAAAGCAAAAATCCTGCGAAGTGTTATGGGAATGTATCAGGACGATCAGTTGGTTATCGGCATAGACCCAGGAAGCAGGATAGGCGTAGCTGCTTTCTACCTGCAGAAGGAAATAGAGAGCCAAGTGGTCACATCCGTGGAGGGAGTAGTGGACCTTGTTACCGTACTCGTAAAGGGTACGAGGTCAGGTAGGAAACTGGTAAGAATAGGTGACGGCAATCCTGCTATGGCCAGGAATATAGCGAACAAGATATACTCTAGGTTCAAGGACAAGGTAACAATCGAGCTCGTAAACGAGCACGGCACGTCTGCTGTGCGCGCAATGGATTCTAACAGGAGAGGTATACGAGACAGGCTATCTGCAAGGGCTATTGCACTCAGAAAAGGCAGGCTATTCCGACCTACGATCCACATCCACAAATAATGGTATCTGGTACTGACGTCTCATATCACGAGAAAGCCTCACGTTGCTTAACAACACCGTATCAAAATCTATACACTTTGTCCTGACAGTAATCCTATCATAACCTACTCTTACTATAACACCGAATCCCTTTACGTTACCTGCGCTGCTCAACCCGACGAACATACCATGCAGAAGCCTTGCTGGAAATTGTTTCGGTCCTAAATGGATCAAATTGTTTTCCAAAACGATGTCATACAACCTTCCTGCAAGACCGAACTTCTTGTTTTTGACTTCAAACATGTTCTGCTTTCCATCATAGAGGAATCTGCTGTACTGCTCCAGCCTTCGCTTCTCTCTTTCGCGTTGTGTTTTTGATACGCGAACAGGAGCATCTACACGGATAATCTTGTCCTTGAATTTATCAAGCAGGTTTTTGCCTTTTGCTGGGTTCCCTAGGTATACTACAAGATCTGGTTTCAAGGTTTCCGCAAGTTCAATCTTGTAATCGATACCGTGCTCGTCAATATACCCATCAGTGTTTATTATGCAGATATCAGAACTAGCCGATAACTTGTCTACAATATCTTTCATGCTACTTATTACAAGACCTTCCACTCTTCTTGGAGAGGGCACACCTATAAAGCGATAATACTCCGCATCGATATCCCGCAAATCTAAGAACTGTTTTTGGATCCTTGATGCACCTATGCACCCTGGAGGCGCAAGATCGCCCTGACCAACATCTCCGTCAACTATACCAACTTTCAAACCATTAGCTGTCGCAATATTAGACAAGTAGGTTGTAAGGGTTGATTTTCCAGTGTCGTTAGCACCGACCAGCATTATGCATTTTGGTTTACTGGTAACTATCTTGTTCGCAAGATCCTTCCAGATAGAAACACCGACCTTGTTGCCGGTCAGAAGCTTATAGTTTCCCCACCTTCCTAGGTTGATCTTCACTGTGGAATTCCCTCCTGCTTCAAAAGGCAGTACCTTGCCAGCTCTTACACTAACCTCCTTCCCGGAAACATCCATGCCTAGCACGTATACTGTTCCTTCACAGACAGCCTTGGCGGGGCCCTTGACCAGCAAGATACATGTCTCAAGAAGGGGTACAAGACGAATGCGCAAGGATTATATATACTATTTGCTCACTTTATGAAAGTTTTGGATTCTATGACCAATCAGAACTACATAAAATTTAATAAAAAATGCTTTATTTTCTAGAAAATATTTGTTAATCCTTAAATACCTTTTATCCATATAATAAGATACAGAATACGATTTCTGTAGGTAAAAAAAATTATGACTTGCAAAGGAATTTGCGTTAGGTACAAGGCACAGAAGCCAGTTGGTTCAGGTAGATATGCCTCTGGACAGAAGCGTTGCCAGATATGTGAGATATTCATCAAGTGGGATGGCCTATGGTGCCCGTGCTGCGGTTACAGGCTAAGAACAAAGCCTAGAAACCTCAAGTACAAGGCAAAACTGCGGGCAAGAAAGAAGATAGAGATAGCCCAGCCCATAGCAATAAGCACATAACTCGGTTAGTATCATAGCGTTCTGATGTCCGTAGCGGAATATCTAGACAGAACTGTAAAAGTAGATGATAGAGAATTTTTGGTACGCATCATGCGTATGGCCAACGGTTGTTTTATTTCTGTTTCTGAAGGTAGTTTACATAAGATAGGTTCGCTGAACGTTTCTTTGCGGGGTTCAATGGGTGTTAATACTGCCAAAGTTATTCCAAGCAAGTATGACAGCGTGTTTTTGAATATGGTCTCCGAAAGGATAGCATCGTTGGTAAACGGCATATGCATAACTTCACTTTATACATCAAGTGCACTTGATTTAAAAACTATGAAACTAATAATGGAGAGCATAACAAGCGCTATGGGTGTAGCACATGGATCTTCGTGATTACCTTGCCGCATTGAAGAAGGAGGACGAACTGGTTACCATCAGGAAACCGGTTTCGACCAAGTTTGAAATTGCCTCTCTGACCAAACAAGTGGATGGGAAACAGGCGGTAGTTTTTGAAAATATCAAGGAAAGCAAGATAAGCGTTGCAGCAAATGTCTGCGGGACCAGAAAGCGGTTTGCAATGTCGATCAACACAGAACCCAACGCTATACACAATAGAGTTTTTGACGCCTTATCGAAACCCAGCAAACCAAAAGTAGAAGAGGGCAAGTTCAAGGAAAATTCTTCGAAAGATCTTTCGATTCTCCCAATAATCACGCATTTTGAAAAGGACGCAGGACCGTTCATAACTTCTTCGATAGTGTATGCAAGAGAGCAGGAGACGAACAACCAGAACGCTTCAGTTCACAGGTTTCTGTACATGGACGAGAAGCATATGGCGATAAGGATGGTCGAAGGTAGGCATCTGCATAAATGCTATCAATATGCAAAGGAACATGGTGAGGACCTCAAGGTTGCCGTTGCCATAGGTGTGCACCCCGCGGTGATTATAGCATCTGCGTATCAGGCGGCATATGGTGCGGACGAAATGGAGATCGCCAGCTCTCTTCTGCAGAACTCGTTTGCCTTGAGCAAGAGCGAGTATTCGGGTTTGCATGTTCCTTCGCATACGGAGATAGTGCTTGAGGGTAAGATACTGAAGGATAGGTTTCAGGAGGAATGGATGGTCGAGATGCTTAGAACCTATGATCATAAAAGGAAGCAGCCTGTCTTTGAGCTGGAGGCAATAAGATTCAGGAACAGCGCCATCTATCATGATATCCTGCCGGGCTATGGAGAGCATAGGTTACTCATGTCTATGCCTGTAGAGGCAAAAGTATTGCAGGGAGTGAAGAACGTTGTTCCAACGACCAAGCAGGTCTGTTTGACAGACGGAGGCTGTAACTGGTTGCATGCTGTCATACAGATAAAAAAAAGGCTTGAGGGCGAGTCGAAGAACGCCTTAATCGCAGCGTTTGCAGCGCATCCATCGCTAAAGATGGCCATAGTTGTTGATGACGATATAGACCCAACTGACCCAGAGGCAGTCGAATACGCAATGGCAACTAGGTTCCAAGCCGACAAAAACATGATCATAATACCGAATGCGAAGGGATCGAGTCTTGATCCATCAAGCGATCAGGAAAACCTGCTGACAACAAAGGTGGGCATAGATGCTACTATATCAATGCTCAAGCCAAGGGACAAGTTTGAGGTTGCGAAGATTCCTGGCGATGATAAGATCAAGTTAGACGATTACCTGTAAATCGCTTGCTCTTCTTCCAGAGGCTCAAAACACGGCAGCATCTACTACCATAGCTATGAATAGCGCTGCTAGGTATGGGCTTGAGAACTTGAATAACGTCCATGACATTTTTTCTGTCGGCTTGACCAGTAATTTTATGCTCATTGCAAAGATGATTGCGCCCAGAACAGTTGCTGTTACAAGATAGATAATTCCAAACACATTCATGAAGAACGGCAATATGCTGAATACAACCATCATCAAGGTAGTGCCAGCTATTACCCTTACCGAAGTGGTTTCACTTTTGACAACAGGAAGCATTGGTACGTTTGCCCTCGCATAGTCTTCTCTGATATGAAGTGCAAGGCTCCAGATATGCATAGGGATCCACAGAAACACCAAACCAGCCATCACCAATCCCAACTCGATCGTAGCTGTGGTAACGGCAACGTATCCGATCAATGCCGGTGCTCCGCCGGAAAAGCCCCCAAGAATTATGTTGGACATGCTTCTTCGTTTCAGCCACTTGCTGTACACTATGATGTTGTCAAACAAGCCAAATGCCATAAGTCCAAGCGCGTAGATGTTGATCATGTACGCCAACACAAGAGATATGCCAGCAAGGATCAGACCGTAATACAGCGCACTTTCCGCAGATATTCTCCCGCTTGGAATTGGCCTCGATCTAGTTCGCTCCATCTTTGCATCTATATCTCGATCGTTGTAGTTCGTTAGTGTGTTAGCAGCTGCAGAACCAGCCGTAACCGAACCTAGCAGCAATGCCCATGTCAAGGGTGAAACTGGAATGTCGTGTATGTACGAAGCAGCTAGGGCAGCCATGCCAGCTGTGAATACCAGAAGGTACCAGATCTTTGGCTTTGTAACCTCATAGTAAACCCTGACCCCCGTGCCCAAGCCAGTTTTCAGCAAGTAAACTCACCTAGTTTGTGTCAGTATTGGTATTTATACGTTCAAACGCGGATCAGTAAATCTTTTCAACTACTTGTCACTGAGTAGTGAAGATGGAGACGGCTGAACTCAAACAATGGATCAGGCAAGCGCGCGAAGCGGTTCAGGACGAACCAGACCCATACAAGCTTGAAGCATTCAAGGTTATCCTTTCAAGGCTGATCGAACATGCCTCGATAAGCGAGATCCTGCCAGAAGGGGCGATAGGCAAGAAAAAGGCCAAGGTTACTCTTGGAAAGATTCCTGAAAATATTCTGCAGCATATATCAAAACTAACAAACAAGCAAAGGATACAAGTGCTGCTTTACTATGCTGGCAAGGCTCTTACTAAAGAGGAGATAAGAGAGAAGACGATCGATCTTGGAGTAGACGAAGGCTGGTGGAACGGCAGCAACTTCAAGCGCGACCTTATGAAAAGAAGCAAGTTGCTTGTTGAAGAGAAAGATGCAGTTGGGGTAGCAACATACAGGCTCAGCAGTGTAGCTAGAGCATCTACACAATCACTTCTGGAGAAGCTATCCTAATTTTATTTTGCAATAGCTTGTAGGGCAGATGCTGTATATGCCGGCTCTTTTACTGTTCTCCGCATTTCTATGAAAGTTTCCGTCTTTTGCACACCTTCGATCCTTCCAATTTTTTCTGATATAAGTTGGTGCATTTCGTCAAGCGCTTTTGCGGTTATGGTAACTAGAATATCAAACCTTCCCGTAACTTCAGAAACCTCACGGACTTCTGGGATCTTGAACAGCTCTGCAAGAACATTGTCTCTTAGTTTGGAATCCATGTTTATACCGGTAATAGCTTTCACGTTGAATCCAAGAGCTTCTTCGTTAACTACGATTGTAAATTTCTTGATCAGGGCACGTTTTGCAAGTCGTTTTATTCTGCTGTAAACAACGGAAGCGTTTACGTTTATCTTCTTGCTTAACCTAGGTACAGAAATACTTGCATCTTTTACAAGTTCTGCAAGAATTTTCATATCTAAATCGTCTATTCTTCCCATGCCTTTAGCCCAATTTATTACGGAAAAAGATATTAATAAACTTATTTTTAGCATATTTCATGTATTTTTGATGCAATTATACAGGCTATTCCGCCTATTCGGCTATTGATGCAATTTTTTGAAGCATTTGTCGTTTTCCAAAGGATTTTCACCTCACAAACAAACCTAACTTGCTTTGCGCTATGCTTAGATCGAGCATGAGCTATTCAGTAAGGTCTAGAACAGGTTTTCCCTCGTCAATCATAGATACATACCATGATCTCATATCTGGACATGATGATTTTTCCCTAATGCGCCAAAAAACGCACGGATGCAAAAGCTACTAGAGGGGGGGAGGTATATAAGGCTAGGAAGAAGGTATTTGGCTAAAGACAATCACGACAATGCGAATTAATTTCTGATCGTGTTGCAAGCGACAATTACATGTAGTTCCTTTGTTTTAACATCTCCGCCAAGAGCACCGCACCCTTTGCAGAACCCATCTTTTCGTTGTGCGACAGCAAGACATACTTTATGCCCTTATCGAATACAGTATCCTTTCTTAACCTTCCAACAACGGTTGTCATTCCATCGTTCATGTGCCTGTCAAGCCTTGGCTGTGGTCTAGTTGGATCATCATGCACGAATATGTATTCAGGAGGAGCAGAAGGCAATCCCTTGATGCTTACATTGTCGGAATATTTCAGCATGGCATTCTTTACACCAGCAGGTTCACAATCCTTTTCAGTTTGTACGAATACAGCTTCTGTATGACCGTCCAAAACTGCAGCTCTTGTGCAGGTACAACTAACTTTCATATCTGCAGGACTTACTGCCATCCCATTTAGCTTGCCAAGGATCTTCATAGTTTCTACCTGCACCTTTTCCTCTTCCTTTGGTATGTATGGAATTATGTTGTCAAAGATATCTAGCGCAGCAACACCTGGCGTTCTTCCAGCACCTGAAACTGCTTGCATGGATGTCATGAAAACACTTTCAATGCCAAAGTTATCAAGTATAGGTTTGAGTGTAATTGCCAAGCCAGTGGTTGTGCAGTTTGGCAGCGGAGCAATGAAACCCTTCCAGCCTCTGTTCTTTCGCTGTACGTTTAGCAGTTCTGCTTGGTTATCATTTATTCCTGGTATTAGTATGGGAACATCGTTTTCATACCTAAAGGCTGCAGCGGTGCTTATGACAGGAATGTGCTGAGCAAACTTTGGCTCAATAACCTTAGCATCCTCTGCCTCTATAGCCGTGAAGACAAGGTCTACCTTTGCAGGATCAATATCGTTAACGTTTTGAACCATCATATCCTTTGCATAGTCTGGAACGGCTTCGTGCTGGTGCCACTTCATTATCCCTGTAGTTTTATCGTGTATGGCATCTATGTACTTCTTGCCAGCAGAACGCTCCGAAGCCGCTAGCTGCTTCACCTCAAACCATGGATGCTTGTTAAGCGATACTACGAACTCCTGACCTACTACTCCCGTTGCACCGATTACAGCTACTCGAAGCATACGCAGTCAATCTGCATTTGTATTTAATAATCGTTTGTGGGAACGTTATGTAACAAAATATCTGCCTATTTTTCATATGCTTCTCACGTTTCAAATTCCTAAATATTGGTAGGTTAAATCTATCCTGTGCTTACAAAGTCTGGGCAGTTCGATATCAATAGATTAACCAAGGAAGGTTTTCTCACGGCCAGCCCTCGTTCACATGGAGGAAAGCATTATATCAAAAACATCAAGGGCGACATCATAGATTTTAGCACAAATGTAAATCCACTAGGTGCGTCTAGGAAGGTCGTAAGCACCATAAGGAAGAATCTCAATCTAATTTCTGTCTACCCTGAACCTGATTCAAGAGAGTTCAAGGAAGCTGTTGGCCATTACCTGCAGATCAATGAAGAATGTGTAGTGGCAGGTAATGGCGCAAATGAACTCATTCACCTCTTTGCGGATGCATTTGTGAAGAAGGGCGATAAGGTTGTCATACCTATACCAACTTTTTATGAGTACGAGTTTGCATGCGATAAGAATTCTGCTACGATAAGTTATGTTGACCTTGATAATCTTGTATTGAATCCTGATTCTATTTTAGAAGCAATGGACAAGGAAACGAAGGCCGTATTCCTTTGCAACCCGAACAATCCAACTGGGTTGCTAGCGAATCTGGATCATATTCAAAAAATATTAGATCTTGCATACAACAACAATACACTTGTGATGATTGATGAATGCTTCATCGAATTTGTTGATGAGCCAGAAAGGAACTCTTTTGTTAATGCTGTTAATGATTACGACAATCTTGTTGTCTTGCGGACGCTGACTAAGGCATTCGGGCTTGCCGGTTTAAGAGCTGGCTATTGTTTGGCTAACAAGAAGGTTGCGCAACTGTTGAACAAAGTGAAGGTTCCGTGGAGTGTAAATGCGTTGGCACAGAAAGCTTCTGCGGTTACGCTGCAGGATAAAGAACATCTCAGGAAGACAAGGCAGTTAGTGAAGAAAGAAAAGCAGTACCTGCAAGATAAAATTGCTAAGATAAGCAAGTTTACGCCATGTAAATCAGACGCTAACTTCTTTCTGATCAAACTTGATGGCATAGATTCACTGTCGTTGAAGGAAAGGTTGCTGAAGAAGAGGATACTTGTTAGGGATTGCAGCACATTTACTGGCATGGGCACGGGTTACGTTAGAATTTCAACTCAAAAGAGAAGAGAAAATACCCTGCTGATAAATGCCCTGAAGGAGGTTTGATCATGGTAAAGCTCCTGATGGTACAGGGCACATCATCCAACGCTGGCAAGAGCTCACTGGTAGCAGCATTGTGCAGGATATTCTCAGATGAAGGTTACAGAGTAGCGCCTTTGAAAGCACAGAACATGTCCTCCAACCTTTACATAACGAAAGACGGTCTAGAGATGGCAAAGGCTCAGGCGATACAGGCGATAGCTGCGAGGACAGAGCCTAGCGTGTACATGAATCCCATACTGCTGAAACCAATGGGCGACTATGTAAGTAGAGTAGTGCTTATGGGCAAGATGTATCGAGACATGCATGCGAAGTATTACTACAGCAGGTTCGTGATGAAGCAAGGGGTAAAGTACGTAAAACAAGCCTTTCGAAAACTTGCTTCCCAGAATGATATAATTGTAATAGAAGGTGCTGGCAGTCCTGCAGAGATTAATTTAGCAGACTACGATCTTGCGAACATGAAACTCGCTGAAATGGTAAACTCTCCAGTAGTTATTGTTGCAGATATAGATCGTGGGGGATGTTTTGCAAGCATGGTAGGAACCATGCAATTGTTAAAGCAAAAGCACAGGTCGCTTGTGAAGGGATTCGTGATAAACAAGTTCAGGGGCGACAAATCCATTCTGGATTCTGCAATTGATTCTTTTGAACGCATGACAAAGAAACCTGTGCTTGGGATTGTACCTTTCGTTGATAATATGTTGTTGCCTAACGAAGATTCTCTTGGTACTCCATTAGGGAAAGCGAAAGGTAACATGATCAATGTTGCGGTGATAAGGTACCCTGATGCGATCAACCTCTCTGACTTTGATTCCTTGCTGCAGGTATCTGATGCATTAAATGCGTATTATGTAACAGCAACGAACAAACTTGAAGATGCAGATCTGATACTCTTGCCATCCAGCAGGGATATCGTTAGCGATCTCAACTGGTTGCATGAGAGCAAGATTGGTGATAGAATAAAAGCATTGCATGCAAAGGGTAAGCCTGTTATTGGAATATGTGAGGGGTTTGCGATGATGGGCAACAGGATCAATTTTGATTCGAGCAAGTTTGACGGTTTGGGTTTGCTTGATACCACTGTTTATGCAGACAGAAAGATTTCTGGTAATATCAAAGCTAGAGTTGCAAGCAGCAAGGGCATGGTTACATCTGACGGTATGATGGAAGCTTATCTTAGAGAAGACTACAGAGTAGTAAACGGAAAGAACGCTACACCATTGCTTCAGATCATGAGTTTCAGGGGGAAGAGCAGGAGGTTTGCAGAAGGTTCTGTAAGCAAGGACGGACTTGCACTGGGTTGTTCCATATACGGATTGTTTGACGCTCCTAATTTTAGAAACAGGATAATCGATTTTCTTTCACGCAGGAAGGGCATAAATGCCACTACACATGAATTGGACGCCATAGAATTCTGGGACGAGCAAATTCAGAAGTTCAGCGATACAGTAAAGGATAACATTGACATGCATGAGATAAGAAAGATGGTGGGGCTGAATTGATAGATCTTTCTACAGCATTATTGATTCTTGGAGCGGCTCTTGCACTCGATTTTGCTGTAGGTGATCCTCCCAATAAATTACATCCAACTGCTTGGATTGGGAGACTAATTGGTGCCGTTATACCAAGTTTGAAGCATCGATCGGCTAGTATAGAAAGAATCAAAGGTACGATAGCTGCAATTGCAATAGTTGCGCTTGCAGTTTTGTCAGCGTATTACTTCTTGTATTTTGTTCAGGAATTGTTTGGTTTGCTTGCTCTTGCTGTAATAAGCGTATTAATGCTCAAGAGCACAATAGCAATCAAAAGCATGGAGAATCATGCCAGAACAGTAATGAGTGCTATTGCGAACAACGACCTTTCCGCTGCGAGAATTTATCTAGCAAAAATAGTTGGAAGGGATACTTCACACTTGGATGAGCAGCATATTTTATCAGCAACGATTGAAAGCGTTGGTGAAAGTACCGTTGACGGTATCACTTCTCCAATATTCCACTATTCATTATTTGGCGTTCCTGGTGCCTTTGCATACCGAGCCATAAACACTTTGGATTCAATGATCGGATACAAAGACGAATATCATAGGAACATAGGATGGTTTTCAGCAAAACTCGATACTATAGCAAACTACATTCCTGCAAGGATAACTGCGTTTCTAATGGTGATAGCAGCTAGGATGATAGGCGCTGACTGGAAGAATTCAATGCACATAATGTTGAGAGACAAGGATAAGACGCCCAGCGTAAATGGAGGCTGGACAATGTCTACGATTGCTGGTGCGTTAAGGGTCAGACTTGAGAAGATAGGGTACTATTCGTTGGGTGAGGGTTATGAGCACCTGACCTTGCAGCATTGCGAAACTGCGATATCATTGATGAAGATAACTGTCTTGTTATTCTGCTTGGTATTTGCGCTTCCAGCAATTGTATTGTTAGCAGTATTGGGTTGGTAATATCTTGGTAAACCAGATAAGATCGTTGTTGTCATTCTTGACTATCCTACCAGTTGGCAAGGATTATGACATTAATTATATTGCGAGGCACATGTTTCTGTTTCCTGCTGCCGGTGCAATAATTGGTCTCCTTGTTGGTTCTTTTGCATTCGGTCTATCACTGATAGTGCAGGGTTTGTTTGTGGGTTTGATAACTACTGCTGCCTTGTTCATTCTGACAGGTGCACACCATACTGACGCATTATCTGATTTTGCTGATGGTTTGATGGCGAAGGGAAGCAAGGATTCAAAGCGCAAGGCAATGCGCGATCCATCTGCTGGCTCTGCTGGTGTTGCTTCTCTTGTTCTGTATTTAGCAGGTGCAGTTATTGCGGTTTCAAGTTTGACAGGTAAAGGAGGTTACGGCTTGTTTGCTGCAATCTTGGTCAGCGAAGTAATTGCAAAGTATGTAATGGTTTTGCAAGCGCATCGAGGTTTAGCTGCATGGGAGGGCATAGGATCTCCTTTTACTATGGAAATGAAGAAAAAAACAAAAATTTTAGCTGCAACCGCAATAACAATTCCTATTGCTTATTTTTTGGGGGGCTCTGCTGGTTTATACGCATTGGGAGCAGCAGCCGTAATAGCGTTTGTTCTTCTTAAAATCGCCAACAGGAGCTTTGGGGGAGTCTCTGGTGATGTATTTGGTGCATCAAATGAGATAACGCGATTATCATCCCTAATAATTTTAGCGTCAATATAATTATGTTAATTACAAAGATAACCCAAGCGAACGTGAATGTGCATAAACGACTTTGCATTTGCTTGTGCAATAGACAACTCTCCTTCATATTTCACATATGAAGGAGAAACGATGATGATTATCAACAGTCAAGAATATGCAAAACTAGGCGAAAGCGACTTCCATATTGTCGAACCGCATATGGAAGCGCTCATCTCACACGAATCTATACATGTGGTTTTAAAGAAACTTGTGAATCAAGAAGTTTCCGATGCTCTGGATGATATTGAAGTGATTGTAACTCATAAGGGATTGAAGTTTCAGGTCACGCTCAACAATCTGGCCTTTGCAAGAGACATGTCGGGAATAGTTACGCCTTGGTAAAAAGAGTTTGCTCTGTAATAACTTATTTACTTTAACACATGAAATTCAATAGTCTTGTTAGCAGTGATAATGGCTGGAGGCATGGGTAAGAGAATGAATTCTGACGAAGAGAAGCCTATGCTTAACGTAAACAACAAGCCGATGATAAGTTACATTGTGGAAGCACTAAAGAATTCCAACTGCTTTGATAAAATAATTGGGCTTGTAAGCAAGAACACCGCAAGAACGGCGCATTTTCTAGCCAATAATAATGTGCAAGTGGCATTCACATCTGGCGCCGACTATGTTAAAGATCTGAACTATGCATTGGAGTTAGTAAGACCAAACAAGGTCTTCATAATATCAAGTGATTTACCGTTGATAGACAGCAATACAATTAAAAAAATAGTAGATTGTTTTGATAGATGTAAAAAACCATGCCTTACAGTAGTAGTAAGAAAATCACTTGTTGATGAACTTGGCATAAGCACCGACTACTCTTTCGAGTATGATGGAAATGACGTTTGTCATTCTGGTGTAAGCATAATTGACTCTTCGAAACTTTCTGGATACGAGAGAATAGATGAAGAACTGTTAGTAATGGATACACCACAACTTGCTCTGAATGTAAATACAATTCATGAATTAGAACTTGCAGAGAAGATGCTAACTAATCGAGTTTCTTGAATTCCTTGCTGTGCAGCACTGCCCTGCTCCCAGTCTTTTCTGCAATGACAGTCTTGCAGTTCTTGCACTTTACATCAGTTGTTGTATGCGAGTAGATCACGCTCTCCTTACCACAGTTAGGACACGCAACAGACAGGAAGCTGCTCATTGGTTTTGGAATAGGTATGTACCTCTTCTTCATGCTGCTACTATCTCCAGCTTTCTTAAACGCATACCTTGTCTTTGAATAGTATAATTGCATACCTTGCATTTGTATTTCAGGGTCATCTTCTTGGTAGTCTTTGCAGTTCGCTTCAATTCAGGGAATTTCTGGCCCCCATAACCCTTCTTGTCCTCAGCATGCCTTCTTGCGCCGAGTGCAGCTCTTCGATCCTTGCCCTTCTTGTACAGAGAAATTGAATGAGAAGTGTGTTTTTTGCACTTCGGGCAGTAAGTGTTGATCTCTTTCGGTACCTTCATGACTGACTTTCACTAGTGAACCTTAATTTAAAGATACACATGAATTGCTATGTCATGAAGTTGAAAGTTAGTTAGAGGTTGAGTTTCGAAAAAATACTCCGTACTTTAGCGCACTAAACGCTCTACCACTATGCCTATAAGGTAAGAATCTAGATCATTTTTATGGCAAGCAAACTCTCGCAAATATCAGACAAGCTTGTCGATGTTGCGCAGGGTAGGTTGCCAGCAGAGCTCATACTGAAAAATTGCAATCTTCTGAATACATACAGCGGAGAGATAATTGATAATGTAGAAGTAGCGATCTACAAAGACAGGATAGCGTTTGTTGGTCAAGATGCTAAACACACCGCGGGCAGAGGCACAAATATTTTGGATCTACAGGGCAAATTCATCTCTCCGGGATTGATGGACGCGCACGCACACATCGATTTCCTGGTAACACCAACCGAGTTTGCGAGACAGGCGTTGCTGCATGGAACACTTGCCATATTCGCCGATCCTGTTGATATGGTCAGCGTCTTGGGCAACAAGGGTTTCAACCTCTTCCTACAGGAAGTTAGGACATTGCCCGTGCGGGTATTCACAGTAGTACCGATGGCTGTTCCTCAGGATCCAAAGTTCAGCAGTTCAAGGTATATGAAGTACGACGAGGTCGTGAAAGCACTTGGCAATGATGATGTATTAGGGTTGGGCGAGGTTCTCTCTTGGACAAGAGTTCTTGATAAAGAAAAGGAACTGCTAAAGATCATGAAGTATGCTTTAAGCATAAACAAGATCGTAAATGGTCACACCGCTGGTGCTCGCGGTGCAAAACTCGAAGCTTACATATCTTCTGGCATATTTTCCTGTCATGAGCCCATAAACTATGACGAGGCTATTGAGCGGTTAAGGCTCGGCATGTGGGTGATGTTGAGAGAAGGCACTGTTAGAAGAGACCTTCAAGAGATGATCTCGCAGATACATAACAAGGAAATAAACCATTCAAGACTCATGATGGCTTCTGACGGAGTAGATCCTGAAGATATTATGAAGATAGGATACATGGATCATGCTCTGCGTGTTTGTGTAAAGTCAGGCATGCACCCTGCAAAAGCTGCCCAGATAGCTTCGCTGAACACTGCAACATATTATGGGCTTGATAAGGATCTAGGAGGAATAGCACCAGCAAAGTTTGCAGATATTGTTGTTTTTAACAACCTGCAAGATTTCACAATAAACAAGGTCTTTGTTGGTGGCAAGTTGCTTGTTAATAATGGCGCCATCCTTCGTGACCAAGACAGTTTCGAATATCCGGTTTGGGCAAAGAAAACTATGAATGTAAAGAAGAAACTTCGAGCAAGTGATTTCTTCATAAAACCTCCAAAGGATCTTATCAAGGATGGAAAGGTAAACGTATTGGTTGCAAACCTTCAAACAGACATAATAACGCGCCAAGAGAGCGCCGAACTAAAAATTATCAATAATAATGTTGTAGCCTCAAGAGAGCTTGACGTATGGAAGCTTGCGGTGATAGACAGACACTGGCGTTCCGGCAAGATCGGTTTGGGCTTCATGAGGGGTTTCAGAACCAACGTTGATGCTTTTGCCGGTACGATCAATGTTGATGAGAACGAACTTGTCGTGATCGGAATAGATGAGGAGCAGATGGCTATCGCTGCCAATACTCTCATTGATATGGATGGTGGTATGGTCGTTGTCAAGGATGGAGTTTCAATAGCAAAGTATCAGATGGATGTCGCAGGCTTGATGTCTTCAAAGAGCTTCGAGGATGCTGAAAAGGAGTATGAGGCAATGAACAATACGCTGAAGACTCATGGTTGCCCCTTCGAGAAACCCCTGAAGGTACTGTTCTTTGTAACCTTCGTGGCACTGCCAGAGGTAAGGTTTACGCACAATGGCATGGTAAACGTGAAGCAGCGATCGTATGTGAACATATTCGCATAAGTAAAATTATAAATTACAGAGGATTAGTGTGAATATATTCTAGGTGAAAAATATGGCAACAATTCAAGGTACGACAAGTGGAGGAATGCCCGTTCTCATTCTCAGGGAAGGCACGAGAGAGACAAGGGGCAGAGAGGCACAGAGAAACAACATAACTGCAGCGAAGCTCATTGCTGAGATAGTAAAGTCATCGCTCGGTCCAAGGGGCATGGACAAGATGCTCGTCGACTCATTAGGTGACGTTACGATCACAAACGACGGTGCAACCATCCTGAAAGAGATCGATGTTCAGCACCCAGCTGCGAAGATGATGGTCGAGATTTCAAAATCAGTTGATAACGAAGTTGGCGACGGCACAACATCGGCTGTTGTTCTCGCTGGAGCACTGATTGCAAAGGCAGAGGAACTGATCAACAAGGACGTTCATCCAACCATAATAGTTGATGGGTACAGAACGGCTGTGGACAGGGCATTAGAAATCCTCGACAAGGTGAGCATAAAGGTAGATCCAGAAGACCGCAACACACTGATAAAGATCGCAACTACAAGTATGGGTTCAAAACTAGTATCGGACGACAGCCCTTTGCTTTCAAAGGTTGTTGTAGATGCTGTACTGCAGGTAGCTGAAAAGTCAGGCGATGCATACAAGGTAGATATGGACAACATCAAAGTAGAAAGAAAAGCTGGAGGATCAATGAGCGATACCAAGCTCATAAAGGGCATCATTCTTGACAAGGAAGTTGTTCACGGCGGAATGCCGAAGCGCGTTGCGAAGGCAAAGATAGCTTTGCTTAACGCAGCACTGGAGATCGAAAAAACAGAGCTGAGTGCAGAGATCAGGATAACCGACCCTGAACAGATGAAGATGTTCCTCGACGAAGAAAACAGGATGCTGAAAGCGATGGTGGACAAGATCGCTGAAACTGGAGCAAATGTTATGATATGCCAGAAGGGCATGGATGACATTGCACAGCATTATCTAACAAAGGCAGGCATCTTGGCAATAAGACGAGTCAAGGAAAGCGACATGGCAAAACTAACCAAGGCAACAAAGGGAAGGGTAGTAACAAACATTGAAGATCTAACAGACAAAGATCTTGGTGCAGCTGATCTAGTGGAAGAGAGAAAAATAGAGCAGGACAAATGGGTTTTCATAGAGGGATGCAAGGACCCGAAAGCCTTAACAATTCTGGTAAGAGGCGGCTCGCAGAGAGTGGTTGATGAAGCGGAAAGATCGTTGCATGACGCGCTCATGGTAGTAAAAGACGTGATGGAGAAACCTGCAATAGTTGCAGGCGGAGGAGCGGTAGAAGCATACATAGCAAGCGAGCTGAAAGACTGGTCAAACAGACTTTCAGGAAGAGATCAACTGGCAGTAAAGCAGTTTGCTGAAGCGCTTGAAACAATTCCATTGACCCTTGCAGAGAACGCTGGCATGGACCCGATTGATACGATGACAGAATTGAGGGCAAAACAGAGCAGAGGAAGCAAGTGGACTGGTGTCGATGTTAGAAACACAAAGGTCGCTGATATGTACAAGATCGATGTTATCGAACCCGTAGCGGTAAAGGAGCAGATATTGAAGTCTGCTACAGAGGCTGCGAACATGCTTCTCCGCATAGACGATGTAATAGCCTCGTCAAGGTCAAGCATGCCCCCAGGTGGTCATGGAGGACCTGGCGGCGGAATGGGCGGAATGGGCGGAATGGGCGGAATGGGCGGAATGGGCGAAGAGTAACAAACCCTTTTTTCTTTTTATTATCGCTATAATCCATTAATTCTCTTCAATGGCTGCAATTCCTTTAGCAGGATTGGGCTGTAATTTTGCAAGTTCTTCTTTTGTTATGGGCATGAGAGAAGTAGATAATTCCGTCGTATAAAATCTACCAAAGCAGAATTCCTTGCTGCAGGCCCAATATGCTCTATAACCCTGATCTATCTTCTCCAGTTCATATGCATAAGAGGGCGAGCCACATTTGACACATGGTCTTGGGCGAGCTATCTTGACTTCCATATTTTCTTTATTCTATTAGTTCATTGTATAAAGATTTGGGCGGTGGATTGAAATATTAAACAATCAAAGTTACCCTAGATGAAATTCAAAGTAGGCGACAGGGTCGTGAGTAAATCTGGCAAACATGGTACTATTACAGGGACTGGCAAGCGTGGAGACCAGGAGCTTGTCAAAGTGGTTTATGATCAAACGCCAACTGAATTCTTGGTATCACCTGATTTCCTTGATACTGAATGAATCTTTCATTGCCATAAGGTTGCTTTTTGTTTAAATATCATGTATTATTTTCGTTACGCATGTTTCAGAATTTGCAGAATAGAATCAAATCTCTCAAGCCAGTAGTGGTGATGCATGATTTTTTCATTGATCGAATTGTTCGCTTGAACGATCTTGATTCACTGCTAGATGCTGCAAGTGCCAAGATAGAGAGTGGAGGCGGTAGTATAAGAGGTATTGAGCAAACTGAGATAAAGGGAGGCAATGCTGTAAACGTGGCATATGCTCTGGCAAAGCTTGGTGCTAGAACTTCACTCGTAACGATCGCTGATAGTTATGGTTCAGGAATTCTCAAAAATGCATTCTCATCTTTCAGAAATTCACAACTAATTGTGACCAATGGCACGCAGGGATACACGATCTCTCTTGAAGTGTCAAAGAACAAAGGCAAGGCAAATGTAATGATTAGCGATGTTGGCGACACGGGGAAATTTGGTGCTAACAAACTAGGTAAACGTGAATTGAGCCTGATAAGGGGCGCTAGTGCGGTTATGATTGCAAACTGGGCTAGCAATCTGAAAGGAACTGAACTGGCACTGAAAGCTTTCAAAACTGCAAGGAAAGATGCATTATGCTTTCTGGATCCAGCTGACATCAGCACTAGAAAGGAGGATTTCAAAAATTCACTTGTAAAGCTGGCTAACAATCTTGATATTTTGAGCATAAATGAAAATGAATGTAGGCTCCTGCTGGAATCGCTTAACCTAGGAACACTATCTATGAATTATTCTAAGGAGGATGTTGGTGATGCAGCAAAGAGACTTGCAGAAAAGTTGTCGATAACTGTAGATGTTCATACTCCACTGGGAGCAGCAACTTCAAAAGGCAATGAAACCGTCTTCGTGGAATCGTTTGACGTTGACGTCAAGATAACTACTGGCGCAGGCGATGTCTGGGATGCTGCGGATGTCATTGGATATCTTTGCAAACTTGATGCAAGCGACAGGCTGCTTTTTTCCAATGCATGTGCAGCTCTTTACATATCAAACGTAAATGCAGATGCGCCAAGACTGAAAAACATTACTGATTTCATTTCTAGAAATTAAGATTGAAAGAGATGATTCGATACAAGTGAAGGAAAAGATCTTGAGCATATCGGTGCAAGAAAGGAACCGACTCGGTATTAACAAGTCAACTCTATGGTATCAAAAGAAGAAGATTACTGAGGGTAAAAGGATCAAACTTTACACCAAGGTATCATCAAAAATTGGAAACTAATTAATTATAATCACTGTTTTGCTAGTATACTAGATTATGTGAATTTGTGAGGCACGACCTAACGCGCGGAGATTCAGAAGTTATCGAGGGAAAAGGACACAACTAGCTTTCTGCAATGGTATTCTTCAATCGTAAGAATTCCTCTTCCGAAATCTCTCCCTTTGCCAACCGCATCTTAAGAACTTTGATCGTATCATCTGTAGTCTCTGGAGCATTTTTCTCCGTTGCACTAGAACCGCTCGACCTTTCGGATGGTTTCGTGTAAGCTGTAGGTGCACCTACTCCAGCACGATACTGCAAGAACTTTTGCATTTCCCGCCAAACCACTTTAACATCTTCCACCTTCCCTTCAAATGGTATCTTTTGCGTTTTTGTTTCAATAGTTAGAATCCCTTTCTTACTGATCAATCCTTGTTCTTCATACCTTAGATTGCTAACTTCTTCTAGAGCAACAGAGAAAACCTTATCCTTCTTCAAGATTAAACCCATTCTTTTATGACCTATAACCCTTCTATTAGTGATATAAAGAACATAATCGTCTCCACTATACTTGATATTGTGTTTACTCTGATATTGTACCACTTCTTGCGGAAACAGGAAATCTTCTAATACCAAACCTATGCGACTAAAACAGCAACCTTAATGTAAAAGATTATGTCAGTCACATTACTTAATTTCAAGTTCTCTCACACTTCTCTCTCATTACATGCCAAATAATTTTATATTCTCGCAGACATATCTCAATATGAGTTGAGTGCTGAGCTTATACTCGGTATAGTAGGTACAGCAGCTGGTTCTGTCGGTGCCAGCTATGCAATTTATCAGATGATCTATAACAAACCAAGATTCAAAATATCCAACACACGCTGCAAACATTGGACATGGAGTCAGATTGACAAAACATTTACAGCTTTTCGTGTTAAGTGTCTAGTCAATAACAGAGGACATATAGGCACTCGATTAACCAAAGCAGTCTTAGAGTTCGATACGGACAAGCACTATGTGTTCGCACCAGAATACGTAGATCAACAAAGAATCGAACCTACCGACAGCACTAGTATTGATATAACATTCTCCGAAGCTGGAATCTCTATTAGAGACTCACCAATTAATTGCAAAGTGCTACTGTATCATACATACGGTGTAACTCCTCTCTTTTTAGCATCAGAGTTCACAACAGAACCTGAAAGATTTGGAGTGTAATCCTCTTAACAACACATCTTGCCTTCGCTTCTTCATAATCTGGCTATCTTCGGTTGTCCACTGCTATCTCCCTCTTTCGGCACGTTAATATCCTTCGCACAAGATGGACACGGAAAACTCTTGTATGTCTCGGTCAGATCAAAAAATTTGAAAGCCAATCTGCAATTATAACAGGTAATGCTAATCGCCTTGTCTATCTCGAGCTTTTTTACTCCGTATTTAAGTTCTAATTTATTTGTAAACGATCTAAGACCAACCATAACACTGGCAGCTACAGATTCTGCAAATTTCTTTTGCAACTCTGGATCTGGTGGATGCCATGGTGGATTCTGCCAAGTCATAACAACAGCACTTGGCTTTGGCTCTCTTTCTTTTTGTTCCCTGAATTCAGGCATCAGGATGTAGTGTGTCAAGTAAGGGATCTTGAATTCTACAGGAGCAATCTGGAATATCCAAACTGGCTTGGGCGGATTAAATGTAGCTGCTACACCCGTCTCATAAGCGATCCAATTTTGTGTGTGTTCACGCTTCAGTATGCTTGGTGTAACGAATAGAAACAAAGCCTTCGATTTCTCTATCTCTTGCTTAATCCACAACCAGTTCGGTTTTGCACCACGTTGCCACGTTTCCATCGCAGCAATAAAGGGTTTGATACCACTATCGCCAAATAATTCCTGAAGTAACTTGTTTACCTCTGCTACGTCTTCAAAGGTATGTGATATGAATATCTGCTCTTCCAATCTGTCTCAGCCAATTCTACGACAAGGTTATTGATATGCTTCTATGGTACATCGTCTCCTAATGTGTGTAATTTCTAACTTACTATTACCTGCAAAGAATTCATTGGTGCTAAAGCAGTAGGATTATTAGCATTCTCCCATACGAATACTTCTACGGTGTAAATTCCTCGTTCAAATGGTATCCAAGACAGTGAAATAGTTGAAGTATCGGCTCTATCAATGGTAGCATTTTCCAACATTGTCAGCGATGCTGTTAAGCCGTCACTATCTTTCACTTGCAATAGTAAAGTAAACTTCTGAATATCTTGTTGAGAATTTGATACCTTTGTCTTGATAAGAACATTCGATCCTAGCGACAAATAGGAGGTTTTTTGCCCATCTTGTTCTATCACTGGTTGTGATGTCTGAAGTTTATTCCAACCGTATTCTGGCTCGTATTGTCTTGTGGATACAGGCTCTGATCTGGGTTGTTCATACTTTGCTGCATCAACAAATGCATCTATTCTCATGAGCTCGTAGTATTCGTGATCGACTGGATATAGAATCTCAAAATATACATCTCCACATTGTGACTTATCTTCACAATTTTCATACAGAGCATCAATATAATGCACACCATCTGCATAAACCGATCTAGGCGTGCCAAGATGGTACAAGATCATATGTGCCAATTCGTGCGACACTGTCCAAGAAGCCTGACTCCATGTTACTGACTTCGTTAGTATGAGATATTTCCCTTCATAAGGAGTGAATGAACCCCAGTTTGGATCTACATGGCTATTACCACTGTACTCGTTCAACAACATATCTAGAGAAGTCCAAATATTTGTAATAATTATGATTGCGTCCTTATCTGCAACGTCACGCAAATATCTATCAGATTGTTCTACAAATTCCTCTGTATTGACACACAGTTCATACGGATTGCTGGTTTGAAAACCATACTTGTTCAAATACTGATTCGTCAAGTAAGAGTAAAAATTCAAAGCATTGTAGTTAAGTTTAGTACATTCATCCCAAGTCGTAAGGAAGATTATTGCATAGTCTAAACTACCATCGATCTTGGGTGTTGACACGCTAACCTGTTTCTTATAGAAGAATGTCGTCTGAGCAGACGCACCATAATAATTTATTTTAACAGTGTACATACCATTTGTACCCATCTTTCCTCCAATCTTGATTGTTGACGAATAACTACCATCCCAATTTGGAGTAACAGAATCTATAGTGTACATCACATTATCTGGATTGAAAACTTGTATTCCAACTTGACCACCCTGTATTACTGGATATGCATTTCCCTTTATGGTGATTGTTTCTCCAAAAGTCTCAGATTGCACTGTAACACTGGTATTTGTAACACTTGGTTTCTGTGGTGATTGAGTTTGCCCTACTATGCACGAACCAACTATCTCAACCTCTTGAGCTCCAGCATAAACTTGCATCAACAAACTCCTATCTATAGAAGTCTTATCTGTTTCGTAATAGTATTCTTCCTGACCATCAACAAATACTACGAACCTATCATCACTACCAACACACGTGTTAAATCTAGCATCAATAAGAGCTCGTGGAAGAGTTATTGTAAGATCTCCATCATTATATCCTGTGCTTATCGACACTATTACACTTCTAAAGTATGGATCAACATCGATACCACGCACGCTTCCATTCGACAATTGTGCATTTACATAGAAAACATTACCCTCGTACTCTACTCTTATAGATCCTCCTCCAGTATATGCACCAACAATCTCAAACTGTGTTTGCACACTCTGGTTAGAGTATGTTACCTTGACAGTGTATATACCATTTATTCCTAACTTACCTGTTATATCGAAAGTTGCAGAGTAAGTACCATCCGCATTGGGTGTTACTTGGTCAATTGTATACATTGTATTTCTTGGGTTGAATACTTGGATTGCAACGGGAACTCCTTCTATAACAGCAGGTACAGTTCCGCTTATTTTGATGTCTTCACCTATTTTGTAACTATCCTTATCAGTCTGTACAGTCAATGTTCCAGCTTGAGCAAGAACATTAGGAAATGCAAACACGCCTATCAATAAGATCATAACCATCGCGGTGGCAATTATCTTCATTCTACCATTGTTTCAGTAATGTTATGTAAAAGCGATATGTAATGTGAGTTATAGTTTTCAAATATGGGTCTGTACCTTACAGCAGTCATCCTACAAATTTACTAAGATGAATCATTTTCCTAAGATGTTTGTCCTTCTGGTTCCTTCGTGTCTTTCTCGCAAGTTCCTTTCTAGCCTTCAATTCTAGACTAATGTCACGATAATAAAATTTCTAATAAAATTTCTAACAATCCTTTCACGTTCATCATGTCCTAGGGAAGAACTTATGCACAAGAAAATCCTCTTGTATCTTGCGAAGTCATAAGCTGCTTGAATTCTGAAAAGGAAAATTCCCTACTTTGTGACAATGGAATTAAACCGATGATCTTGGAGTCTAATGTTACTTTAACTGTCATGTCATTTTCATTGAACGTTTCCTGTTCTTGTCCTGAGAATGCGTTTGCAAATGCCTGTATAAACATCCCCGCGACCATTTGTGTATTTATGGCAACGTTCCCTTTTAGCGTGATCATTTGATTGGGCATTATTGTAGTACCTTGAAGGGTCATAGTAGCGAATTCTTTGCCTTTGTAGTATATGGTAAATAGATATTGGTCGAAATATGCAGGAAATGGCGTTGGATTACAAGCATCTAATTGCATATCCATGCTGAACGTGACGAAATCAAAATTTCCGATACTTCGCTGTCTTATTTGCATATTGCTTAATGCATAAAAATTCATTAAAATGACAGCAATAATAATGGCAACGGCAATTCCACCGCCAATGCTAGCACCAACTACCTTACGCAATAATACCGTATGATGAATCAGTGATAATTAACAATGTGTAAGTATTCTTCACTTTAGACTACTTTCTTCATTTTGCTCTCAACGAAGATTTGGTTAAGACGATGATACTAGCGACCGTATGGGCTACATTTCTGGCGTTGTCTATATCCCCTCTACTGCCGTGGGTTCAAAGCAATCTGAACCGTGTACAAACCATCGTTTCTTCCTTGTATTATCTATTTCTTTCATTCCTACTGCGGTTCGATTGTTGCAGGCGGCTTGCTTGACACAGCATACGTTACCCATGTCACACCTTCAATTTCATTAGTTATTCTGTTGCTCATCTTTTCTAAAAGATCATAAGGAATTCTTGCCCAGTCAGCAGTCATCGCATCAACGGATTCAATGATCCTTACGGTTACTATATTGCCATAAACTCTTTCATCACCTAGCACTCCAACGGCTTTGTCATCACCTAGCATGGCAAACGCTTGCCATACTTTGTCGTACAGGTTAGCCTTTACCAGCTCATCTTCAACTATCTTGCTTGCCTTCCTGCACATCTCTACCTTCTCCTTCGTAACCTCGCCAACTATTCTAACAGCCAGACCAGGTCCTGGGAACGGATGCTGCTTTATCAGATATTCTGGCATTCCTAGTAATCTGGCAACCTCTCTAGCCTCATCTTTGTACAGATTGCGCAATGGTTCGATCACCTTTAGATTTAACCATTCAGGGAGACCAGCAACATTATGGTGTGATTTAATTCGAGCAGCAGGTCCTTTCGAAACACCGCTCTCTATAACGTCAGGATATAGCGTTCCTTGTGCTAGCCATTGAAAAGGTCCTTGTGTTTTTGCAACTTCCTCAAACACCCTTGCAAACTCCTCGCCGATGATCATACGTTTTTCCTCTGGATCAGTAACACCCTTCAATTTCTGCATAAATCTTTCCTGGGCTTCGACGTAAATCAATTTGATACCGAAATTGTCTTTAAACATCTTCACAACTTCATCTTCCTCGCCTTCCCTCAGCAAACCATGATTCACGAAGACGCATCTTAACCTGTCACCAACTGCTCTGTGTAATAGCAGAGCAACGGCTGTGGAATCGATTCCACCGCTAGTGGCACATAAGACAGCTTCATTTCCAACCTGTCTTTTAATTTCCTGCACAGCATTTTCTACAAAGTTCTTCATGTCCCATTCTTGTTTTGCACTACTGATCTTGGTTGAAAAGTTCCTCAGTACTTCTATGCCTTTTTCAGTATGCGCTACTTCAGGGTGAAATTGGATTCCATACACTTTCTTTTCTTTATTGCCTATCGCAGCTGCGAATGAATTGCTTGTATGAGCTATGACTTTGAAACCATCGGGAAGTTTTTCTGCAGCATCGCCGTGGCTCATCCAGCACCTTACCTTTGAATTCAAGCTGCTGAAAAGATCGGAAGAGTCATCGATCATAAGATCAGCACTTCCATATTCCCTATTGGCTTTCTTGACCTTGCCACCAAAACTGTGAACAAGCAACTGATGACCGTAGCATATGCCTAGTATTGGTAGATTTAGATCGAATATCTTCTTGTCACACATGGGTGCGTTTTGTTCATAAACACTTGCTGGACCCCCAGAAAATATCAATCCGGTAGGCTGCATCTGTTTTAATTCATCTGCAGAGATATTGTAGGAAACAAGTTCAGAGTATACCTTGCACTCCCTGATTCTCCTGCATATCAAGTGTGCGTATTGGGAACCGAAATCCAGAACTATGATCTTGTCCATGTCACGCTACCTTGTCTTTTCCAGCATCCGAGTAAATACCCAAGTGGCGGTATTGATTATTTCGTTCAATCTCTCTTTATCTCTGTAATTGCTTATGACGATCTTCCTTATCATGCCGTCATCCTCCTCGACTCTGTAATCTATAGTCTCATCTGTCTTCAATTCGCCCTTATCTACACGCTCTTGATCCTTCCCCTTCATTCCCTCAAGTATCCTGTTAAGGAAAAACGATTGAAATGGTGCGGTGTTTATGTTCAGTCTAATTTCACTCACAGGTACGATTGTAACGGAACTTGGTGCAGTGTAAGCGTTTGCAAGTATAACATTGTCTTTTGTTTTTAACTGCCTGACTTCTCCATATTCGGTTTCCTTCCCACCTGGCTGGCTCAGCGCAACCGCGGGCCTGAAACTTACCTGCTTCAGAACATTGTCTATGATCGCCAACGAGGTTTTTAGTCTAGATACTTCGTCTTCCCTATCTGCTATCTGTTTGACCAACCATTCTCTAAGTTCTGCAACTTTCTTAACTTCATCTTCTGAATAGCCCATCAAGCTTTGTTAAAGCGAACTGGTATAATAAATTTAGTTTTACTAGAAAGGCTCTGCCAGATATAGAAAACAAGATTTCCAAACGATAAGATGCTGGCTTGTGTTAGTTTTCGATGGTGGAGAACTGACAGGTTTCTACTGTTCCATCAGGCAGGTCGTCTCCAAAGTCAGTAATCAGTATCACGCATCGCATCGAATGAAACTGCACCTCTTCTATTGTTTGTGTAGATAGATCTTCGTATATGTCAGTGAATAGGACGACTTCAACTTTCTTAAGTACTCCTGTTTCTGGACACATGATTTCGACTTCAAGCGAGCAGGCTTCCAGACCGAGCTCACAAATGAAGACCTCCTTCTGTGCTTCTATGGTCTTCGCTGTACTACCCTTGTTCACAGTATTCATTTCTTGTGGATGTGTAATGCTTGTATTTTCATAGCAATCGGAGCCTACGGGCACTGGAGTTGATGGTGGTACGAATGACTCGCAATCAATTACTGTAGCAGTGAAAAAGTCCTTTATGCAGGTCACCACCAGAGCTGACGCCTTTATGACTTCCCTATCATTGATGTTTTGATATAATTCTACATACGTAGTAAGATCTACAATGACTGGTAAACCGCCCTGCTCAAGATGGCAGGAAGATGCAAAGATTTCCTTCTCTGCATGTATCGTCTTTACTATATTTCCACTTCTGACTGTATTCATCGATATAGGATCTTCACGTATCAAGGGGAACCTGCAGTCATCATATGCTGGAAGTCCTTCAACTCCAACAGCATATGCCTGATTCATAACAGGTTGTACAAGAATAACGCCCATTACTAGAACAATGCCTAATACTATTCCTGAGTACTCAAGTCTCTTAGCTTGGGTTTCCATCTCTTCATTCCCTTACAGCTTCATAGATTATAAACAGGTATGAAATATGCAGTGGGATATTCAGTATCCTATGTTATTAATTGGAAGTATGGTAAATTTGGTTTTGCTAGAAGGTTTGCCAGATGTAGAAAATTAAGGTAAGATTTCCAAAATAATATTAGATCGTTTAGTTCTGGATTGTTGAGAACTGGCAGGTTTCTACTGTTGCGTCTCTCAGGTCATCAGTCTGGTCTGTAATCAGAACCACGCATCGCATCGCATGGAATTGTACTTCATCAACAGTCTGCGTCGCCAGATTTTCGAATACTATGGTGAACGTGACAACATCAACTTTCTTAACCGCCAAGGTTAGTGTACAAAAGAAGACTTCCTTCTGCGTTTCTATTGTCGTTACAGTGATACCCTTGTTCACGGTATTCATTTCTTGAGGATGTTTTATAGAACGTTCTCCTGTTCCCTCTTCACATCCGCTTCCTACAAATACTGGACTTGTTGGAGGTACATAGGACTCACAATCAATCACTGTACTAGTGTTTTCGTCTTTCAGACAGGTTGTCACAACAGCTGACGAACTTAGAACTTCTCTGGTAACGATATTTTCATAAACTTCGATATATGTCGTGACATCTGCTATAACCTCGAGTTCACCTTGGTCAAGATCACACCTAAAGATCTCTTTTTCTGCATGTATGGTCTTCACTATATTTCCACTTCTGACCGTATTCATCGAGATGGGATCCTCAGCCTGTGTAAGAGAGGGACGGCAAGTATCATAACCTGGGAGTCCTTCTACACCAACTGCGTTAGCCCTCTGCATTGTTGGTTGTACTAGAACAAATGCCATAACTAGAACAGCACCTAGTGCTATTCCTGAATACTGAAGTCGCTTAGCTTGGGTTTCCATCTCTTACATGAGAAGTACGTTCGGTTGTTAAAAAACACCTATGAAAGATATATGATGATCTTCAGTATCTTGTGTTACTAATCGGAAGTATGTCGCTTAATCTTGTATTGCAGAAAATTGGCATGATTCTACCGAAGCCACAAAATCTTCTAGGTCCAGATCAAAAGGTGCAGAACCTAACCGTGTACCATCGCCATCGTCATCCACGATCATCCCAACTACGCATCGAAATACAAGAAATTCTTTCTTCACTACCGGGTTAGCTGGGAGCAGGCTCAAGTCTTCCCATATCTCCGTAAATGTTACAATGTCAACTTTCTTTTCGTACCCTGGAAAGACTATTAAAACTGATCCTACATCAATCACAAAATCGTTAGTTCCTTCAGTAAGAAAGTCAAGGTTGCATATGAAGATCTCTTTTTGAGCTTCTATAGTCTTCACGATGTTGCCTTTGTTCACTGTATTCATTTCTTGTGGATGATCTACGGGGAGTGGTATGTTAATTTCTGCAATTATATCTCCAGTAATGTCGCTCACTATTGTTATGATGGGACTAGCAGCTTCAATGCAATTCCTGACAGGTACCGGACCTGTTGGTATTGGAGCACTCTGGCATCCAAGCACTTGACCGCTTCCCGGCCGTCCTACAAGACCATCTTCATCATCGACATCATCATCTTCACCATCAAGGACTAACCCGCCTCCTTCCTTAACGCATGTTACCACAAGAGCATTTTTGTTTATGATTGATTTTGTACTAATGTTTTCATAGACCTCACCAAAGACAGTGATATCGACTGTTATAGGTAAGCCACCTTGCGCAGTAGCGCAACTAAATACTTCTTTTTCGGCATGTGTGGTCTTGATTATGTTTCCATTCCTTACAGTGGTCATTGATATGCCATCTTCAGGAATGTTACTAATTCCGAATACAAGCGCAAAAAAGAGATTAATATACAAAGATGAACATGTGTCATACTCGGGAATTCCTTCCACAGTAACATTTGATACACTTGTCTGGGCTTTATTGCTCCCTTGCTCTCTCAAGTGTTCAAGTTGATCCCTGATCTTCTGCTCATCCTCAGGAGACAAGTCGCCTGTATGTTCTTCAATCATTGCTATTACGTCATCATCGCTTAAACTCTCATACTGTGCTGTAACCTGAGTCGGTTGTACCAGAACGAACGCTAGCGTTAGAAGGGCAGCTAAACCTGTTCCCCAGTATTGTCTTTTCATCTCTGGTATCTTTCTTGTTATGCGATTTAAGGCACTATGGATCAACACGAATAATTTTCAGTATCGTGTGTTACTAATCGGAAGTATAGTAGATCTCTCCTTCTGATAACTTTAGCTAGTTAGTCAGTCAATATGCTCGGAATGACAGTTATCCTAGATATTTTTCTATAGCGACTTCGTCGGGAGGCACGTAAGTCAATGTCTTGATCATTGCACTGATAGCGTGCTGTGTATAATCAACCCTTGCAGTAGTAGATCCAAGTTGATAAACGAATGCACCTAGAGGCTCTTCAGGATCCTGATATGCTCCAGTGTTCGCCTTTGTATGTTGCAGTTTCATGAGAAAATTTGACGCCAAAAGTATAGATTGCTTGTATCTCTCCGCTCTCTCTTCATATCCCAATTTCTTTGCCAACAGATAAGCATCGCTAACTCCTTCACTTCTAACACCTGCAGTTATGCCTGGTATGCTCATTGTTCCATAAGCACCCAAATAATCTGGTCTCGGTGCATTATCGAGGTACTGCTGGCTCGTTAACCAGTCTTCCATCTGAAACACATAGTCTGCATACTTTTGTTTTGGTGATACTTCATACAATCTCACAAATGCTTGTGCAGTCCATGGAGTAAACTCCGTTGTGGGATCTTCGGTGAATGCGATACTGTAATACTCGTATGCTTTTTCTAGAGATTCCAAATATCTCTGATCCTCAAAGAGCGTGTAGGCACGTATCAAAGCAAGCATTGCCTCTCCAGGATATATGTAGGAATCTTCATCGATCTCATATTCTCCATTGTAAATATAGTAACTTTTGTATTTTCCTGTATCCTCCTGCATGAAAAGAATGAAATTAGTTAAATCTTTTATAGTATCAAGATATTTTCCAGTTTTTTCAACGGTTTCCAATTCTACCAATGCGATAGTGGTAAGACCTGCGCCGCCTAGTTTTGCATCATTATCATGAAATATGTAAGCTGTATCATCGTCAATATGTTCAAGATGTTGCAGTAGAAAATCAACACCTTTCTTTGCAGATTCAAGATATTTTGGTTCGTGACTGTATTCGTAAAGCAAAACCAGAGAGTATACAACACCAGCATGCCGCAGCATATTGTTGTCCATGCTGTAACTGTCAGTTTCTGGATAGTATTCATATTCATAACTTCCATCTGGCTTCTGCATTCTCACAACAAAATCACCTCCAGAAATGATTGAGTTGTGCAACGCTTTGCTCAGATCTGTCTTTAATTCGATACTTGTACTTGCGGGAAGCACGACTGCACCATTCTTATCATCTTGTGCACTGGAATCTGTGAAAATATTAGGAGCCTCTTTGTACATGAAATACGTCGTGATCAAAACCGAGATAATTATGACAGAAATGATTAGTGCTAATAATTTTGCAGTCGTTAATGTTATGCGTTTTGAAAATATGTTCTTCGCTGCTGGCAAATCTTCTGCATCTGTTTTCTTATTTTCTTTCATCTATATACTGTATGTTTTTGCCTGTAAGTATTAAATTTATTAGGGTTCTTGTAAGATAGTTTTCAGCTCTGTTTAGCAAGCTTCAGAGCTACAGAATTCATGCAATAGCGTTGTTGTGTCGGTGCTGGTCCGTCATCAAACACATGTCCAAGATGTGCACCGCATTTATTGCAGGTTACCTCTACCCTTATCATACCATAATTACCATCAGATTCTTTCTCAACGCTTTCCGCATTAATTGGCTCCCAGAAACTCGGCCATCCCGTACCCGAATCAAACTTTGTCTCTGAACTGAATAACTCATTGCCACAACACACGCACGTGTAGATCCCTTTATCCTTGCAGTTATTGTATTCACCAGAGAAAGGTCTTTCCGTGCCTTTATTTCTGCAGATCTCATACTGTTCAGGTGTAAGCTCTCTCTTCCACTCTTCTTCTGATTTCACTAATTCTTTTTTTCCCATGACTAAAATTAGCTAAACCAATATTAGAAGGTATTTCCAAAATCATATCTAAATCTTTTATAACTATCAAATGCTATGTGTACCGTGGATAAAATCAGGCTGGTTGTTACTGGGATCGGCATAGCAGCTGTTGCTATAGGAATCTTTGGATTTTATCTTGCCAATCAACAATCGGCAGAAAATGATTACGTCAGTGGCGTAAATAAGATTGTATACGCTCGAAGCCAGATCATTAGCGAGTTCATGAGTGATCTCTTACCAAGATTGGAGACCAAACAGCTCTCCATAGCGGACGGCAAGTCCATGGTAGCATTGCGTGCAAACTATGCCGATGAATTGCATCAACAAGCCTTGGGCATGAATGTTCCAGACAGGTACAGATCATCTCACCCTCATTTCATACAGAGCCTTGATTACTTTGCCAGATCGATAGAATCTACAAGAGATGCGCTGCAATATACAGAGGATGCGTTACAAACAAGTGAACAGCTGCAGATACCTTCTAGCAATGTTATAGGAGCAATATTCGCGTTTGGCTCATTGCCAGACTCATCAGAAATGTCTGATCTGCGTTCCAAAACCGATGTTGCAAGAAATGCCTTTAACGAAGCAGTGCAGTATCTGCAGAAATCAGAAGAAGAATTAGGAACTTTTTCTTCAACGTCGGACATTCAATTCAAGGATTCATCCGCTGGCACAGTAAGTCCAGATCAGTTGGAGGAATGCAGACAACTTGGTATCCCAGCATTCTCATGTAACGAAAAAGAGATACTCGACAAGAAGAAGCTTTTGAATACTGGCAAGTGATTCAAGTTATTGCGGGAATTTCTTCTAAACTGATATTTTTGAAGCCATTTATCGTGCTAGGCGATGCATTGTAGAGTTTAGATGCAGAAAATGTAGACAACCATTCGAGAAGCTGCTTACCAACAGCCATCTTGGCAATCTTAAGTTTTTCATCCTTGACCTTTGTCTTTGAGTACCTACCAATCTTCTCTCCAAAATCCATTCCAACAAGTATTATATTGTTTGCCCCAAATTCACTTGCAAGAAACACAGCTCGATCTCCATCTGTGAAACCTCCAAAGTTGTAGACATTGTGCAATGGCTTTACCTGCGTTGTACCAATGCAGTTCTTCATCTTGGGCACCAAGTTCCTCATCAAGTCTACATTGTCACCATGTGCATGCACGACCATTATTGAACCCATTTTGTTAGCCTGCAAGAGATGCTCATGGCTTCCATCCAGATCCGTTACCACAATATCTGGCTTGATATTATTCTCTAGTAATGCTTGAGATGCTCCATCAGCAGCTATTATTGTAAACTGCTTTAACGAACTTAGCTTGGAAAGGTTATCTTCCAATGATGGACCTGCACCTACCACAAGAACGTTTTTGTTGGAGATCAAATTCGACAAGGTTTCCAAATCCACGCACTTGCCTTCTAGCAATTCACTCAAGAACCTAGCAGCATTCTGATCTTCCACAACACTGTATCCAAACTTTATTCTCAGCACATCGTACTGCTTTAACCATTCATTCAGCTGCATGGCGCACCTTTCTAGCGCACTATTCTAACATATCAAGTGTGCTGGTTATTCCCATCATCGCGCTACCAAGCTTTAGATTTGACCATGTTAGCCTACCTAAAGAAAACGTGCTTTGGTTGTTATATAAAGTCGGTATACGCATAGCAGGAAAATACGAATTTACAAACCATAATGTAGAAAAATTTTCATCAATATTAAGGAACATTGAATCCACAACCCTTATTAGTTTTAGTGGGGTTCGAGCCTTGAATGGCGCATAGACTACTCTTTACATTTGTACTGGTAACAGTCCTGTCTAGCGTTATCTCATTCTCTTCAATAGATTATGCATATTCAAAGGAAAGTAAATCGAGCCAAGACGGGGAAGTAGAGATGCAGGGACAATCTAGTGATAATAACTCAAAAAGCCAGAAGGATTCAGATAAAAACAAGATAGTTGACGCGCTCGATGAAGAAATTAAGAACAAGTCAGATAGTTACAAGAAAGATGTAATAGCTTTACTAAATCTCCCAAGCGACCAAGCAGGAGGGAAAGTGAAGTTACTTAAGAAATTCCTTGGTGAATTTGAGATAGATGATGTTTATTCAGTAATACCTGGATTTTCTGCAACAATGACCAAGAAACAGATCCTTGCACTGGCAGCACTTAGTGACACTCTTCAAATCGAACCTGATCTTGAGGTCCACGCATTCTTGGACGAATCTACTGTATGGTTTGGGGTACAGCAGGCTAGGACTGATTTAGGCGTTGATGGTAATGCTGATGGAAATCCAACTGTGTATAGCAAGGATGACATAGTCATTGCAGTAGTAGATACTGGCATAAATCCAAATCATCTGGATCTTGATTCTGGCAAGATCATAGCATGTAGGGACTTTGTCAACGGTGGAACAGTTTGCATGGATGATAATGGTCATGGAACTCATGTTGCAAGCATCGCCGCTGGTGAGGGTCAGGCAAACCCTGCATATGCTGGTGTGGCTCCAAGGGCTGCATTGGTAGGAGTCAAAGTATTGAACTCTGCTGGATCTGGCTCTACAAGCACGGTCATAAGCGGAGTGAACTGGGTTGTGCAAAACAAGGCACTGTATGGTATTGAGATCATGAATCTTAGCTTGGGTAGCACTGGTTGTTCAAATGGTAGTGACAGCCTCAGTTTAGCTATAAACAGTGCAGTAAATAATGGAATAGTAGTTACTGTTGCTGCTGGTAACAGCGGACCCAAAACTTGCACCATAGGCTCACCAGGTGCGGCGCAAAACGCTATAACAGTTGGTGCAATGGCTGACGTAGGCGAATTGGGATTCTCGATAGCATACTTTTCAAGCAGAGGTCCAACAGCCGACAATAGAATCAAGCCTGACATTGTTGCGGCAGGAGTTTCAATAACCGCGGCACAAAGTGGTACCACTACTGGCTATACAACTCTTAGCGGAACAAGTATGGCCACTCCATTCGTTGCAGGTGTAGCTGCGCTTATGCTGGACGCAAACCCATCACTGACACCTGCTGATGTGAAGGCTAGGATCATGAACACAGCTATAGATTGGGGTCCGGCGGGTATCGATGTTGATTATGGTGCTGGGCGTCTTGATGCTTACGAGGCTGTCAACAACGCACTATCGGTAGCATCTCTTGGAAACATAGCTGTACCAACTCATACCTTCATCTCTGATAGTCTGGGAGCAACTGGTTCGACTGACACTTGGAGTATTGATGTTGCAGATACATCATATCCAATCTCCATAGCAATGATTATGACATCATGGTCTTCTTCAAGTTCCCCTGATTTTGATATTGAACTTTACAGCCCCAGTAGTACATTAATTGCGATTTCTGACGGGACAACTAGGCAGGAGACCATAAAGGCATCGGTTTCTACAACAGGGATCTATACGTTGGAAGTTTATTCATACACAGGAAGCGGTCCTTACTTCGTGGATCTTTCCTCAGGAAGCGCACCTCCGCCTCCACCAAATAATGCTCCAGTAGCAGTAGATGACTCTGCAACAACAGAGGAGGACGTATCTGTAATTGTCAATGTTCTAGCAGGTGACAGCGATCCGGATTTTGATACGTTAACTGTTACGTCAGTCTCAGCACCATCTAAAGGTGTGGCAACTAACAATGGAGACGGAACCGTAACATACAATCCAAATCTAAACTCGAATGGAGCAGATAGCTTTACTTATACAATATCAGATGGAAAAGGAGGAACCGATACGGGATCTGTAAGCATCACTGTTAACGCTATAAACGATGCACCGGTATCAAATAATCAATCTGTCACAACTACCAAAGATACACCAGTTGCTATCACTTTAGCAGGTAGCGACGTGGATGGGGGTGCACCGATATACTCTGTAGTCGTCGGACCAACAAATGGCGTCCTGTCGGGAATTGCTCCAAGCCTAACCTACACACCAAATACTAATTTCGTCGGTCTTGACAGTTTTACTTTCAAGGCTAATGATGGTTCGTTGGACAGCAATATTGCTATGGTAGACATAACAGTGAACCCTCCAGTAGAGCAGATATTTTCCGATGATTTCCCCAACTTTGCTAAATGGACAGAATCCAACGAGTTCGACTGGAATGTTGAGAAATTCGCGGAAAAGAATGTTCCAGGACATACCGCATCGAATTTGGTTGCACATGCCGATAGATGCACTTCTTCTACCGGTTGCATACTCACGAGTAATGCTGTCGATTTGAGTGGTTATCAAAGTGCAACACTCACGTTCTGGAGATATGTAGATAATGACTTGGATAATAATGAATTTTTGAGAGTGCAGATATTTGACGGAACGAACTGGAATACGATATTTTCCTGGACAAACAGAAGCGGCGATGATGACACATGGCATCAGGAAACCTTTAACCTGTCAGGGTATCTTAATTCAGGCTTCAATCTGAGATTTGTGTCTAAACAAAGTTCTTCAAGCGAAGATACAGAAATAGATGATGTCTTGATTTCTGGCGTTCCTAAGATCTGATAAGACTTCATCACAAAAGATTTATCACCATGAATTTTAGACAATGCGAAGATGGCAAATCACAAGAATGAGATCAAGAAGATCTTGGTTCCTATAGACGGTTCAGAAACATCGTTCAACACTGCCAGGCATGCACTTACACTGGCAGACGAAAAGGGTGCATCGATAACGTTGTTGCACGTTAGCGACATCCCACCCTTGCCATTACATGCAGGGCATCTAGAGAAATACTACGAAGAAGTTCGCCAGGAAGCTGACGAGTGGTTCAAGAAGATAAAGAACTTTCCGGAGAGCAAGGGCGTTGACATAAAGACCAAGGTAATCACTGCTGCAATGTCCGTTGTAGGCTCCATAGTGAAGTTTGCAGAAGACGAAGATATGGATCTGATAGTCATTGGCACGAGGGGCAGATCCATGTTTACAAAAATGCTTCTTGGAAGCGTTACGAGCGGTGTTACCGCACATGCTACCTGCCCTGTTCTAGTGGTAAGGTAATATTTGCAGATGGCGGATGATAGTTTATGAAGATCAAAGGGTTAATGGGCAGTGTTCCAGTTGGCGATAAAACAAGAATAATGGGCGTGATCAACGTCAGCCCTGAATCTTTCTACAAGCAATCAGTGAAAGTTTCTGCAAGAGAAATAGCAAAGACAGCGGAACAAATGGAAGAGCAAGGCGCAGACTTTATAGATATAGGGGCAATGTCAACCGCGCCGTACCTGAAGACCATGATATCCATCGAAAAAGAGATCGAGAGGCTCAAGCATGCTGTCAGGATTGTCAAACATGCATGCAGTTTACCAATATCTGTTGACACACCAAGATCAAAAACTGCAGAAGAAGCACTGAACCTTGGAGCTGATATAATCAACGATGTAACTGGTCTAAAGTATGACTCAGAAATGGCAAGAATCGTTGCAGATCATGGGGCATCTGTGATTCTCTCTGCATATGAAAAGCATATTGTATCCGGAAATGCCGTAAGGACAACTATTCAGGCATTAAAAAATAGCATCAGGATAGCAGGCAATGTTGGAATAAGATCAAACAAGATAATCGTAGATCCTGCTATAGGCTTCTTCAGAGCGAAGGGCAATAATCCATTCTTCACTAGGATGAAGGGAAAATGGCTGGATAGAGATCTGATCTTGATTGGAAGACTGAAAGATCTGCAAATCCTTCGCAAACCTATCTGCATCTCTGTATCAAGAAAGTCGTTCATAGGTAAGATTCTGAATATAGAAAACCCAGGAGATAGATTGTTTGGCTCATTAGCTGCTGAAACTATATGTGCACTCAATGGGGCTCACATAATAAGAACTCACAATGTTTCTTCGACAGTGCAGGCAGTAAAGATTGCTAAAGCTTTAATGCGACGTTAAGACTTGCGCCCAAAAGCTCTATGTATGCGTCCCTTGCTATTTGCATCGTGAGCAAGAAGATAGCAAGGAACGAAGATGAAATAATTCCAGCAGAAAAATGGCTAGTATCGTTTAGAAAGAACGGAAGGTCGTTCATACGCCAGTTCAGAGCAGAAGGTTACTACGAGGCGTACAATACCGTACTCACGTATGCTGAAAAGCGCAAATCAGAAGTTTTATGGTTCAAGGAGAAGCGAAACTGCGATCAGCATCTTAACAGAAACTATCCCGAACTTGAGACTATTTGTGTCTACTGCCGTGCGATCTTCAATGAAAAAGAACCTATTCCATGTTACGATGAAAATTGCAAAGCAATCTTTTGTTCGAAGAGCTGCATGCAGGAACATTACAAATTTAGACACAAGCGTGCATAAAGCAAACTGAAAGATTTAAGAGATTCTTAACGTGATAATCATACTTGCAAAATATGTATAGATTCTTGATAATACTAACAATTGCAGTATCGTTCTTCTTACCATCAATAGCAAATGTATATGCTGCTGAAGAAGTGCCAACCTTCACAGCCAACGTTGGAGAACTCAAAAAGATTACTTTCAAACTAGCAATTCCTGCGAAAACGCCGGAGGAATTTGCATACGCCATCCAAGTGAAGGACGGGGAGGGTTTTACCGATCAACTTTCTCTGGTTCAAGGCAGCTTGGAAGCGGGGGACTACACTCCACAACAGAGCTGGATACCAGAGAAACCGGGAGAATGCCTTGTAGAAATATTTGTATTCTATTGCTTAGACTGTCACCATCCGTTGATGTCTCCTTTAACTATGAAGGTAATTGTTGAAGAATAATTGCTGTCAGAATTAGAAAATAAGGCAAAGGCTTATAATACTTATTTTGAATTACTAGCGAGGGATTAGTTGGATATTAAGGAAGGACTGACATTCGACGACGTGCTTCTAGTCCCGAAGCGCTCTAACGTAATTTCTAGATCACAGACTAATCTAAAAACAAAACTATCTCGCAAGATCAGCCTCAACATACCCATGGTGAGCGCAAACATGGATACGGTTACTGAATCAAACATGGCCATAGCGCT
This sequence comes from Candidatus Nitrosomirales archaeon, assembly GCA_049199595.1. Taxonomy (GTDB): domain Archaea; phylum Thermoproteota; class Nitrososphaeria; order Nitrososphaerales; family UBA213; genus JBMCYV01. Next base: position 39,794 of record JBMCYV010000003.1, read on the forward strand.
TGCGAGAGAGGGAGGCATAGGCATAATCCACAGGTTCATGACGATTGAGCAGCAAGTAGAAGAGGTGCAGAAGGTGAAACGTTCCGAAAGTATAATCATCGAACAGCCTTACACTATAACACAGAACCAGACGGTAAAGGATGCTCTTGACCAGATGAGCAAGCGAGGAATTTCTGGTTTGCTGGTCATTGAAGATGGCAGCAAGCTTGTTGGCATAGTGACTGGCAGGGACATTGAATTCGAGAACAATTTGAACAGGAAGGTTTCGGACATCATGACCAGAAATGTTGTGACAGCAAAGTATGGTATTACAATCGAGGATGCCAAGGAGCTCCTGCACAAATATAGAATCGAAAAGTTGCCGTTGGTCGATGAGGAGAAGCGTGTCAAGGGTTTGATTACGCGCAAGGACATTACCAAAATGGAGCAGCATCCTTTTGCGTCAAAGGACAAGAAGGGCAGGTTGCTTGTGGGAGCAGCAGTTGGTGTCAAAGGTGATTTTATGGACAGAACTGAAGCCTTGATGGAGGCTGGTGCTGATACTATTGTCGTTGATATCGCTCATGGGCATAGCGAGAATGCTATCAGGACGGTGCATATGATCAAGAAAGCATTTCCAGACTGCGAGCTTATTGCTGGCAATGTTGCAACTCCAGAAGGTGCTAAAGATCTCATTGAAGCTGGTGTAGACGCTATGAAAGTTGGTGTTGGTTCGGGTTCGATATGCATAACAAGGATAGTAACAGGTTCTGGCGTACCCCAACTAACGGCCATAATGGACTGTGCGAAGGCTGCCAAGGACCATGATATCCCTCTGATAGCAGATGGAGGCATAAGAAATGCTGGCGATATTACGAAGGCATTGGCTGCGGGCGCATCGACAGTAATGATAGGCAGTCTGCTTGCCGGTACTGACGAAAGCCCTGGTGCGAATCTGACCAAGAATGGCAAGAGATACAAGATCTACAGAGGGATGGCCTCGTTCTATGCATCCTTGGGAAGAAAGTTCAGGGAGGAGGGTGGATTAACTATCGAAGATGATCTTAATGATTATGTTCCTGAAGGCGTTGAAGCTCTGGTAGAATACAAGGGAAGTGTAGTTGAGATTGTAAGACAGCTAGCGGGAGGTTTACGTTCTGGGTTGAGCTACTGCGGTGCAAGCACGATACCTGAAATGCAGAAGAATGCGGAGTTCATCAAGATAACTACGGCAGGCTTCATGGAAAGCATGCCGCATGATGTGGATGTAATGTGATTTTTCATAAGATTTGGTACGGGTTGTAACTCAAGTTATAGATTCTAGCAATAGAATCTGTTGTATGGTTTTATGGTTTTCAAGTCATAGTAATGATGACATGGATAATTGTAAAGCAAATTACATACAGCTTAATAGCCTAGCGTGATTTTACTGTTCTCAGAGATGGAAACGTACGCTAAGAGACTAAAGTACTCAGGAATAAGTCTGGGTGCTGTATTGATCATGGCATTTGTTCTAGTTCAACCTATAATGAATCAAGCATACTCTGTTGGTGTACAAGGACTTCCAGCCTATGATGATTGTGAGTTGAGAGGAGTAACAGAAATAATTAATGGTGGGAGTAAACCAACCCAGCCCGAAGATCCAATATCAATGAATACTGTTAGAAACCAGAATATTGTGAAGACTATACATGCAGAGAAGGAGATCTTTGACTGCAGATTAAACCAAGGAAATCTACGTGTGATAGTTGATGTTACCACCTATATTGAATTATACGAAAATATTGCTGATAGAGAAGTTATAGCTTCAAGCGCTGTAGCAGTAACATGTATCAAGGATGAAGGTACTGCCACAGTGATTGATTGCGAGTCAAAACCAATTTCGTCAAGCCCGGTACCTGTTGGGAGTGACTGCGTAGAATTGAACTATATCACGCATCCACAAGAAATGAATACGGTGACCAAAGGTGCAACAGCAAAGACAATAGAGGCACAGAAAGAAGTATTCATCTGCCCGCTAGGGGATCCGATAAGAGAGCTGGGAGTAGACGCACAAGGGGAAGTATGTGGCGATGCCATTCCATTCGAGTGTTTCCCAACGCTTAAGAAAGTAGAGGTAATCCTATTCACTGAAGTATACGAGAACTTAGCAACACAGACAGTTACAGAAGTGCAGTTCCATTCTATGCGATGTGTAGTCTTGATCACTAACGATCACTTTAATGAAGATCCAGAGGACGATGTCCAAGACGCAACGGTGGAATCATGCAAGTTATCAACCATCGAAAACTAATACGACAATCCAAAACCCTATTTTTGCGCATATAACCTTACAATGTCCGCAACAGTAGCATTACTTTTTCCTTGGCTGATCAATTCTATTGTATCGCCAGCTCCAACCATACCTTCCCGCAATACTGCCAGATAAAACCCAGTGCGACCACTGGCCAAAAAACGTTTGACCATATCAGCTCGTCCGAATTTGATCCCTAGCTTGTAGCACGGCAGTCTTGGTTGTGTAACTTTCAGTTCAGCAGTTCCTATGCGAAAACGATCGCCAATCTTAACTTTATCTTCCATCAATCCTTCTGTTGTAAAGTTTTCCCCGAACATCCCCCATGGTAGTTTCATGTTAGGTAATTTCTGTCGCCAGTATTCGTAATGTTCTTTAGGATACACGTATACGGCTTTGTCGGCACCTCCATGCACAGACAGATCTGCTTGCTTATCACCATCAATGTTGAGTCTACGCAGCATGACTCGTCCTTTAACTGGTTCTTTGAAGATCCCCGTTGTTATGGTTCTGTTTTTCAAGGTCACTTCGCGTGGAGTTCCTACATTAAGGGAAACAAGTTTCATTGTAGATAATGTATTATGGTCCCCACTAACTTGCATGCTATTGCTTATGCTATATACGTTAAATTTGTTTTTCTAATTCTGTTCCATTTAGCGAGAATCATTGAGCATGCACCGAATGAGAAACTCAGAAGATATTAATAAGATGTTACACACATAGAGTTTTAGCAATGATAATGTCTTTGAATAAAAAAGGTAGTCCAATGAAAATAGTTCTTGGAATGATTGCATCGGTATTGCTTCTATCTGTCTTTACAGTTCCGGCCTTTGCACACCATGCAGACGATAGTAACAAGCCGACGATCAACATACCTTCCGATGGTTCCCATTATCTCCTAGATATCAACGGCGTAGCGCACATAGTTGGAACTCCTGATTATAAACCAGTTTCGGGTAAGCTGGAATGGGTTGTTGTAAGCGTTAAAACTTATGGCGTGCCGCAGTTCGGCTTTCAGCTTGTCTCTGGTGAGCTAACGATGGACGATACTACTTATTCTTTGGACAGAGGAGTAATGAATATTCAAGTACAACGGATTCTATTGGAAGCTGCCGGAAGCGAATTGCACGATTTAGACATGTTTGCAACACTAGCAGGTCCTCTGCCGCTGTCTACGGAAGATGAGCCAGTAGTGGTTGTACCAGGTCAGGACAGGAAATCGGCAACGATGCGGATCGGAGCAGATAACTGGATACTGGATTTTGACGCTACAATTGCTATGACGGCATAACCTGAACGCCAGCCGCGCGAACTAGAATATTTTTTAACGATAGTTAGTTGTGTAACTCACTGCTAGGTTATGGAAGCCGATTTGGCATGGAATTGGATAACATTTGGGGAAATCATTAAATCCCTAAATCAGAAACTAGGAACCATGAAGAAAAAAATAATCGCACCAATAATTGCAGCGATAGTGGTGATAGCTACATATCCACTATATTCACCGCTGTTCATAAATGCAGTAGTTGACGAACCATTACCGGAAAAGATGACGGCAACTGAACCTACTACAGCATTGAGAGGAAACTTTGTAGGAGTAAATGACGGAATACACAATGCTGAAGGCATAGCGAAGATACTTACGGCAAGTGACGATCAAACCATGCATCGAGTACTGCGCTTAGAGAACTTCAAGGCAACCAACGGTCCTGATCTATATGTGTACCTGTCCAAAGATGGAACAAGCATAAACGATGGATACGTTAACTTGGGAAGACTGAAGGGCAACATTGGAAATCAGAACTACGACATACCGGAGGATGCTAATCTAGAGGAATATGACAATGTACTGATATGGTGCAAGATGTTTTCTGTGCTGTTTGGCCACGCAGAGTTGAAAGCCGCATAACCTTTTTTTCTTACTTGCGGCAGATCATGGAGACCATCAAGATTTGGGTCAGATCTGGACAAAAGATGGAAAAATGAATTTAACTTATCCATAGCGAACTAGCAGGCATGACAAGCATGATGGATGAGATAATTGAAGAAGCTGCGAAGAGGTACAGCAAAATGCCCTTAATAGAGTTACTCGCGGAAGAGAACCTGATGGCAAGATTGTTGTATATAGGAAGGCATGATAATACGGCGAAGAGATTGCATACAATACTACGTTCAGAGTTAGAACGTAAGCTACGCTAGATGGAGGAAGAGAATCTAAATTGAGATGCCTTTCACGTGTAGGATCGATATCTAAGCAAATGTTGGATCAGAAGAAGATTAGTGTAAGTTATGGTATAGATCTAATGGGTGCTTGGAAGTGACAGACGGAAGAAAGTACTTTATGCTAGGTTTCGCGGTAGGAGGCGTATCCCTCATAATCTCATTTCTTCTTAGAGTCTTTGCTGGGGGGTTATTCATTCCTGAGCTTGCTGCTCAGACCATATTCTCGCTAATGCCTGGAGTGTTAGAGTCCCAGGCAGTGGAGACATTGGGGCCTTTGGCAAAACAACTGACATTCGCAGGTGCGATCGTCGGTAACCTGTTTCTTTACGGAGAGCTTGGTGTATTACTGCATGGAACATATAGGAAACTAGCTGACAAAGGATATTTTGTAAATATCGTACAATTGTCACTCTTATCATATTTGGTTCTATTTGCAATAGCCGGAATAATGTTGGAGGTTACACAATTTCAAAGCCAACCTCTTCCTATTTCTCTTATAGCTCTTTACTTACTTCCGCCACACATTGCCTTTGGTTTCATCTTGTATTTGAAGTTCCGACGAGAAATTGCTAGATCAGAATCTATCAAACAAATAAGCACTGGATTGCAAAGTGAAACTGATCTTGGAAGAAGAAAATTCCTTAACATAGCTGTAGCAGGTGCGGTTGGAGCGGCAATCCTGTTTTTTGGAGCCGGTTTTCTGTTTCCCAAATCTGCGAAATCGCCAGATCAAGGATCTCAGCAGGCAGAACCTTCCAATTCTGAGGATAAATCTGAAAACGTGGCTCTTGCCTCGCTTCTTGTTTCGGAAGTTACTCCCACTGATCGGTTCTACAGAGTGGATGTGAATATTTTAACTCCAGCCATTAACGGTAATGCTTGGAAGCTTAGCATCAGAGGGTTGGTAAACAATCCTTTGGAGGTTGCATATGAAGAGTTAAAGTCACTACCTGCTGTAGAAGAGTACGCTACCCTCGAATGCATTAGCAACAAGATAGGAGAAGATCTGATTAGTACTGCTCAATGGAGAGGCGTTCCCCTGAAAACTATACTTGAGAAGGTTCAGGTTAGACCTGAAGCAACTTACGTTGTCTTCAAATGTTATGATGGCTACGATGTAGGAATACCTCTAGAGCGAGCTGAAGGAACTATTTTGGCTTACGAAATGAATGCGGTCGCTCTTCCCCAAGCACATGGATTTCCATTGAGAGCTGTTGTTCCTGGTCTCTACGGGATGATGAATGCAAAATGGATAACGGATATAGAACTGGTCGACATGGTCTATGAAGGATTCTGGCAGAGGCAAGGGTGGGCCAACAACGCTGAATATCAAATACATTCTACAATAGTTAGTCCTGGGCGAGCTCTAACAGCACGGTTCGGCGACCTTAGCTCCTCAAAACTTGTGCTTGGAGACAAAGTGCCGATAGCTGGCATAGCTTTTGCGGGAGATAAAGGTATATCAAAAGTAGAGCTTAGCATGGATGAAGGAAAGACTTGGGAAGCAGCTAGAATAACGGAATCGCTTTCAAAGAACACTTGGGTTCTATGGAGCACTGAATGGAGTCCGCCAGCTGCAGGAAAATATAGGATCGTTGTTAGGGCAACTGACGGAACTGGAAAGCTTCAGAAATCAGAACTTCAAAACCCATTTCCAAGCGGTTCAACAGGTTATCACGGAGTCAATATAACGGTAGAAGCATAGAAATTATTTGGAGAAAACTATTAAATTAACAGATGCCTTTAGTAGTTCTATGTTTGAGAGAATGAAAAAAACTTTTGGTATTAAGGCACATGAATTTCCAAAAAATTTTCAGTGGCTCAACACGAAAGAACCGCTTTCTTTGGAAAAGTTGAAGGGTCATGTAGTGATACTTGATTTCTGGACATACTGCTGCATAAACTGCATGCATACATTGCCAGAACTTGCGAAGATTGAGCAGAAGTATAAAGGAAAACCTGTTGTGGTTGTTGGTGTTCACTCTGCAAAGTTCTTCAACGAACAAGACGCTAGCAACATACAGCAAGCAATACTGCGATATGAGATCGAGCATCCCGTAGTTGTAGATAAGAACATGCAGATCTGGCAGAGTTACGGCATGAGTGGCTGGCCTACCATAGAAATCATCGATCCAGTTGGCAATATTGTTTACAAACAGTCAGGCGAGGGACAGAGGGAGTACATTGAAGATGTGGTAGATGTGTTACTGGAAAATCATGGGAAAGCTGGTACTTTAGCAGATAGATCGCTGTATATAGAGAGACCAAAGATTGCTGACAGGAAGACCCTATCGTACCCAGGAAAACTAGCATTCTCACCAGACGGTAAGATGATTGTTGTGAGCGACTCCAACCACAACCGAATACTAGTTCTTACCATTAACGGGAAGATAACATATACAATCGGAAGTGGCGAGAGAGCATTAGTTGACGGAAATTTTGAAAAGGCGTCTTTCTTCAGGCCACAAGGAGTGCTCTGGAAGGACGAGAAGCTCTATGTTGCAGATACGGAGAACCATGCACTGAGAGAGATCGATCTAGCTGGAAAGATGGTTAGCACGCTTGCTGGCACAGGAAAACAGGGTCAGTGGATGCAAGCAGGCGGTGAAGGAAGAACAACTTCCTTGAGTTCGCCCTGGGATCTTGCTTGCAAGGACAAGAAAATATTCATCGCGATGGCAGGCAACCATCAGATCTGGGCATATAATTTGGAGAATGGAAAAGTAGAACCTTTTGCAGGCAGTGGTTATGAAAATATCGTTGACAGCAATCTGCTTGATGCACAGTTTGCACAGCCAAGTGGTCTTTCGCTCAACGGCAACTATCTATTTGTAGCTGACAGCGAAGTATCCGGCGTGCGAAGAATCGATCTGGAGCAAAAAATAGTAAGGACCATCGTGGGAGAAGGTCTCTTTGTCTTCGGACATCAGGACGGCGATCTTTCGGAAGCTAGGTTCCAGCATCCTTTAGGACTGCATGCAGATGGCAACAGAATATTCGTTGCCGATACATACAACCACGCGATACGTTTGATAGATCTTGTGGAGGGCAAGGTAACGACCTTGGTCGGCAAGCCTAGCATGAAGACAGTTTGCAACATAGACGATCCCAGCTGCGATACGTTGGGATTGTTCGAGCCAAGCGACGTGAAACTTCATGACAACAAGCTATACATTGCAGATACGAACAACCATCTCATACGCGTATTTGATCTGGAAAGGAAGGTATTGCAAACGCTTAACATAAGCGAATAAACACGTCTTGAAATTGCAACAAAGTTCATGGCGAGCAATTATGTTAGTTGAGTTATGTACTTTCGGCAGCAATCTTCTGTGTTATGATCACATAATTCCTAGTTTGTAAAACCAGCGAAGTAATTCCATAACGACAAAGACAATACCCATTTCTAGTTCGTCAAGCAAGTTATAGAACTAGATAGAGACATGCCTAGCATAAATTCGAACGATGTGGAGAATGCCAAGCTGAAGAACATCAAAGAGATGTATCGAAAGATGTCGCTAACCGAGCTCTTAACCGAAGAAAATACCGTACAGAGAGCTTACTGGAGACGCATACCAAACTACTTTGAGGATTTAGTAATACAAGCATTGCATAAGGAATTAGACAAGAAACTAAGGTAGTTTCTAATCCTGCTTATGTCTGGGATACGAACCTATTACCTTGACAAATATAGTTTTATCTTTCAATTGTTCCAAACACTCCCTGATCTTCTGCTGCGATCTGTGACCCTCAAAATCAACGTAAAAGTTGTACTCCCACGGCTTCTCCTTCGTCGGCCTCGACATTATCATTGTCAAGTTTATGTCCCTAGACGCAAATTCTTGAATAACATGGTGTAGCGCACCTGGCATGTGTTTGGTCGTAAATATTACAAGAGTTTTATCGTTGCCAGTCGGCTCGGAATCATTATGGCTTAAGATCAAGAACCGTGTATAGTTATTCTTGCTGTCTTCTATGCTCTTGGCAAATATCTTCATACCATAGATCTCAGCAGCTCTCTCGCTCGCAATCGCTGCCGCATTATCGATCCGCAACTCCTTGAGCATCTTCACGCTGCCTGCGGTGTCGTAGAACGGTATGGGTTCAAAGCCATGTGATCTTATGAAACCCCTGCACTGCCCCAGAGCCTGTGGGTGCGAATAAACTGCCTGTATCTTCTCCATGCTGCCGTCGCTGTAACCTATCAAACAATGCACCACTCTAAGATAGACTTCGTTGCTCACCATAAGCTTCGTGTTCAACAGCAGATCATAAGTTTCGTTGACACTGCCCTCTATGGAATTTTCTATGGGCACTACGGCATGCTCCGCTCTTTGGTTTTCAACAGCTTCAAAAAGATCTGAAAATGTTTTCTGCGGTACCAACTCTATACTGTTGCCAAAGTGCTGCAGTGCGGCCATCTCGCTGTATGCTCCACTCTCTCCCTGGAAGACTACCTTCAACTTAACTACCTTGGTACTTTGACAGAATTAAACTGACCTTTCCGTAATCTTCTGCAAATTTTCTTTCTTCTATAGTACCGCATTCGACGCACTTTACCCTGCTGTCTACTCTTACAACGTTGTTGCCGCAGGAGCCGCAAACAGTGTAAAGCACCCCCAAATTTTCGTCATGAAACGTTACGTGTATATTCGCGTTCAAGAGACTTACTACTTTAGCTCTAACGAGATCGCTCACTCTGAACATTACTCCTCGCCTCCCTCTCCCTCCCCGCATTAGCGAAATAGCGCCGAAACCAGCTTCGCTCTTTGCATCATTTACGTATAGTATCTTCATGCTCACCATATTTCCGGGGACCATGTCCACAAAACCAACTACTAGATCGCCCACTTTTGGAAGCGAGGCGTTCTTTGCCTTGTGATCTACCTTCACGACTCTCTTCTTTAGATCAAATATGGTCTTGCCTACCCTGCTTGCCCTAAGTACACCATCTGATTCGTAGGTACCTTCAGCACCCTCAAACTCTTCAATGGACGCTACCTTATCGCCTGGAAGCGTCACGCTCTCCTTCTCCATAATACTTAGCCTAGAATTAACCAGTATTTTATTGTTCATATGTGTTATAACCCCTGATGGAACTTTATAGTTAAATAATAAAATTGTCTGATATCTTTCATGTCTAGTCGCAAACGCATCAAGTACTACCACTTCATCTTCATGGATATAGTAGGATTTGCTAGGCCTGGGATGACACCTGCGATCCAGAACCGTAAAATCAACTTTCTCAAAAAAATAGTTCTAGGATCAAAGATAGTTAAAGCAAGAACGAAGTCATTGATAAAGATCTGGACAGGTGATGGTATGGCCTTGGGTTTTCAAGATAGTGTAGAACATCCATTCAAACTAGCCATCGAGATTGATAAACGTCTTAGAAAATACAACACCAAGAAATCTGATAGAAATCGAATTGACATGAGGATAGGATTGCACAGCGGTTCTGTGGAAGTAGTGAGAGATATCAATAACAAGGAAAATGCCGCTGGTCCTGGAATCATAATTGCACAGCGAGTCATGAGTTTTGGTGATGCTGGTCACATACTAGCGTCAGATGTTGTTGCAATGAATTTGATAGACATAAATCCCAAGTATGCTGATATGCTTCATCCTATAGGCACATTTCATGATAAACACGGACAACCTATAGCTCTGTATAACATTTACGACAAACATACAGGAAATCCATCTACACCAAAGAAAATTATGCATGAAAGATTCGGTCCCATAGAACATCTGCGAGCTGAGCGTGAGATTGAAATACTCGATCCGCGCAAAATGCTGGTTCGTCATACGCATACATACGTGTTCAAGAATACGTCAGAAGAGGAAGTAGATGCACTCATGAGCTCTGTCATTCTGGACGCACCTCATTCCCTGAAACAAATGAAACTGCAGATATTTGATAGACATAAGAAACAGCTTGGGAGGAAAATTATCCTGGATATAGCGCGCCGCAAGGACTATTACGTTAAACCGAATCCACCCATCAGACCGGGTCAGATCTATACATATACAGAATCTTACTGTGCCACAGAACCTGAAAGATACTTTGAATATTTTGTTCCCAAAGAGACGGGACTTTTCGAATTTGCTCTTATTTGTCCACAATCTGCGGGAGAGTTATCACTTAGGGTATACGATGTAGATCCTGTAGGCGAACAGAAACCAACAACAATAGAACCTGAAATCGTAAAGTATGATGATAAGACTGAGATAAGGTGGATCATAGATAGACCGAAGAAAGGCAAGTATCTGAGATTTGAATGGTAGAATTTGAATCGTAATTCCAAACGTTGTAGCTTGCAAATATTTGGCAAAATCATAGCCAGTGCGGAACTTTCAAAAAGTCTCCTATATCTTCCTTGTTCAGAAGCTTGAGCAAGGCATTTGCCTGCGGCACTGACAGAACCGGCTTGGAGAAAGTATTGTCTATAGATATTCTCGGACATGCTACCTGAATGAACGCGTCTATGTTGGTGAATATTCTGAGCCTTTCATCAGTAACCTCCGTAAGAGCTATCAACTGCACCTTCTTTCCATGCTGTTCAAGTTTCTTCCTGAGTTCAGTAACCCTGTTGAGCATGAACTGTCCTTCCTTCAGGCCAACTACCAGACCAATAGTATTCGCATCTAATGCTTTGTATATTGCAAGTATAGATTTCTTCTGCAGGTCATACGCAAATTTAGTAACATCTCGAATTTCATCAAAATACGGATCAAGCATGAAGGTTGGTTTCTCGCTGGATAACGCGACGCCAGCAGCATGGAATGAACTCTGCCCCAGAAATACATAAGCATCAACCATCTCTTTAACATCCGATGCCGGATAAAACTCGCACCCAAAGACCTGCCCGTCGTTCAACTGTCCCTTTCCTTCACCAATCACAACCTTGAAACCATCGTTTTCAAGAATTGCCTTCACATTGTTTATTTGATGCAAGTGCTGGCTGTCCGTTACTATGGATAATGTTTTGTAGCTCTTCAGTTCCGTAGCACATTTTTTGGCTACAGAATCAAATGTAATGTCGTCTAAAGCATCTACAAGCACAATCTTGTTGCCAAAGTCCTGCATCGATATCGTATGGCCTATGTGGAAGAGTATGTCAGCGCCGATCATATCAGCAGCATGAGAGTTGATGTCGCACGACCCATAGCACGTATCACCGATTATGTATGCATTTATGCCAAACTCGCTGCTGACTTTGTCTGCAACATCCTGTATCTTGCGCATTATACCCTCAGGTCCGTTGAACGCCACAACCTTGGGTTTCCTTTCTCTTATTACATCAAAGATCTTCTGGTAGTCTATACGTATCATAACAAGTGCGGTTTTATCAGAGAGCTATCTTTATAGCTAATGTTTTGATCGCTTGCATAATATTTAATACTGCGTGTTCGATAGAGTCTGTATGCCAAAAGCCTTTGTCTTGATCAATGCTGAACTTGGCGCTGAGGACGCTCTTATCAAGGAGCTGAAGAGCATCGAGAACGTTAGCGAGGTTTACGTTGTTTATGGAGTGTATGATATTGTAGCCAAGATTCAGAGCGACACTATGGAGAAGGTCAAGGAAACTATAACGTGGAAGATCAGAAGGCTTGAGCGCGTTAGATCTACTCTGACGATGATCGTTGTTGAAAGTTAAGGTCATGCAAGATGCCCTCGTTATACATAGGATTTGATGATACTGACAGCAGGCAGGGAATGTGTACAACATATTTAGCATACAAGGTAGTGGATTTCCTGCTCAAGCGAAATGCTAGGTTTCTTGATTATCCATTATTGGTTAGATTGAATCCAAACATTCCATGGAAGACTAGGGGCAATGGTGCTGTCGCTCTTCATGTTGAGGTCGATAATGAGAAAGAAGTTAAGGAAGGAGTAAGAACACTCGTAGAAAATGATTCGCATATTGGTCATGGTGCTAACCCTGGATTAGTATTCTGTTCTGATAAGAAAGTTCCCGAAGAAATCAGGGAGTTTGCTGTAGGTGCACTTCATGAAGTTTTGAGCAGAAAGCGAGCAATGGAGATTGCAAAAAACCATGGTGTTGATGTTTATGCTCTGGGAAATGGTCAGGGTGTTGTTGGAGCATTATCAGCTATTGGAACTTCATTGGATGAAGATCACACGCTTGAGATCATTGCATACAGGAAGCAGGAGAATTGCGGAAAGTTAAGAGAAATTTCGAAAGAGAGTGTAGTTGAAATGGCAGAACAAACCTGTCCAAATACTTACAACAATTATGATTACAAACATGAGCGAGTTTTGATCACTCCACACGGTCCAGATCCGATCTTTTGCGGTATCAGAGGCGAGGATCCAGATACACTTCTGCAAGCATTCTTGATGCTGAAGATACCTGAAGAACTTGAAGGATACATGATCTTCCGCACAAATCACGGCACAAATGCCCATCTTACGAATGAATTTGATCTTTCAAAACTCAAGACATACACTTCTGGTTATGTTGAAGGTATTGTTGATAGCGCACCATATGCGATCGAAGGCGGACATGCATTCTTTACAGTAAAGAATGATCAAGGTTTGGCTCTTTGTGCGGTATACGAGCCTACCGGGTTGAGCCAGTTAGCGCAGAAATTGAGCAATGACGATCTGATAGAGATTGGCGGGGGAGTAAGGAAGGCTACCTCGAAACATCCGAAGGTGATCAATGTTGAGTACATTCGTATCTTGAAAGTTGCTGGAAAGTTTGATTATGTTAATCCATTGTGCAAGAACTGTGGTAAGCGATTAAAGTCAGACGGGAAGGGCAAGGGATACAAGTGTGAAGTGTGTGGCTTAAAGGAACGTAACGCACAGAAGGTTGCGGTCGAACTTGTAAGGGATATCAAGGAAGGACTGTATGTCCCAGTGCCGAAGGCGCATAGGCATCTAACAAAGCCATTGCAGAGATACGGTATGGAAAAGAAGAGATATGATCATGTTTTGAACTCTCATTGGTATTACAAATTTGCGTCTGATAATTTGGTTTGTATGGATAGAGTGAAATTGAAATAGTAGCGGGGGGTGGACTTTCAGGAGTGAGCAACACTCGACTCCATTTGAACCACCGCTCTGCGGGTTATGAGCCCGCCGGGATGACTTTGCCATTATCTTCTGGCTTCCCCACCCCGCTACAAAACTACACGTATTTGTCGGGTGATATATACCCTTTATCTTCATCAAAAATAATTATCTCGCCTTTGACGGACCTCTTCTTCGATCAGGTTTGTAATCTCCGATCCTTCGATCCATTCTTGTAACCAATTCCTTTGATGCACTTCTAACATCCCATCCAGTAGATCTTGCAGATATTAGTCCATCAGTAGTCATTAACTTACCATGCATTGAATACTTTCTTGTTCTATGTCTATCGACAGAAACTTCGAACGAATACACGCTATCAAACCTTCCCGCTATACGTTTCAAAAACTTGTTCAACTCGGTCATTATCTCCTGCTTTACACTCTCGTCATCGACATGTGCGATCTGTACAACTGGTCCCCTGCTCTCTGGCATTGAAAGTTTGATCACATCTTTAGGAGCTATGATACCAGCCGGCATATCGTTGTCTATGACAATTATCTCCTCGGCTCCTTTCAGGAGCTTGACGGCATCACTTAGTCTAGTACCCATCTTTGTAGACGATGCTTTGCGCATTATCTCTCCCACCTTTACGGACTTGAAATCTACTACCCTATCAGAACGCGCTGAGAACATTGACGTTCGCGATCCACTCATCCTTTCTTTTGGAACTCCTAACACTTGTATTATATCTAAAGTGTCTAATACGCCAACTAATTTGCTATTCTTGCTTACAACGGGCAGCCTTGATATGTTCTGCTTCTTCATATTCGATAACGCATAACTTACTGTCGAGTCTTCTTGTACTACTATAGCGCCCTTCATCACATCGTCTACGAGTGCGTTACCAACATCCGCAGCCATCGCAAGATCTGTCTCGCTTACTATGCCCACCAATTTGTCCTTCATAAGCACAGGTAGTGCCCTAAGTCCAGATCCCATTATTGCCTGATTGGCTTCCCAAATCTCCATGTCTGGTTTCAGGGACGCGGTATTTACTGTAACCGTCTGGACCTTAGTAGTTCTCGGGAATACACCTACCTCGATGAGTTTCTTCACATACACCATACCTTTGTACAGATTTCTTGCAACTACAGGGAGCTGGTGGATCTGATTCTCTTCCATCAGGCTTATTGCCTTTGCGACAGTTGCATCGGGCTCAATTGAGATTACATCGCGAATCATAACATCAGAAACATTCATGATAACAATGCAAATTCCTTAAGTTAAAAACATTGCTAGATGGCTATGATTGTTTAATGATTTCGAGGTACTATGGTTCTAATTTTTTTGATTCGTGCAGCCAGAACGATAAAGGCAACCAATCCGGTCATAGTCAAGATAGCAAACGGAAATTCAGGAACTACAGTCACCCCGAACTCCAAGTTTTCTCCAGTGTTGTTCAAGTTTTCAATTCTAATGATTATAGGACCTTTCTGTTCTTCCGTAAAGGTGTATTCGTGTATGTGAGAAGGCGAGTCATGAGATTCTCTCAGGATCTCATTTCCGTTGCTTATAATAACAAGCTCATGTGGTGCTTTTTCAAGAAGATCGCCTGTCACTGCATCGCTGATCTTTAGCCAAAGTTTTGCCGGCACATCAGGCTCAAATTCAGACCTATCAGTAAGTAGTTCCACATGAAGACCAGCAACAGTTTTTGATCCGTGTAGCCGCATCCCAGTTTCTTCCCCAATGGGAACTTGGATTTCATATTTTATCGGTTCATTCAACAAAGTCTTGTCATTATCTATGGAAAATATCTCAATTATGAAATCGTAAATGCCGTTAGTCATCAATAATGGACCCTCGATTAGTACGGGACTTGAACCATCCTTCATATAGGCATTGAGCGTAGGTTCCTTCACACCGTATACCTTAGTCTGGTTTGTATCCTTGGGTCTTATAGTAAAGGGAAGATCGCCTTCATGATCGTGGAACCATTCCTTTAGCAAAACACTCCCAGCATTTTTTATCGTGACAAAATAAGTCACATGTTGAATCGCTTCTTTCGTATCATCGTTAATTAGCCTGAGATGGCCCGAATATTCAGTAGTTTCGCCAGCAACAGGTTCTATGTTTAAAGAAACTGTCAACTTTCTGTCACCAACAATCGCTGGTGGAGGCTCATGTCCATGTTGAGCAAACGCATCATACGAAACTAAAGGAGCAAGTATCAGCGCAAGAAATATTACAATTATCTTTTTTACAGTCATTTCCATGCCCGATATCGGCATATTTTGTTCTGTATGATAAATACTTAATGATTCTACTCCCTAAAGTAAAAATTGTACTCTGTCTTTCGATTTGACATGAATAAAACTGTGGTCCGTTATGGAGCTGCTATTGCAGCTGTAATAGCTGTTGCAGTTATACTTGTGTCATTTCCTACTACTCCAGTGCCATTACCAACTCCAGAACAGGTACATGCAACGGGGATCGAAGTAGTTGCTTCAAATCTTGAGGTGCCATGGGCTATAGATTTTGCTGATGATGGAAGAATATTCTTCACTGAACGTGTTGGAAGGGTCAGGGTAATAGATGATGGTAAGTTGATCGACGAACCAGTCTTTACCAAAGAAGTTGCTAGAGTGAGCGAGGCTGGCATGCTGGGATTAGCTCTAGATCCTAATTTTGTCGAGAACGAGCAGATCTATGTTTATTACACTTACGAGAATAATGGCAAACTCTGGAATAGGCTGTCAAAGTTTGCGAAATCTGGTTCTGGTGGTTATAACGAGCAAACCTTGATTGACAACATTCCAGCTTCAGGAATACATGATGGCGGCAGGATAAAGTTTGGTCCAGACGGAAAGTTGTACATAACTACTGGTGATGCAGCGCTTCCAGATCTAGCTCAAGATAAAACTTCGCTGGCAGGCAAGATCCTGCGAATAAATTCAGATGGTTCGATACCTGAAGATAATCCTTTTCCGAATTCGCCTGTTTATTCATACGGACATAGAAACCCACAGGGTCTAGCATGGCATCCAGTAACAAAGGAATTGTACGCAACTGAACATGGCCCCACTGGAAATGATGAGATCAATATCATAAAGGCTGGAGGAAATTACGGCTGGCCGCTGGAGCAATGCCCAAAGTCAGAATTTGAGGAGTATATAGACGCAGTCGTATGCTATCAGGTTAGCGTGGCACCCTCTGGCGCAGCATTTTATTCCTCAGATAAACTTCCATACATCAATGACCTATTCTTTGGAACTTTACGGGGAGCGCATGTCGAACATGTGATCTTTGAGTCAGGTAAAGTTAAGAAATTCGACAACTTCTTGGAAGGGTTTGGCAGGATACGGGACGTTGTTGAAGGGCCTGACGGATATCTGTACATAGCTACCAGCAACAGGGATGGAAGAGGAGAACCAGCATCTGACGATGATAAGATTTTAAGGATAACCAAGCCTAGGTGATGCAATTGAAGAGCACGATACCAAAGTTTTACGAAATGAGTCTTGAGCAGAGGTTAAAGTTTGTGAAAAACTTCGCAAAATTAAGTGGCAATGATGTAAAGACGCTCAAAAATCTTGGAGGGTTGTCGTATAGCACCGCAAACAGCATGGTAGAGAATGCAATCGGCGCAATATCATTTCCGCTAGGTATTGCAACAAACTTCCTGATAAATAGCAAGGATTACCTGATCCCGATGGCAATAGAAGAACCTTCTGTAATTGCAGCTGCCAGTAAGGCAGCAAAAATTGCAAGAGAAAAAGGCGGTTTTGTAGCAAGCGCTGATAAATCGCTGATGATCGGGCAGATCCAAGTTATTGGTTTGATAGAACCGTTTTCTGCTGGTCAGAAGGTCTTGAACGCTAAAGCGAGAATTCTCAAAATGGCAAACGAGAAGAGCAGAACTCTGACAAAGGCTGGTGCAGGTACCAAAGACATCTCATTTCGTGTTCTTGGGACAGAACTAGGAAATATGCTCATCGTTGAACTGATAATTGATGTCAAGGATGCAATGGGTGCCAACATTGTAAATACGATGTGCGAAGCGGTTGCTCCATTGATTGAAGAGATAACTGGAGGAAGAGTGTTGTTAAGGATACTCTCTAACTATGCAACAAAGAGGCTGGCAAAGGCAAGGGCTATCTTCAGCAAGGAAGAACTTGGAAAGGATGTAGTTGACGGCATCTTGCTTGCCCACGCGTTTGCTTCTTCAGATCAGTATAGGTGCACTACACATAACAAGGGTACGATGAACGGAATTATCGCTGTTGCAAATGCAACTGGTCAGGACACTAGGGCAATTGAAGCTGGAGCGCATTCTTATGCAAGCAGAAATGGGAGGTACATGTCGCTAACGGAATGGAGTAAGAACAAAGATGGAGATTTGGTTGGTAGCATAGAATTGCCATTAGCAGTTGGTATAGTTGGAGGCATTGCATCGGCGCACCCTTTGGCAAAGGCGTGCCTGAAGATCTTACGCGTCAAAAGTGCAGGGGAACTTGCATATGTTATTGCATCGGTGGGTCTGGCACAAAATCTGGCGGCTTTGCGTGCTTTAGTTTCTGAAGGAATTCAGAAAGGACATATGAGATTACATGCAAGAAATGTTGCAATGATGGCAGGCGCTGACGGGAAGTTGATAAACACTGTTGCAAAACAAATTGCGGACGAACACAATATTACTGTCCAAAGAGCTAAACAAGTGTTAAAAGAAGTTAAAAAACGCTGAGCGAGGATTCGCTATCACGTCAGTCACGAATCTAACTTAACCCCATGACCATGACACCTGCAAGTACACCAAGAATATACACAAGACTCGTGATTGCTCTTCTTACATGGTTCGCTTTCTACTTGCACTATCATTTCCCTCCTACTAAATGTTGTAGAAAGTAATAAGCAGCTATGGAATAACTGTAATTGTTTTCTGTGTGGTTAACGGACTTACACTGTAACTTAATTGATAGATCTAGTTCTGGTTAGTTATGGAGCGCATTTTTCATGTTTTAATCACGTGGTGATACTATAGAATTATCAGATATCTGTATGATGCTGATTGTTGACAACCCTCTTCTCATCGATATTCCCAGATATTCAACACTTTAGCAAATCTTATGATAAAGGAATATATCCTAACCCAATCAATGAAGTGCGAGATATGGTCAGTGTAAAGTTTGCCATACCAAAGGGTAGCATCGAGGAGGCTACCTTCAGGTTTATCGAACAGGCATATTTCAGCGTGCATGGCAAGGGTCGAACTTACCGTGTAACCATTAACGATCCAGACATTCATATGAAACTCCTAAGACCACAAGAGATTCCAACATATGTGCAGGAAGGTCTTTACGATGTTGGCATAACTGGTAAGGACTGGATACGGGAGACGAACGCAGATGTCAAGACGCTTGCAGATCTGGAGTACGGATGGGTCAAACTGATAATAGCTGTACCAAAGGTAGCAACATACAATTCGCTTTCGGATATGATAAACTACTTTGTAACTAATGGCAAAACACTAAGAATATCAACGGAGTATCTGAGGATATCTGCGTCTCACATACAGCAGAATGACGCATATAGGAAACACTTTGGCGACATGGAGCCAACTGTGATAACCCCTTGGGCAAGAAATGGCAAGAACGACAAAGTTCAGATATTCTTGTCATTCGGTGCCACCGAAGCAAAACCTCCAGAGGATACAGATGCGATTATAGATATCACTGAAACAGGAACTACACTGGAGCAGAACAACCTTAAGCCTATAGAAACCATAATGGAGTCTACGGCGGTTCTGATAGCAAACAAGAAATCACTGCAGGACAGCAGAAAGAAGGAGAAGATCTACGACATACTTTCGCTTCTGAAGGGCGTCGTTGATAGCCGCAAGAAGCTGCACATATTTGTAAATGTCAAAAAAGAATACCTTAACGAATTGATGAGCAGCCTTCCTGCACTGAAGAGACCAACTGTAAGCCCGCTGAGCGAGGAGGGATGGTACAGCGTAAATACTATCATAAACAAGGATGAATTTGTGAAGATAATCCCAACGCTAAGAAGGCTTGCACAGGGTTTGGTGGTTCATGAACCAAGACAGATCCTTGCCCTCGAGGAGATCAAACAGGATGAAGAGAGTTAATGTTCGAATTATCACGATCGATGATCCAGCCAAAAACGCTCAAAATCTTCGCGCAAAAACATCGATCAGTGATGAACAGGTAAGTAAAGTTAAAGCAATAATGGATAGCGTTGCGAGAGATGGCGACAAAGCACTAATAGATTATACATTAAACTTTGATGGCATCAAGCTGGATTCAATTCGAGTTGCAAGCAACGAGATTGATAATGCCTACAAATTGGTCAGCAAGGAACAGTTGAGAGCGCTCAGAGAAATAAAGCGAAGATTAGAGACCGCGGAAAAAGCGGTATTAAACAAATTAAAGAAAATCGAAGTCAGATTTGATGGCGCCAAGATCAGCAAACTCCTCAAACCTGTTGAAAGCGTTGGGTGTTACGTCCCAGGAGGAAAAGCAAGGTATCCAAGCACAGCCATAATGTGCGCTGTGCCCGCAAAGGTTGCTGGCGTAAAGAGAATAGTTGTATGTACGCCGCCAACTAAAGATGGAAGTGTTGATCCCATGACACTAGTGGCAGCGGATCTTTGTGGTGTAAACGAAATTTACAAGGTGGGAGGTGCCCAATCAATAGCTGCGATGGCATATGGGACTGAAACCATAAAACCAGTTAGCAAGATCGTCGGTCCCGGAGGAACGTTTGTAACTATAGCAAAGGTTCTTGCCTCTAGTAGAGTCTCGATAGACATGCTTGCTGGACCAACGGAACTTCTGGTATTGGCAGACGAATCTGCGGATCCTTTAAGTTTGGCACTTGATATAGTAGCGCAGTCAGAGCACAGCGTCGATACCTTCTGCGGTCTTGTAACATGCTCTAAGAAACTTGCAGACAGTGTTGCTAACGAATTATCAAATGCTGTTAGCAGTATCGATAGAAGCGAAATAGTTAGCAAGAGTTTGGAGCAAAATGGGTTCATAGCGTTGTGCAAGAATTACAACGATGCTGTAAGGTTCACCAACGAACTTGCCCCAGAACACCTACAGCTGATGACTAAAGATGCTCGAAAACTCGTTGGCAAGATAGAGTCCGCAGGGCTTATACTTGTTGGAGCATACACTCCTTCAGCTGCAAGTGATTACGGTTTTGGCTCGAACCATGTTTTGCCAACACTTGCGTTTGCAAGATCGAGGGCATCATTGTCATCTCTGGACTTTGTTAAACTGGTCAGCGTGGTTGAAAGCAGCAAGGAAGGTCTGAAGAAGATTGCTGGATTGGTAAAATTGATGAGCGAATCCGAGGATCTGCCGAACCATTACAGGGCAATAAAGGCGAGGTTGGATTAATGAGCAGATGGTTAAAGTCCAGAGTATCATCGTTATCTAGAATATCAGGCTACCAGAAACCTGAAAGGTACGGCAATGTTTTGAGAATGGATACAAACGAGAACCTTGCCTTGCCCAAGAAATTTGTTTCAAATATAATGATGGAGGCATCACGAAGGACAGATCTTAGGGAATATCCAGCGGAACAGTTTGATGAGTTGAGAAGTAAGCTAAGCAGCTATCTCAACGTTCCAAAGGAGTGCATTGCTGCAGGTAGCGGCTCAGACCAGATCCTAGATCTTTTGTTGTCAACATTTGCTGGTGATGGGACAGCAACTGTTACCGTAAGGCCAACTTTCACGTTCTACAATGACAGGTGCAACCTGCATTCGATAAAGATGAAGGAGATTGAACTTAATCATGATTTTTCACTAAACACAAAAAAACTGCTATCTACAAGGGGTGCAAAGATATGCTACATATGTTCTCCTAACAACCCAACTGGAAACCAGTTCAGCAGAAAAACACTGCTTGAAGTAATACGATCGTTCAATGGCCTTGTAATAGTTGATGAAGCATATGTTGAATTCGCAGATTATTCATTGAAGGATCTTGTAAGAAAGTATGACAATCTAGTTGTGTTACGAACAATGTCAAAGGCGTTCGGTCTTGCAGGTGCAAGAATTGGCTATATGGTCGCAAACAGAAAGATAGCAGATCTGTTTGTTAACACGATACAGTATCCGTACCCTATGAGCAGTCTATCGTTAAAGACCGCAAGCATAGCACTTTCAAAACTGAATTACGTTAGATCTATAATAAGACAGGTTAGGAAGGAACGCGAACGAGTTTATGTTGGTATTAATGCTTTGGGCCTAACAGCGTTCAGATCCGATGCCAACTTTGTTTTGTTTGAGGTTGGCAGCAGGTACAAGACTGTCTATAAAAAACTGATCAGAAAAGGTGTTCTTGTTAGAGATATTGGAAGCATAGGTTCTCACAAAGGATGTTTAAGAGTTAGTATTGGAACCAAGTTCATGAATAACAAATTTTTACGGGCATTGAAAGTGGTCTGCAGATGAGTAAGTATAGGAAGATTGCCTATAACATATCGGTCAATGAGGATAGTTTGTCGAAATTCAAGAGTCTGCAGTGTGCAATTTTTGATTGCGATGGCACGCTCGTCAACATCAATAATTCATACAATGCTTGCATAAAGAAGACAGTTGGGTTCATGCTCGAACGTCTCATTGGCGGGAAACAATGGTACGATCTAGTCAGTGATGAGTTGATACTGAAATTCAGGATGTCTGGCGGGTTCAACAACGATACAGATACAAGTTACGCCTGTATACTTTCAGCGCTTGCATCAGGAGGCAAGGACATTGACACGGCAAGAAACTTTGCTCTGCACGTTGCAACTAAAGCGAACTACCTAGGGATTAGATCCGTCGAGGAGTATCTTGCAAAATCTGGCAATGGTGACGCGGTTAAGAAAGCAAGAAATGATCTCAATTATCCCGGTCTTGTAGGTTCAAGCATATTGAGCACGGCTTTTGACGAATTCTTCTACGGTAAGGATTTGTTTCTAAAAACCCATCGCATGCAGCCCAGATTCAATAATTCGCATGGGTTCATCGATAATGACGAAGTCGTGATTTCTGATGATACCGTCCATGATCTCTCAAAACTATTCAGGAAAAAGATGGCAATAGTCTCTGGCAGATCAAGGTTTGCAACAGAATACTCGCTAAAAAAAATGCTACACAATTTCAATCTGGACGCCTCTGTATTCATCGAAGATGAAGAGAAAGAGGTAATTGCAAATAACTTGAAGATAAGAGTGAATAAACCCGAGCCTTATGCGTTGCTAAAAGCAATGAAAGCATTGAACGCAAGGAGTGCGATCAGTGTTGGTGATTCTGCCGAAGACATAATAATGTCTATGAAAGTTGGAGAGAAATATCCGATCGTGTTTTGTGGTGTGTATGGTACTGGCATTGATAGCGAAGCGCAATACAAAATGTTTGTAGATAGAGGTGCTGATGCAATAATCGAGAATGTAAACCTCTTACCACATCTGTTAGGATCACTAAATCGTTGAATCTATCTCCAAATGCTTTTTAGTGGGATTTCACAGCATTGAAACGTTTGAGAAAGAGCAAGGTCGAAAGAGCAACCAAGGAGACCTCGGTTAGGGTAGAGTTGAATATAGATGGAAATGGTAAAACCGTAATAAATACAACGATACCATTCCTTGATCATTTGGTAACTGCGATAGCAAAGCATGGTATGATGGATCTTAAGATAGTGGCAAAGTCAAAAGATCGAATAGTGCATCACATTGCAGAAGATGTTGCGATTACATTTGCAAATGCCATGGATAAAGCATTAGGAAAAAGAGAAAGGATTGTGCGTTTCGGTCATGCGATTGTTCCAATGGACGATTCGCTGGCATTTGCTGCAGTGGATCTTGTAAAGCGGGAATACTACAATGTCGATTTAAAGTTGAGCAGGATGAACATTGAAGGCATGTCAAAGGAAGATCTGGAACACTTCTTCCGCACCTTCGCGCAGAACATCAACGCATGTACACATGTGGTTGTTCAATACGGGAACAACGATCATCATAAAGTAGAGGCTGCAACGAAAGCGATGGCAGTGGCACTAAGAGAAGCGGTAAGTATGGATAAGAAGGGAAGAGGAGTTCCGAGCACCAAGGGTGCTATGTAATGGTACGTGTTGCAATATTTGATTACGGCTCAGGCAACCTGTTCAGTTTGAAGGCTGCACTTGAACGTCTGGGCGCTAGCGTTGAAATAATAACCAAACTAGAAAATCTTGACAGGTTCGACGGGCTGATTTTGCCAGGAGTCGGAAATTTCGATCCCGCTATCAAAAGCATAAAGAATTACAGACAGCAGCTCGATAAGGCAATAGAATCTGGCATGCCAATGCT
Source organism: Candidatus Nitrosomirales archaeon (assembly GCA_049199595.1). Lineage (GTDB taxonomy): Archaea > Thermoproteota > Nitrososphaeria > Nitrososphaerales > UBA213 > JBMCYV01. Next base: position 63,700 of record JBMCYV010000003.1, read on the forward strand.
CGGCATCTGTCTGGGCATGGAGATGCTCTTCAACAGAAGCGAAGAGGGCAAGCTAAAAGGATTGAGTATACTTGATGGCGACGTTGTCATGCTGCCAAAAAAGGTCAAGATACCACACATGGGATGGAACAATCTGAGTATCGTGGGAAAGAGCAAGTTGCTGCAAGGTCTAAAGGATAATGCTTGGGTTTATTTCGTGCACTCTTATCGCGCAAAACCGAAGGACAGGAATATTGTGGTTGCAAATTCCGAGTACGGTACAGAGTTTCCTGCCGTGATCGAGCGTGAGAACCTGTTTGGAACTCAGTTCCATCCAGAAAAGTCTAGCGATGTTGGCGCTGTCATGCTGAAAAACTTTCTGCGCGAGTGCGAGAGATGAAAATAATTCCTGCAGTGGATCTCCTTGATGGCAAGGTCGTTAGGCTTGTAAAAGGAGATCCAAAGAACAAGATAGTTTACAGCGACGATCCTGTAGGAACGGCAAAGAAATGGGAGCATGAAGGTGCAGATGCCTTGCATATAGTAGATCTCGATGCAACTCTTACGCGTGGAAGTAATGCCAGTATTGTAAACAAAATAACTGAGCAGGTAAGCATTCCGGTTCAGGTAGCAGGTGGAATCAGAAGCATTGATCTTGCGCAGGAACTGCTGAAGAATGTAGATAAAGTTGTGCTTGGAACGCTGGCATACAAAGATCCAGAGTCTGTTGAAAAACTTGTTAATGAATTTGGGGCAGACAAGATTGTAATTGCCATAGATCAGATGCATGGCAAGGTAATGATTGACGGCTGGAGAAAATCTTCTGGGATGGATATGCTTGATGCAATCGAGAAGTTCAAACAGGTAGGCGTAAATTATTTCCTGCTTACAAGCATAGATCGCGATGGCACGCTAAGCGGTCCGGATATTGACGTGTTAAATAAGGCCTGCGGTAAGAATGTGAACATAATTGCGAGTGGAGGTATTTCGAAGAACGAAGATATCAGCAAAGTCAAGCAGACGGGTGCTTATGCGGTAATACTTGGCAAGGCACTTTATGATGGAAAGGTAGACATCAAGCATGCCAAAGAGATTGTGAAAATAGATTAGACAAGAAATCATTTGCATTGCTTAGAAGTGCATAATTGTTAGGATGTACAAATTGACAAGAAGTACTTAGTGTTGATTAGAATTTCTAGAAATACTTATAGCAAGCTTGACAACATGATGCAACTGCATCATGAGTGACGATCATAGCGAAAAGATGATTATCGAAGATTCAGAAAAGCCAAGGAAAACTCGCAGTGTTACTTTTAGAATAGATTCTTCGGTAGTTGATGATCTGCAGAAGGAAGCTGATGGAAAGGAGGTATCACTTAATGTTTTGGCAAACCAAGTTCTAAAGCGATTCGCGGAATGGGGTAGATACGAAAACAAATTGGACATGATGCCGGTACCAAAAATGATGCTTACATCTTTGATAGATGAAGCTGTAACTCTAGCAAAGAAGGGTGGGATTAAAGACATTGATCCTTACAGAAATGAAATCATTAAGCATGCTGCTAGGCTTGCGTTCAATATCCTCAAGGATTCTGTACTGTATATGAAGAAAAACTACAACCTGTGGGTAGTATTATCTGTCCTGCAGGAATACATGAAGGTGTCAGGAATAAATGCCGATCACGTAATTGAAGGAAGAAAACACATCTTCATAATACAGCATGAACTCGGGGAAAACTGGTCGTTATTCACTCAAGAACTGCTGAAATTGATCTTCGAAGAATTGGCTAAGGTTAGGATTGAAACCAGTATTACTGCAAAGACGACAAAGGCTGAGGTAATACTTTAGGTAGCTATTGATGAACTCACATAAACTCAATGTGAAGCGTCTTGATCCTTCCCTCTAAATCTGAATTATGTTCTGTATCGAACTTGAATGTAAACTTGCCCTGAAGTTTGTCTCCCTTTTCGAACGTGACAAGAGCCGTAACCTGATTGCCTTCTCTGCTCTCTTGTCTCTTTCCAGTAACAATAGTATGTTTTAGTTTGTCGTTAGCCATCAGCACGACTCTAAGAAAGGGTTCGATGGCTGACTTGCCTCGCAACCCGTAATCAGATTTGCTAAATGGTTCGTAAATAACAGCATCCTCGGCGAAGAGGTTCAGGAGTGCGTCAACATCCTTCTTCGTAACGAGTTTAAAATATTCTGATATTATGTCCTCTTCAGATACAACTGTTTTCTCTTTGCGCGTTTTCACCAAAGCATCAACCATCTTCCATTCTACCGAACTGATAGTTAATCATTAACTATGATTGATAAGTAACATGTTTGCAGTGTCTTGCAGAGAAGGCAACTGCCTGTGGTTGCGGACACACTTTCTAAATAATCTGCAGACATGATATCAGCCATGGCATTAGAAACCGTGTTGGAAAACATGCAGCAAGTAGAACAATCCGTCCTTCAGGAACCAAAGTCGCGAGAATGTGGGACAAGTCAGCAAGTAAGGTTCATAGGCGATTCTCAACTGAAGGAAGCTGATATCCTGCAGGTAATAGGAGATGAGTACGCGAGAGCAATACTCTTGTCAATAATAGATAATCCCAAATCTGCCATAGACATCGCAAGAGAACAGAAAATTCCCATCAGTTCCATATATAGAAAAATACATTGGCTGGAAAATGCACGCCTGATAAAGGTAAAGGGTTTTGTTATTACAGGCGATGGAAAGAAGTATCATCTATATCAGAGCAGGATCAGAACAATCCAGATATCACTACCAAAGTACGAGATCAAGGTAGAATTCGTGAACAACAATGGCTCAAGGTAGTCGCAGGCGCACAAGCACAAGCATATGCATTTTTGTCTCTAGTTGAATTAGATATGTGCTCCTAATATATTAAAGAGAGTCGCAAAGAGAATGTGAATAGTATGGTGGCGGACAAACCTGACATAAAGAAAATATTGGTTCCTCTAGATGGTTCCGAAACATCGTTCAAGACTGCAAGGCACGCACTTGCACTAGCGAAGAAGGAAAACGCGGCGGTAATGCTGTTGCACGTTAGTCAGATCCCACCATTTCCTAAATATCTGAAATCGCTCGATAAGTACCAGAAAGAAGTTCGAAGCCGTGCGGAGGAATGGTTCAGCAAGATAATGAACTTTCCAGAAAGTGCTGGTGTTGACATTAAGACCAGAGTTATTACTGCAGCCACATCAATTATAGGAACCATAGCAGAGGTTGCTGAAAATGAAGATATCGATCTTATCGTCATGGGTCCAAGAGGTATATCCAAGTTCTCAAAGTTATTACTGGGAAGCGTAACTAGTGGCGTTGTGAACCATGCTCCATGTTCTGTTCTGGTTGTAAAGTAATACCAGTTTGATTATCAGAATTAAAAATCGTATCGTGTCGTTAAATATAATGCAAAACAAACTATAACATGCAACAGTATTTGGAACTCAAAGCAAAGGACGTGAGCAGGAAACCGATCAAGCTTGAACCAAACAAGACTCTTTATGATGCACGCAATGCCATGCTCAGATACAATATCAGTAGAATTGTGATTGCCAAGGATAGCAAGCCCTTGGGAATCATTACAGAGAAGGATATTGCAAGATTTCTATACAGAGAAACTCCAAACAGAAGGCTTGACGAGATCAGGCTAGACCAGGCTATGAGTACAGATTTGATAACTGTTGATGAGGATAGTGACCTGAGAAAATGTGCAAAGTTGATGCTAGACAAAGAGATCAGCTCTCTAATCGTTACAAATAACAAAGGCATGCTCAAGGGCATACTCACTAAAAGTGATCTTGCAGATACGTATGCGAGACATTATGTGGGGAAGAATTTGGTTTCAGATTACATGATTAGACCTGTCCACACCGTAGCACCAGACGAGACAACTCATATGGTCCTGACGCTAATGACCAACAATAACGTGTCAAGGGTCGTGGTAGTAAGAAACAAGAAACCAGTTGGAATCATTACAGGACGTGATTTGCTACCGATGAGCGCATTATTGGGCGCAGACACATATGAAACAATCAGGAAAGCATTTCGTTCAACCAGGCAGGGGGAGATGATTGTGCCTTCGGGAATCAGCGCAGTCTTCCTCGCAAGGGATGTTATGAAACACGATCCAATAACGATTAGCAAAGACTCTGACTTGGCCGAAGCCGCACAAATAATGACAACAAATAGAATAAGCGGACTTCCAGTTGTAGATTCCAACGATCAGTTGGTCGGTATAGTTACAAAAACTGACATAGTTAGAGCATTAGCTAATAAGTAAGAGGAAAAAATTAGTTTCACACACTAAGGTTGTGCAACAATTGTGGCTTCATACATTCCTTTTTGGAACTTGACTGTAACCTTGCTTCCTTCTTGTATATCACAGTCCTTAACGGTCTTTGGAATCTCATCTGGAGTTTCAACAACACACTGGCCATTGGAGCTGTTTAGAATAGTGCCCTCTGCTGTTACTGTTTCCCTGATAAGATTAGATCCAGGAAATACAACAAGAGCCATGAATATAGCAGCACCGCCTGCAAGTATACCAAATAGCACAACTAGGCTTTTCGTGCTTGTAGTTTCAAATGACATATGTAGTGATTTACAGTTCCATACCTTTTAAATCAACCATACAATTCTCAAGTGTGAAATTGAAACACCTCGGCAGTCAACGTTAGAAGTTCTCTGTTCCGTCTTGCAAGTCACTATGGCAACGAATGCACACACCGCACCAGCCGCATACTTCCGGCGTTGTTTTACCGCACTTACTGCAGACACTGTCTTGATCATGCGTCTCAGGTTCATGATATGAATGAGGTGCTCGGAGTCTGACCATATAACTCATCTATTACCTTTGGGTTAAAAAACACAACCACGATTTCTGGATTTGGTAATGGATATTCTGGGTTAGTGCAGATTCTTGCAGTGAATACATACACGCTTTATATCTTCACATCCTTGAAATGATAGCAACGGCGCAACCTCGCAAGATACCCACCCGATCGGCATACGTCGGGAGTATTGTACTGCTGTGACGCGGGCACGCAAGTAAACTCGGATAGTCCTCCGTGCCTGCGTCATCGGCCGTTGCTACTCTAGCCATTAACGCATTCTCATTTTTGAAAATCATGTATAGTGTTTAAACGAAACTAATTCCAATACTCTGCAGAATGAGTAGTACAAAAACACAGTTGACAAGCAGGTCAGTTCATGCAGAATTGATGAACGCGTACAGAGATTTGTTAGAAAAGATCAAAAAAGACTTGCCAAACGTGGATCCAGAGCCGGTAATCAATTTGTTACGATACCAAACAAACTATCCTGAAAATATTCCATGGATCAGACTTGAAATTACCTATAAACCATCCACAGAACCAAAGGCTAAGAAAGATAAACTAATCGAGAAAACTGGCAGATGTGCGGAGATCAGGCATGGGAATGTCCTTGTAATAGATCATAGCATGACACTTAAGGATTTAGAGGAAATTGCAAGAGATGATGACGTGGAATACATCGTCGCAGACGTTCCCCCTTGTTAATTCCATATGATATAGCTTTCGTTGCAGAAGGAAACTGATCGATGATCTATACTTTTTCGCTAGCTAGACATCATCTTTCTCAAAAATGAGAATCAGCTTTGATAATCCTCTCTCCGTTTTAAATGTGCGTTTGACGAATAAAGTGCCGAGGTGTAAAAAGTGTCCAAGATCGAAAGTGTTAAGGAAGGATTCAACGTACCTTCTGATCTATCCCTAGCGGGTGGAATAATCATAGTGCTAGCGGGAATAGCTTCATGGATTTGGCACACAGCATTCTTTTCGCAGATGAGTTGGATGATGGGCGGACCATGGTTCAACGCCATGATCGCAGGTACTTCCATAATTGGAATAGTTTCTGGCACACTGGTGATATTAGGTGCTCTCATGATCGGTTTTAGGCCGCATGAAAGCCACATGTGGGGAGTAATGGTGCTGGTATTCTCCCTGCTTAGTATATTCGGAATGGGAGGTTTCTTGGTAGGTGCAGTTCTAGGGATAATAGGAGGTTCAATAGCGCTGACAAAGCGCTAACCCATATTTTTTGGTGATAATATGTCATTGAAGCATGAAAGAGAACCATTGATGGATGTAATTAGTTTAGATGATGCAGTTATAGTCATAGCCGAAATTCCAAGTGTCAGCAAGGAACACATCAGGGTCACTGCAACAGAAAATAATATTACTCTAGATACAGAAACTCCCGAAAGAAAGTATCATAAGGAAACTGAATTGCCAGAAGCAATAGAACCAAACAGTGCCAAATCGACTTACAGGAATGGTATATTAGAAATAACTTTTAAGAGAAGGAAGAAGAAAGAATCAGGTGTATCAATCAAGGTTGAGTGAGTTGAGTACAGCTAGTGTGGACGTCGTACAGACGGGAAGTATAACAGGCAAGTCACCATATATTCTGATTGGACGCCAAACCCTTCCTCCTTCAAAGTCGTCCGAATATTGTTCACAACAGTATCTACATCCTTGCTAGTTTCTACTGTACGGTCAAATGAATCACTTGACATACGGATCACAAACTATTCTTCAAGTTCCTGTATGAACTGGCCATGCCACCAGTGGTACCATATGTCTCCAGTGAAGCCATTTACACTAAGCATGCCAGATATCTTTCCATCCTTTTCCGTATGCACCGTATAGTATCCATAGAACTGATCAACATCTTCTACGCTAGTTCCTGCAAAGTTTGTGTCAAGATATGATTGAGCTAAAGACTCAGCTTTATCTTTTGTTATTGTCATTCCTGTTGTTAGCTGGAACTGCATCATGCTATACTTTGCGTTCCACATCATGTTCGGTCCTGGTTCAGGATGCATTATACCAGTCATCATTGCTCCTGCGGTATCTTTCCACACAACCATCTCGAATGCTCCTACGTTAGTATCCTTCTCATATACTATGAAGTAAAAATTCCTCTCGAACTCCAGAATGTCCTTAATTGCAAGATTTGGATCATTAAGTGTCTGGACAAAGTCCTCTGCTTCTTTCTTAACATTTTCAATTGTTAATGGTTGCACTGTCTGTATGTTCATCATTCCCATAGAACCCATCGGCCATGTTTGATTCCACATCATCGATCCCATCATTACAGGACCCATTCCCTTCCATCCCATCATTCCGGGCCCCATCATGCCTTGACCCATCATGGGTCCCATCATCTGTCCCATCATGGGACCTTGCATCATGTCTTGGCCAGCAAATGGACCCATCATCATCGGACCCATAAAGCCGAATCCACCTCCACCCATCATTGGTTCCATACCCATCATGCCTTGCGCCTGGTGCATGCTTGACATGTATTTCTGCATCAGTGCCATACCTTGACTCATGTTATTGATTCCCTGCATCATCATGGGCATATTTTGTTGACCCATCATTCCTTGATTTTGCATATTCATCATCGTCTGCCTTCCCTGCATCATTGCATTTGCAGCATCAAGCATGTTTTGACGAGATTGCATCATGTTGTTGAAGCCCTGCATCATTGGGTCGCTAGCAGAAGGTGGCAGCTGCATCTGCTGCATCCCGTTCGATCCTTGTTGCATCATATCAAAGCCCTGCTGCATCATAGTAGAACCTAAATTCATCATAGCATTTCCTCGCGTTGCATTCTGTGCCATCATATCTTGCGCTTGCAACATCATGTTTGATCCTTGTTGCATCATGGCCGCTCCCTGCATGAACGAAGACGAAGACTGTGTAAAACCCATCATGGATTCAAGAGTTGGAGTACCCGAAGTTTGAGTACCAGTTGTAGCTTTCAAACTGGCAACCTCAGCCTGCAACGAGTTTATCTGGTTCTGCTGATTTTGTAATTGTTGCTGTAGAGGTACACTAAGAATACCATATCCAATTCCCAAACCTATAAGGAATACACCTACAGCAATTCCGATTATTAGCCCCTTGTTATTCACGGTGTCTTTTGAACTAATAATAGGTATTAAACTTATTCCACGTTTTTTAATACTGGTAATTGCATTTTTCATCAATACTCTTTGATTGATAGTCTAGCGCTAACATAGTTTTCAATAGTGAAAATCGTGTCAGGATTAATTAGAAGGACAACGAAATAAGTGGTGTTGCAAGAACATCGACGAATTCAAAATGAGCTCTGCCAATTGCACATCGATAATCTTAAGACATAGTAAAACAGGATGAAATGTTGTATGTACAAAAAGATCCTTGTTCCAATAGATGGTTCTAAAATGGCACATAAAGCATTCAAGCATGCATTGTCTATTGCCAAAGCATTCAATGCACAGATTATTTTGCTGACGGTAATTCCAGAAAATGTCGTACCTGCGGGTGCTTATAGGACATGGACCCATCCATCAATGGTAAGGCGCAGTGTACATGAAATAATAACAATAGCACGAGAGGAAGCTACCGACTTTCTGACCGAAAGTATGAAAGAATGTGAGAAGAGAGAAGTGAAGGCATCATATAAAATATCCACGGGCGATACTGCGTCAATAATAATCGAAACTGCTGACAAGAAAAAAGTAGATTTGGTTGTTATGGGGAGTGTTGGATTAACAGGTATTAAAAAATTCAAAGCTTTGGGAAGTGTCTCTAGGAAAGTATCTGAGAATGTGTCATGTCCTACACTTATAGTTCGCTAGTTACTATAGCCATGATCCGAATTGATATGACCACTAATAACGATGCTAAAACAAACCCGTCACGTTTTGAGGTTATACTATTCTTAGGCGCTATGGTTCCTGGGGTTCTGATGTTCTGGTTTTTTGATCTTCCAGAAGCAATAGGTTCTAACCCAGCCTATACCACTCAACGTGTTGCATTATTCTCGGTAGTAGTAATTACGCTTGCAATAGCAATTATTGATTTCTTGGGAACGAAGCATCATCCATCACTTAGATCAGTAATGAGAACAATAACTGCAATAGTTTATGGACTTGACATAGGTGGAGGATTTGTTTTTGCAGTTACTATACTGCAAAGTTTGGGTCTTTAGTTGCATTTATAAATTTATTATGCTAATATTAAACAGATGAAAGACAAAATATGTCTTGTAACTGGTGCTAATTCCGGCATCGGCAAGGCGACTGCTCTTGGACTGGCCAAGATGGGTGCTACTGTTGTGATGGTTTGTCGCGACCGTACGCGCGGGGAGGAAGCACGCACTGAAATCAAGAATGCCAGTAATAACCCATCGATTGACTTGATGCTAGCCGATCTTTCTTCGCAAGCCGCTGTCCGTCAACTTGCGCAAGATTTCCGAGAGAAGTATCAGCAATTGCATGTGCTGGTGAACAATGCTGGCGTGGCTCCGATGAAGCGTTCCTTGACCGTGGACGGACTTGAAACAACATTTGCGGTGAACCATCTGGCTCCTTTTCTTCTCACTAACTTGCTTTTGGATGTGATCAAGGCTAGCGCTCCGTCCAGGATTGTCAACGTCTCATCATCGGCACATACGCGTATGAAGATGGACTTCGATGACTTGCAGGGGGAGAAGAATTTTGGCATGTTTCGCGCGTACAGCCAATCCAAGTTGGCGAATGTTCTCTTTACATATGAGCTTGCTAGGAAATTAGAGGGAACAGGAGTTACTGTCAACGCTCTCCATCCGGGCGTTGTAAGGACGAATTTGGGACGAGACAGCACTGGCATCGTTCGCTTGGGCTTTTTGGCAATGGGACCATTCATTAGAACACCGGAACAAGGCGCGGCAACCTGCATTTACTTGGCATATTCTCCAGAAGTTGAGAATGTGAGCGGCAAATATTTTGTCAACAAAAAGGAAGTACCATCGTCCAAAGAATCGTATGAGGAAGCAGTTGCACAGCGTCTTTGGGAAGTAAGCGAGCAGTTGACACAGCTTGCCTCAACCCACAGTACAAGGTAGCAGCAAAATGGAAAAAGACATGAAACCAAGATCTTCGCTAGAATGATCAGAGCTACACTTTGGTCAGATTAACGGCCGTCCATTTGTAGCAAGGGGTCTTGGCCGACGAATCTAGGCAACCACCGGTGACATAGTTGACTTTACCACCGTGCATAGGCGCAAAAAACATGCCCTTTCTCACCGCATTGGTTATCTTTACATTCAGAACAACCTGACCAAACCTTGATTTCATTAGAGCATGATCTCCTTCTTTCAATCCTATATTTTCCGCATCATCAGGATTTACTTCCACATAATTTATGTCCGTCCCAGGAATAAGAAGACGTTCAGATTTGCTAGTCATTATATCAGTATTGTACCTAGAGATGACCCTACCCGTTGTAAGCACAAAAGGAAACTCGTCTGTAGTGAGTTGAACAGGTAAGTACTCTACTGCAGTGAATTTGGCTCTACCATCCGGAGTATGAAATCTTTCCGTAAAGAGCACATCGGTGCTACTACCATCAACAAGAGGATAACGAACCTCAGAATTTCTTGACAGTATATCCCAAGTAATGCCAGAATAAGGTTTTACAACGTGACTAATTTCCTCCAGAACATCTCGCGGTGAAGCATAATTGAATTCATGGTATCCAAAGTATTTCGCTAGCTCAATCAGGATCCGCCAATCGGGCTTAGTTTCGCTTACGGGATCCAACAACTGTCTTCTCCATTGCACGGTTCTGTCCATGTTCGTCATAGAACCTTCTCTTTCCAACCAAGAGGCGGCGGGAAGAACGTAGTGAGCCATTGCAGCCGTAGCACTCATGAAGATATCCTGAACAACCAAAAGTTCAAGCGATGACATGGCCTTTTCTGTTACTGTTCTATTAGGAAGGCTGTGAATTGGATTGAATCCCATAATGTATAAGCCCTTGATTTCACCGTCAACAGCTTTCGAGATCATTTCCATCATAGTGATTCCCATCTTACTAGGAACTTTGAAACCCCAAATTTCTTCAAGGGCTTTTGCGTTAGTTTGATCTACTGGCATCCCACCGGGAAAGAATTCCGAAGAAGCACCAACATCACCTGCACCCTGTACATTAGCTTGACCTCTTAGTGGACAAACTCCTGTACCAACCCTCCCATAATTTCCTGTTAGCAGCGCAAGATTGATAGCTGCTGCAACCGCGTCAGTTCCTTGGGCTTGTTCTGTAATGCCAATTCCCACAAGAATCAATGAACCTCCGGAGGTGGCGTAAAGTCTTGCAGCCTGTAGAACAAGAACAGGTTCGATCTCGATTATCTTTGCTACCTTCTCAGGAGTGTATTTCTCTACTGAATTCCGAAACTCTTCATAATCATTCGTTCTCTTGTTAATGAACTCCTTATTCTCAAGACCTTCGTTAATAATCACATTTGCAATGGCATTTAATAACGCTATGTCAGTGCCAGGCGCAACCTTGAGGTGAAGATCTGCAAATTTAGCAAATGATGGACCTCTAGGATCTACGTCGATCACCTTTGCACCTCTGTTCTTGGCTTCCATAACATATTGAGTAAGAATTGGGTGAGAGTCAGCCAAACTTGAACCGATGAAGAGAAGCAACTTCGAATCCTTCATGCTGCTCATTGTAGTGCTAGCCGCACCAAATCCTACCGCGCGCTTGAGTGCGTGAACAGAGGGTTGATGGCAGAGCCTTGCACAACTTTCCACATTGTTAGTGCCAATCCTCCTCGCTAATTTCTGAATCAGATAATTTTCTTCATTGGTACACAAACAGCCTCCGGAGAAACCTAGAGCATCTGCGCCATGCTTCTCTATAATTTTTTTGATATGTGAAGCTATTTCTGATAAAGCTTCAGACCATGATGTTCTCTCGAAGGAATCACCTCTTCTTTTCAAAGGATGGGTCAATCGGTCTTTTGAACGAAGTATATCAAGAGCTGCAAATCCTTTTGCACAAAGATGTCCCCTACTTACGGGGTGGTCCTTCACTCCCCTGACTTTTGTAGGCACACCATCAGAAATTGTAATAGTGATTCCACAACCCACACCACAATATGGACACACAGTTTCTTCTTCTCTCATCATACTACATCAAATTTGGAGCGTTGTCCATTAAGCTTTCTTTCCCTTACTGTCACTTACTTTGCGTTCGTTGCAACATGGATAGACCCAGTTCTGTTAGCTTCACCTTGCTATTCAGGAAACTAAAGTAATAATCACCGCTAGCAATCGTTCGATATTCATCAGTTGGCTGTTGTTCTGGACTTTTATCAAATCTAATTATACCATTAGCAAGAGCATGATTGACTTCCTTCCTTGTTATGCCATACTCCAGCAATTCAAGTATTGAAAGGCTAGCCTTATCGATAATCTTGACCATCCTAGTTACGCTACTGTCGGTCAGCAGTTCCTTGATTTGTTCATCAGCATATTTATTTATCATAGTATTAACCATCCTTCAAATATCTTATAACTATTGGATACAATTTCCATCGTTGGTAACAAGCTTTCAAAGCAAGATCAGGGTTATGTTCTATGCGGCTCCGGCCAGACACCCATACCCACCATTTCGAATTCAAATCTTTCTATTAACTGCTTTGGGATCTGGGACGCTCCCGCAATTTCTTGGATCGATTGTATGTTTCGCAAAACATGTTTGAAGATATCTTTTTCCGTAATGATGCCTACCAGTTTTTCATTTTCAACAACAGGGAGGTGATTTATGTTCTTTGATGACATCAGATTTAGTACTGTTGACAGGGATGAAGCAGAGCTCACTGTGACAAGTGGGCTGCTCATTACTGATCCCAACCGTAGCATCAGTGGTCGCTCACGTTCAGATACGATCCTTATCGCGTCCTTCTCCGTAAGAATACCTACTGGCTTGTTCCGTTCATCAACAATTACAACACTGCTTATCTTATGCTTGGCCATGAGACCAATTGCATATAGAACAGGTTCTGAATCCTTTGCCTGTTTCACATCTCGTATCATTATTTCCGACACAAGTATTGTTGACAGTGACATGCTACTCTTTCTCCCTGTTGATGCGCAGGGGGATAGGTTTTATCACCTTGCTTGCCTGTGATGCTAAATATACTATACCCAAGACAGTTGTCACAAGCAGCCATAGAAGTAAAAGTACTACAAAGATCGATATATTACTAGAGAGCGAACTTTCTCCATTGCGTGCAGTTGTTGTCAATAAGACTACAGATCCTACAGCAACGCCTAGCAACGCTAACCAGAAACCTTTCATTTGTGCTAGTATCTCTGATTTGTTCATTCCTATATCCCTGCAGGTTATGTTTCGTTAGAATGCGCTTTAAAGCCAGCACACGTTTTCCAGCGTTGATAATCATCTCTGAAAATTACGGAGATTTTATTAGTTCCATTCATACACAATACGTGATGGCAACACAGGATGTAGATTCAGAATCTTGGGAGAGCAAGGTGGTCAAGTCAGACTTGCCTGTCGTTGTTAACTTCTGGGGTCCTCGTTGCGGGTTCTGCAAATGGCTCGAACCGTTATATGAGAAGCTTTCAAATGAATACAGTGGGAAGATCGTATTTCTGAAACTCAATGTGGACGATGAACGTACCCATGGAGTATTGCATCATGTATCGATCGAAGGAACGCCCACACTGAAATTTTACTGCAAGGGAAGAGAAGTTGGCGAACATGTGGGTTACGCGGTTGAACCAGTCCTGAAAAAGAAGATAGATTTGATGCTGCAGGAAATGGAATCATGTTTAAAGAACAGCACGCCTCTGAAACGTTAACGATCTAGGTTCGAAATATCTTGAAACTCTTTATCTTATTTGTCTCAAGGAACAGTTTTATTTCATCGATTATGCCAGACAGCGGTTTGAAAGGTTTCTTCGCAGAATCATCATGTACAAAGATATTGAATCCTTCAAACGCTTCAGTTATGGCAAGATAGTGTCCGAAAACCAACCATATATTGTTCTTGTTAGGCTGCGCTCGTAGTAGCCTTTCCATATGCACGCTCATATAATTTCGATCGACAGATTTTAAGAAAGATATTACCAGTGCTCGTTTTGGGTCTGTCTTCAATTGCTTCAGAGTAGGTATGACAAGATCGATTTCTATATCACTATCACATTTTACCTTACGTTCACTGGGTATCATGGTTACAGTAAGCAGGTAATGCATAAGCGCTTCAGCAAGATCGCCGTGTACCTTGGTCTTATCGTAGTCCCCCTGCGAACCTAGTAACTGGACACACCCATCGAATATTTCTTTGATTATCGAGGAAATTTGTGAAGGATTGGAAACAATTGTCGATTCAAGTTTGTTCTTGTTCATTTTGGTTAATGTAGAATATAGAATTTCTTTTGCGTCGATCTCCATACATAACCTCCACTTGTTATACTTATTAGCTTATTTATAGCGTGGAATAGAGTTTATACAAATTTCCAGTTGTCGGATCTTTATAGTTCCAAACACGGGGATCCAGTTCAAACTCCACAAATTCTTTCCTAACATTGGAATCACATACCTCGTACACATCTTGCCCAATCATTATTTGACCAGGGCTTGCAATCCCAGTTATTTTTGCTGCTATGCTAATAGCCGAACCTACTATGTCTATGTAGGACCTTGTCGGATCTCTTCCATAGAGTACTACCAAATTCTCACCAAAGTCTATCCCAACCTTGATTCCGATTTTGGGCAACGCATTATCAATGAACGCTGGGTTAAGGCCCTCAGCTATGACCTTCATCATGGAACGCGCACACTTCACGGCATTTGTACATGCCTTCTTGCTATCAAATTCACCTGGGAAAAATGCTATAACAGCATCGCCAACGTACTTCAGAACATAACCTCCATAACTCGTGGTTAACATCGCCATTTCCTGCGAAAAGACTTGGACTATGGAGGCGAGTGCTTGAGTTGGAATTGTCATACTCATCCTTGTAGAGCCTTCAATGTCAGCGTAAAGGATGACGAGTTTTACTCTGCTGTTCACATGTCTGCGAAGAAACTTTTCAGCGAGTTCTGTTGAAGTCTCAAACTGCAACCCCTTCTGCAGGGTTTGAGAAACTCTAACCCTTATCCCTCTAATTGTCGTCTCGTCTGTGTCAGTTAGTTCCATGAGTTTCAGGTATCTTCATCATGATGGGCTTATTATTTCAATGTATAGCCTTTCATTCAGTCGCTAATAAAAAACTGTGACAAATAAAAATAGTTCTACAAAGCTTCAGGTTTCTTTTGAGTGTCTGGCTCTTCGCGTGATCACAAATTCACAGTGCTTCCCACCAGCTGCCATGCACATTGTTTCTACGCAGTTATACCCTTCTCCCAGCAATCCCTCAATTATTCCCGCAAGTATTCCAGCGATCATAAAACATCTTGGCTCTTCAGCTTTTTTGCCGTTTGGAGTTGCGAAGAAGTTATCTTCTAAAGTTACCTTGAGGTCTTCTGTTAAATGTCCCATCGATAGTTTGATCGCAGAGGCTTTTAACTTTCCCCACCCAGCTAGCAAGCCATAGATCTCTAGAAATTTAACAGCCTCGTCAATGTTCTGTTTCAACTCTCTGGCTCTGGAGCCTACAGTATAACCAAACTCCAGTCCCATCTGATACAGTATTACAGCAGCGCCAGATTTGAATAAGGAGAACAGTCCCTCCTGCATTGTAGACCAGAATTCTTCGTTAGTTAAAATGGCCCTGCAGTTAAAGACCATATCATTAGCTTTGTTGGTCGTTGGGTCGAACTGAAAGAACGAATTAAGATAATCCTCAGTATCCGGAGGACCTTTCCTAAAACTATCCCTCTCAATTCTTTTCCTTGGGTCGCTTGGATCTAGCATTGATCAACCAACATGTAAAATTCTAGCGTTATTGTATAAAAGGGCTAGTAAGTGTTGGTTATGACATTCCCTAAAATGACAATTCAATGTTTGTATGTTTTGTATTGTAATGGTTACAGGGAATGTGTTTTCTCGAAATAAGGGAACATATTAAAACTGCAGCATGGTCTAGCAATGCTGGTGTATAGCTGTGACATTAGCTAAGCGAATTATTCCGTGCTTGGATGTTGATAATGGAAGGGTTGTAAAAGGGACGCATTTTCTTGACATAAGGGACGCTGGAGATCCAGTGTTGCTTGCAGAAAGGTACAGCAAGGAGGGCGCAGACGAACTTGTATTCTTGGACATAACAGCATCACAGCAGGGACGGGAGACTATGAAGAACGTTGTCAAGGAAGTTGCAAAGGTGATCGATATTCCATTTACCGTTGGAGGCGGCGTGAGAACAATGGGTGATGCTAGAGATGTACTGCTCAGCGGCGCGGACAAAGTTTCCATCAACACTGCTGCTGTGAATGACCCATCACTGATAACGAAACTCATGAAGATATTTGGGAAGCAGTGCGTAGTAGTTGCTATAGATGCAAAACGTAATTACAAGACCATGAAAGGAAAGCATGTTGTGAAAGTAGGCAGCAAGAGATGCTGGTATGAAGTTTATGTTTATGGTGGCAAGAAAGCAACCGGTATGGATGCAATTGCTTGGGCAAAAAAGGCAGCAGAGCTTGGTGCTGGTGAGATTCTTCTTACAAGTATAGACATGGACGGGACGCAGAATGGATATGATATAGAACTTACAAAGGCCATAAGCAATTCCGTTAACGTCCCAGTGATAGCATCTGGAGGTTGTGGAGAACCAAAGCATATGCTTGACGTCTTCAGGTTTGGCGATGCGGATGCGGCTTTGGCAGCATCAATATTCCATTACGAAAAGTATCCAGTTCCACATGTGAAGCATTATTTGAGCAAGAACGGTGTCAGCGTTAGAATTTAGTATAATATAATACAGACATGGTTCTTTTTTGATAATCATAGGCATGAGGGGTTAGAATTTTGTTCACAAATTTCAAAATTTGAACCTTTAGCAAAGCATATTCAAAATGTTAACGTATACCTAGTATGTCATGAAAAAAGATCAAGCTACAGCTTGAATGATACAATGTAACATAAAGAACAGATTTCTTGTCTTTCAGCTCTATATCAAATATTACAGGTTAAGAACATAGTAATGTGCTACCCTAAAATTTCTGCTGAAGATCCTTACGGCTTTATTAAGAATAAATCACAATCTACGAAGGAATGAAAGTAGCGATAGGGATAGCTATACTGCTCATAGCATCTATCTTTGCATATTCACCTGTGTCAGTACAGGCAGAGGATGACGAGTTTGAGGCAGCAGCTGAGGATGAAGATCCTGGTAAGGTTGAAGGCACAGGTACGCATTTTGAAGTTACCAATAGCAGATACCTGAACGTTATCCTTGATAGTTCTGAGACTATTACTCTGGAGCTTGAATCAGTGCCCGAAATGGTAATTATGCATATTGGACCAGTCTCTGCTTCCTCTGCAACTATAACTATCAGTGGATTTGCTCCAGAAACCACTTACCACACGTATGAAGATAGTTATGAGAATCATGTAGACTATACAACTGATTCAAGTGGAAGTTATACCTACACTCAGGATCTGTCAGTGTCGCATCTAATATTCATACAGCCCAGAGAGAGTACGAAGATCTTAAAGGATGATGCTACTGGAGGAGATTGCACTTTGATAGGAACTTGGGATGATACAAATAACATCTGCACTCTTACAACTAATGTAACAGAGACTATTGAAATACAGGATGATGGCATCACGCTAGACTGTGATGGACATACAATAACTGGAACTGGTACAGGGAGTGGAGTATTTCTTAATGCAGTAGATAATGTCACTGTAAAGAACTGTACTATTACTAACTTTAGTGATGGAATTCTCCTGTTTGATTCTGACAATAACAAAATTATGAATAACAAAATAAACGATGTTAATGACGATGGAATAGACGTTGGTGACGACTCCGATGATAACGAGATCAAAGGCAACACCGTCACACGTGCTGGTGACGATGGTATTACGCTTGACGATGAGTCCGATGATAACACCGTCGAAGGCAACACCATACGCAACTCGGGTAGTGATGGAATTTTTGTTGAAGACGACTCCGATGATAACGACATCCTCAACAATATAATCTTCGACTCTGGTGACGATGGAATGGAGCTAGATGACGACTCCAGCGATGATGATAATAACACCATCGAGGGCAACTGCATCATTAACACTGATAGCGATGGAATCGACCTTGATGACGAAAACGAAGATAACACCATCAAGAACAACACTATCATAAATGCTGACGATGGAATCGACTTTACCGACGATGACAACTTCGATAACGACATAGAGGGCAACACTATCATAGGTATTAGTAGTGGTGGAATCGAAATTGATTCCGATAATACAGGTAACGAAATCTTCAACAACAACTTCATCAATGCTGGTGACCCTTTTGATGATGACGGCAATAACGAGTTCGATAGACCTCTACCGATTGGAGGCAACTTCTGGTCCCAGTTCAATGAACCAAGTGAGGGATGCTTCAACACTAGTCCAGCAGATAGGTTCTGTGACGATCCTTATGTCTTCTCTGGAAATCAGGATGACTTTCCCTACACCATACCTATAGGATCAACATGTTACTTCCAAGATACGCAGCCTGAAGATCCGATTTCAATGAATACCGTCAGGAACAATGGAATAGCCAAGACAATACATGCAGAGAAGCAGATCTTCAGCTGCTTCCTAGAGCAAGGTGACATACCGGTTATTGTTGATCTAACGATAGTTGCAGAGATTTATGAAGACATGAACACGCAGTCAATAATAAAGAAAGATGTCTTGGCATTAACCTGTATAAAGATTGCAACTTCAGCCAGTGTGTTGGAATGCGAAAGCTCAACACCTACAAGTGACGTAGCACCTGTAAAGCATTGCAGTGAAGAATCTATTGAACACCCTCAAGAGATGAATACGGTTAACAAGGGTAGTCTAGTAAAAACCATAGAATCACAGAAAGAGGTCTTTCTGTGTAATCTTGATAACAAAGGGGTATTTGACAAGAAGGTAGATCTGGTGTTATTCACAGAGATATGGGAGAATCTAAACAAGCTTCCAGATCCAATAGTCAAGAAGACATTCCTTTCATTCCGTTGTGTAGTGAACTTAGATGCAGCTGAAGTTGAGTCATGCAAGTTCTCTGACATAACCGACTAGGGTAGAGTAACTTTACAAGGCGCAAAATCCTTTTTTTGAACCTATAGCGTCACTGAAACCACCGAGCTCGCTACGTTAGCTGTTCTTATTCGATTTAATCATAATAATCGCTAATCTTTCAAAATTTGAACTTACTAAGAACCTCTTCCCAAAAGTAACAAGGTTATTTGTTAAATTGCATCTATCCACGTAGATACTATAATATATTGAATTTAGCAGCATTATACCATCATGGACAAGGTGCTTGAAGATATAGACTTCAAGAAGGAAGGCGGTCTGATACCCGTTATAATGCAGGATATCAAGACCAAAGATGTTCTCATGCTTGCATATGCAAACAAGGAAGCCTTGGAGCGTACAGTAAAAAGCGGCAAGGCATGGTTCTGGAGCAGATCAAGAAACAAGCTATGGATGAAGGGCGAAGAGTCAGGGAATTTTCAGCAGGTCAAGAAGATAATGGTAGACTGTGATTCTGACGCGCTAGTATATCTGGTAGAACCTGCAGGACCGGCATGCCACACTGGAAACAGAACTTGCTTCCACAATGACTTGAAGTAGAATCAAAATCAAAAGTTTTGATCTAGAATTATTTCGCTGTTCCATTCATGTTCTTAATGAGCAAATCCCGAAGCATATGAACCTCCAGGTTTGTCTTGTTGACAAAATTATAGCAAAGCAGACAGTATTGCCCTATAACCACTTTGTGCCCAAGGAAGTCTACAGTAGCATCTACCATGGGAACTTCTTTTACATGTTTCTTGCAGTTCATGTCCAATTCTAGACGAACCCGAATGATAAGCGCGTGTATGTAACATGTGTGACAAATCTATATTGATAGTCCATTAACCAACTATAGGATACTTCGCATTCACTGATAATCATAATGCAGATCCTCTCAACCACATTCCAAAAATACACTAGCCCGCAAGGAAGATTATGCCCTACAAAGAAAAGACGTAACTAGCACATCACGATTTGCAGACGAAACAAATTCGGGTCTAGCTTTCATGAACCACACCCGTAGGAATCCAGTCATTTCACGTTATGTACGTTCGATTAGTAACACGAGTTACTGAAAATTATCCCAGATACTTCATGCCTGTTTATAGACTACGAGCGAAAGATCAAGGTCAGAGATGGAAATGAACACAACAAACAGACTAGAGAAACCAAAGTACTTAGCAATAAGTGCAGCAGCACTACTTGTCACAGCATTCGTTCTGGTACAGCCAACTATGCAGACAGCATACGCTGTTGGTATAGAGGGACTTCCAGCCTATGACAACTGTGCTCCTCGACACGAAACTTTACCTGAAGATCCAATATCCATGAACACCGTAAGGAACAAAGACGTGGTGAAGACCATACACGCAGAGAAGGAAATCTTCGACTGCCTCCTGACTCAGGGCGCACTCCGAGTCATAGTTGATCTGACAACATACTTGGAAGTATACGAGAACATTACTTCACAAGAAGTCATAGCGACAAATGCCTTCGCGACAACCTGTATGAAAGACCAAAATACTGCTACAGTAATAGACTGCGAATCAGCTGATGTGGAATCGAGTCCAGTCTTTGTAAACAACTGCGTCGAAGTAACAAGCTTCGAATTCACGCACCCACAAGAGATGAACACAGTGAACAAGGGCAAAATCGCAAAGACAATAGAAGCACAGAAAGAGGTCTTCTTCTGTCACCTCAATGATGGTACTCTAAAGAAAGTAGACATTGTACTATTCACAGAGGTATATGAAGATCTGAACACACAGACAACATTCCCAGTACAATTCCTTTCAGCAAGATGTGTAGTGCTCGTTACTGACAATGGCGGAGATCTACAAGACGGCGAAGTAGAGTCCTGCATCTTCAGCGAGATCGAGAACTAAGTACAAAATAACGTAAACACCCCCTTTTTCTTTTTTTTAAATCTATAATTGGTAATACCCAGCTTTTGTTACTTTGGACAGTATAGCCTATGACATTACATTAACCCGACAACGGTGATACCACAACAAGGAGGGACTCCATCTCTCCTTCTTTTCTGTATAGCATGGGTCGGGAGTTCTCAGCCAAGTCTAATGCAACGAAACTGCCCAGCTATCCCTAACCCCTCTTTACCTTGATTTCATATACTATGCAGAATGAGAGGTTCCAAAAAAGAAATACCTTGAACTCTTTCGAATTATCGGATAGATCAGAAACCCCTATTTCATATCTGATAAAAATTTGATAAAGCTGTTGATATTTCTTATAATAAATACAAAAAGACAACAGGTTCGACCAGATCGTATAATGTTCGAGATGATTCATGTTATTTATTGTCACCATACAAGAACAGATAAAAGTTAAGTAATACTAAACTTTATCTTAGCGACCTTTATCTAATATTTTACACACGTGAACTTGTTATGGGAGTTGTTAGAGCGCTAAAGTGTAGAGAATGCGGGAAGGATTACGAGCCAAGACTGAAGTATGTTTGTGACGATTGTTTTGGCCCGCTGGACGTTGTTTATGGCAGCATCAAGGTTAGCAGGGAAACTTTTGCATCAAGAGAGAAGACATACTGGCGCTACTTCGAATTATTGCCGATTGCAGACAAAGCTAATATCGTTAGCCTAAGTGCTGGTTTTACACCGCTGCAGAAGGCAGACAGGCTTGCAACTGAATTAGGGCTGAAAAACCTTTACATTAAAAATGACAGCGTTAATCCAACATTTTCGTTCAAGGACAGACCAGCTGGTGTTGCTGTTTCAAAAGCCAAGGAGATAAAACTAAGTTCAGTTGGCTGCGCTTCCACAGGCAACTTGGCAAGCGCCACTGCAGCACATGCTGCAAAGGCTGGTCTGCCATGTTATATCTTTGCACCGAATGATATCGAACCTGCTAAAATATCGCAGGCCTTGGCATATGGCGCGGAGTTCATTGGCGTCGACGGAACGTATGACGATGCAAACAGATTAGCTACGCAGATCGCGGACAGTAAGGGCATGGGTATAGTCAATGTTAACATGCGGCCATACTATGTTGAAGGTTCGAAGACCCTTGCGTTTGAAGTTGCGGAACAACTGGATTGGCAGGTGCCTGATCATCTCGTGATCCCGGTTGCGAGCGGCGCTATGCTAAACTCAATATGCAAGGGATTTGAGGAACTCCATGAGCTTAACCTGTTAAACGGCATATCTGACCTGAAGGTTACGGCTGCGCAGGGAAAGGGATGCGCTCCCATAGTGGACGCTTTCAAGCGTAATAGCGATGAGATAATACCTGTAGAGCATCCGGAAACCATTGCGAAAAGCTTAGCAATAGGAGACCCTGGCGACGGTTTATACGCATTGAGAAGGATAAGACAGTATCACGGCTTTGCCGAGGATCCTGGTGATAAGGAGATTATAGATGCCATAATACTTCTTGCAAAGACTGAAGGCATCTTCACCGAACCTGCTGGAGGCGTTGCTGTGGCAGCGTTAAGAAGACTAGTGGAAGAGGGCAAGATAGATAAGAACGAATCTGTGATCTGTTATGTAACTGGCAACGGACTAAAGGCAACGGAAGCTATAATGGGTGCTATACCGAAGCCCAAGATAGTAAGGCCAGACATAACTCAGGTGTTAGCACTGTGGTAGGTGAGCACATGGCAAAAGTAGAGTTTGTTATTCCATCTGTCTTGAACAAGGGAGAGGGAGAGAAGAAGGTAAGCGTTGATGCCAGTACATTGAACGATGCAATCAACGACATTGTATCAAAGTTCGGCGAGGACTTTTCCAGAAGGATATTGGATACAAACGGCAAGCCGAGGTCGCTTATCAACATCTACATTAATGGAAAGAACATGCGTTTCACTGGAGGAATGACGACATTGCTGAAGGACGGTGATCAGATAATTATTCTGCCAGCGGTTGCTGGAGGTTCTGACTTTAACAACCATGAGCTTGAAAGATATTCTAGGCAGATAATGCTTGAGGGTATAGGCTATGATGGGCAGCTAAAGTTGCGAGATGCGAAGATCTGTGTTGTTGGCGTAGGCGGTCTTGGCACTCCAATAGTATCACAACTTACTGCCATGGGCGTTGGCCATCTCAGGATAGTTGATCGTGACGTCGTGGAACTCTCCAATCTTCACAGGCAGACAATATACAACGATTCTGATATAGGACAAGTAAAGGTCGAGGTTGCTGCCAAGAAACTGAAAGCAATGAATCCCAACATAGAGGTCGAACCATTGCCAGTCTCCATCAACGATTACACAGCTCCGAAGATTATTCAGGGTTGCGATGTTGTGATTGATGGTTTGGATAGCGTCATGGCAAGGTACGCGCTTAACGATGCCTGCTTGCAGCTAAAGATACCATACGTTTATGGCGGCGCGATTAGCCTTCTAGGTTCTGCATGTACTATAATTCCTGACGAGACCGCGTGCTTGCGCTGCATATTCCCGAGCCTTGCTGAGGATGATATGCCTACCTGCAGCACTGAAGGTATTCATCCTTCCGTTCTTTCAGTAATTGCTGGCACCGAAGTTTCAGAGGCTGTGAAGATCATAGTGGGGCAGAAACCCAAACTCTTAAACAAGTTACTGTACTTTGATCTTGCTGACCTTACCTTTGATCTTATAGAAATAAAACGCAACCCAGAATGCACTTCATGCGGTAACGGCAAGAAGGAGGTGCAGCCAGCCCTGAAGGATAACTTGTTTGTTGAAGAATTATGTGGAAGGGATAGAGGTAAGCGAACTTTTTCGATAACACCTGCTGGTTTGCTGAGCATTGATGTAAAGACGGTGCAGAACAAGGCTGCCAAAAGCGGGTTTAACATTGAGAGTAATGGGTCAATGGGAGTAACAATGAAACAAAATGGAAAGCTTTCGTTTAGTCTTTTGCAGAGTGGGGCAGCAGTTATCGTTGGAGCGAAAGACGAGAAGGATGCTTTGAGCATATACAAAGAGTTTGTGACCATATAGCGTTATTTTCATTTCTAGTTAGCATCATTATGTTATGTAACAATTCGCAGCATTTGAGCTGCGTTTGTCAATTCTGCACGCACGCTCAAACGATCTGATTTTATACACATAATAGAAATTACTGCTGATTGAGTTTAGATAAAGCTACAATAGAAAAAAGAATTACAGCCCACATCAAGTTAACAGAACATGCGAGGCTCGCAATGAGGGATGACAATTTAACTACTGTTGACGTTTTGGAAGCTATACAGAATTTCGAAATAATGGAAGAGTATCCCAACTCTAAACCCTTCCCGTCATGTTTACTGTTGTGTTGGCTGAAAGGAAAGAATCCTTTGCATTTAGTGTGTGCACTGCCAAAACATGTAGATATGTTAATAATTGTGACTTTGTATATACCTTCGAAAGAGGAGTGGCCAGATTACAGGAGACGAAGGAAATGAAGCTTGGCGTATGTCCTATTTGTAGCGGAAAAACTGCAAGAAAGCGCGTAGATCTAACAGAGTCAGTAAAGGGCAGACTGGTTGTCATAAAGAGCGTTAAAGCGGAGGTATGTTCGCAATGTGGTGAACGCCTGTACTCGCAAGATGAAATGCAAAAAATTGATGCATTTCTGCGGAAAGTGAAAACAGGATCTGTAAAACCCAGAAGTAGAAAGCAGGTTGAAGTATACTCACTTGGTTACTAAATGTGAGCGTAAATGAAGAAGGTAAAAGATCCAGTCCAAGCAATGAGAGGTTTATTCAAAGGAAAGACCAAGAGATCGTCGGTAGAGTTGGTTAGACAATTAAGAGAGGAATGGGAAAGAGACTTGGAAAACGAGCTGAAATGAATCCTTATCGATAGAGGAATATTTGTTAACGTTCTGAACGAAGAATCAGATTCAGAATCATCGGCAAGGCTATGTAATAAATGTCACTCCGGTTATGCGCTGAGGGTTGTTGGTTAACGTATAAGGCGCATCAGAACTCTACAACAAAGGCTCGATTTGTCTTGATAACTATGTGCTAAAGCGATATACCGAACGACACCATTTCGAGTTTAATATCATTGACTATCCATACTATAGCTACAAAGAAAAATATCTATAAGTCAAGTTACAATTAGGATAAATATCAATTCAGAGATGAATATTCGGATGCAATTAAAATCACCTCTCGCGTACATTCTCCTCATTATTCTCAGCCTTGGCGCCGTATCATACGGTTTCTTAGCTGGAGATGATCTTGGTAGGGCAGTCGATGTTTATGGCTTATCCTTGACAGATGATGATCAAGGTGATGATGATCAGGGTGATAATGAAGACGATCATGATGATGACGAAGATGGTGATGAAATTCCAGATAACGAAGATCCTGACGATGATAATGATGGTATTGATGATATAGACGAAGACGACGATAATGATCAGGTACCAAACAATGAAGACGAAGACGACGACGGCGATGGCGTCTTGGACCCCGATGAAGATGATGATGAGGATGGTCTGCCAAACAATGAAGACCCAGATGACGACGGCGACGGTCTTAACGACGTGGATGAAGACGAGGATAATGATCAGGTACCAAACAATGAAGACCCAGACGATGATGGCGATGATACATCGGATGCAAAGGAGGACGATGATGATGACGATATACCTGACATAGATGATCCTGACGACGATGGCGACGGTCTTCCAGATGTTGATGAAGATGATGATGGCGATGGCGTACCAAACAATGAGGATAATGATGACGATGGTGATGGAACGGAGGACGAAGACGAGGGAAGTCCTAACGACGATGAAATAATAGGCACCAAGGGAGCTGATACAATATCAGGGAGTGCAGGAGATGACTCTCTGGACGGCGCAAATCGCAAGGACACGATCAATGGAGGCGACGGTGACGATACAATATTTGGAGGCAATGGAAAGGACATACTATCTGGCGGCAATGGTGATGATACAATCGATGGCGGTAATGGGAGGGACACGATCGATGGAGGCGACGGTGACGATACAATATTTGGAGGCAATGGAAAGGACACTATCGATTGTGGTGATGGGAATGATACGGCAGATGGCGGCCGTGGAAATGATATCTTCATAAACTGTGAAACCATAATTGATGAAACTTAACTTCTGCTTCAACTAAGCTTTTGTAACTGCGATCATTGGCGCATGCCTAAAGCAAGTTAAGAAAGGTTAAATACGTTCTGGGAACTTTTTTCACTTGTGAATTCTAGGTCGCTCGTTATTGGTTCGATAGCTGTGGGCATAGCGATAGGATACATAGCTGGCTTTCTTACATACTACAACGCATTGAGCGACGTGGAGAGCACGAATGCTACTGCGATGCAGAGCGAACTTGATAACCTGAAGGGCGAACTCGAAAAATCCAATGTGCGCTTGTCGGTATTGAACGATGACAACGAAAAACTAAGGACAAGTCTGTCACAAATACGCGCAGATAACGAAGCTCTGCGGAAGAGCGTCGATTCCTTGCAAAAATCTATCGAGCCTAACGGTTCGCTGGCAAGGATCGAGCGCGGCATGAACTTGCTTTACATGGCATCCGAGCCCATGCCTTTTGCCGGTCAGGAACTCGTCGCCTGGCGACTATCGGTAGTTAACGAAACCGCGAAACTTGATCCAGCACTAGTGCCTACCATGCTTACTCTAGTCGACGCATGGTCCGACATAGTGCAGTTCGAGGAGAACGAGCCGGAACCCGATACGGATGCATGGAACCAATGGAATATCGAATGGCAGGTCAAGGCCCTGAAGTATATAGCAGCATACAATTCTGCCGTGTCACAGATAATTGCGGTAATAATTCACGATGTAGATTCGCTGAAGGCTTCCCTTCCCTAGTCTTTTCTGAAAGCACTTGAAGCCATGTCAAAGTATCCCATCCTTGCAAGTGTTATGATTGCTGCAGTAATTGCAATGGGAATAATGATTATTGCCCCAAGGCTTGCCGTAAATACTATTATCGATACCATCAAGACAGACAATGCTACAGGTATGGAAGATGCATAGCTAAGGTTCTTTGCGCTGCTTATGGCAGAGGAGGCAATGAATAATGACAGCGCATACAGGGGCAATGATACAACATAACTATGCTCTAGTTCATTGAGCAACGAAAACGCTACTACAGGAACCGTTGCTATTGATATTCCAGACGCCAATGCAAGCATTCCGTGTCCAGGTTTTGCGCCAGCAGCTATGCTCAATCCTTCTGCTGCCAATACTGATAAAACCCATCCTAAACCAATTGATTCAGCAATACCTCCATGGTTTACCGGGAGCATGATCAACTGTCCTGAGTTTGCATATAGGATAATGTAGAGCTGCAGAACAGCAAGTATAGTTATTATCGATGTATACTTGCTGCGCATTGCAGGCATGATGAAGGAAGCATACCATGATTGTTTTGGCAGTTGAATGATATTCTTGGTTGCATAAGCCTCATGACCCTTTGCGGAGAGCAGGTAACGCTTCTGCTCGTCCTGTGTCAAGTACTCGTTCAATTTCGAAAGGTGATGATATAATGATCCAGTGCTCATGCCTGTTTCTTGTTTAAGGTCCTTGATCGTGATCGGGCCTTTTTTGCCGATTAATTCAAGCAACTTCTGCCTCGGATTCTCCTGGGTTACTGTCAACAACAGATCTTGCTCTGCTGTGATTAAAAACGTGTCGTAAATTTTAGTTACTATGGATCTTTAAGACCACACGAAGCCATCAAGATCTATACGTCGGACTAGTAACATGGATTCCTGAATATCGTAGGACATCTTTCATACCTGTTTATAACTCATGAAATAACATACATTCAAAGAGATGGAAGTCAGAGCAAGGAGACTAAAGTACTCGGGAATAGCTTTAGGTGCAGTATTGATAATGGCGTTCGTTCTAGTGCAACCAACAATGCAGACAGCCAAAGCAGTAGGTGTAGAAGGACTTCCAGCATATGATGATTGCTACTTGAGCGGAGTAACACTTGGGGGTACAGTAACTTCAACCACGACAACAACAACGACAACAACTACAACGACTACAACTACGATGGGGCAGCCTGAAGATCCAATATCAATGAACACTGTCAGAAATGGGAACATTGTAAAGACCATTCATGCGGAGAAAGAGATCTTCACATGCCATCTTGACCAAGGTGATCTACCAATCATAGTAGATGTTACAACATATCTGGAGATATACGAAAACATTGCTGATAGAGAAGTCGTAGAAACCAACGCTATAGCAGTGACCTGTCTTAAGGATGAATTCACTGCAGCAGTGATTGACTGCGAATCATATGAAGTCCCGACAACTCCAGTGCCAGTAGGTAGCAACTGCGAAGAGCTTGACTATATCACACACCCGCAAGAGATGAACACAGTTAACAAGGGCAAGATCGCAAAGACAGTAGAATCACAGAAAGAGGTATTCTTATGTTTGCTGGATGGTGAGGTGATCTGCTTTACAAAACTAGTACAATGCACTAACACAATCAAGAAAGTAGATGTAATCCTGTTCACTGAAACATACGAGGATCTAGCAACACATGAAATAACAGATGTGCAATTCCAGTCAGCGCGATGTGTAGTTTTGATTACTGACGAGCAGCTACAGGAGCCTGACAACGACTTGAGAGACGCCACAGTCGAGACCTGCCAGTTCTCAAGCATCGAAAACTAATTTTACAATAACTTTGTAAATTCCTCAACAGTCAAACCAGCGTCCTTGATGACTGCGCTCAAAAGACCTTTCTTTAATGGTTTGTTTCCATGCACTGGTATGATGATTTGAATAACGTCACCATTGATTCTTTTTAGAAGCTTTACATGGCTACCTTGTTGACTAATGGCGACAAATCCTATTTTACTGAGCGCTTTAATGGCCTGTTTTCCAGATACTACTGGCAGTTTCAAAGAGTGACCTCGACAACTTCGGCTTTGGTCTTAATTTTTCTAGATCTTTGTGCATGTATCTGAACCTCTTCCTTCGTGTCCAAGTATAGCTCGATTGCTTCTTTTATGTTATGCAAGGCTTCTTTCTTTGTCTCTCCTTGTGAATAACATCCCTTCAGGGATGGAACGTGAACAAAATAACCTCCCTCCTCCTGATGTTCCAATACAACCTTAATCTTCATCTATTGCTCTATCATAAGGCCAGAATAAAAGTATACCTTAACAAAATTTCATTTTGGTATCCATCAAAACCAAGTTGGTAAGATACCTACAGAGCGGTGGTTCAAAACGAGTCGAGTATAACTCTCTCCTGAAAGGGCGCCTGCTACTAACTATTTTGAGGTTAGGTATCTACATACTTCCGATTAATAACACAGACTACTGAATATCGCATAACATCTTTCATACCTGTTTATAGCCTTCGAATGTTTTACCATTCAAAGAGATGGAAGCCCGAGCAAGGAGACTTGAGTACTCAGCGATTACTTTAGGTACTATCCTAGTGATGGCATTCGTTCTGGTGCAACCTACTCAGCAAACATACGCTGTAGGCTTAGAAGGACTTCCAGGGTATGATGACTGCAACATACACCGTTTTCCTTCGAATCAGCCAGAGGATCCAGTATCAATGAATACTGTCAAGAACAAAAACATAGTTAAAACCATATATGCTGAAAAGGAAGTTTTCAGTTGCTTCCTTGACCAGGGCGATCTACCAGTAATCGTTGACGTTACAACGTACATAGAGATCTATGAAAACATAGATGATAGGGAAATTATAGAAACAAATGCTATAGCAACAACTTGTCTTAAAGAACCATTGTTCCCATTCGGTGGAGGTGCTACAGTGATTGACTGCGAATCATATCCTATACCTTCAACTCCGGTATTTGTAGGCAGCAACTGCGAAGAATTTAACGTCTTCACTCACCCACAGGAGATGAACACAGTTACCAAGGGCAACATTGCAAAGACTGTAGAATCACAGAAGGAAATATTCCTCTGTGCACTGGACGGCGCACAAGTCTGCATTGATGCGCCCCCCTGTGCTAGTACAGTGAAGAAAGTAGAAGTGATTCTATTCACTGACATATACGAGGATCTAGCAACTCAGGAAGTAGAAGAAGTACAGTTCCACTCAATGCGATGCGTAGTCTTGATCACTGACGAAGCTTTCATTAGAGACCCGGACAAAGTTTTACAGGACGCTACAGTAGAAACCTGCCAGTTCTCAAGCATAGAGAACTAAGTTCGTGAACGTTCCTTTCTTTTTATTCTTGAACCTTTCAACGATCTACCATACTTCCGATTAATAACACAGATTACTGAATAGCGCATGACATCTTTCATACCTGTTTATAACTCATGAAACAATATACATACAAAGAGATGGAAGGTATAGGTAAGACACTAGAGAAACCAAAGTATTTGGCGATAAGTGCAGCAGTATTGTTAGTGACAGCATTTGTTCTCGTACAGCCTACATTAAATCGAGCATACGCTGTTGGTATAGAAGGACTTCCAGTCTACGACGACTGCGACGAAGACGAAAACAATGTGCCGCAGGATGCAATATCCATGAACACTGTTAGGAGTGGAAACATAGTGAAGACTGTGCATGCAGAGAAGGAGATCTTCATTTGTTTCTTGGAGCAGGGCGACCTCGAAGTGATAGTTGATCTAACCACCTATCTAGAGGTATACGAGGACATTACTTCTCAGGAAGTTATAGAGACTAATGCTGTAGCAACAACCTGTATAAAGGATGAAGGTACCGCACAAGTGATCGACTGCGAGTCGTATGGAGTCTCGACAAGTCCAGTGTTTGTAGGCAGCAGCTGCGAGGAAGAAACCGAGGAAGAAGGCAAACCCCTCAATACACATCCGCAGGAAATGAATACAGTGACCAAGGGCAAGCTCGCAAAGACTATAGAAGCACAGAAGGAAATCTTCGAGTGCGACTTTGAAACCGACAGTACAGAGAAGAAGGTAGACATCGTATTATTCACAGAGATATATGAAGATCTGAACACACAGGAAACGACAGACGTACAGTTCCTGTCGGCAAGATGTGTAGTGCTGAGAACTGACGAGGGCGGAGACTTACAAGACGCTTTCGTAGAATCCTGCATATTCAGTGAAATCGAGAACTAAGCATAGGATAACGTAACCATCACTTTTTTGTTTCTTAATTTATGACCTACGATGCCTTGAAATAACATAACTTCGACTAGTAACACTAGATACTGAATATCGCATAACATCTTTCATACCTGTTTATAGCCTTCGAATGTTTTACCATTCAGAGAGATGGAAGCCAAAGGTAAGAGACTTGAGAAGTACTCAGGAATAAGTTTAGGAACAGTTTTGATAATGGCATTCGTTCTAGCGCAACCCACATTAAATCAAGCATACGCTGTTGGTGTAGAAGGACTTCCAGGATATGATGATTGCAGGTTGGCAAAGATCCAACCAGAGGATCCAATATCAATGAACACTGTCAGAAGCGGTAACATTGTAAAGACCATACACGCAGAGAAGGAGATATTCGCATGCATCCTTGATCAGGGCAATCTACCAGTCGCAGTAGATGTTACAACATACATAGAAATTTATGAAAACATTGATGAGAGAGAAGTCATAGAGACAAACGCTATAGCAACTACCTGTCTAAAGGAACCGTCTTCTTTCGTTTCTGGAGGTGGCGCTACAGTAATTGACTGTGAATCATACGACATCCCATCAACTCCAGTGTTTGTAGGTAGCAGCTGCGAGGAGGTCGGGAATGAATTCATCACACACCCACAAGAAATGAACACCGTTACCAAGGGCAAGATTGCAAAAACTGTAGAGGCACAGAAGGAAGTCTTCATCTGCGTACTCGGTGAGGCAACTGCGATCAAGAAAGTAGATGTAATCCTGTTCACTGATATATACGAAGATCTGTCAACACAGGAAGTAGAAGAAGTCCAGTTCCATGCAATGCGATGTGTTGTACTTTTCACGGATGAGGCTATTGAAGAACCCGCTAATGACTTGAGGGACGCTACAGTAGAGACCTGCCAGTTCTCAAGCATCGAAAACTAAGTACGCTAACATTCCTTTCTTTTTATTCGTCAGTAATATTTCATAATAAGATCCTGTCTGAAAGAATTTAAATCGGCAGTAACAAGTATGCGTATGGATTCAGATTCTATGGTTACTTTCGTAAATGGCATAATTGCTGGTGCTGGCGCTGTTGTTGCGGCAATGTCGTTCGTCTTCATGCAACTCATAGGCAAGTATGAGGGGGTAATGGGCGTCTCGACCAGTGAGATGAGGGCAGGCATTATACTAGGTGCCATAGTATGTGCAGCCGCAGTTGCCTACGAATTCTACAGGAAGAGAAGTGTAAAAGAAACAAGTGCAAACCAAGACCAGGTGTAAGCAGTGAACAAGTCATACGTCATAATCCCATTGATAGTCGCCGTCGCATTTCTGATATTTCCTTTCATACTTTATGCAGGCAAGATGATCATGGTAGTGACATCGGACAGCATGCTTCCAGTACTGAAGCCGTATGACATGATCGTTGTAGAAAAAGCGAGCATTGACAAGGCTAACATTGGAGATATCATTGCCTTTGATTCACATATAGAAGGAATAGGGATAGTTGTCCACAGAGCCATAGAGATCTTCGATGATCATGGGAGGATAGGTATAGACACCAAGGGAGACAACGTTGATGAGCCAGATCCATGGACTGTCCACGACGAGGATTTCATAGGTACGGTAGTTAGCATAGCGCCAAGCATGGGCATATTCCTAGTTGAGCCGGTCAGGTATGGCATAGTTGCTGTAATAATCATAACTGCCATATCGCTTTTGCGGGAAGTCATGGCCAAGCCGAAGACCGTTTAACAAATTATAAAAACGATGGTTTTTGATCTGTAATCATGGCAAAGAAGGAAAGATGTTCCATGTGCGGCAGGGAGATCGAGTTTGCTTATAGTCTACAGAAGCATGGCATACAGGGGCATATATGCGGCTCCTGCTACGACAAGAAGCTGAAGGAGATCTACGACATTAAACACTAGAGACAGCTAGATACGTTCGACTGTGTTTTCCTTCGTCGAGCTAAATATCAAATAAGGTCTTTTGGCTCGACTCTCTTAATTCCTTTCAAATCATCGAAATGTGAGTCAAAGGATACAACGCTTTTCGCTTTCAAGGCTTTCACGGCTATCATAACCATGGAATCGTCGAATGTGAGACCGCTTTTCAGCATGGTATTTGCAGCAAGTATTCTATCGGTAAAAGTATGGTTGTAAATTGACAAACCTTTTGAACTTGTTAGCGCTAGCAAGAATCTCAGAATCTTGCTTGTTTGAACATTTCTATTTTCCATGATAATAACAATTGAATCTATGATGAAGTCAGACGTATATGCTTGCAAGCCTGCATCTACCTTGTTTATAAAATCTTTACATTCTTGGGATCTGCTCTGCCCCAATTGCACTTCCAAAAATATATTCGCGTCTATAAACAACTAATCAGCACCCAACGCACGTTGAGCCCTTATCTTACCAGCTTCATGTTGCAGTTCAACCGAAGTCTTGCCTTTCACATGTTTCAGGATGCCCTCGATCTCAGAAACAATGTTGCCGATCCCAGCGTCATGGATAATTCTGCTCACTTCCTCCTTGGCCAGTTCCTTATCACTCCACTCCAGCAATGCTTTTTCAGCTGCCAGGCTCAATGCTCCTTTTACATAACCGAATTTTTTCATTGCAGCTTGCCTAAACTTACTCTCTGCCTGCTCCGATACCTGAACCTTTATGTAACCCATAAGTCCTTATGCTCTTAAGTTCTTATTATCTTTTACGTCCGACAAGTCTTGCTAAGATCATACTGGTTCCTATAGATGCGATCAAGACCATGCCTTGGTAGGGGAATTCTGGCGTGTACAGGTAGGAACCTAATCCTATGTTTTCGTCAAAGATGAACATGACGTTATTCACTGTTTCTGGGAGAAGGAAGAGTACCTCTCCTCTGACCTCCTGACCCGGTGCTAATTCACCCCTC
This sequence comes from Candidatus Nitrosomirales archaeon, assembly GCA_049199595.1. Lineage (GTDB taxonomy): Archaea > Thermoproteota > Nitrososphaeria > Nitrososphaerales > UBA213 > JBMCYV01. The sequence goes on from JBMCYV010000003.1 coordinate 97,741, forward strand.
TTGAGAGGCTTGTTCATTAGGTCAAAATTCTGTATGTCTGCTGGGTACATGTTCCCGTCCTGGTCCTTTACAAACATGAACGATGGATTGTATTTCACTGGTTCAGTTTGTACGGTAGCCACTGGTCCGATGTTTTTTATTGAAATATCAATCACATAGTAGGCTGGGTTCTTTTCCAGCAGCTCGTCATGGATCGTAATCTGCGTCCTTCCATCAGAAAGTACTCTGCCCTTGTTTGGCGATAATACAACATCGCTCTTGGGTGCAAAGTCAGGGGGAGACTTTGTTCTGGTAAGATCAACTTCAAGTCTGGTTCCTTCAGATTCCTGCCAGACAAGCGTGTTGATAGTAGCATCAATGGGCACAGGAAAGCTAATCACCCCTGTCAGTATGTCGTTATGGGCAATCCGTATAGGGAGAATATTGCCCAGCAGTGGTGCGTTTTTGTGTTCGTTTCCGTTAGAATCTATCACTTTTGAAAAGGTGCTGATAAACATCCTTGGATCATGTTCGACATTCTTTAAAATTACAAATATTCTAAAAAGATCCATTTGTCCCCCGGGGCTAGCGGCTGTCTGGTTTGTTCCTAAAACATAGATCTGCATCTCATCATTACTCACAACTTCGTTAATCGCCCCTTCGGTTTCTGCTGATGAATTCGTTATCAATAACGGAAAGATCAGAAGAACAAGGCATAACACTATTTTCCAAGGCATATTTGCAACAATAGTTACCTTACATTAATTGTTTTTGAACGCGCTCACCATTCTTCTACACTTAGTTTATCGATTCTTGCGAAATGTGCCTTGTTGCGAGTTACCAATGTAGCATCATACTCTAACGCTATAGCAGCTATTAGTACATCAATATCAGCGAGATCCGAGCCCTGTTTCATTAGTTCTGCACGTATCTTCGCAGCTCTCTTTGCTGATTCTGCGTCCAGCGGTAAAACGGTATACCGTGATAGGAAGTCTTCAGTCTTTACTATGATATCCTCCCTACTGAAGTATGTTCCAAGCATGACTTCATACTCTGTAAGGGAAGTCAAAACCAAGGTGTCTGTTTGCTCCAAATGCTTTACCTTTTCCATTGCATCGCTCCTTCCCCTAAGCGACGAAATAATCAAGTCAGAATCGAGCACCTTCATATTCTTGCCTTGATTCCTTTTCTAGCCTGATCCATAGCATCCTTCATCTTTTCAAACTCAGTTTCAGGTATGTCTTTCCAGATCCCGAAATAGTCGCTCAGCTTTGCCTTCCTGCTTGTTAACCTGAGCACAACATCGCTAAAACTCTCTTCCGCTCTCTTCTCTCTCGCAAGAGCCTCATACGCCTCTCGCGTTATGGTTATTGTCTTTCCCATACGTGTATGTTTACACGTGCACGTATATAAGCCTAGTTGCCTTGACCATAGGTTTCGTCTAGTATGGTTGTATCTGACTGTATTACCATATTACCTTAAGGTAATATGTATTTATTACACTACCAAGCAACCATATGCATGGCATTAAGGGTGAACGTAGATGAAGACCTGGAGATCAAGTTCAGGGAAGCTGCGATGAGGAAGTTTGGTTTTAGTAAGGGCTCATTGAGCCAAGCAGCAGAGGAAGCTATCAGACTCTGGCTTGCGTCAACAAGTAAAGGAAAATTCGAGGGAGATCCCGTTGAAGCAATAGATGGTATTCTGTCTGACATAAAAATGGATTCTGTAAAGATGCAGCACCTTGCAAGTAAGCTCTGGAGCAAACCACGATGAGCTACCTGATAGACACGAACATATTCCTCGAAGTCATGTTGTCTAGAACAAGGAAGGAAGAATGCAAGAATCTCTTAAAGCAAGTTTCCGCCGGCAAGATTAAAGGCATACTTACCGATTTTTCATTATACTCAATTATGTTGATAATGGCAAGCCGTAGGAAGTATTCAGAGATTAAGAGATTCCTTCAAAGTCTTACGGCGTACAAGGGTCTTATTGTTTACAGCTGCACCTTGGATGATAAGATGAATTGTATCGACCTGATTCTAGATGAACGCATGGACGTGGATGACTCGATCCAGTACGCCTCTGCTCTTTCTTTGAACGCAAGGGCAATAGTATCATTTGACGCCCATTTTGATGGCCTCAAGATTCCAAGAGAGGAACCAGGAAAGATCCACTCAAATATCTCTTGAATCCATGTTTTACCTCCATGTGCGAGAACCTATGCACGAAAACCGCCAAGATCGCTCTCGCATGAAAAACAAGGTATAAGTTCAGGGGTGCATACATTATAACAAATTTGATAATTTTTTACACATATGGACATTTTGTTCATAAGTCTTATATAGTCTAGTTCCATGCTATAGCCTAATACGGTGTATGCAGATGGAATATAAAAAACCATTAAGTATTGTAATGTTTACGATACTAGCAACAAGCTCATTTACGTTCCTAGGTGCTTTTACATTATTCCCTACACAGCAAGCAGAAGCACAAGGATTACAGTTAAGAATTTCAGCGGCAGAACGACCGCAATTTGAAAACCACTTCTTTGGTGGTCAGATCGTTCAGGTAATTATTGATGACCCAGGAGCAACAGATCCTGACGAATCTACTGTTGGTTTGGTCATTAACGGATTTAACTCGAAAAAAGTTCACTTGTCAGACGGTCTTTGGTATACGTTCTTTGCAGAGGACCAAGGATTTGCAGTATTAGCAGATATACTTTCAGATAATGTAAGGGATCAGAGAATCGCAGTCTCTAAAGCTGTTAACGATGCAGGTGCAGCGTTGGTAATAGGCGGAGCTACTTTCAACTTTGATGTAGGAGCTGCCGATAGTTTCATAGCTGAAGTAGAGGTAGACGGTTTTCCACATGTTGAAATAAACCAAGTTGACTTGATGCCAACACTGCCACCTCCATTCTTCGAGGCTGCTGGTGTAATCAACCCAGACCTAAGGATAGGTGGAGTTGAAGGCGATGGCGCGTGTGCTGCATTAGGTGGTCTATCTACTGGTTTTGGAGCCGAAGGTGATGCGGACTGTGACTGGCCATACATAAGACTCATTGGATTAGAAGAGACCAGCACTGTAGAGATTAGAGCTGGTTCAGCAAGTGTCACACTGATATTCGATGACTTTGCAGATTCCATAGTAGCATCTCTAGACAGAACAACCGATTATCCATTAAGGGCAGAAGTAATCAATGCTTTCACCGACTTTATGTGGAACTTCAACCCAGTTGAAGAAGATGCGGTATACTTCGCGCTCAATAGAGATACAGGAGACCCAGAAGCTATACTCATTCAGCCAGTACCCCTCTTTGATCCAGCTAGCAATTCAGGAGGCGTAGCTCAGAACTTCCCTGACGTATTCGGAGCATTTACATCTAGCCCAGGAATGGAGTTTGATGAAAGACAAGTACAAGAGCTTGATCAGGAAGGAGTTCAGTCACTAGGTTTCATTTACGGATTCTTACCTGGCACAGGTCTAGTGACATTCGTAGCACCGCCAGTTGTACAAATATTTGAAAATACTCAGACAATAAACCCAATACCAGGAAAAGTAGGCTTCGATGCAGCACCACTATTCGATGCAGCAGGTGGAGTAGTTGTAAATCCAGGTGGCGGTGCCGTTCTACCAGTAGTACCGATGTTTGAGGGCGATCCAAACGTTAGCATCTTCGACAACACGGTTGAAGCAGCAGGTGGAAGAGCTTCGTTATTTACAGCAGCTAACGACAGAGTAGCATCATTCGACTACTTCGATATCATCAACAGTTCACCAATGACTACGCATGACGGTTTCACAAGCGTTGACAGAGAAGTATACGACTCTGCCGACAGATCAATATTCACTGTAACAGATCCTGATCAGAACCTTAGAAGCAAGATCAGTGAAGAGCCTTCAGGAAGAGAATCAAACTCGTTCATAAGAGTTGGAGCTCCGTTCCCGTTGGTTAACACAAGAAACGCTGCAGCAGGTATATCCAATACAGCTATTGACACAGTGACAAGAATGTGGGCAGCAACATTCCTGCAAGCAGGTGACGGTATAATAGTAGACGCATTAACTTTCGGTATAGACGCACCAGTTGGTCCTGACGGCGGACCGGGTGCAGCTATCTTTGCCGATGTAGATAACGATGGTATCATAGATATGGGAGCAGGTGCAGGCGAGGGAACTGAAAGGTTCCATGCGGATGATGACGATATAGTTGATGTAGGAGCCGGCCTGAGCGACGAGAACAGGAACCTAGCGCTATCATTCATACCACCTCTCATTGGAGGTAGTCCAGCAACATCAATAATAGTAGATACAACCCTAACAATCGATAACATTAACGACTTTGTAGATATCCAAGACATTACCAGAGAAGAAATACTCGGGCAGGTAAGAGTGGATAGCTTATTTGACGGCACATGTGGTGTTGTAGCAAACTGTGGTGCTGATCAATTTGAGAACTTCTTGGTTCAGGTAGCAGAGATCGATACCAACGGAGCAGCAGCAGGCGGTATATTAGGTGAGGACGTTGCTGGCGGTGTTGCAGGTCTAGGTGCAGGAGCAGTAGTTGACGTAAGGATGCCAAGATACAATTTAGTTCATATAGACCTAACCGATCTACAGTCACAATTCAATCTAGGTGATGCAGTAGTGAAGATTGATGCCATCGATCCAACCTGTATAGATCCAGACGCAGCAGATGCGTTCGGTATAACCTGTGTTCACGCATCACAGGTAGTTGACTTCGGTATAGTTGAAACAGTAGTTGCAGATACTGACGCAGTTGCTATTACAGGTGATGATTACAACGACCCAGTCAAGGATGTTCTAGATGTTGCTGTAGCTGAAGGCGGTATAGACGTATGGAGTTCACAGGTAGCTGACGCAGATGAACCTATAGATGATCAGGAGACAGGATTTGACAGAGACCCACAATCAGGCAGTAGAGTTGGAGTGGGTGCATTCAGAGCACTAGATCTAGCTAGAGTAGCTGACTTGAACGACGATGGTCTTGCAAATAACAGCGCACTTGGTGACAGGATAAGAGTGACATTGCTTCTCTTGTCTTCAGGTGATGCGCCGTCAGTACTAGCAGGCTTTGCAACAGATGAGCCAATTGAAACAATATTGGCACAAACACAGAGAGTGGTCATAGATATTGGTGGATTGGGTACAGTATTTGATCCAGCACCAACAGATGCAACTCCAGATAATCTTGCCTCGGCAATAGGAAACTCATTTGAAAACATGGTATATAGATTAGAACTTGATGAAGAAGGCTCTAACTCGAGCATCTTCACAGGAAGAGCTGACTTTATGACATTCATACAACTAGACACAGTAGCAGATGTTCTTAATGACATTGTATTGACAGGCGATCCATTGAAGATATGGCTACCTAACAGATTCATTCCACCAAACAGACTGGCATTCAATAACCTTGATGAAGACATCGTACAGTTCTTCAGAGAGGTATCAGCGACCTTCATCTATGAAACTAGAGACGGTAACCTAGAATGGGACAGATCATCGTTCTCATTTGGACAGGACGCGTTCCTAACAGTAACCGATGAAGACCTTAATAGAAGGCCAGATGCTACCGAGAGGTACAACCTACCACTAGATAGCTTTGTGTTCTTCGAACTAGGCAAGCAAAGAGTATGCTCTGAAATCAACCCACTTATCTCGGGTGACCCAGCAGGGGCAGCAGTTAGCTGTGCATTCGGTCAGGCAGACTCTTTCTTTAACCAGATCGACGCGACACTGCTTGAAACAGGTCCAAACACTGGAACATTCGTTGCACAGATAACGATGCCAAGAGCAATCATGATAGACGCAACACCTGGCACACCAGGTAGCGTGCCAACATCAGTAGTAACACAGCAGCAAGACCTTGAAGCAAACTACATCGACATCAGAGACAGATCATCTGTTAGACAAGAGTTTGATGATATTACGAACATTAGAACCACACTGGGTGACGTTGTTCTCGATAGAGCGGCATACCCACCAGGTGCGTTGATGTTCGTTGAAATACACGACAACGACTTTAACACAGACGTTGACATTAGAGAAAACATTAACCTAGTACAGATAGTAATAACAAACCCAACAACTGCTGCATCTGGATGGGGTGCACAAGTTGAAGGCACTCAGCTCGTACCAGCATTACCAGGAGATTGCGATACAGCACTGGAATTTGTCGGTGCAGCATGTACTAACGCAGCTCCAATACTGGAGATAACCATCTTCCGAACAGGAGTAGGCAGACTAGTTACATTGCTACCCGCAGGACTGCTTGATGTAACCGAAGCAGGCGGTGTGCCAGCAGCAGCAGCATTGGATGATAGATTCGGAACGGGTATAAACACTGGAGCAGCTCGCGCCATATTGCCTATACTTGATAGAAGCGGTATACCGGTAACAACAGCTCTAGAAACAGGTCCAAACACTGGTATCTTTGAATTTGAGGTACAGTTGCCAGGACCAGCATTCGACGTAGGCCAGTTCCCAGTAGACCTTCCAGACATACTGACCGCTGGAACGGTTGCTCAACCAGTAATAGATGCTAACCAGCCAATACAGGCTACATACTTCGACCCAGCAGACGAATCTGGTGAAACAGAAGACGAGGAAGAGCTAGCAACATTCCTGTTCAACACGGCAAGATTAAGAACTGACAAACTGGAATACGGATTAGGTGAACCAGTAGACATCATAGTAGAGGAACCAGACTTTAACAGAGACAGCAGATCCATTGATGAAATTTCGTTCAGCATACTGGATATCATTACTGACAAGTTCGACACCGAAGATGAAGAGAACAACAACTTTGCATGTGTGGTTGATGAAGGACCAGCAGCAATACTAGAGTTATGTGACGCAGGAAACTTTGGCGCTGCAGCAAACATGAGAACCAACCTCACTAACCTAAGAGAGACAGGCTTCAACACAGGTGTATTCGTGGTACAGCTAGAAGAGTTACTGGAATCATTAGTGGATAGAGGCGAAGATGTCGAGCTCATCTACAGAGACCAGACACCATCAGGTGGCGGTGCGGAAATCAGAATAGAGTATGAGTTCCTCGTAGTAGAGATACTGCCAGAGATCATATTCGACAAGGAAGAGTACACACCATTCGATGAGTTCATAGTAAGCATCATATCGCCAGACAGCAACCAAGACCCAGACAGGATTGAGCAAATACGACCGTTGATCTCGAGCTCAACAGCAAGCCTTGGTAGGCAATCATTCCCAGAAACAGGTCCAAACACTGGTATATTCGAGGAAGACTTTGACCTGACACCTGACCCAACAAGGTTCCCAGGTGACTTGCAGGCAATACGAGAAGACGGTGTCACAGTCGAGTTCAGAATCGACGAAGATACTGTAGCCACAAAGTCAGTCTTCGTGAACTACCACGTTGGCCAAGTGATGTTCGACAAGGACGCATTCAGAATGAACGAAAGAGGAGTGCTAAGAGTAATTGACCCAGATGCCAACAGGAACCCAGACACAATAGACACTACAAGCGTAAGGTTCTGGTCAACGACTGACCGTGGAGGTCTGCTCGTGGTCCTAAGAGAAACAGGCGACAGAACTGGTATATTCGAGGAAATCATAACGTTCACACCAGATGAGGAAAGTACAGGAACAAGATTAAGAGTGAGCGAGGGCGACACTATAACAGCAAAGTTCACCGACAATACGCTCCCGGCACCAGCAGCGCTGGATGCTGATGAGACGTTCACTGTCGAGGTGGAGGAACTGTTCGCAAGTGCCTTGATAGGCTCGATAGTAGAGCCACTATCGCGTGCTGTAGCAGCAGAGCCAGAGTTAGTAGACGCGCAAGGCAATACAATAACAGATGTAACAGTAGGGTCGCAAGTACTGATACAGAGCGAGATCACGAACTCACAGACAAAGAAGCAACCGTTCGCCTACATTGTGCAGATAAAGGACGCAGATGATGTAACGGTATCACTGTCATGGGTAACTGGTGAGCTACCTGCAAAGGACTCGCTAAGTGCAGCCCAGTCATGGATACCTGACGCAGCAGGTGACTACACAGTAGAGATATTCGTATGGCTGAGCGTAGAAAACCCAGACCCATTGAGTCCAACAAGAACGATAGAAGTCTCAGTATCGTAAGGATGCATAAACTTCCCTTTCTTTTTGTTTTTCTTTCAGGTCTAATGTCAATTGTATTTTCTGTGATGCAATCATCAGTGCAAAATTCATATGCACAAGAATCCGGATTGACTGTTGAAATTATTCGGTGTTGCGATTCGGAAGGGCGTCCCGAAGTAAACGTGAAAACATTTGTCGTGGGTGACAGGCTTATCCTATCGGGCAATAGTCTTCCGAATGATGCACTTGGAGTAGAGCTGTTCAATTCTAAAAGTGTGCGCGTATTAGTAACGCAAATTGATGTTGAAGCTAACGGTGACTTTCGAAAAGAACTATTGCGATGGCCTGTACCGTCGCAGGATTATCCTTATGGCACTTATAGTCTAGTAATAAGATCAAGCTTAAGTGAAGAACGACGTGTGACAGAAGCGTTGCGCTTCGATCCCATTCCTGGACTTGAGGATAATGTGGGATTAGATCTTGCCACTCAGATATCAGTTCCTCCAGTTATTGGTATAAATGAATCTACGAGGATTCTTGTTCAGGTAACGATAAACGGAGTGTTGGTCAAGGGAGATGCCAAAGAAACTTTGGCTGACTCTCACATTCACTTTCCAGACGGCAGTATCAAGCCTATTGAGAATTTTACTGTTCTCGAGGATGGAGTATATTTCACAGATTTCAGAAGCAGCATGCTGGGCGATCACACAATACATGTGGAGGCTTTCCAACAGGGGCTTATTGCAAACAGCGTCTCCGTAGTGCTTGTGCAGGAGGGTTCGGTCTCATCTCTAAGCAAGGTGGTCTCAGAGCTGAACACTAACGTTAATGCTTTGAGGCAGGAAACGGTAGAGAAGACAGGGGAACTGACCAGTTCAGTATCCAGAATAGAATCTGCCTCTGGCCAGGTAACCTCATTACTGTTGCCGATAATAGGAATGATTGCTATTATTGTTGCGCTGCAGGCTACAATGTTAGCGAGGAAGAAATAATTTCTCACTGTAGAGAATTATCATAATTACGCAGCATAATACTTAGTAACCATTGCGTATTATTCTTGAAGAGTTGAGAAAGGAAGCAATTTCTGTGAGTGGAGCAAAGATCAAGCTAACAAGCGGAAGCATCCAACACATAATTCGTAAGCATCCAGAGGCAAAACCTTATCTTGGGCAGGTAATTGAAACGGTCGAAAATCCAGATCTTATCATACAAGGAGAGTTAGGAGAGCTGAAGGCTTTGAAGTTCTACGAGTCTCTCCACATAGGCTCAAAGTACTTGGTGGTTCCTTATAGGGAGAAAGATAGCGAAGGATTTATTATAACTGCATACTTTACATCAAACTTGGATAGAGTAAAAGGTGCAATAGTATGGAGAAGGCAAAAGTAAAAGCAAACATATCGATAGAGAATTTGCAGATTGATTATGATAGAGATGCTGATGTTCTCTACATAAGCTTTGGAGACCCAAAAGAAGCTAACGACAGCATAGAAGTGCAGGATGGTATAGTATGTAGATTGCAGGATAGTAAGTTGATCGGGATTACAATCACAAATTTCAATAAAAGGTTCAAGTCTTCCTATACAAAGAAGGACAAATGAACACCAAATACCTTGCAGATGGTAAGAAGCTCATGCAACAGGGTGATTATTTGCAGGCATCAGAAAAGTACTGGGGTGCTGCTGTTCAGATGATCAAGGTTATAGCTGCAAGGAGGGGACTGGAACTTGGTACGCACAGAAGTATAAGTGACTTCATATCCGTGCTTAATGCAGAGTATCCAGCATTGGATTTGCTTACACTTTATGCAAAGGCGAACAATTTGCATATGAACTTTTATGAAGATCATATACCACCTGATATGGTGAAGGAATATACTGAAGCTGTCAGGGAGCTTATAGAGAAGCTTCAACGCATTCAATGATACTAATCTTCTTGCCAACAATACTATCACCTGTTTGGCTAATACAGCCGTATCATTGCACCTTGGATTTCTTTATTTTGCCAGATCCTAGCAATTCACTAGCGGCTTTAAAGGCAAGTCCATAATCTATTCGCACTTCATCAGCAATTTCACTCATAAAATGTGAACCCGGATTACTTTTCAGGTATGCCAAAATCATTCTCTTAGCTCGAGGTACATTCATAGAAGTATTGCAAGTAAACCATATATACAAATTTTACTATTGATAGCCTATGGTAAAGACGATAAATAAGAAAAGAGCCAACAGGGCGTCCAAACATATGCTCAAAATAAAATCTAAAACTAGCGGGAAGTGGAGCGGTGTAGAAGAGATTAGGAAGTGGAGAGATAAACGCCGCTCCGAAAAGATCCCAGTTTCAATGTTCGGTGCAGATCGCGAGCATCTCATAAAGTACACGCAGAAAGAGCATGAAGAATTCGTTGCAGACGAGCATTAACTTTGGTTAGCATGTCTGTATGTCCTAGATTTGAATGAAAGCATCACGATAAAGTAAATAATCATTTAATAGCGACATCAGCTATGATAGTACTGATGACAGAAACATTGCCAACCGATCCTTACAAAACACTGGCTGCCATTCTGGGCGACTTTACGTACGTGGAAGAGAAACATGAAAAAGTAGCAGAGAGATGGTTGAAGAAAGCTGCTCGTTCTAGGCAGTGAAGTTATTTTCGGTCTTGATTTTCTTTAATACAAGTAGGCGCGCTATGCTAGCTTCTTTGATCTCAAAATCGGCATAGAAAAGATTATTACATTTGCCGCACCTTTCAATACAGTTCTTCAGTATACCATCCTTGATGATCAGGTCATCAGTCTCGACCTTGCTACCAATTTTATAATATTTTAGCGAGCATAGTAAAGATTTTGTTTGGAATTTGAACTCTGAACCGTAACCACAGTGTGGGCATTTGGCTTCCGCGATTATGGTATCAAATAAACCCATTTTAAGTTATTTCTTGGATACTCAAAATAAACATATCTTTAAGGTAATGATTGAGTAAAGAAAGTTTGGACTACTGGTGAAGAAAATTCCTCAACTCCGAGTTATCATTTTGCAGAAGAGCCTGCTGCAAAGGTTTTATAACGTAATCGGGAACATTATTGAAGGAGAGAGCCTTGAAACACAAAAGTCCTCCTGACTCCTGGAAGGAAATATTAAATCCGAAACCTCTTCTTACAGAAAGAGAGGCTAGAGCTATGTTAAGAACAGCAGTTAAGATAAGAAAGGAGTCTGGTTATAGAGATGTCACTTATCTGATATTCCTCAAAACATATTTCCTGCTTGCCCTGATCTGTTTAACCCTGAGCTTCATCTCTCTTCCCTCTTCTCTTGAAATCAAACCTGCAAGTTCTAAGATCGATCTCCTGCTAGTGAGACGGTTTATGACGTCTGTAAAACTCTCACCGGGTTGCTTAATTGACTTGAGACGTTCGTAGGCCTCGTCTGAGATGGAAATATTTCTCGCACCCATAGTCTATTATCTCTATGTTTGTGTATAGATTATACTTAACTTTTTGTGGATTTTTATTCGTAATGTTGCTATACTGGTAATGACCGCTGTCATTGTTGTACCGCAGGCAACGACGTTGCCTAAACGTAAATGAATTTGTATCGATCTTCGTAGGCTAGAATAGCCCGAACCAGATTTGTAAAAACCTTATGTGTGTGTATTTGTATAGATACACAGATGACAAAAACTATCTCCATAACAGATGAAGCATACGAAGCATTGGTTAGAGAGAAAAGAGACAGCGAGAGCTTCGCCGATGTTATAATCAGGCTAACGAAAAGGGCTAGGCTGAGCGACTTTGCAGGCATCTGGAAGGATATTCCTGAAAGCGATCTGAATGAAGCCGAGGAGAAGCTGCAAACCTTGTGGACTAAAACGGAGCAAGGATATTAAATTGGTAGTTGCCTTATTCGTATTCTATCATCCTCGACGATCACTATTGATCCCTTCCTTAGCGAATCATCAACCGCTGGAAGAGCAGAGGAGAGCACTTTATTGACATGGTCTGGGGAGGGATCTTTAAGTCGTAGTATAACAATAGATGGTTTTCTACTCTTGGTAAATGCAAGTATCTGCCCGACACCTAGATCTGATGACTGTCATATCCTGTCTAATGGCGTAGTCTATGATCTCTGAATCCTTTGCCTTTGCCATTCCTATCCTGTCAACCCTAACAGCTTCGTGCCCTATGCTATTTAGAAGGTCGACAGTCTTGGGCGATAAAGCCATATCAATGAGAAACTTCATGGACTCGATGGTATGGATCTTTCTGAAGATGTCCAAGCTGCGTACTCTAGGGATTGCTTTACGTCTTCCTCTTCAAGCTCAGGATAATCCTCCAATATAGCCTTCACTGTCTTTCCCGCAGCCACAAGTCTTACTATTAGCGATACGGGGATCCTTAAGCTCCTTATGCATGGCTGCCCGCCCATAACTTCGGGGTCTATAGTGATCCTATCGAGTTGCAAATTGCCCACACCATTCTAGTACAACTAAGGGCTCATTTATATTTGCTGGAAGGAGAAAGTATCCAGCCTGTATGTATCTGTGTTGTCTTTACTGATTCCAACAACTGCGAGGTGTTGTTTCAGGCCTACTGGGCTGGAAGAGAGAAAGAGATAATGCAGACAAAGAGGTTTCTCTTTGGTTACGACGTCCTTGCACTAGATTCGAAATCTGCTGATATTGCTGCTAAAACATACACAGATATTCTTCGTAAAGGAAAGGATGTAGGATTGAAGGACCTGTTTATAGCTGCGATAGCATTGAGTTACAATGCACCCATACTAACAAGAAATGTTAAGCATTTTAAAAATGTTGAAACGCTCAAGGTTGAAGAGTGGTAGTTTGCTTTTGATCGAACTCATCTTCTACCGCAGTTTTAGGCTCATCCTACCTTAGGAAGAGTCGTCTCACATAAAGTCACAGTTTCACCGCGGCAATTGTCTTTTCCATCACCACCAATGATTGTGTCGTCGCCTAGATCACCAAATATATTATCATCGCCAAGCCAACCAGACATCCTGTCGTCACCAAAATTACCCTGCAGCATGTCATTACCGCCACCACCACGTATTTTGTCGTTGCCGTATCCACCGCAGATCAAATCATTACCGCCACCACCACGTATATCATCATCGCCGGCTCCCCCGAATATAACATCATCATTAGACGTTCCTCTTATTACGTCGGGATCACCAGATCCGATGATAGTTGGGATGGCACCAAAGCATTTGGGCGTCTTGACAATTATCGTTATGGTTACCGGTAATGAAGTTGCACCATGTCCAGGTGCAGGAGAACCATCTTCATCTGTTTGAAAATCAACTGCGGTAAATGTTATGCTATAGGTACCAGGCAATGGAAAACCATCGCCAAATATTATCAATCCAGTAGATGGTTGCCTATCCGTCTCAAGAGCCTCATAGAAGGCACCGGGAGGTAATGGCGTGCTACTGATATCAACAAGATCTTCAGCGTCAGGATCTATCGCTTCTACAAAGATACGAGCACTGGGTCCCTGCGCTGCGGCAAAGGTAAATACCTGGCCATCGTTTGGCGCAATAACTTTGGGGATGTTGTTTGGATCATGTGCCATAGCCTGTTGAATTCCTCCGTTGTAAATTGGCATAGAGATTATAGCTGCGATAAGAAATGCAATACTAGATACAGCGATGATCGTTTTTTTATCAAAATTAAAAATGAGTTTGATCAATAGAATACTAGCTAGTACAGCGCAAAACTTACTCCCGATCATAGCATGATTAATTACATCTAGTCAACTAATAACTACGTATGAAAAATTAAGTACAAAAATACATAGCACGCCTTACAGATCATTATTATTCAAAATCTTAGGAAACAATACATAGCACGCCTTACAGATCATTATTATCCAAATCCTCTCTGCAAATAGATATAACATGCTTTCCGAACCTCTTAGCTCCTTGATTCTTGTGCATCCTACCAGCGTCCCCGGTCCTCCTGTTATGGAGCTGTGATTGATATAGCAAATAGAGGTCAAGTATGGCTAGCACGCACCCTCCCATGACACCGCAGGAAAAAAATCAAAGTGGAAAATCAAGGACTCCTATATTCCTTCATGATATACCATGAGATCTTGACGAATACTCTACAGGGATATGAAGAATTTCAAACAATATTGGTACAGATTGCAAAACTTTCCCCCGTATGAACTTACAACCTTGCAAGGGACATATGTGGGTAGATCGTTCATGTAAAAGTACTAGAGGGGGGTCTTAATAAAGGAGGAATATCAGGACTGTAGTTCTCCAATAACTCTGGAAATCTCTGCCTTATCCAAGCCTAATATCTGCGATACCGCTTTGTAGTCATTATCACTGAAACTCGATATCACTTTCAAGACCTTGTTAACATCAAGCATGGTCAGAACTTTCTTTTTCAGATCGCTTATCTTAATATCAGAATACCACAGAAGAGCATAGATATCTGCGATATCTTTTATCCTCTTGTGTTCTCTGTCCCTGTTTGGAACCGAGGTTAGTTTTGTCGCTAAGAGCACATCAGGCGCTGGAAGCATGAACTTTCCATCGAAGGCATTAATGAGAGTGTATTTCTTCCCATCGAAGACATGCGAAAGCAACGGTTCGTCGATCGGTAAAAATCCCAGTATTCTCTTGGTGTTCGGATGTATGTTGTCAACTATAGGATCCACAAAAAGATCGAACATGAGATGCTGGTCAAGCGTGCGTATTTCTTCCTCATCAAGTTCTTTGCGTGTTTCTGTATTGAAGTACTTTACAAGCCTAAAACTGAGCGATCTAAATCCTATTTCGCGCAACGCGGTTATCGTTGAAGCAAATACAGATTTTTTGAGCTCCGAGTCTGACCAGCTCTTATCTATGAAAACCCAGATCTATGTCCTTTGAGCCTATGTAATTCCGTCCCTGCGAAGCGCTGAAGTTTTTGTTCACAGTTATGTATACGGCCCAGCCCCCAGCAGGCATATCGACCCTTGCACTCTGGAAAAGACCTTGGAGAGATGCGATTGGGATATTTCTATCTCATAGTCTTGGTAAAACATTCTTGGACACCTTTCTTAGCAGCTTCTCTGCTGCTTCCACGCAAACTCCGCCTTCGTTGAGCAAATCAACAACAAGCTGCGGCAAAGATACAACTCTAAGACCATTCCTTTCAAATGAACCGTAGAAAACATGTTCGTCTCCGATAAGGACTCTTGTGTTCCCCCTACCCACAAGGCCTTCCCTTGACAGAATTCTGTGCCATTCATCCCTCTCCTTTCCCCTTATGTAGAAATCCACTCTGGAGGGAAAAAGATAATTCTGTACGATGTTTTCTGCCTGATAGGTCGTAAGAGCATACTGGAGTTTTATCTTCCTGAGGATATCTATAGGGTTTCTTAGCATATACTCTTTCTTGTTAGGCCTTACCTGCCACTTCTGCCAGAGCGCGATGAGTTTCTTGAAGTCCTTTACCCTTGTTCCTTTTACCACACCATCTTTTTCCAGCTTTTCGAGCAATTCGTGAATCCAAGGGTATGTGCCTTCTGATTCTTTCGCCACTCTGTATTTTGTAAGATCTCCGCTAGGGTTGTTCAGCAGAATTCTTAGCACCCTCTCCCTTACAAGACCTCTTCTTTCCAACACTTTATCACCTAGCTATATAGGTAACTCTAATATACAAAGTAAGTTACCGATATATAGGTAACTCCAAAACTATTTAAATCTAACCTATAGTGTCCTCCCAAACGCCTTTGCTATATTTCAAACAATATTGGTACAGATTGCAAAACTTTCCCCCGTATGAACTTGCAACCTTACAAGAGACATATGTGAGGGGGATCGGTACGTTTGAGACGCCCACGGCACATCTATATCTCCAAAGTTATTAACTTTTGAGCTAGATTCTATTAATTACGCATGGATTCTAGTGTTTCAATAGGCTATTCTAGGCATGGTCTAGACAATTTGTTCTAGTACCTTATATAGGTAAACAATTACCGAAGGGTAATGAAGAAAATAGTAATTCCGACAATATTAGCAGCAACAATACTAGTAGCAGGAATGTTCGCAATGATGCCAGTACAAAAGGCAAGCACGGTTCATTCAGGCCTTGCGGGAGTTACAGTGATCGAGTTGGTTGATGCTGACAATGATGTAGGCGATGTATATACGCTGAATTGTGCTGGAGATGCTATAATAACAGGAATTAACGTATTTGGAGCGGGTTCAGTAACAGATAATGACCTTACATTAGCTGCGGGTGGAGAAGACGCTACGGCAGCAATAGTACTTGCAGCTGGAGTAAATGTAGTTTGGAACAACAATGTTGGTATAGACGCTGCGGAAACAGCAACACTCACATCTGGTGCAGAAACAGACGGTGGCGACGAATCTTTAACTATCAAGATAACTGCTCTTGGTGGTCCAGCGTGTACTCTAACATAAACTAACTAACCCTCTTTTCTTTTTATTTATATGAGTTCTAGTTTGAACTATACCTAATCAATCCAGCAATAATTATTAAGAGCATTGCAAACTACTGGATCCGTGCCAAAGCAGCTCTTCGACAAAGACGAGTTTCTCAAGATGGCAGACGACGCCATAGACTGCCTGGTAGTTAGGAGGAAGGACAAGGTAAAGCTCAAGGTCAGGAGGTCAAGGAGGATGTACATATATGTCACAAACGAGTCAGAGGCAGACGAACTTCTTAAGAGAATAAAGGTAAATACGACTGAACTCTAAACTGCAACAGTTTCTCCAGCGTTTGGCGCATGCGCTTCAAAGCCGAACTTTTCCTTTATCTCCTCTGCAAACTTGATGCAGGCATCGCCGTCTCCATGGACCGTTAATACCTTGGGGTTGCCCTTTATCTTGCCAAGCATGTCAAACAGGTCGCTCCTTCCGCTATGACCGGAGAACTCGAACTTCTGTATCTCGGCCGTGACCTTCCTCACCTTTCCCTCTATAACCGCAACGCGCTTCTCCATCAACGCTCTTCCAGGCGTGCCTTCACCTTGGTAAGACACCATCGCTATACCATTCTTCTCACCTTTGGCTACCTGCTGAAGATAGAATACTCCAGCACCGCCTACAAGCATACCTGCAGGAGAGATTACCACACATGGTTTCTTTGCTGCCTTCTTTCGCTCGCTCCAGCCGCTTATCCACTTTGCTGCCGTTATCGCATCCGAAAAAAGTTTAGGGTCCTTTAGAAACGCTGGATACTTTGACATTATGCTATTCACTTTCAGTGCCATTCCATCCATCACAACATCATGCTTGAAGTTTGCATCCTTCAAAACACATGCTATTTCCTGCGCTCTCTCTACAGAAAAAGCTGGCACAAAACATACACCTCCTCGCTCCACTACTACGTTTGCAAAATTAACTAATTCTCTTTCAGATTCTTCCCTTGGCTGATGTTCTCCCATGGAGTATGTGCTTTCAGTTATCACAAGATCGATCTCCCCGATATCCAGATCTGCGTTTCTTAACATCTTCGATCCCTTTGTGTTGATATCTCCAGTGTAGAAGATCCGCTTTCCCTTGTGCTCAACAACCACGGTTGCACCGCCAACTACATGACCGGATTCGTGAAGAGTTACATCAACTCCATTTATGGCAAACTTTTCCCTGTAATTGACTCCCTTGGAACTCTTCAGCATGGCAAGGAGATCTATGTACTCAAAAGGAAGATAGAAGCCCGATATCTTGATCATGTCCTCGATCAACAGCCTTGAAAGCTCAAACGTTGGTTCTGTAGCATAGGCAGTAACGCCCTTGGTTAGAAAGAGAGAGGGAACAAATCCAGAATGATCCAGGTGTGCATGTGTTATTACAACAGCATCCACATCCTTCGGCTTTACATGCATGGGAAACACCGGTTCGCGTTTCAGCAGTACACCGTAGTCTAGCAACAGTCTTGTACCATCTGCATCAACGAGAAAAGCAGACCTGCCAACTTCCTTAGCCGCACCGAGTACTGTTACCTTCAAATCTTCGAGTTAGCTGCAAATCCATGCACCTTTAAACATTTGCAGGAGGTTATCATGTCGATATGAGGGGCAACTCTGATACAAGACCTGTCGTTGGGTACACCAAAATGAAGTCCAACCTAGTCTCAGTAGTATTCTAACACGCATCTTTCATACTTTGACGAGAATTGGTAGAGAGGCAGTTTTTCCATGGCCTAGTATTTGCGTCAGAATATACTAGTTTAGGCGATTAAATCATCAATTACTTTGCTTTTGATTTATCTGGTGTTTAACAAACATAACACTGTTTTGTTGGACACAAAAAACTTAATAACATCCAGAAAGGATCAGAGGGCATGGCCAAGAGTTTTAAAGATTGGTGGGCTAGTGTACCAGAAGACTTGAAGAAGAAGGTCAAGGGCAACGACGACTGGAATACCTACAAGCCTCTCCTGAGCGAGATAAACTATGTCCTTATGGCTTTCAATACGAGCGGAAAGCACAGCATGATGCCCTCGCATGATGATCTATCGTCATGGATCAAGAACGGCGAGATAGATGTCGTAAGGATGATGAAAAAGTAAGTAGCGGTACACGCTAACAATTTTTTCATTTTTGTTTTTATCATAAGAATTATCTTGTCATAAAACAGCGTTATGCAACTAGCAGAGTGTTTAAATATTTCAAAAGGCAACTGTGAGTCAGTGATTAGATGCCAGTAGCTATAATTCCGGACGTAGATGAACAAACATGTATTGGCTGTGCTCTTTGTGTCGAGATTTGTACGGCATTGGGCCCTGATGTACTTAGAGTGAAACCAGTAGAAGGCTGGAAGAGAGGTAAGGCATTTGTCTTCTACCCAGAAAGATGCATCTCTGACGGAGCATGCATTGGCGTTTGCCCAACAAAGTCAATCTTCTGGATGAGACCAATGGAATTCACACCAGGTCAACCAGTACCGCTGCACAAATTCGGTAGGTTCACGAAGGGTTGGGAAGAAGGATAGACGAATAAGGTATCTTCATTTTTTTATCTCTTCATTTACAGCGGATGCTATTTCATCTATCTTTGCATCCTTTTGCAAAACAACTAGTTTGATCCCGATTTGATCCAAAACATCTTTCACGAAATCATCAGCAACTATCACTACTCTTTTGAAGCCGTTATTCTTGACGTATGATGTTACTGCTTCAGCAAAGGTTGGAAATTCATCTACTCTGAACTTTGTTCTTGCGCTTACATGGTGTGCGGCCGGGAAGAGATCCGAAGCCTCCTCTGGGACCACGCCCAAGAATGGTGAGTAATATGCAAGTTGAATATTGTCACTGTTTAAGACTTTTCTTATCTGGTTATACTGGCCAGAAACATAAAACGGATGTTCTATAGGTTCCTGTAGAAGCACAAGTGTATCCTTATTGATCCTTACGTTTTGCTGTACCATCCTCCTGAACCTGATCAATTCTGGCCGATACTGATCCAACGGTGTGAAAAGAAATAATGCTCTTTCCTTGTATAAAGGCGTGCCATCTTCCAGATATTCAGAAACTTCTGCGAATACCCTTGCAGCATCCATGAGTTTCGGATGTGACATAGCCTTCTGCATAACATATTCCCATAGCCTTCCATCCACTATGGATTGCTTAACATAGTCAACCTCGGTCTTTATCGTATGAAGGTTGTGTCTTGCCAGTTCGACGAACCTGGTTTCATCCTCAAGTTCAACGAGTTCCTTAGCCGTATATCTAGAACAAATACCGCAACTGCAAGGCAGGTACTGCAGATCCGGCAACTTGACCGTCCCGCTAGGAAGGATATACCTGTTGTCTCGTGCGTAAAGCATGTACGAGGCTGAATCGAAGGTGTCACAACCAAGGGCAACTGCCAGCGGTATGGTCAACGGGTGTCCAGCACCGAAGAGGTGCAAGGGTTTACTTGCTGGAATCGAAGATTTTGCGGCTATTATCATCCTTGCCAGCAGGCTGAATTCGTATGATTCCATAACCTCGGTAGGGCTTCCCAAGGCAAACATGTTGTACCCCAAAATGTCCAACCTTTTAGCAGATGATGTGACAAGGTCAAGATGCTCTCCTCCCTGTATCGGTCCTGCCCAGATGGTCTTACTGCCGTCCATTATGCTGACTGTTTCCTCTGCAGCCTTTAGAGTCTGATTTACGTATGATTCTGCAATCTCACGTTCAAGTCTGAAACCCGTAGGTTTGTCTAGCGGTATTGCTATGTCGCTGTCAATAGTTTCTTCAAACAATGCTATTTCTTTCGGATTGGCATCAATATCCCCGTATTCTAGAACCTGATAACCTCCAGAGTCAGTCATTACAGCGCCTTCAAAGTTTATTATTTTGTGTATATTGTCTGCATTTTCTCCATATCTCTTTTTAGTTATGTAGGCATTGGTGATCACAAGATCAAAACCCATCCTCTTCAGTTCATTGGGACTAATGGTCTGCCTTACCGGGTGCACTACCGGAACAAACGCTGGTGTTTCTATGTTGCCATGTTTGGTGTAAAGTTTGCCTATCCTTGCTGCCAGATCTGTCTGCTTTACTTCGAACAATTACTTCCTTACCTCTCTTACAAATTCATCATAAATCGCTTTTACTCTCTCCGCTGCTAGTCCGCTCCCCTCTGCAATACCTCTTTCAGTGACCTTGATCTTGTCCATTACAATTATTGTATTTATGTCATCCCTAACCTTAACCAGTCCTGGAAAGACTCGGTTCAAT
>JBMCYV010000004.1:0-100014 GCA_049199595.1 Candidatus Nitrosomirales archaeon
GCTCCACAGGGTCTTCTCTCCCCGATGGAAGTTCGTGGACTGTTCGTCCACGTTAAGTGGCTTCACCGGGTTGCAGGCGGGGACAGTGGGGCCCTCGTTGGTCCATTCATGCACGTCGGAACTTACCCGACAAGGCATTTGGCTACCTTAAGAGAGTCAGAGTTACTCCCGGCGTTTAGCGGCCCTTAGCTCGGTTGTACCCAAGTTTTAGGTACCGCCACTGGCCAGGATTCAGAGACCATACAAATCCTTTCGGACTAGCGGTCACCTGTGTTTTTATTAAACAGTCGGGACCCCCTTGTCACTGCGACCTGCAGATCCTGCTCTTCGCAAGAACTGCAGGCACCCTTTATACCGAAGGTACAGGGCTAATTTGCCGAGTTCCCTCGCCTGCGGTATACCCGATACACCTTAGTCTTCTCAACCAGGGCACCAGTGTCGGATCTCGGTACGAACATGAGAGTATCTCTCCAGCTCTGCGTTCAATGCCTCCTGGAATCGAGCAGACCCTGCTAACGCAAGGCTATTCCTTCCTCGGGCAGGTTCTCGCCATTACGACACTCCCCTGCCCTTAGTAAGTTAAGCAAAACGACGGTTCTGCCTGCCCTATCCTGAAGTGACAGTGCTGGATGGTAACGACGCTTTCATGGCACTCGAATATTAACGAGTTTCCCATTTGAGCAGCTCTGTTGAGGCTGCCCTTAGGATCGGCTAACTCCCAGCTGACGACGCATTGCTGGGAAACCCTTGCCCTTACGGTGGCCAAGTTTCCCACTTGGCTATGCTGTTACTACCACCAGTATCTGCAATGGAGGTTCGGTCCATTGGATCTCACGACCCAACTTCGTTCCAAACTCCACGCCCACCTACCACGCTTTCCTTTCGGAAAGGTCTGAGGTATCGGTGCTTAGCTTGAGCCCCGTCCATTTTCGGGGCTTTCGAGCTCGGCAGGTGAGCTGTTACGCACTCTTTGAAGGATGGCTGCTTCTGAGCCTACCTTCCTGCTGTCTTTGCTCGAAAACGCCCTTTTGTTTGACACTTAGCTAAAACTTCGGGACCTTAACCTCAGTCCGGGTTGTCCCCCTCTCGGTTGTGAGGCTTACCCCACACAAACCCGCCTCCAGGCTTCTTCGGTGCCAGCGCCTTTGGAGTTCGAAGAGACAGTGAA
Organism: Candidatus Nitrosomirales archaeon; assembly: GCA_049199595.1. Taxonomy (GTDB): domain Archaea; phylum Thermoproteota; class Nitrososphaeria; order Nitrososphaerales; family UBA213; genus JBMCYV01. The sequence goes on from JBMCYV010000004.1 coordinate 1,169, forward strand.
CCCTTTCGGATCCTTGCTGTCCTATCGGTGCTCTACAGCGCCAGCCACCTCGACCTAGGCAGGACTGCGATCCACTTCGGTGGGAACTAGCGATCACCGAGCTAGATTAGTTTTTGACCCCTAACCCCAAGTCACACAAACGATTTGCACGTCAGCACTGCTTCAGGCCTCCACCGGGCTTTCGCCCGGCTTCGCCTTGCTCAGGGCTAGATCGCTCGGATTCTAGCCTTACCGCCATGACTGGGGCCCTTTCAGACCCATCCCCTGACATATTGCTATGCTGCGGGAAGTTGGTTTCCCTTCGCCTTCGTTTCAAACTTAGGCTCGCCATGACAGTAAACTCACTGGCCCGTGTTTCTAGACGGATCGCACCACCCTAGTGCTTTGGACGCCGGGCTGCAGCGCCTTGGTAAGGGATTCAGCACCCTTGCGGGCACCTAGCACCAAACCTCAGCACTGCAGTATCCGACAAAAGCTCCTTGCGGGCAGTGCACGTCTGTAACCACTTGGTTTCAGGCGCTTTTCACCCCCCTTCCGGGGTACTTTTCATCTTTCCTTCACAGTACTAGTACGCTATCGGTCTTGAGAGATATTTAGCCTTGGGGGCTACTTTCCCCCACATTCACCAGCCACTGCCAAGGCCGGTTACTCCAGCTGATAGCACGATCCTCGATACTTCCGCTTACGGGGGTATCACCCTCTTTGCCTGCACTTCCCAGAGCAATTCAGCTAGGCATCAAGGAACGTTCGCATTAAAGCAGCTACCAGCACACACCACATCTGTATTGCATTACTGCAACACATTCGGTTTGGGCTCTTCCCGTTTCGCTCGCCGCTAATCAGGGAATCTCGGTTGATTTCTTTTCCACACCCTACTCAGATGCTTCACTTCGGGTGGTTCGCCGTCCCCTGCTTACGCAAGGGACTGTCCTTGCGGACAAGATTCTCATTCGGGGATCGCTGGATCAACGGTTGCATGCTCCTACCCAGCGCTTATCGCAGCGTGCCACGCCCTTCATCACTCCTCAAGCCGAGCCATCCACCAAGTGACGTCTTTGCACCAGTAACCCTGGAACTTACGCGGCTATGCATGGCGATAATCGTGAATACCGTTGTATCCACTTCGTCCTTCACCCTGCATTTTCATGCAGAGCTGCATCTTTTTCATTCATGGATCGTGTGTTCTTTACGCGCCCGGCCGCAAACTAAGGAGGTGATCCGGCCGCAGGTTCCCCTACGGCCACCTTGTTACGACTTCTCCCTCCTTACCGAGCTCGCGTTCGATGATACCAATTAGGCACCACCTCGCGCAAACCCGATTCGGATGAAGCGACGGGCGGTGTGTGCAAGGAGCAGGGACGTATTCACCGCGCGATGGTGACACGCGATTACTAGGGATTCCATATTCGTGAGGGCGAGTTTCAGCCCTCAGTCATAACTGGGATAGGGTTTGGGGATTGCCTCCTTTTTTCAAAGTCGGAACCCATTGTCCCTATCATTGCAGCCCGCGTGTAGCCCGGGGGTTTCGGGGCATACTGACCTGCCGTAGCCCCCTCCTTCCTCCGTTTTAACAACGGCGGTCCCCCTAATTCGCCCTGCTACTCCTGAGAGTAATAGTAGCAACTAGGGGTAGGGGTCTCGCTCGTTACCTGACTTAACAGGACACCTCACGGCACGAGCTGGCGACGGCCATGCACCTCCTCTCAGCTCGTCTGGTAAAGTCTTCGACTTGACCTTCACACTGCTGTCGCCCCCGGTAAGGTTCCCGGCGTTGACTCCAATTGAACCGCAGGCTTCACCCCTTGTGGTGCTCCCCCGCCAATTCCTTTAAGTTTCAGTCTTGCGACCGTACTCCCCAGGCGGTAGGCTTAACGGCTTCCCTGCGGCACTGGGCTGGATCGAATCCAGTCCATCACCGAGCCTACATCGTTTACAGCTGGGACTACCCGGGTATCTAATCCGGTTTGCTCCCCCAGCTTTCATCCCTCACCGTCGAGCGCGTTCTGGCGAGACGCCTTCGCCACTGGTGGTCCTCCATGGATCAGAGGATTTTACCCCTACCCATGGAATACCCCTCGCCTCTCCCGCCTCCTAGCGCAGCAGTATCTCCCGCAGCCCATCTGTTGAGCAGGTGGATTTAACGGAAGACTTGCTGCGCCGGCTACGGATGCTTTAGGCCAAATAATCATCCCGACCACTCGGGGTGCTGGTATTACCGCGGCGGCTGACACCAGGCTTGCCCACCCCTTATTCACCAGCATTTTTAGAGCTGGCAAAAGATCCCTTTAGCAGGGAACACTCGGAATAACCTCGTCAGGCTTTCGCCTATTGCGAAGGTTTCGCGCCTGCTGCGTCCCATAGGACCTGGGCCCTTGTCTCAGTGCCCATCTCCAGGCTCCTCCTCTCAGAGCCCGTACCGGTTACAGGCTTGGTGGGCCATTACCTCACCAACAACCTGATCGGCCGCAGTGCCATCCTGGGGCCATGTAGGTTTGAGCCATTGCCCATTCCAGAAACAATGACCTATCGCGGTTTAGCCACAGTTTCCCATGGTTGTCCACGTCCCCAGGTTAGGTTCACTACGTGTTACTGAGCCGTCCGCCACCCTTGCGGGTTGACTCGCATGGCTTAGTCTCAATCCGATAGCAGTCGGGTCCGGCAGGATCAACCGGAGTCTGATTATATGAAAGAGAGTACGGCCGGGCTTAGTGTGAACACACAACCCATGTCAGATCCAACGTTGTCGGATCTCCATTTTGTCAGCGCAACTGGAGGTCTGGAACGCATCAAATGGATACCATATCCATTACTAATTACAGACGCCGCCAAACTGTTACGCTAAAATATTTTACTTTAAGCTAATGAATATAAACCTTGTGAAAGCTGATCGAAGAAGATCAAAAATTAGTGTTTGCGTTACGGTAGTTTTGGCAGTGTCAGCAGAATTACGAACAATGGAACGGTTATGCTTATGACCAAAACAGTTACGATCAACCATAACGCAGTTGCCTTGTGCGGTCTTTCTTCGTGCTCATGTCCGTGTTCATGCTCGTGCTCGCTATGCGACATACACTTACCTGCAAATTAGCTACTTATATGATTTACCATGATTTTCAAAAGCGAAGTGTAGGACTTTATACGGTTGTGTCGTATCATGAATTGTTGGATCGGGTTTCTGAGCTTTTGGATGATATGTTGCGAAAACTGCCCAGGGAGCGCGATTACAACGCTGTCTTTTGCAGGATTGCTGGAGTATTGATGCAAGAATATTCGCTTACAATTCCTGCACTCGATCTGCGGTTCAGGTTTACTTTATTCATGCAGGAGGAATTTGATTCAATACCAAAGGAACAATGGAAATTAAATGATCCAGAATGGCTTCATGAAAAGGAGCAAGCAACAAAGACAAAACTAGTTTCATGGATCCAAGAACAGATCAAGGAAAGCGAAGGTTCGAATGAAATGTAAATCTTCTTAACCCCACTATAGCACCCACAGCTGCTGCAAATACCAATACTGCAATAGTACCGAATTCGGGAATGCAAGTACCCACGATCTCTACTTCTTCAGCTCCCCCTGGAACTGGTACCACAAAAGTTACCTCCTTGAGTGTAGTTGTTACTCGCTTCTCTTCTTCCTCTCCATCAACAATCACTACCAAATCATCATACCCATACTCAGTTGGAAAGCAGTCGAATTCTTTCCCAAAGAATTCTTTCGGTAGGGTTATTGTCAGTTCTCCATCGTCATAAGCTATTACACCTATTATCACATTTGTAAAGTCTGGATCAATTTCAACAAAACGCACACTCCCGCTTGACATCCTTGCATCATACTCGTAACACTTACCTTCAAACTTTAGACATTGCTTTATCGGTGCAGCGTAGAACTCAAATTGCGCCTCGACACTCTGTCCAGAGTAAGTTGCTTTGACAGTGTATATTCCTCCTATTCCTAGTTTACCTCCAACCTTTATCGTGGTTGAATAGCTTCGATCTTCATTTGGCATTATCTGAACAAAGGTGTACAATGTATTTCTTGGGTTGAAGATTTGGATTGTAAGTGGTACTGCCTCTATGACTGCTGGAACTGTTCCGCTTATTTTGACCGATTCATTAACATTGTAAGTATCCTTGTCTACTTTGACACTAAATGTACACAGCTGTGAAGATGCAAAATTCTGCGTGCACAAAACCAACAACATAAGAGCCACAGCCATGACGTAGTTTGTGTAACGCATGTATTTGGACAGTGCAACGAACCATATTTCTTTTATGTAACATGTAGCAAGTGTAAATCCTTAATATCCAGAAATCAAAGTTGGCTTGTGTATGATCAGTCAATTTTTCATCTGGTTAGTCCAGGTCCTGAAGAACAAACAAAGTATAACCTAAATAGTGAGTCTGTAATAATATAATTATGAGTGACTTTGCTTTCTTCCGATTTAGAAGTAATAACTTGCTAACTAGGGAAGAGGAAGAGCATAAAGACGAGATTGTGAGATTAACGGAAGAGGTGCTCCAGTCGAAAGGTATCCAGTGCGATGCTTCAATATCAAAGATCCCGGAAGAGCAGCTAAAAGAAATTCTTGAGAAAGTCAGAGAGCTGCGTAAAAAGAAGAAGGCGTCAAGCACCGAAGTTGAGCCAGAGGCACCGTATATCCAGTAAGTGACAATATGGATATCACAATGCGTTGGCTTTCACTTCTCGGCATCGGTACAATACTCTTCGGTATCTCGTTATTTGTTCTGCATATTCCTGTACGAACTATCATTATCTTTTTCGTAATTGGCGTATCCGTAGTTGGCCTGTGGTTATATGCCGATTCAAGATCAAGGCAGCAGAAGAGGATCGATGCAATTACTGCACAGGCATGCATATGCTCGATCTGCAAACATGACGAAGCCAAGATCTGCTTGCAGCAAAAATGTGCATGCTGCCTTATGATGAAAGGAGATACAGTTATCGGACACTCTATTAATCCGCTGCAGTAGACATGTTAAAATATGTTAACATGTTTAGACGGCTAGTGATGGAAATTGGTCGACGTAGATGTTGCAACAACAACTGCAGTGATCGTCATGTTCCTTATTGTAGCGCTTCCTACAGCATATCGCATCTATCGACGCAGACAACGCATGCAGCAGACGATGCGGTCGGAGGATGGAGATGAGCCTCGTAAACCGAAGGTGTCGGTAGGAATGCCGAAAATTCCAACCGTACAAAATAAGCTCAAGATTTTCGCAGCGATAGTGACGTTTATTGTTGTCATTGTAATTCTGGCAGAATCTGTTGTGATTGTGCAGCCTGGGCACAGGGGAGTGGTGCTGACGCTGGGAGAGGTAGAACCTGTGGTTCTTGGCGAGGGATTCCATACCATAACACCGTTTGTGCAGTCAGTAATTCCGATAGAAGTCAGAACGCTGAAGTATGAGGCGTCATCTGGTGCTGCATCAAAAGACCTTCAGGACGTACAGACAACAGTAGCACTGAACTACCGCTTAGATCCAGCAGTCGTAAACACTGTCTACCAAACTTTAGGGGAATCTTATGCCGACAAGATAATTGCTCCTACAATACAAGAATCTGTCAAGGCATCAACTGCAAAGTTTAATGCAGAGGATCTGATCACACAGCGAGAAAATGCAAAGACTACAATCGGGGATGCCATACGCAAGGAACTTGCAAACAGAGGTATAATATCTGAACAGATCTTCATTACAGACTTTAAGTTCGGTGGAGCATTCCAAAATCAGATTGAAGCAAAGGTAGTTGCTGCACAGGAAGCCTTGACACAGGAGAATGTTCTAAAGTCAAAGCAAGTGCAGGCCCAACAAAGGGTCGTCGAAGCAAAGGGTGTCGCAGAAGCCCAGATTGAGAAATCGAAAGGGGAAGCGGAGTCCATACGGATAATCAACGAGGAACTTTCAAAGAGTCCGAAATACCTAGAGTGGCAGATGCTCAACAAGTGGGATGGAAAGTTACCTATTGCAATGGGGCAGGGGTTCTTCCCGTTCCTGGACATAACTCAGCTTAGGCAGCCAGAATAACCATCTTTTATTTTCTTGTTCTATCGGTAATTATCTTTCATGCTACCGTACATTAAGCAGATTTTTCCTTTGTTAGTATAAACCCTTATTATAAACAGAAAGCAAAGTTGGTTTGTGCTTGATCAGTATGTCAAGTTGTACGAATCCAAAACTCCCAAATCAAGATCGTTGTTTGATCAATCAGCAAAAAGATTTCCAGGCGGAGTAAGCCACAACATAAGGTACTTCGAACCATATCCATTCTTCACGCAAAAAGCGCATGGAAAGCATCTATGGGACGTTGACAACAACAAGTACACAGATTACTGGATGGGTCACTGGAGTTTGATCCTCGGACATTCCCCAAAAGTAGTAGTAGATGCATTGAAAGCAAAGGTACCAGATGGAACGATCTTTGGTACTGCCAACGAGTTGAGCGTGAGACTCGCGGATTTCATAAACAAGATAATGCCAAGAGCAGAGATGATACGCTTCTCCAGCACAGGTACTGAGGCAACTATGTATGCCGCAAGATTGGCAAGAGCGTTCACTGGTAAGAGAGTGATTGCAAAGATCGAGGGTGGGTGGCACGGATTCAACTCAACCTTCCTGAAATCAGTCAACTTTCCATTCGAGGAGGACGAAGGCACTGGCTTGCTGGAAGAAGAACAGAAGTACGTTGTATCTTTACCTTTCAACGACCTTGATGCTTCTGTCAAGATCCTAGACTCGATCAATGACGACCTTGCATGCATTATTGTTGAACCGTTACTTGGCGGTGCTGGCTGCATTCCAGCCGAAAAGGAGTATCTTCATGGTCTGCAGGAATACACAAGAAAATCAAGTGCTTTGTTTGTGCTTGATGAAATAGTTACTGGTTTCAGATTGTCATTAAAAGGGGCACAGGAGATATTTTCGCTTGAACCAGATCTTTTCACCCTAGGAAAGATTGTTGGCGGAGGCATGCCAATAGGCGTTCTCTGCGGTAGAAAGGAGATAATGCAACTGTCAGATCCAAAGAGGGAGAAGGTCCAGAGGTGTAGCATTGGAGGAGGCACGTTTTCTGCAAATCCGTTGAGCATGGCAGCAGGCCTTGCAACGCTCGTTCATCTTGTAGGAAAGGAAGCTGGAATTTATGACAACATAAACAAGCTTGGAGAGGAAGCTGGAAGAAGCATCGACAAGATCATGAATGAAAATGGTGTAAAGGTAAAGACAACTGGTATGGGCTCGTTATTTCTAACGCATTTTTTGACGGAGAAGGTTAGAGAGGTGAAAAGTGCAAGGGATGCTGCGTCGTGCAACGTAGATCTGCAGAAAGCGTATCATTTTGCGTTGATGGCAAAGTATGGAATATTCTTTCTACCGCATAAACTGGGTGCCATTTCTGTAGAGCATGACAGCAATGATATCAAAGAGCTGATAGAAGCATCGGGAGAAATTTCAAGTGAAATGAAGGCTAAGAAACGACTTTGATTTCATTTAGATAACCCTGCATCTCATTCAGAAATGATCTTAACTTTATTATCGGAATTACCGGAACATCACCTGCAAACGTTATAGATTCAAGATGTAGTGTCAGTATGGCTGGAACAGCGAATCTTATCTGTCCTTTTCCTGCTCTAATGAAAGCCTCTGCTCGTCTTATCTGCATTGAAGCAAATCTTGCCATTTCAGACGGGCTGCTTCTTTTCCAGTGCTTGCAGTCTATCAATAATGCCATCCCGTCCTTGATTCCGACTACATCAATCTCCATCATTGGTTTCTTCAACCTGAAAGCGTGATGTGCAACATAACCGTTCGCATCTAGTATACCGGTTGCAAGAAGCTCAAAATCCTTCCAGTTCAACATCTTAGAAAGATCTTCAACATCAACACCCATCTTTATGGCGAGCATGGCCGTTCTCATCTTATCAAGCTGATCGAAGCTAACGAAATCTGAATCAACATAACCTATTTCGTTTCTTGCGAGCATCCTGACAAGCTCGGTCGATGTCTTTCTTCCCAAACCAGTGGCAAGTGCAAAATCGTCAAAAGACAGACTGCCTTCGTTTATGACTGGAATTGCTTTGAGAATCAGTGAAGAGTTCATAATTGCTTACGAACTGATGCAAGGTATTAAGACTATCTGAGAAAGGAGCGGTTAATCAAGGATTCCTATGTACCTTAATGAATGCTGGGAGATCTTGAGGAAGAGTGTATTGTGATATGGGGAACTGCAGTGAATAATGTATAGAATGCAGTATTCTTCATGGTATAGAACACTAGAGTATACTTGTGTAGAATAGTCTTGTATTTCCTTTAGGCGTGAATACGCACGCGTGTAAAATTGTACTATAGGGGGGTCAATATAAAGAGCGTATCAAGCAGTCAAGAAGTCAAGAAAAACTTCGGAACGATAATTATGTATCTACAGAAGCAGTCTAATACTTTCCACTCTTTTCATAAGGAATTTCCTTCTTATCGAAATAACTCTACTATAAGGTGTCCTACATAAGGCAAGGTGCAATTCGAATTACTGTGAGTTTTCTATGCTATGGTATACGATCGTCAGAGCTTCGAGTGACTAACTAAACTTTTATGACAATTTTATCCCAGTATACGGGCATGAGATTCTCGTCTGCAATGCTCCAGTTTAATTCATGAGAATCAGGGCCGATCAAATTTACTACAAACTCTCCCGAAACGCTGCCGGAATGCACCGGATCGCTGCCTGTAATCAAGATGACAAACTCGTGCTCGTCGCCGCCTCCAGACCATCCCTGCGGGTTGTTGCTTACCATAATATGATCATTGTTTGTTGGCGTCAGGTAAAATCCATAGATGTCTGGACATTCATCGCTGATACTGAATGCAAATACAGTCAGTTCTTCCATATCCATTGCCGCAAGACTTGCCTGACATTCTAACGCGTCAACATTGTATGGTACGTATAGAAGCATGAATGGGACAAGCGGTGCCAGTAATTTCACATCAATGATTGTTTACAACAACCTATATTAACGCTGCAAGTGAAAAAAATAGCAATGAGGAAAGCGGTTCTGGCTGCCTTGTTAGCGCTTACAATCGCTTCTCCTTTTCAATTCTTCGCATATGGCCAAACTGGAAAGGGGCCTTATGTTGACGAGATCCAGTTCATCCACTATCTGGATGAAAGTGTTGCTGTGCAGGAAGTTAAGGCTGGGAACTTGGATTTCTATATGTGGAGGATGCCTCTTGAACTTGTCCCTGATGCAAAAGCAAATCCGAATGTCAACGTATACAATTCTGTTGGAGGCTCGATGAGCATACTGGTGAACCCTGCACCGGCTGACGATGGGTTGAATCCTTTCTCCATAAGAGAAGTTAGGTATGCTCTGAATTATCTGATAAACAGGCAGCTTGTGGTTAATGAAGTTCTGAAAGGCTATGGAGCGTCAATGGTTTCTGCCTACAGTATTTTTGATCCTGACTATCTCGTTCTTATAGATACATTAGAATCGTTTGGTTTTAACTACAACCCTCAGCTTGCAGAAGACATGATCTCTGAAGCTCTAACAAAAAATGGTGCGGTCAAAGCTGACAAGAAATGGTTGTTCGAGGGCAAACCTATCGAAATTAAGTTCTTCATAAGGGGCGATGATCCAAGAAGGAACGCACTGGGAGAAATTATTTCCGGAGAGCTGGAGAAGATAGGTATTACGGTTGTAAAGGATTTTGGTGATCTCAACAAGGCATATACGGTAGTTTATGCGGCAGATCCAAAGCAGCAGACCTGGCACCTGTACACTGAAGGATGGGGAGGAAGAAGCGGATTCGTGCGATACGACATGATTCTTCCAGCACAGATGTATTCTCCATGGTTTGCGAACATGCCGGGAAGTTTGGTAGATGGTTACTGGAATTATGAAAATCCAGAACTTGACGAGCTCAGCGAAAGAATATTTGTTGGAAACTTTACCGACAAGGATGAACGTGATAAGCTCCTCAATGATGCCGTAAGGATAGGTGTTAATGAGTCTGTCAGAATATTCGTTGTAAGTCTGGTTGATCCTTACATAGTTTCCAAAGACGTAAAGGGAGTTGTTAATGATTTCAGCGCCGGGTTAACGAGCAGATTTACGTTGATTGATGCCAGAACAGATGATTCCAGAAACCTCAAGGTAGGAGTAAAGCAGATCTATCAAGATGCGTGGAATCCTATCGAAGGTTTTAGCAGCGTATATTCTAGCAGGTTATTTACTGCGATATCAGATCCAGGGACGTTCAGGCATCCTTACACTGGAGATGTCATACCAGTTAGAACTCCATACGAGGTCGAAACTGCCGGACCGAGTGGAAAGCTTGATGTACCGCAGGATGCAATTCTATGGGATCCTGTTAGCGAAGAATGGGTCAACGTGGGAGAAGGTGTCAAGGCAACGAGCAAGGTAACTTTTGATCTAATCAATGGTAACTGGCACCACGGAAAGATGATGGACAAGAATGACGTACTTTATTCTACATACTTTGCGTTCGAGTGGGGCACCAATGAAGGAGAAAACGATCCTACAGTCGATACAGAGTACACAGCAAGACAGGAACCCATCATTAAAACCCTTAAAGGTTACAAATTCCTGTCAGACAACAAGATAGAATCCTACTTTGATTTCTGGCATTTTGACAAAGGAGAGATTGCTGCGTATGATTCCGTCTGGACCTCGATGCCTTGGGAGATAACTGCAGCCATGGAGAAGGTTGTGCTTGATGGTAAGGCAGCATTCTCGAAGACTGCTGCTGACGAGAAGAAGGTAGACTGGCTGTCCTTGATAATATCAAATAATGCTAACATGATAAAGGAAACGCTGAAGCAGTTCAAGCAGGAAAACTATGTTCCCAAATCTCTGAAAGATTCCGTCAGCGCAAGCGAAGCCGCAGAAAGGTATGATGCTGCCATAAAATGGATAGATGAGAAGAATCACGCTGTGATAAGCAATGGTCCGTTCTACCTGCAGAGCTACAGTCCTGAAGCTAGGACAATCACAATAAAGGCGTTCAGGGACGATTCATATCCATTCGAAATTGGCAAGTGGAAGGAGTTTGAGGAGGCTAGAGTTGCCACCTTCGGCAATGTCAATGCCCCGCTATCAATTACGAGGGGTTCTGATGCTCTGATATCCGGAGATGTAAAGATTGATGGGGATCCTAGTAAGGATGTGAAGGTATACCACTTCCTTAAGAACAGCAACGGTAATGTCGTGGTAAGGGGAGATGTAAGTCCGTCTTCTGATGGTAAGTTCCAAATCAATTTGTCAAAGGACGATACGATGAAGCTTTCCGCAGGAACTAATGAGTTGAAGTTGCTGGCCATAAGTAACCTTGCGCTTAAACCCGATGTGTATACAACGAGCATAATTGGATCGGGAGGTTTGACGACTACGACGCCACCGCCAACAACGACGACGCCACCGCAGCCACAACCTCAACCACAGCCGCAGCCAAATTCAGGTTGCCTGATAGCAACTGCTGCCTTTGGATCTGAGCTGAGTCCGCAGGTTCAGTTCTTGCGAGGCTTTAGGGATAACAGGATTCTTTCAACGGAAGCGGGTTCGAGTTTTATGAATGTATTCAACGCGTGGTACTATTCGTTCAGCCCTTACGTTGCGGATTATGAAAGAAGCAATCCATGGATGCAACAGATCGTGAAAACATCGATCTATCCGTTGATCGGAATTCTGCTCCTGTCAGAAACATCATACGCATCATTCAATGGAGAGTTTGGAGCCATCATTGCAGGATTGACTGCAAGTTCCTTGATCGGAGCAGTATACTTCACACCGTTAGCTTTGATAATAAGAAAGGCCAGGCCTTACAAATTGTCATTGAGAGTGCCATTGATAATATTTGGTGCTGTTGCTGTTTCAATATTGGCCGGAATAGTTTCAAATAACATTCCTGTTCTAATGGCTTCGACTGCGGCGATGATACTTTCCACCCTCATCTTTAGTGCGTTGCTCCTAGCAAGAATCTTGGAACGTTACGTAATTGTAAGGATCAGACAGATTAACATCACGAAATTCTTTCAAACCAGAAATCTAGCGTTTGAATGATCTGATTACTTCTAGCGTTCTGTCATCCAACTTCAAAGTATAGGCCATAGAGTCTTCGGAAGAAAACTTTGAAAGCATGTCAAGAAATTTTGTTTTGTCTCTTCCTCGTTCATACATACCTCCGCTCTCCTTTATGCATAGTGGAAATTTTGTCATTTTCACGTTGTTCTTCAACAGATGTGTTACGAATGCTCTATAGGCATCTGCGTCGAACCATTCAGCCTTCTTCTCTTCACATGACATTATCCACACGTCGACAGTATTCTGGAATAATGCCTTTGTTCGCAGCTCTTCAAGCGTCATAATAACACATATTGTAGAATACTTATAAAAACCTAGAATTCCGCCCTTCTCATCTTCGAACCGCATCTCGGGCATGCCCCGCCTTTGAATTTGTGTCCACATGCTATGCAGATGTAATTTATTCCCCCGCCGCCAAACATGCTAGTCGGGCCTCCTATACTTCGCTTCCTCATGTAAATGGAAATAAACATGAATATTGCAAACGATGCGGCCAATCCTATGTACAGACCATATTGCCCGAAAAGGCCACTGAAGTACCAAGTCAATGCCATGCTAACTGCCATAGAAAACAAGAGCATGCCGATCATTCTGGAGTAATAATTCATCAAGCGTCGTCAAATAGTTGTGAAAACACTTTATTAAATCTTTTTAACACGTGAACAATATACTTGCATAATTAGTCCTGGACAGAATATTCTAACTGCTTTCCATTACTATCATACGCAAACAAGTCATTGTCTTCATAAGGATGCCTTACGATCACGCTTACGAAACCGGTGAAATGGTGCAGATCTGTAAGTGATGGTGTCGCATTGTGGCTTGGGTGAGAATGCGCCGTGCCAACGATTGACCTGTCAAATGGCAACATCGATGATGGAAAACCTGATTCGGCTGGCCCATGCCAAGAGAACGGAGGTACCATGAGGCTTTCAATTACTAGCGTATCTTTCTTGTTGTTACCGCGCAAAAGCAGTATTCCCTCGTAGGGATGGTGCATCTTGCAGTAGGATAGTATGCTGTTCACGACTTCGCGTTTGAATATCAGTTTCTTCTGCAATCCATGGTTATTTTGAAATTTTGTTTATATTAACTCTTAGTAGGTTGCATTCGTAAATCTAGATCTGCATCGTAAGCGCCGGGGGTGGGATTTGAACCCACGTATCCCGAAGGGACATCAGCTATCTTCCCTATTGTATGATCTCGAGGCTGACGGAATTCCTAGCTATCCGACCCCGGCTTGGCATCTACAAACGATGCAACACGAAATCTGTTTGATCAAGATATAAGCCTTTTAGGATATCTATGGATTAAGCACCAAACAGTCGTCCACCTTCTTGAGCACGATCATCTTCAACTGATCTAGATGTTGTGATTTTAGAAATTCTTGCATTGTCTCATTTTCGTCGAGAAGAAAGGTTTTTTCGCCGTACCTTATCTTTACTGTCTTCTTCTCGCCCGTCATTCTGGCATACAATAGATAGTCTACTTTATATCATTTACTATAGATAAGTAATTGTTTATGACATATAGATTAATATATTAACATGAGTAGATTCGTATTCGTGCCGAAGTATAGGGCCTCCATAACTATAGACAGCAGGATAGCAAGAGAGATTGATGATTACTACAGGGAAAAGGTCAAAGAGGCAGCTACGCAAGGCGATAGCATACCCAAACTATCTAATGTTTATGAGGAGATTATAGCGAAGGGCTGGGAGATTATAAGAAGAGAGTTCAAGCGGCGTTAGCCTATTCTGAACATATTCTTTCTAAATCGCATCAAGACGATCATTGAAGCGAATACGCTAGCTGCAACTATCATTGCTATTTGTGGGAATTCAGGAATAGGTTCTCCCTGCACAATGATCTCCCCACGCATCAACGGATGCACCTGGCAGAAATACAGGAACTTACCTGTACGCTGCTCCGCTCGGCTGAAGACAAACTCGTATGCCTTGCCCTTCTCGATCAGGTCAGAATTCAATGGCATCTGTATATTGTCAGGAGAGCCGCTCGTTATGGTATGCCTAACATCATCCATATTTTCCCATACAACTGTAGCGTCCGGTCTGACTATCAGCGTATCAGGCGTGAAAGTAGAGTTTACCATTTTGATATGACATATCTCCACATCGCAGGATTCCTTAACATTGCTCGGAGCGCCAGCCCCTCCACCGCCAGCAAATGCTGGAGCATAGAACAAAACTGTAACCGCAACAAGTGACAAGGCTACTAACAACAGCTTGCCCTGCATACAATTACAACGGCAAATGAGGACATAAGGGTTTTGAGTAAATTCTAGACAGAAAGATGTAAATTCTTGTTTGCCTCGCGATCATTCAATGGGTCTAGATCTAAAACCACTGGTAGAACCTGCCCAGATAAAACTTGAAGAGTTGTCCAGCAGAATTGTAGCCATAGATGCTTACAATGCGATCTACCAGTTCTTGGCGATCATTAGAGGCCAACAGGGCGAGCATTTGACCGATAGTTCCGGACGAGTAACCAGTCATTTGAGCGGTTTGTTTTACAGAAATGTGAACCTGCTCTCCATTGGGATAAAACCTATTTACGTTTTTGATGGTAAGCCTCCATCACTCAAGTATGCGGAGATAGAGCGCAGGAGGCAGGCAAAGCAGGAAGCGACTGTAAAATATGTTCAAGCACTACAGCAAGGAAAACTGGAAGACGCAAGGAAGTACGCTCAATTCACTTCCGTAATAAAGGATTACATGGTCGATGATTCGAAAAAGTTGCTAGATCTCTTTGGTATACCTTACATAGACGCACCATCGGAGGGAGAGGCCACTGCCGCAAATCTAACTATAACTGGTACTGCATATGCATCTGCAAGCCAAGATTTTGATTCTCTGCTCTTCGGTGCAAGGAAACTTGTAAGGAACCTGACCGTTAGCGGGAGAAGGAAACTTCCTAACAGGCAGGTGTATGTTGATGTTGAACCTGAAGTTATCGAGCTTGAAAAAACACTGAAAACCTTGGGAATAACAAGAGAGCAGCTTGTGGACTTGGGTATACTAATTGGAACAGATTTTAATCCAGACGGCTTCAAGGGCATCGGTCCCAAGAAGGCATTGAAGATGATAAAGGATCATGGTAGACTGGAAGAAGTGTCGGAAGTGAAGGATAAGTTAAACGAGATAGACTACAACAAGATCAGGGAGATATTTCTTAAACCAAATGTAATTGGTATGGATAAGATCGATTTCAAGGATCCTGATAATAATGGCGTTATACAGTTTCTCTGCAAGGAAAGGAACTTTTCCGTAGAAAGGATTAGTGCAGCATTGCAAAGACTGAAGAAAGCCAGCGAAACGAGAAGCCAGACGCTCGAGCAATGGTTTGGTTAACTAAGCATCCATGCTTTGCTTCTTCATCTCTTTCCTCTTTTCAGCATCGAACCGCTCCAGCGCATAATCCTTCAGATCTACAAACTTGATTCCTTTCGCAAGGTTAGGATGTACCTGCTCTATCAACCTGTACATCTTCTGCGCAATCTTCCTATAGTCAGGATGACCCTGAGGAACTGAACGCAGTTCGATCAAATGACATGCTTCTCGTAAATTCATCTTCATGAAGTATGGATAGCGATACGCTAAATTAACTACATACTGAGCCTGGAGCGGCAGATCAGTTGCTATCTTTTCATAAACCTCTTTTGACTTGTACATACAATCATCAAAATCTTTCTGTATCCCGAGCTCAATTATTTCCGTAGGAATATCACACCCGTGTTTTGTAGTCAACAATTGTCTCTCAAGTGTTAGCACCCTATGTCTGTGCAGATCCCTAAAAATTCCAAAATTTGTTAGTAGGTCGAAGGTATAATCTACAACTTCAAATGCTCTTCCGGGTCTATGTCTTCTGTTCGTTCTTTGCGAAGTATATACATCGATCATCTTCCTTCGCTCTTCTGGTGTTAACGATCTTGCAATCTGTGCTATCTGCTTCAACGAATGTCCTTCTGCCTGCTCGTAAAGCATTGCAGAAACTATCTTGATTTCGGCGCTTTCGTTGTCTTCGTAATCTACGAGTGAGACATGCTCCCTTGATTGCACTGGAATATTGTACAAATGTCTTTTTACAAGAGCCTTCACAGCTTCCTGTGTTCTGTCAAAATATTCCTGCAACGCTTTTCCATACTTATCATTGCCACGCCTGACAAATGACGGTATAACCTGATCAAGTTCGTCGTGCAACATTCCGGCAATTCGTCTCTCCTCTTCTAATTCTGAACCGTACAGAAAGGAGAGCAAGTACTCGAAGGCTCTCCCATTGCCAGTTATTCCAACATTGGTTATAGTAGCAGCTGGCAGCAACGAGCGCAGAATATCAAGGGCTTTTGCCCTCGTAGTGGCAGTGTATATCCTCTTTGCAGCATCAACGTCCTTCTGGTTCTTCAAGCTGCCGAAAGGAACATCAGAGCCAGAATCGCTGTCCCTGAATGTCATCACATCAATAGGTTCCTTCTCCTGCACGTACTTTATCATAGACTCAAGATGCTTTTGATATGTGTCAAAATCAAGATCGCATGCTTCGATGTATCTATCTGCATGCCTTGAATTCATAATAGCAGGCTCGCGATAATACTTGTAATTCCCGTTGATCTTCTGATGAAATGCAACGTACCTTGTTGATTTTTCCAGATACGAAAGACCTATCCTCCTGTCCTCGATCTTCTGCACAGCTATGTTCGATATTCCTTCAATTGCTATCTGCGCTTCTCCCAGCTCCGCTACTGAATCGTCGCCATATTCCAGCAACACTCTGTTGTAGAACTCCTCACCTCTGTTGGGATTCTTCAGGAACTCATCAAGGAAGATCCTTCTCATACCCTTATCTGATCTACTATACCTAGACATCAATGCACCACGGTCAACTTGCTTCGGAGTTGTGATTGCAAATACAGATTTGTCTACGTTCGAGAAATGTTGTTTGAGAATTACCTTTTCTTCCTCGTTGAACTCTTCCCCTAGAAAATCCATCTATGTAACTAAAGATACTGCTAATTTAAGACTTTATTATGTAATTTAAGTTACTGTACATGAATTTCAGCAAATCTCTTATACACATTTTCATATTACATGGTGGGCCATGGGTAGTAGTAGTTCGCGCAAAGTTCAGAATGCGCTAATACTCAATCTGATAATATTCCTAGCTGGTGCAATTACTCACAACGTAGCGTTAGGAGATTTTTCATATTCAACTTTCTTGATTGGTAAGATTGATTATTATACACTTGCAGGTTTGCAGGACTATTTCGCACTCAGCAATTCTTCTGCAATAATAACTGGTACGCTGGTAGTCTTTGCATATGCTTTACTTTACTCTCTTGCAAAGTTTGTCGTTGAAAGGATCATGCCACCACGTCAACTCGTTGTCCAGGTCAAATACGCTCGATAATTTGCAATAATTCTTGTTCTGAGCCATTTACCTCACTAGCCTACTATATACTAAAACTTGATCTGGATTATCAACTTCTTGTAAGAATTTTCAGCATTTCATCGACTGTAACTATTTTGATTCGTCTAAACTGCTTTAATGCGAGCAAATGCTTATCGCCCGATGCTACATAGCTTGCCTTACCGTCAAATGCGGTCCTAAGCACAATATCGTCCTCGGGATCATCCTTCACCAACCTGAACCTTGATCTTGTTCTTACAAATTCCGCAGAGCTCGCCAAGTCTCTAAGAAAATCAGCTATATCCTGCTGATTTACATACCTTAGTATCTTGGGCTCGTTTGAAGTTATGGCCAGCTCCTCCAGTAGTTCTTTTGAAATGATCAGTGTGTGATTGTGTATTATTTCGCGTGAAAGGTTTCTTGGCTTGCCTTGTTTGATTAGTGCTGATATTAGAACATTAGTGTCAAGAACTATTTTCATACTATCTGTTCTTGTATTCTCTTCTCTTCCTTCTGCTCTCCTGTATTATTTCGTCTATCTCTTCATCAGACAAGGAACCGTATTTCTTCACCTTTCTATCAACTCTTCGATACAACCTTTCTAGATCTTTTACAACATCTGGAATTTCCATCTTTTTCATTATAACAGCATTCTGGTAACCGTAAACGAGCAGCTTGGTCTTAGGCTTAATTCCCAGCTTCACCCTAAGGCTTTGCGGAATTACAACCTGTCCCTTTCCGCTCACCACTGTAACATCGGCTTCCTCATAGTTTGCCATACCATCACCATGTATATTCTTACTTTCTTACTTTAAATACTTATGCCATTCAAGGATTAATTTCCTCGAGACAGATGTTTGAACATTTTCATAAGCCTTAATATTGTTGCTAATCTAGATTTTCTTCATGACAGACACGCAGTCCAAACCTGTCAAGCTTTACGAGGAGAGTGCTAAGCTCAAGATCGTGTCAAACAATGTTGGGGATGGAATAAAATTACAGGCATTTAGATCCAACGCGTTAAGTGATCCTGAAAAATTCTGGAGTGAGCAGGCAGAAGCACTCTCATGGTTCAGAAAATGGGATAAAGTTCTTGACTGGAATCCACCTTTCGCCAAGTGGTTCGTAGGCGGCTCGATAAATGTATCATACAACATAACTGATAGACATATGCAAACCGATGTAAAGAACAAGACTGCAATAATCTGGGAAGGTGAAAACGAAGAACGTAGAACACTAAAATATTCAGATTTGCATCGCGAGGTCAACAGGCTTGCAAATGGATTGAAGAAATTAGGTGTGAGTAAAGGTGACAGGATTACAATCTACCTTCCAATGGTTCCAGAACTTCCTGTTGCTATGCTTGCCTGTGCAAGGCTTGGAGCTACACACTCGATAATATTCTCTGGCTTCAGCGCTCAGGCAATATCTGATAGAATAAATGATTCGCAACCAAAGGTTGTGATAACTGCAGATGGTGGTTACAGGAGGGGCAAGGTTGTTAAACTGAAGGAGGTTGTCGATGAAGCGATACAATCCTGCAAGAGTGTAAAACATGTTGTTACACTGGATCGAGCTCACATAGATGTAAAGATGAATTCAATTGATAATACATGGGAAGATGTCTGTGCTGCAGATGATTACTGCGAGCCAGAAAAGTTGGAAAGCACGCATCCGTTGTTCATCTTATACACATCTGGCACTACTGGAAAGCCTAAAGGTGTTGTACATGGTACTGGAGGTTATCTGACCTATGTTCACGCAACAACGAAATGGATCTTTGATATGAAGCCTAGCGATGTTTACTGGTGCACTGCAGATATTGGTTGGGTAACTGGGCATAGTTATGTTGTTTACGGACCCTTATTGCACGGTGCAACTGTTGTTATGTATGAAGGTGCACCTGACTATCCGAAACTTGATAGATGGTGGAGCATTGTTGAACGATATTCTGTAAATATTTTATACACAACGCCAACGGCGTTGAGAATGTTCACGCGCTTTGGCGACAAATATCCCAAAGCGTATAACATGAGCGCGCTGAAACTTTTGGGAACTGTAGGCGAGCCCATCAACCCAGAAGTGTGGCTATGGTATTACAAAGTCATTGGGAATGAAAGATGTCCTATCGTAGATACATGGTGGCAGACAGAAACAGGTGCTGCACTGATCAGTGGAGTTCCAAACATCGAACTTGTTGCCATGAAACCTGGTTCAGGAACATTTCCAATGCCGGGGATAGATGCGTCTGTTGTTGATGAGGCAGGAAAGGATGTTGCACCAAATACGAAGGGTTACCTTGTGATAAAGAAACCCTGGCCCGGCATGATGATGACCTTA
Source organism: Candidatus Nitrosomirales archaeon (assembly GCA_049199595.1). Classification (GTDB taxonomy): domain Archaea; phylum Thermoproteota; class Nitrososphaeria; order Nitrososphaerales; family UBA213; genus JBMCYV01. The sequence goes on from JBMCYV010000004.1 coordinate 21,051, forward strand.
TGGAATGACGATGAAAAGTACAAGGAGGTATACTGGTCTAGATTTCCAGGCATTTACTACCCTGGTGATTATGCCATGATGGACGAAGATGGGTATTTCTGGCTCCTAGGGAGAGCGGACGATGTTCTGAAGGTTGCGGGTCATAGATTGGGTACGATGGAACTTGAAAGCGCTTTTGTTGCCCATAAAGCAGTCGCAGAAGCTGCTGTTGGTGGCAAGCCTCATGATGTTAAGGGGGAATCTATAATTGCTTTTCTGGTCTTAAGGGAAGGATATTCGGCAAACGAACAGTTGAAGAGGGAAATAATCGAGCACATAAGAAATGTTGTAGGTCCTATTGCAACTCCTGAAGAGATTTACTTTGTAAATAAACTGCCAAAGACAAGAAGCGGAAAGATAATGCGAAGATTGCTGAGATCAATTCTAAGTGATTCTCAGATAGGTGATGTTAGCACGTTAGAAGATGGTGCTGCCGTCGAAGAGGTCAAAGCAGCATATGAAGAACTCAGAAAGATAATCAAGTAAGTATGTGCATGACAGAATTTTCGTTTATTCCATACTTTTTCACGAAACCTGAATTTACTTCCAGTACGTATCTAGCGGGTTCGTCAGGATTGTATGTACATTGTGATGTATGAGCCGAGTCTGTGCATGGTGCAACATCTTCTACAATATACACAACCTTTCCGTTAGAATCAAGCCATATCATATCTAGGTGGATCTTCATGTTCATCATCCAGAACTGATACTTTCGTTCCTCATCAAAGATGAACAACATGCCCTGATTTTCTGGTAACATCTCTCTGTACATCAACCCCCTCTGGATCTTTTCGCTATCGTCAGCAATCTCTACATTTAACATGACATTATCAATCGTTATCTTTCTTACCTCGTACTCGCCGTATGTGGGAATGGTAGGGCTGGTTGATCGGGTTGTTACCAGTGGTATTAGTGCTATAGCGATAGCTACAACCGCAATTGCCGAAGCTGCAATAATCATTTTTTTCTGCATACGCTTAAGAAAATTCTAGATGCGCTTAATTAATTATTGCATTATATCCACGTATTTTATCCAGATAAAGCATAGCAATATTTGCAATCTCATTGAATAATTTTGATCGCTTCCTATGCTAATTTAGAAGCTTATTTTTGTTCTGAATAAAAAATAATGCTTAATGTTGAACAAGAAATGGGATGCAAGGTTAAATCTTTGCTTCACGTAATTAGAACAATGACCGAAATGGAGGTGTATACAGGGAGAGGCATTAAGATGGGTGCCCTAGCGGGGCATATAGCAGCATGGTCAATACTAGGACTCATTCTGGGGATTGACGGAACCATGCGTCTGCCAACAGGTACGTTCTACTCCGTCGTAGGTGTCACATTTGGCCTTACTGGTGCTAGCGCAATGCAGCTAGGATTCATACTCCACTTGGTTACTGGAACGGTCATAGGTGCACTCTTCGGCTACATGACATCAGTGATCAAAGGTTTCCATATTGCAAACATAAAGAAGGCATTAGTGCTTTCAGTGATAACGGGCATCGTAACTTGGTTAGTGCTATTCCTTCCAATTACAGTGTTCGTAGTCCAACCATCACTGCAAAGTATAGCGGCAACTCTAGGAGTGCCGATGCTTAATGAAATGCTTCCAATGATCCTGGCAGGATCTGTAGGTATGCATATTATCTATGGCGGAATGCTAGGATTCATGTACTGGCTTGCTATCGTACCTTCAAGCTACGAATACACAAGAAAAGCGGAAGTAGGTACCTGAAGGCGCCAGTAACCTCCCCTTTTTTGTTTTTGCCGTAAAATGAAGATTTATAGGTCTGGTCGAACATTATATAGGTATTATCCAGAAGAATATGTCAAGCAAGTGTACTGTATGTTATGACGAAAAAACCGTCACTGATGACTCTACTGGAGAAGTTATTTGCAGAAGTTGCGGAACGGTTCTGGCTGAAAACATCGAAGTGTCCAGCGAGCGAAGAGCATTCACAAAAGAAGAGTTCGAGTCAAGAGCCCAGACAGGAGCTCCGAATTCACTGACAAGGCACGACATGGGTCTTTCCACAATAATAAGTAGAGTGGATAAGGATGCTTCCGGAAGGAAGATAGATCCAAGTATGAAAGCAACTATGGATCGCCTGAGAACTTGGGACTTTAGAACACAGGCAGGCACACCTACTGACAGGAATCTCATGTATGCTTCAAACGAGTTCAGCAAGTTGAGACACAAACTTGCCTTGACAGATACCGTAATCGAAAAAGCTGCATATACCTACAGGAAGGCACAGCAAAGGAAATTGGTTAGAGGTAGGACAATGATTTCGCTTGTAGCTGCATCGCTCTACGCTGCGTGCAGAGAGCTTGATGCACAGAGAACGCTGAAGGACGTAGCAACCGCAAGTAACATAAAGGTCAAGGATCTTGCCAGAGCGTACAGGTTGCTATTGAAGGAATTTGATCTCGACATACAGCTACCTGATCCGGCAAAGTGCGTGGCAAAGATATCAAACAGATTAGAACTGAGCGAACATACGACACGTGATGCTGCAAGAGTGTTGGAAGAGATCAAACGGTACGGAGGTTCTGCAGGTAAGGATCCAATGGGATTGGCGGGATCAACGCTTTACCTGATCTGTATCAAGAACAACGAAACCATAAGTCAGAAGCAAATTGCTGATGCGGCGGGTGTTACCGAAGTTACAATAAGGAACAGAGCGAAGGAACTCAAAAAGAAATATTCAGAAATTATTTAGCCTTCAATATCAGAACTCGTATGCTTTTTTTGTTATCCAATGACTACGAAAGAATCCTCGACGCAGATTGCATCTGCGGCTTGCACACCTAAAGGCGTTCCATATGCACAGACTATTCCTGTATCGTCAAAATTACCTTCAGTTAATTTGACATAGAGAGAGCCCGCGCTCGAAGTTGCCTTAAATTCCATCATGTTTTCCGTGACAGCAACCAACTGCGAGGCGAACCACGATCCTCTGCTATTTACTCTAACCGAGTCAGGAGGATGGGTCACGAAATTACCTATTGCATTAACCGTGTTAGCAGCAGTGGCCTTACCGCCACCCCAAATATCCAGACAGAGTCCATTTGACTGCAGATCTTCATTGCATATGTTAAATCCTACAAATGAAAAACTTGTAACAGATGTGCTAATAACCTTCGCCTTGACATCATCGATAGTGCCTATAACTACAACAGAGTCGCTAACGCAAATAGCTTCCTCCGGGCTTTGTGTGCTAAGCAAGCTTCCATAGGCGCAGACCTCTCCAGTTTTTTCTGCAGTACCTTCACTCAATTGTATGTATACAACCTTCCCTGAGCTCGTTGTGGCCTTGAAGCTCATATCTGTATTAGATGCACTTAGTAACATGGCGCCAGACCATAAGCCTCTGCTCAGAACTATATTCTTGCCCATTTCACCATGTTTTTGAAAGTAAGTAGTGAAAACACCGCTTGCGGAAATTGTACCAGCCCCAGTAGTGCCTCTACCAGAAATATCTACACATAATACGTTTTTGGGCATATTTTCGTTACAAATGCCTTCCACAGAAAATTTGAACTCGGTCACCGTTGTCTGGATTCGCAGGCGCTCTCTCCCGTCCACAACCTTCAGGTTCTGAGACGCTGCATCCGCTGCCGCGATTGAGCTGCTAACTAAGAAGAGAAGCAAGGTTGCCGTTATTGATACACCGAAAATGTATTTCACTCGCCTAACCCCAGATCTACCCACACGCATCCCCAATGCCTATACTAATAACTAGTATTAAAACTCCACACCTATCTATATAAAAAGAATAATCTTGTATTGAAATATCATATACGCAAATCCTTCTTAGCTACTGCCATTTCCTCCTCTTGCGAACCTCTTGTTATTGACGATGTCGTATGAGCTTGTTTGAAGTCTTTAGAATTGACCTGTATACTTGGCTTCTTTGATCCGAACTTTGGCTTGTATCGTCCAAGCAAAATCGAGTTGCTAACTACAGTGACAGAACTTAGTGCCATTGCTGCTCCTGCAAGTATTGGAAGCCAACTAAAGACATCGAGACCCATGAAAGGTACCAACGCACCACCAGCGATAGGTATCAAACCCGTGTTATAGGCAAATGCCCAGAACAAGTTCTGTTTTATCTTTGATACAGTCTTCTTTCCAAGTTCTAGAGCGATTACAACATCTCTAAGATCTTCCTTTATCAGTATTATTCCACCAGTTTCTTTTGCTACGTCGGTGCCTGATCCTATTGCAATTCCAAGATCAGCTCTTGCAAGGGCGGGAGCATCATTTATTCCATCTCCAACCATTGCTACTACCTTGCCTTCTGCCTTTAGCTTTGCAACGACTTCCTCCTTTTGTTGCGGAAGTACCTGTGCTATTGCTCTCTCTATACCAACCTTTGAGGCGATAGCGCGAGCTGTGCGTTCATTGTCGCCAGTCAGCATGATTACTTCGATTCCATCTAACTTTAGTGCATCAACGGCTTCCTTTGCAGTTTCCTTTATCGTATCTGCTATGCCAATTATTCCAGATATCATACCGTCTATTGAAACGATGACGGCTGTCTTTCCCTCAGTTTCCAAATCTGTCAGCATTGAATCGACCTTGTTGTGAACTTCGATACTGTTTTCCTTCATCAACTTCCTATTTCCAATTAGTATTGTATGACCAGAATACGATGCTCTTAGTCCATGGCCAGATACCGCTTCAAATGAGTCTGGATTGACTACCATCATCCCAGCCTCCTCTGCTTTTCTCACCACAGCTTGACCAAGCGGGTGCTCCGAGCCTGATTCTGCGATTGCTGCTAAACGAAGTAGCTCCTGCTCTCCAAAATCAGATAGGTCAAGGATATCCGTCACAGAAGGTTTTCCTTGTGTCAAGGTGCCTGTCTTGTCGAACACTACTGTCCGCACCTTCCTTGCAATTTCTAGATATTCTCCGCCCTTGAACAGTATGCCGTTTTCAGCGCCCTTGCCAGAGCCCATCATCAGCGCTGCCGGCGTAGCAATTCCAAGAGCGCAGGGACATGCAATTATTATGACTGACACAAATGCAAGTAAGGAGTAGGTCAAACCAGCATCTCCAACAAAGTACCATCCCAGTCCTACGCCTACTGCGACCAATATTACTGCTGGAACAAAGTATTTTGCTACCTGATCGGCAATTTTCTGCATCTGAGCCTTGCCCGTTCTTGCATCCTCAACGAGTTTGATGATTTGCGATAACACGGTGTCCTGACCCACCTTGGTTGCCTTTACTTTCAGCAATCCACTCTTGTTTATAGTTGCACCAATAACTTCACTCCCTGTAGACTTGTCTACTGGTATGCTCTCGCCAGTTATGGCTGATTCGTCAACTGAAGATGAGCCTTCCAATACTATCCCATCGGTTGGCACTCTCTCACCAGGTCTGATCATTATGATATCACCTTCCTCTACCTGTTCAACTGGAATTTCGACTTCTTTGCCATCTCTCATGACCTTGGCCATCTTTGGCTGCAGGTCAAGTAGTTTTCTAACTGCGCTAGATGCCTTTTCCTTGGTTCTTGATTCAAGCAACTTTCCAACCAGAATCAGTGTGATGATGATAGCGGCAGTTTCAAAATACACTGATTCAAACGGGAAGAAGCCGTGTACGAGAGTGACTATTGCACTGTAGACATAAGCGGCAGTCGTTCCGATTGCTATAAGTGAATCCATATTTGATGTTTTGACCTTTATCGCATCCCACGTTCCTCTGTAAAAACGCCAGCCAGCCCAGAATTGAACGGGTGTCGCTAATGCCATCATTATGTAGTTAGCTATATGCATTGGAAGGAAACTACTAATCTGCGACGGAAAGAAGTGTGGTAGTGTAAGTATGACTATGGGGATGGTCAGTAATGCACTTGCCGCAACATGTGTTTTTAACTTCTTTAGTTCCTTCTCTGGCTGCGTGAATTCGTCCAAGCATTGACTGCTGCAGAAAAAGTACGCCCTGCCATCAGCACTAGTATGACTGATGGTTTCGGCCTTCTCTTCCACAAACATGCCGCACACAGGGTCTTTTGCCATACGTATCTATAGGAAGTGCAGGAATATAACACCTGACCTTTACAAATGTAAAAAATATAATACATTGAAACGGCAAGTAACCACAATGCCATTTAAACTGGATGACTATGATATCTCGATCCTAAAGGTACTGCTAAAGGACGGACGCAAGTCATTCCGGCAGATCTCCCGTGAAACTGGTATAACAACACCCACGGTCAAGGCTAGGTTTCAGAGGCTGGTAAACATAGGATTGATCAAAGGTGTTTATCCCATCATTGATTCTGAAAAAGTAGATTATGCAAATAATCCTGAACTTCGCAACATCAGCCTTGACCAGCAAACCAATAATGAAAACAGAACAAAGGGAAAGAAGAGTAGAATAACAAATATTGAGAAGAACATAATGATTAAACTAAAATGCGATTTCTGTGGAGGACCTATTGCCGGTCAGATGCATGTGCTCAAGTTTGGCAACTACGAGCGATTCTTCTGCTGTACAGCCTGCAGATCCGATTACAAGGAAAAATACCGAGGAAGAATAGAAGCCATCAAAAAAAGGCATGAAGAGCAAGAAGGTTTGACAGACGCGCCCCTCTAGAAACGGATCAGTATCCATATTTCTGTGGGTTTTTGTCAAACTGATTTTTACATGCTTCAGAGCACAAGTAGATTTTTCTTCCTCCTACTTCTGATGTATATTTTGTTTTCTTTTCATCCACCATCATACTGCACACTGGATCTTTCATCATACCTAATCTAATACAAGGACATGAATATAACAATAGAACTTTACAATTGTAAGTACCATAAAAATTAGATCACACTACAGAATCTCGATAAGGCTGTAAAGTCTATAGCTGGAGAAATCGTAGCAATTGATTTTTGAAGAATTAAAGTTCTGTAGATGTAATCGAGTTAGTAACAGCTGAAGATTGCAGCGCGCTTTTCAACAAGATGGAGATGTTTGATAACTGCTATAGATGCCGTTCCGAAATTTTCTCTTGATTGCTTGATTGCTTGATTTGTCCTTTATAGAGACCATGAAAACGGCTATGAATTCCATGCAAAACCATATCCACTCCAAATACATATCCAAAATCTTCAATGTCAAAAGCTTGAAAAACAGCTAAAAAATGCTAGTGCCTTTATAAAGAGTCCATGGAAACACCTATGAATTCCATGAGAATGTCGTATCAAGACCAAATACATACTCGAAATCTCATGCGCGGAGAACATGATCATATGAAACCTCCTGCATTACAAATACATTGCATGAAGATTTGCATATTCAAGACGGAAAGATTGCAGATCCGATGTTAATATACGGATTCATCCCTTCTTTATATAGAAACCCCCCTAGTAGCTTTTACATCCGTGCGTTTTTTGGCGCATTAGGGAAAAACCGTGCTGAACCTTACTGAATGCAAACCGTATCGTTTACTTTTCAACTGGCATGTCTAACATATTGCCCCATTCATACCATGAGCCCAGGTAAACACGCAGTTTCTTGTAACCAAGTTCCTTGAGTGCAAGGTAATCATTTGCTGCCCTGTATCCGCCTTGACAGTAACAGATAACCTCGTCATCCTTCCCTATCTTCCCATACAGCTTCTTTAACGCCTCAGGGGATTTGAACCTCCCATCCTTTCCCAAATTAGCCTTCCAATCAATATGAATTGCATCGGGTATATGCCCTGCCTTTGCAGCTCTAACCCATTTGCCCGTGTATTCGCCCTTCGTTCTTGCATCCACGATCTTGACTTTGGGATTGTGAAGGTTTTCAAGTACGTATCTAGACGTAGCAAGTACCTCGGGATTTATCTTCGGTTTGAAAGTAGCAGGCCTGTAGCGATTTGGCTTCTTCTCAATACGATACTTGGCTCTCTTCCACCTGCGTATCCCTCCGTCAAGCATAGCCACATTCTTATGCGAAAAATATTCTAGGAGCCAGACACCTCTAGCAGCAAAGATCCCAGATTCATCGTCATAAAAGACAACAAACTTATCATAAGAAACACCAGCATTGGACAGTAATTTTGTAGTTTGTTTGTTGAAAGCTTGCATGCCTTCTTTTGAAGTATCTGCCCAGTGAAATGCAAAGAGATCAAGGTTCACTGCATCTGGTATGTGACCGTCGGAATATTCATGCCATGATCTGGCATCTATTATGAGCAAATTGTCATCATCAAGTTTCTGCTTTAGTTCGCTAGTGCTGATCAGCATACAAGAAATCACGGCAGCATAATTATTATTCATTACTAACACCGTCTAAGATATAAGTAAGTTTATCATAGAAATGCCAAACTTGGCAGACAAGACAAGCGACAGACTCGAATCGATAAAAACTGCTCATCATTTTAAGCCCAAGGCAAGAACACCAAGAATGGAAGATTATCTTGAAGTTATCTATGAACTGATCCAGCAGAAAGGCTATGCAACGACCGGTGACATCTCCACATACCTTAACGTGAGTGCGCCAAGTGTAACGAAGATGGTGCAGAGATTGCGGGATACTGATTATCTCATTTATGAGAGATACAAGGGTCTTAGTCTAACTGATAAGGGAATGGATGTGGCTCGAGGCATAAGGCAGAGGCATGGAATACTTACCGAATTCCTGATCATGCTAGGAGTTGACGAAGGAGCTGCCCATAGGGATGCTGAGGGCATCGAACATTATCTTGAACCGAAAACACTTGAAAGGCTTGAAAGGTTTATCAAGATCATAAAGAGCAACCCTGAAATGCTAAAGAAGATCAAGAACAGAAGCAGTTAATCTTTCAGCTCACTGATGCTGGCCATCTTGACGCCCCGGCTCTGCATCTCTTTTATTGCCCCGTTGTTGTTCTTTATTCCCCTTACAGCATCTTCAAGTATAACAACATCCAGACCAAAGTTGATTGCGTCAAGTGCAGTGCTTTTTACACTATAATCAGTTGCAACACCAGCAATCAAAACGCGTTTAATACCATTCTGCTCAAGCTTCCTAGCAAGCTCGGTTCTGTCAAACCCAGAAGGACACTCTTTATCAGCTTCTGTTCCTTTAGAAATTATCGTTGTGCTTCTGGGTATCTTAAGATCATTGTGGAACTCAGCCCCTGAAGTGTCTTTGACGCAGTGCATAGGCCATACTCCACCTCTCTGTTTGAAAGATATGTGGTTTGGCGGATGCCAATCCCTAGTCGCAAATATGTACAGTTTGTTAGAAGCAAACATTTCCAGATACTTGTTCAAAACAGGAACTATCTTGTCTGCATCTGGCACAGGTAATGTTCCCGTTGGCATAAAATCATTCTGCACATCGACTATCACTAGTGCACATGACCTGTCCAGCCTGACGACCATTGCATCTATTCTGCAAACTAATGATAAATACTTTTAGATCGTTGCTTTCAATAATATTATTCGTGTGAAAATAATGACCGAATTTCTAATGACTAGCGCGATGCTGTCAATACCTTTATCTGTCTTCCAGCAATCATTGCGCCGATAAGTTTCTTGCCGGCGTCAGAGCTCTTGGACACTTTTATCCTTGCTTTCTTGCCAACAACGGCAGAGAAAAGATACTCATCATCAACATAAACATCAACAGATTTGCCTATGGTTCTATCACTGAGCATTATGTTGACAGAATTGCCCGCTTCACCAACATCAAACTCCACGTCCTTGCCCATAGATTTCAGTTTGGGTTCCACATCTATCCTAATTCCTAACATTCTTTCAAGCTCGTTCACCGTTGCGCCGCCCCTTCCTATCAGTAATGGAATTGCGTTCTTGTCAACCTTGACGACAGCCCTACCGTTAGAAACTATCTCCACCTCCGCGCCCCTGTCAAACCTTCTGACGAGTTCAAGTATCCTTCCCTCTGCAAGTCGCTTCACGCCATCGTGTTCAGATTCCTTAGATATTGGAACAACAACGTTCTCTTCTCCAAACGTATAGATTTCATATTCGAGCTTGCCTGTCTCAAAATCTCTTACATCTATAACAGGCCTTGCAAGGTCCTGTTCCGTCATTCCAGTTGGCACCCTGACCGTTAGATCAAGTTCATAGACCTTCCTTATCTCGCCTCCCTTCACAAAGATTATTGTATCAAGTATGTGTGGGATCATACCAAGGTCTACTCTCCCTATGAATCGCTGCACAGCGTCCAAAGGACTGCTTGCGTGAACTACGCCAACCATTCCAACCCCCGCCAGTCGCATGTCCGCAAAAACTGCAAAATCATCTCCTTTCCTGACTTCATCGAATATTGTGTAGTCGGGTCTAACAAGCAAGAGTATCTCTGCTGCTTTCTCGAAACTTCCTTCTAGGGGACCATATTGGGTAACTTCGTCGCTTACTTGTAGATCTCTTGGAGATTCAAATGTTTTCACGATCTTGTTCTGCGACGTGTAAAAATCAGCAACGCTGCTTGCAAGCGTGCTCTTGCCAGAGCCCGGAGGGCCGGCGATCATTATCCCTTCTGCCTTGTCCCTTAATCGCTCCATGAGCCTCTCGGAAACATGGTAATCATCAAGGACTAGTCGCACAATTGGTCTTACTATGGTGATCTCCAGACTTTCAGAGAAAGGCGGTCTCGTTATGGCAATTCTATACCTGCCTAGCTGAATCACCATGGCACCATTTCTGCTTATCTCCATCGAACCCGCACCGTTAACCCTTGCTGCATCAGAAACTTCTTTGACGATCTGCATTAGTTCACTGTACGAACATTTTTCATCTCTTAACTTAACGAGTTGAAACGCTCCAGGTTTGCCGCGTTTGGCCATCGGTTGCACATCTTCCTTCAGGTGCACGCTCATGGTTTCATCATCTAAAAATTTCTCGAAAGAAAGATCCGCTGTTTTTGTTGGGGAGCTTATGTGTTTGGTCTTTACCCCTTCAGCTTCGGCTACCAGTGCTTGTACATAATCCGCGGTTACAAGTGTACCATCTTCATGCTTGGCGACGTCCTTTATCAGCGCGTCTATCCTGCCGTGACTTGCAAGTCTGATCTCTTCCATGCTAGGTCTCTCTCCCACAAACTTGATCGTCACTCCCTTCCCGTCGCATAGTTCGCGTATCTTCTTTATCTCAGCAAGACCTATGAAGCCATGTTCCCTGTTCATCGATGCCTGTGCCTGCAGTTCATCAAGAGCTGCTAGGGGAATTATTATTTGGCAGTCTTTTACCTCTCCGGATTCTATCATCTTAGATATCTTGCCGTCTATTATTATGCTGGTATCAAGCACTAACTTTTCCAACAAACCAACCCTTTTTCGCTCTCAACTGTGCTGTTCCAGAATAAATATCTACACAGCCTCGCGTTGCACGCTGACAGTTTCTTCAATAGGCGCACTGATCTTGCTTTGTGAAGCTCCTGTCTTGATAACTTCAACGGTATATCCTCGGAAGTTTTCTCTAACACTTTCAAGATGGTTGATCAAGACTATTCTGCTAAACTCCTTTGTCATGTTCTGCAACACGTTCATAACATCGCGTATTCCGGCATCATCAAGGTTTCCAAAATCACCTTCGTCGATTATCAGGGTCTGCATTGTGGCAAACGCATCCTCTGTCTGTGGAAGCTTGCTCAATATCCTAGAGATGGCAACGCGCAAGGCCATGTTGATCCTGGTCTGCTGCCCTCCAGAGAAGTACTGTATGGGTCTTACCTCGCCGCCCATGGTAGCACCGATATTGAGCGTGTCGCGTTCGATGTTCAGTGCTGTGATCATGCCCTCTGAAAGATCGTTTATTATTGCAGTGCCTTCCTTTTCTATGTAAGGTATCAATCTATGCAGTATATTTTCCGGAATGTTCTTGAAGATGCTGACCAGATCTTCAAGCAAAGAGGCGTCTTCCTGCAGTTTCTCGATTTCATCCTCGTTCTGCTGTAGTTTTTTCTCCTTGTTCTTCAGTTCCGTGTACTGCTTTGTGAGTGTCGTGTAGTTTGTCTTCTCCTTCATTAGCGTGACAATATTTTGATTGTACATACTCTGCGCTGATCGCAACTCTTCCTTGACAGCTGCAAACCTGTGCTCAATATCCTTTAGTTTCTTTATCTGTGCAAGCAATTGTTTCCGTTGCTTTTCGAGTGATGATACCAGTTTGCTAGTCTTATCGATCTCGCTCTTCATACTCGGAAGCCGTCTCAGCTGCACGCTCGCGCTGGAGTACCTTTCGGCGATCTTCTCCTGTCTTAACATACCCAATCTCTTCTCCATCGCGCCATACTCCTTTGCATTAAAGTGCAAAGACCCTAGTTGTTTGCTGAACTTTTCGACCTCTTTGCTCACAACCTCGATTTCATGCTTTACCTTATCTCTTCTAGTACTGAGGGCATCCAACCTCTTGACCTCGTTAAGCAGTTCGCTCTGCTTGCTGTACACACTTTCGATCCTACTTCTGGCACTTTCTACACTGCCCAATGCTCTGCTAACTTTCTTTAACTGAATGAGTATTGAGCTCAGCTCTCTCTGCTTCTTTGTCCTATCTGCAGCGAGCATGTTTATTTCGTTCATATAATGTCTTAGCACGCTCTTTGCACTTGGCATCTTTTGGGAACATGTAGGACAAACATTTCTTCGCTTGATTCTGCCCATCTCTGCCTTCATGTCGTTTATAGAATTATTTAAGACGTTCAGCAGTGCTTCGAGTCTGTACCTACCTTCTTCAAGTTGTACTTTCTTGCGCTCAAGCCCTGCCGTCTCCTCCCTTATGCTAGAAACCTGCTTTGACGACGGAACTTCCTTCTTCAACCTGGTAAGAAAAGTTCTGGATATTTCAATGTCCTTAAGCAGCTCAGCAAATTTCTCCTTCTTTTCTCTTAACAAATTTTTCAGCGAGAACAGTTTGCCGTCAATTCTATCATAACTTGATTTCTTTGCCTTCAAACCCTTCATGGATTTGGTCAGTGCAGCAAACTCTTTGTAAGATCTTTCAAGCGATGGGAACTCGTTCCTCAAACCATTGAGTTCCTTATACTCGTTCTTCCTATGCTCCAGTGTTCTTTCTGCATTGTTCTTCTGTTTGTTTATGCTGTCTATCTTTCCATTCAGAGCTATGTATGTTCTATAATCCTTCTCTAGGTTCTTTCGCAAGTTCGTTATCTGCTTAGCCTTTCTGCCTGAGCTTGTTACCTGCTGTTCCAGACCTGCTATTGTCTTCTTCAACCGCTTGATCGAATTTTCTACTTGGGGAATCTTTGCTATTTCATTCGTAAGAACCTCGTTTGCGGCGTCCATCTTCTCCACAGATATTTTCTTTTCCCCGATCTCGTTTCTGACAGATTTTTCGTATTCACTATACTTGGCCAGACCGAACAACTTCATGAAAGCTTCCTTTCGGGTCGCTGGTAAAACATCGGTAAGTGCGTTCATCTCACCCTGCAGTATTACCGTTGATTTGCTGAATCCTTCCCAGTCAAGGCCTATGGCCTTGTCGCTAACATACTCGTAAACATCGTCCTTTTCTGCTTTTAGTTCACCGTCTTCCAACAGTTCACCATCGGACTTGTCCTTGGTTATCTCTCTTCTCACTACGAAGTTATGACCGTGATTCTCAAACTCAAAGTGTATTGTAGCTTTGGTAACATCATGATTTACAAGATCTGCAGGTCGCAAAAACCCAGCTTCACTGTCAAACGAGGTCCGGAAAGTTCTGCCATAGAGACATACGCATATTGCATCGAGCAATGATGTCTTGCCTGCGCCATTTTCTCCAAATATCAGCGTCACTTGGTTTTCTGGAAAGTTTACGATTTCCTGATCCTTGAACCGCATGAACCCCTTGACGACGAGTTTCTTGATCTTCATTACTTGTCCCCCTTTTGTATCACTTGGTTACCAAGTTTCAGCAGTTTCGGAGCGTTCTTTGCCAACTGTCTCTTGCTCTTGACATAAAGCTCGAGTTCCTTTGCTGGTGGAAGCACGTATCTTTCTCCCAACACACCAGCTTCTGGAAGCGATACTGATGTTCTTGCCTGAATCTTGTAATCAAAAACGTTACACTCCTCAAGTTTCTCCAGTATAGGAGTCCAGTTGATCGATCTGTTTTCCCGCACGTCAATATTTTCCAGCTTTACCCTCACGAGCGCGTTTTTCATCTCCTTCGCTTTTACATCTATAGAGTCCAAGACGAACTTGGTTATCTTCGATGCTGGAGAACCTGAACAGTCAAAATCTATTACAGTTATCATCTTTCTTATAGGAAGCCTTACGGGTTTTACTCTTACGCTTTCTTCAAACTCTACCAACAATGCGTATTTTTCTTCATTCTCCTCACCAAAGTCAAAACGTTCCGAGGAGCCCGAATAAAACATCGGCAATGCGTGTTTGATCTGCTGGAACTTGTGCATGTGACCCAAAGCAACATATGAAAACTTGTCAGGGATCTGCGATGGGTTTACATAATCGCCGGCAAACGGCTCGATAAACTGCTCCGACCCTAGAACAGCCTGTTCTACAGGCACATGGGCAGCAAGGATTTTCTTGTCAGATGTAGATTTTTCGAGCGCGATATCAAGTGCTGTGGAAAAGCTATGGCTGACATCCTCGAATTTTGAAGGTGTAGGAACGCAGACAAAATCATACGAGCCGAGAACAAAGGTGCTCGGCTCCGAAGCTACGAAGACATTGTCTATCTCGCTTAGGAAGGTAAGAGGGTTCAACCCCGCGCCAGTCCTTGGCGTCTCGTTGTTCCCCCTCACGATAAGTGTCATTATACCTGCCTTGGAGAGCCGTTTTAGGATACGCGTAACCTCGAGAAGATAATAATGATGCGGGTTTGTTCTAGTGAAGAGATCACCAACAATCAGGAATACGTCTACCCTCTCGTTGAGAGCGATCTTGCCTATGCTCCTGAAGGCATTTAAATAATCCATCCCTCGCACATTCAAACCCGTAGTGGGATCTACCTTCGAGTAAGCTGTCTCGCCTAGATGGTTGTCAGATGTTTGAAGTATACGCATGCCCAGCCCCGTCTTTTACTATTAACTTGCACTGTCTTATAAACCAGCATCCAACTGATCTGCTATCAAAGATTTTTATGCGCTGATCATTTGTTTTTGTAACCAAACAAAAAGTAGCCACAGTTGATGCATACAGTTCCTACCTTGTCCCAATGTTCTCCAGCATGACCTCTATGAACGTATGTAGATTTCATAATGCTGCCGCAGTGTGGACATTCTATAACGGTCCTTGGCATGGTATGGTGTATACACCATGCTATAACGGATAAGTGTTATGATTTTTAACTACTTGCTTCCGTAGTAATGCTGTGAGCAGCGAAGATCTTGCTTCGAAGGCAATAGATCACGCGTTAAGTTTGGGTGCAAGTTATGCAGATACTAGGTTTGAGGTCAGGACAGATAAAGGCCTGCTAATAGAAAACGGAAGCATCGAGCATTTTGCTTCCCAGCAGGAGTCTGGTATAGGCATCAGGGTAATAGTTAACGGTGCGTGGGGATTCTACGCATTTGCAAATCCAAAAAACCTAGGGAATGTAAGGACGGCTGCCGAACAAGCTTTCAACCTTGCCAAGAGTTCAAGTGCTAGCATCAAGCAGAAAGTAGTTCTTGCTGATGCCAAGGCATACAAGGATACGGTTGACTATGGGTTCAAGAAGGATCCTAGGGATGGCATGAATGAATTGGTGCAGATAGCAAAGGACTGTGACAAGATAATCAGAAGCGCTGGTAAGAGGATACATAGATCGTCAGTATCCATAGGCTATGCATATACTGAAAAAATGTTCATGAACAGCGATGGCGCAAAGATCCTGCAACGATACACTGATACGGTGACAAACATGTCGGCCACCGCACACGAATCTGGCTTGACGCAGAACGTTTCTACTACAGAAGGTGGGAGGGGAGGCATAGAGATGGTTACGGAATATTCTGATGCAAGAGCGAAAGCACAAGAGATTGCCGAAAAAGCTGTACAGCTCATAGATGCAAAGCCAGCAAAGGAACAGAAAGCAAGAGTTGTGATGAACCCGGACTTTGTGGCGTTGCTTGCACATGAGATTTTAGGACATCCATCAGAAGCTGATAGAGTGTTAGGATATGAGATGGCTTGGGCAGGGGGCGCTTGGTGGGCGGGCAAGCTAGGGCAGAAAGTTGGTTCTGATGCGATGAATGTGTCGGACAATCCAACGATAGAACGCAGCTTGGGTCACTACAAATATGACGATGAAGGTGTCCGTGCAAAGGATAAGGTGCTGGTAAAAAATGGAATTTTAGTAGAACATATGCATAGCCGGGAGACGGCATCAAAGTTCAGTGTTGAAGCTAACGCCGGTATGCGGGCAACAGGTTACGAATTCATGCCATTGATACGAATGGCATGCACATATATCAACTCCGGAAACTGGAACCATGAGGAAATGGTAAAGGAAGTTGATGATGGATTTTTTGTCTGCAACATGAAGGTACCATCAATAGATATGCTGCGCTACAACTGGAGTATATCATGCCAGTATGCATACACTGTCAAGAATGGTGAGATTAAGGATCTTTTGCGCGATATTATTGTCATGGGCGTCGCTCCAGAATTTTTCGCTTCAATAGATGCTTGCAGTAAGGATTTTGAAATAAGACCGGTTTTGAACTGCGGGAAGGGCGATCCCATGCAGACCATGCGTATGGGCAATGGCGGTCCATATGTCAGGGGCATAGCTACAGTCAAGAGCGTAGAACAGTAGAAAATGTCTAACTCTGGAGATACAAATGCCGCAGTATAGAATAAGAACCACTTGCTTACCATAATGAACAGTTGTCAAAAAACACACTGGAGATTATTGCAGACGAAGTGAGAAAATGCACTCTTTGCAGATTATCAGAAGGCAGAACCAATGCAGTCCCGGGAGAGGGTGACGGTTTTGCGAAGATAATGTTCATAGGTGAGGCTCCAGGCAGAAGCGAAGACCAGCAAGGAAGACCGTTTGTTGGTGCAGCTGGGAAGTTGCTAACCGAAGCTTTGCAAGAAGCTGGTCTGTCAAGAGAAGACGTATTCATCACAAACATAGTGAAGTGCAGACCTCCAAACAATCGAGTGCCAAAGGAAGAAGAGCGTAGTGCATGCAAACCATATCTGGAGAGGCAGATCGCACTAATCAATCCAAAGATAATATGTATTCTAGGCAGAACTGCATACGAGTCGCTGTTGGAGGGCGGTTCGATAACATCGAACAGGGGCAGGTTGGTAAAGCATGACAGCAGGTTTTATTTCCTAACAGTTCATCCAGCTGCCATTATATACAACCCAGAACTCAAGACGATCTTCCGTAATGATCTCGTTAAATTGGTAAATGAACTGAAGAAGTTGGAAGCGAACATGGGCTCGACGATGGAGGACTATCTATAACTTGCTTGAGCGATCGTTATCGTTGTACCTTTTTTGCAAAGATAGAAAAAAGGTATGTTCATACCGCCGAGCATGTTCGATTGATCGACAAACTCAGCACAGTAAGAACACAGATCCTATGTCTCGTTCTGGATGTTCCTCGAAGAATTTCTTGGATCGTTTGGTCAGCCTAATGTACTCTTTACTCTTATCTAGCTGCACGAATCCCAGCTCCGCAAGAAAAAATATTTCCGTCGCCAAAGTTGCGGTTGTTATGTTAAGTCTTTCCTTGATCTCTTTGATACGAATTTCGCCTTCCTCGCTGATTAAGCCCAGGATTTCCTCAGTAAGTTCGCTCATACCGTGCGTAAAAACCATTGGATATAAATTATACCTTGTGCAATTCAAGACCCATATTTTGGACGAAAATTTTCCATATATTACAACTGTAATGAACCTTAAATGAAACATGGTAGATCTGGAAAATTTCTCTATAACGTATGATACACCGTCAAAAGAACGAGGAAAATATGCTTCGGTTCTTTATTTCATACCTGTAATTTCTTGATCAAATAATAGCTCGAGACGATTATCGTACAAACGTTATTCAACAATGGATCTGGACGAATTGAGTTACATACTGCAGTCATGAACAAATATGATAAAATGGCACAAATCGTACATCTGTACGATGCATCGTATTACAACCAAAACTTGCATGATTATGCTTCTTGGACCTCAAGCAGCGGATTGAGATTCAAAAATGAATTTGTTCAAACCACTAGAGCTTTACCTTGATGCAATTCCAACTAAGGTTATTAAACAGTAATTCAAGATACACAGGTTTTTTATCCTATAACGAAAAAATGTGATCGATGAGAAAAACACTTCTAGGTATGATAGTTGCCATGATAGTTTTAACAGCAAACCTAGGCATGATTGCTATTACACTTACCCCAGCTTATGGCCAGGAAGATCGCCCCAAATTCAAAATAATTGATTACGATACATTCGTTGACAAGGATGGTTACTTGAACGTTGTAGGACTAATAAAGAACACGAGTGAAAAAGCTGGTATGGTTCCTACAATGAAGATGGTCTTATTAAATAAACAAGATGAAACTATTTACAAGTTTACAAGAGATCCGTTGATACCATTCCTGAATCCTGAATCTATATCACCCTTCAAAATTATTGTAGCAGACGCAACTCGCAGCAAGCAAACTGCTAACTTCAAGATTACATTCGATCAAAAATTTCCTGCACAACTGATGAATCCCAAACAAGACAAGCTAGCTATTGAGAATGTCAAATTCTCTAGTGAGGATTCTACAACGATAATAACTGGGAGCATAAAGAACGACGGCTCAAAGGCAACCGATGCTTTTACCGTTGCTGTAGCATTTATGAACGATAAGAACAGAGTTTTGGATGTCAAGTCTGCGCAATATAACACACAGACTGCCACAGGTGCTACGGTGAATTTTAATTTTGAATACAATGGACCAGCTGATAAGTATTGTCTCGTTGCAGACAGTAGATACTATGTTTCCGATCACGCCGGGCAGTGTGATACTAGTAAGGTGAAAGTCCCAAAAGCAGAGGGACCAAAAGTTCCAAAACCGTCAAATGATACATCGTCGAACTCATCAAAAGAAATTGTAAAATTGTCAAAGTTTCGCGTTCTGGACACAAATAGCACAAAAGTACGGACAATAAATGTGGGGCAGGAAATTCAGTTGCAATCAACAGTTGCAGGTAATTTAACATCGGATCAGCCATTCGCCTACATTGTTCAAATCAAAGGTGAAGATGGTATAACAGTGATGCTAGCGTGGATAGATGGTACATTATCACCCGAAGAACCATCTGACCTAGCCATACCTTGGATTCCTGAAGAGCCTGGTAAGTATAATGTTACAATATTCATCTGGAAGAGCGTTGGAGATCCATCTCCCTTTGCGGAGCCTATAAGAACTTCTGTAGAAGTCAAGGTAGTAAAAGAAAAAGAAGTAAAAGAAGAAATCAAAGATAAGTTGGATAGTAAGAAGTGAGCTTCAAAACCAAACTGCTGTTCAGTAGTGCGATATTCTCTTGGCTTATGGCATTTCTTAGTTGGAGATTTGTCTATCCTGATGAAATAATACTGGATTGGATTTTGGTAGCATTAGTTCTTACTGTAAGTTACATGTACATAGAACAGAAAAAATTAGGAATGAGGCGCTTGACTAGTCCAGAAAACTTCAGATAGCTAGCATAGTAGATACTTTGTTTGCCTTATATAATGCCGAATAATTGATAGAGAGCCATGCCGAGTGTACACATAATTGGAAGAAAATTTTACAGTAGGAACACAGTCGATGTGGCAAAGGACCTGCTGGGCAAAATATTGGTTAGAATTATTGACGGTAAAGTTATTTCTGGCGCGATAGTGGAGAGTGAAGCGTATCGTTCTACAGACGATCCTGCAAGCCATTCACATCGTGGTAAGACTGAGAGGAACAGCGTCATGTTTGGTGAAGTTGGCCATGCCTACGTTTACTTCACATATGGTAACCATTACTGCTTGAACATTGTAGCGAAAGAAGACACCACACCTGCTGGTGCTGTGCTGATCAGGGCAATCGAACCTATAGAAGGTGTTTCTCTTATGCGACGATATAGAAAAATATCAGACCCCTACAACCTGACAAGCGGTCCTGGCAAGCTGACACAAGCGCTAAAAGTAACGAAGAGGCAAAACGGAGTTGATGTTACGAAGAAAGAAGAACTGTATGTTGTAAATGGTAAGCATATAGACGAATCAGAGATAGTTGCAACATCAAGAATAGGCATAAGAGTTGCACTCGATAAACCATGGCGCTTCCTTATCACAGATAACGCGTTTGTTTCAAAGAAAGTTAAGATGAATCGTTAGGTTTTCCGCTGTTGTCCTCTTTACCATCTTCGTTATCATCTTCCATAGTCCAAGGGAACCATCTTCCAATAGATTTGGTCCAGTCGATCTTCAATGTATAGTAGATTACAACAGCCAATACTGCCATCAATACAATTGCGGATATGTATACTACACTGACATCCTGCACACTTTCCAGCAATGGTTGAACATATGGTGATCCTGCTTGAGCTCCCCACACCACGATTTCTGATAACACGATCTTACCAGCAAATGTGGCCGACAAGAACAACAATGGGTTGTACTTTGAGAGTCCTAGTGGGATATAGACAATATCGTCAGGAATAGGAGTAGATGCGGCTATGAATGTCGCTGGCCAACCATACCTAGAAACTAGTTTTTGTAAGGGTCTCATTCTACGCTTAGTCTCGTCCTTGAGAATCCTTCTACCATAATAGCTTCCATAGAATACTATCATCTTTCCCCCCGTTGCTCCCGCAGCACTAACAAGAGCAAGTAAATGTGGGCTGAACTCAGGATCCAAGCTCATAGTAGCTAGAAGGATAACGAAGGGTACTGGTAGAAAGATAATGACACTTCCAAAGAAGCTGAGAGCCAGAAGACCAAGGTAACCCAGACTTTCATCAAAGGGAAATAGATCCGTTATATCTACCAAGTTAGTTTACCTCTCTTAGTCTTGTATATAATTACTTGTTCTTTCACTAAAAATTTCAGTAATAATTATCATGGTCAACTAGTAGCTGCTGGCAAAGTAAGCAGTATGTTTTCCCTGCCTCTTGCAATAAACACATTGCGAGACCCGATCTTCACTAAAAGGTATAACTCTGATGTCCGCTCCTGTTTCTTCCTTTATCTTTATCTCACATCCTAGCTCTCCACACCATGATGTCTTTACGAATCCACCCTTGTTACCGATTATTTTCTTAAGATCATCATAATTGTCAACATTGTACGTATTCTTGTCAAGCAATTCCTTTGCCTTGGTGTAAAGATTATTCTGAATATTCTGCAATACTTCCTCAATTGTGTCTGATACTTCCATTTCGTCAACGCTAGACTTTTCTGCCGTATCGCGTCTTGCAACCATGACCTTCTTCTTTTCAATATCCTTCGGACCGATCTCGATTCTTAATGGCACTCCCTTCATCTCCCAATCATTGAACTTGTATCCAGGGGTATACTCTGCCCTATCATCAACGTGTACCCTGATAGTGTCAGCGACAAGTAATTCCTTGATCTGTTTTGCCTTTGCAATAACGGCAGCATTGTCCTTGTCTGCATAAAGTATTGGTATTATTACAACCTGTATGGGTGCTACCTTTGGCGGTAGAACTAGACCCTTGTCGTCTCCGTGTACCATTATTAGAGCACCTATCAAGCGCCAAGAGATTCCCCATGATGTCTGCCATGAATAATGTTCCTTATCGTCTTTGCCAAGATACTTTATTTCGAATGGTTTTGAAAAATTCTGACCTAGGTTATGCGATGTACCCATCTGCAAAGCCTTTCCATCTGCCATCAGTGCCTCTAAGGTAGTCGTATACACTGCTCCAACAAACTTCTCCCTATCAGTCTTGTAACCAACCAGAACAGGAATAGCAAGATGGTTTTCCATCAGTTCTCTGTATATCTCAAGTATAATCATCACTTCCTTCTTTGCTTCTTCCTCGCTGGCATGAACAGTGTGACCTTCCTGCCAGAGAAATTCTGATGTTCTTATCAAAGGTTTTGTTGCTTTTATCTCTGCTCTTAACGCGCTGTTCCAGAAGTTCAGTTTCAAAGGCAGATCCCTATAGCTTCGTACCCATTTCGAAAATATTTCATATGCCAATGTTTCCGAGGTTGGCCTTAATGCCAGTTTTTCCGCAAGCTCATCATTGCCAGAATGTGTGACCCAGAATACTTCGGGTTTGAAACCTTCAAAATGGTGTGCTTCCTTGCCTAACAGACTTTCTGGGATCAATACGGGCAAGAATGCGTTCTGGTGCCCAGTTTCCTTGAACTTCTTATCAGCAATATCTCTAATGGACTCCCAAATGGAATATCCATATGGTCGCAAAACGATGAAACCTTTGACAGGAGCATAATCGACTAAACCAGCTTTTAACACAATCTGCGTGTACCATTCGCTAAAGTCTTCACTTTTCTTTACAGTGATTCCAATTTCCTTGCTCAAGCAACCTCACGTCAACTAGAGGGGATCGCCCTTGCAATAAACCTGTCCCTTTACTCTGCTTATGAAATTTTTACATACGTAGCATTGCACAAAACCTATCTCCTGCTTTAGAACTGGACAGTCTACATATTCGGTCTTCATGCGTTTGAGCATCTTCGGACTAACGCCTTTGAGTTTCAACTTGCCCTTTTCATCCATCATGCCAACTGACTTTAGCTCTTCTTTTGCTTGATCGGTTAATTTGAGGCTCTTCTCTCCAACCTTTATATCCACAATATACTTGTGCAGTGTCTCGCCTTCGCTCATGCAGTACTTATCAAAAGTGTAGGATATAAGGATAAGGAGCAAGGCAATAAACAACCTTGCAAACAAAATCAAGTTTACTGCGATGGTAGAAACCTAAGCTATGGTTCTGTTGAATCTTCAGGTGTTGTATTTGGTTGTTGATTTTGGCTGGAGCGAGAGCCATTCAGTAAGGTCTAGAACAGGTTTTCCCTAATGCGCCAAAAAACGCACGCGTGTAAAAGCTACTAGGGGGGGTTCTATATAAGGCTAGGAATTTTAGCCTCCGCTGATTCTTGGGGAATGTACTTTCGGGGTACGATGGGGAATGTTGGTAATCTATAAAACCAAAATCAGTGCCGACCCATTTTCAACAACATTTTACAACACCCGACGAATCAACAGAACCTAAGTTATTGAGGCATGAAAAACTGAATTGTTATGCCTATTATATAAAGCGCAAGCAAAAGAATGCCACTTCGCAGATCGAGTTTGTTTCTCAGCATTGGTACCATCGCTATTATCGTGATTGTTGTGACCAGAATCATCTGATACCACAGAATTGGTGTTACTTGTATATCTGCAAAGAAACCATGATAAGCCATCGCACCAAACACGGCAACTGCAAGCAGAAGCGTATTATTCAATATCTTTGAACCCAATACATTTGCAACAGCGATGGAAACTCCAGCTGCACCCTTTCTGGCTAGTATCATCAGGGAGATCTTCTCTGGCATCTCTCCAGCAATTGGACTTATTATGACAGCTAAAATCACTACTGAAATACCCGTATCGATAGCGTATCCTTCTAATGCGTGAATGAATGGTCCCGCTCCAAGAAATATACCTGCTGTACCTATTGCAAAGACTATGATCGCCTTTCCAAACTCTTTCCTTGTTTCATGATAAACTTGATTTTCCACTGAGCTATTGTTCTGTTCTGCCTTCATCTTTGCACGTATCTCTGCACGTTCATGCTGCATCTCTCTATATGCGAAATACAGGTAGGCAGCGAACATCCCGCTGAATATTATACCGTCTATAAAATTGAAGCCGTCTATGAACAATACCAAACTTACAATTGCGGATATTATCAGCAGGTACTTGTCAAGTTTGAACTGCCTTACATCGATCTCTTTTGCTGGGTGTCTGGAAAGCTTAGTTGTTGCTATCAGTAGCATGATCGATAGACCTAACGTCATCATCAACAAATTACTGCCAAGAGCGGAACCTATTGCTGTACCGTAGAAACCCCCCGCAGCTGCATAAACAACGATGGCGATCTCTGGCAGTGTAGTTGCAACACTTAGCAGGGTTCTGCCAACAAATCTTGTACCGAATGACCTAGCAAGATGTTCAGCGCCATATGAAAGAAGGTAGCTTGCACCAGTTAGTTCCAAAATCCAGAGTATCATCATGGAAAAATTATCGATCAAATGACCTCAGCATCACTAACTGGAGGTGTTTTATATATCATGGATTTATGGTTTGCATATCAACACGTTATCTCGTATTTTGGGCGTCCCAGCACTTCCTGCACAACTGACCATCAATATTCCATTTGTTCTTTGGATTGTATCGAAAGCGTCCGAGCTTCTTTCCGCATATAGCACAGTACTCGAATTTTTTCTGTACCTCTTTTTGCTTGCCTTCAAGACATTCCTTGCAAACCTTTCCTTTTAGATTTAGACCCTTATGTGGCTCGTAAAGATCTTCTGGATCTACTGTTCTGCCGCAGAAATCACATTTTTCAGTTTTCTTCTTTGGAATCTTTCCCTCTGCATAATATTCACGCATCTTGTCTAGGTGACAGTCGCCACAAAGGAAACCATCAATACCCCATTCCTCCTTCGGTCTGTGCTTGTGATCCAACTCTTTGTTGCAGACAGCACAGCGCTCACGTTCCTTTTTGCGAAATAGCAATGGTGATCAATGATTGTAAAGGATAAAAAATCTAACTGAAAGTACATTAAACTTAATATAATGTATAGATTTTCTCATCGCTGTAGGATGCTAGTTATATTCGATGTTGAAGGCGTTCTGCTTGATGCGGAATACCTTCCACTTCTTGCGAAATTGGTTGGTAAGGAAGACGAGATAATGGATATTACTGTAAAGGGAATAAAGGGCGAGATCCCTTGGGAAGAGGGTCTGCTCAAGAGAGTGGATGCCTTGCGTGGCATAGATTATGAAAAAGCGCTTGATACAGCGCTGAAGATGCCTATGATGAACGGTGCGAAGGAGGCATGTAAGCAACTCAAGAAATCTGGCTGGAGATTGCTTGCCGTGTCGGGAGGTTTTACAATAATTACCGATAGACTCAAGGATGAACTGGCACTGGATTACATAGCGTCAAATGAATTGATCTTCAAGAATGGAAAGTTAAACGGTGTCGATATCGTGGTTAATTCTGACAAGGCAAACGCAGTCGCAAAGACAATTAAACAATGGAACGAAAAGAAAGAGGACATAGTTGTAGTAGTAGACGGTGCGAACGATCTAAAATTATTCAACATAGCTGGATTGAAGGTTGCTTTCAATGCTCAAGATCTGGTAAAAGAAAGGGCTGATGTTGTAATAGATGAAAAGGATCTTCGACTGCTCATTGGTGTGATTGAAAAACATTATGGCACAATCTCTGCCAAATCACCCAGCTAGATCGCATGCCTACTAAGCTCATGGTATTTTAACATGTTACTTGCCACATAAAACAACATGAAGATAATCCCGATTCATCTGAAGGAAGATGTTCTCATCAACAGTAACGTTGCCAATCTTATCCTTTCTTCAATCAGGAGAGCTAAATATCGTTTGAAAAATAACGATGTATTGGTTGTAGCTCACAAGATAGTCTCGAAAGCAGAGGGAAGGGTAATAAATCTTGTAAATGTAAAACCATCAAAGCGCGCAATCAATATTGCGAAGAAATATCATAAAGATCCCAGAATTGTTGAACTGATCCTGCGTGAATCCAGAAGGATAGTAAAGATGAAAAGAGGAATAATTGTAACTGAAACCAAACACGGTTTTGTGTGCGCAAATGCGGGTGTTGATAAATCCAATGTACGTGGTGATCGTGCTGTTCTTTTACCCAAGAATCCAGATAACTCTGCGAATAAGATCAGACGAGATATCAAAAGACAAACTGCAAAACATACTGCGGTTATAATAAGCGATACGTTTGGAAGACCTTTCAGGCTGGGTCAGGTTAATGTAGCCATTGGCGTTTCTGGTTTAAACCCATTCAAAGATTATCGTGGCAGTAATGATATGTTTGGAAAACAGCTAAAAGTTACAGAAATTGCAGTTGCTGACGAAATGGCAAGTGCAGCTGAACTTGTAATGGGTAAGACAGATCGCGTACCTGTAGCAGTCATTACTGATTTCAAATACGAGAATAAGCAAGGCACTGCTAAAGAGATGATAAGGAAACGGAAGTATGATCTTTTTCGATAACATTTTAATATAATATACACGTCATAACCCAGTCGGAGGAATATTATTTGAGCGAAACTGCAGCACCTAACAAGACAATTGACGTAAGGGGTCTGTTCTGCCCTGAACCGGTCTTCAGAACGAAGATCGAAATAGAAAGACTGGGGATTGGTAACGTATTGAAGATCATAGCTGATGATCCAGAGTCTGAAGAAGATATTTCAAGATGGGTCAAGCGCAATGGACATGAATTGGTCAACATTGCCAAAGAAGGCAAGGATCTTGTATTCCTGATCAAGAAGGTGAAATAAGTAGAGATGGCAACCAAGACACTTTCTACGAAGTTATTGGAGAGAATCGGCAACACCCCACTAATAGAATTGAAGACATATTCTAATAGGGTAAGGATATTTGCCAAACTGGAATGGAACAATCCCTTCGGCTCCGTAAAGGACAGAGCTGCCTACTGGATGGTAAAGGATGCTGAAAAGAGAGGTGTTTTGAAGAAGGGTAAGAGCATAATCATAGAGCCGACTTCTGGAAATACTGGCATTGCGTTGACAGGTATTGCTAAGCTCATGGGTTACAGTGTAGAGATTGTGATTCCAGAAAAGGTAAGCAGTGAAACCAAGATGATTCTTGCAAATCTAGGTGCAAAGCTTCACGAAACTAGTGATGATCTATGCCCGAGAGTTGGACCTGGCACAGATCAAAGCATATCGCTTGCAAGTGCTATGGCTCGCGGAAAACCTGATGTATATTACATGCCAAACCAGTATGAAAACGAAGCTAACTTTATGGCGCATTACGAAGGCACTGGCCCAGAAATATGGAAGCAAACCGATGGCAAGGTAACACACTTCATGACAGGTGGAGGAACTGGTGGAACTGTAACAGGGATATCGACATTTCTTAAGGAGAAGAACCCTAAGGTGAAGACGATTGTAGTTCAGCCACAAAAGCAGCATCTTATCCAGGGTTTGAGGAACTTTGAAGAGTCAGATATGCCACCATTGTTCAAGAAGAGGAAGGAAACAGTGGACGAATGGTATACTATAACGAACGAAGAATCTTTCAAGGCCTCAAAGGAGCTCTTTGAGAAAGAAAAACTATTGGTAGGGCCGTCATCTGGATGTGTTATGGCAGCAGCAAAGAAAGTACAGAGCAAGTTGAATGAAGGTTTGATTGTAGTTATGTTTGCTGATGATGGAAGGAAGTTCCGAAGTCTCTATACGAATCAGGAAGTATTCAGTGATAGCGAGTTTGATAAAGCGTTGCGAGAAGCACGGATGTTGACAGAATTACCTTTCGGTTCTATAAGCAAGTAAAATTATTTGTGGAGTGTTTCTTGCAGATACTTTTCAACATCTAGCGCAGCCATACATCCAAAACCCGCCGCTGTTACTGCCTGTCTATACCTATGGTCATGAACATCACCAGCTGCAAAAACACCTTCCACGTTAGTAAGTGTATGATTCTTTATAGCTAGGTAGCCTTGTTTGTCCATCTCAAGTTGCCCCTTGAACACTTGTGTGTTTGGATCATGGCCTATAGCTATGAAGATGCCTCCAACTTCTGCCTTCTTCTTTTCATTAGTGCTAAGATCGTGAAGCATGACGGAGTGCACCTTCTTATCGCCATATATATCGGCAACAGCAGTATTCCAGAGAAACTTTAGTTTTGGGTTCGTAAAAGCCCTCTCCTGCAGTATCCTGCTTGCTCTCAACTTGTCTCTTCTATGCACCAGTTGCACGCTCTTGGCAAACTTGGTGAGAAACGTAGCTTCCTCAACCGCGCTGTCACCGCCTCCAACTACAAGCAAATCATCTCCCTTGAAGAAAGGACCATCACATGTAGCGCAGTAAGATACGCCTCTACCTCCAAACGTTTCTTCTCCCTTTAAACCTAATTTTCTGGGAGACGCACCCGTTGCAGCGATTACAGCATCGGCCTCAAACTCCTTATCTGTTGTCATTACTCTGAATGGTTTACGTTTAAAATCAACTTGCGTGGCGATATCATCCATCACAACTGCCTCGAACCTCTCAGCCTGCTGCCGCATGTTCATCATCAACTCCGGTCCAAATATACCATTTGGAAAACCCGGAAAGTTTTCGACATCGCTTGTAGTCATCAACTGCCCTCCTGGCAAGTTACCAGATATTACGAGTGTCTGCAACTTGGCTCTAGCAGTATAAATGGCAGCTGTTAAACCCGCTGGACCTGAACCCAGTATAATCACATCATACTTCTTTCTCTTCTCAGGCTCAGCTTTTTCATCAGCTTTAACGTCAGTAGCCATCATATCGCTAGACTGTTATAAAACGATATTTAAATTAACGTTTTGAATTCGTTTAGTATCTTTAGATGATCTTGACATAAATTACCGTTATTTATCTGCGACTCAATCAACTCCTCCTGCCAATGTGCGTTAAGTAACCTGCAGTGTTTGTTAGTGCAAAACGGATCTCCGGTAATGTAGTAAAAAAGTCCCTGCATCACATATCCCTTTACGATCTCGGCAAGTCTTGCGTCATCGTAATCAATGAACCTACCCTCGAACTTTTTCTTTATATCATCAAGATTCGTATTTCCGATTGATGCATAGTACTGCTGCAATAAGTAGAAATCCCTAGGTTTGGCAGGCGCTTCAACTATACCGCTTGTGCAAATTATCGTTGGATAGCCGCATATTATTGCTCTGTAATGATACCTTGAATCATCTTCACTGTACGTGCATACTAACCTGTTCGTGAATGCTATGTGGATATGTTCAAGGTTATTTTCTTCGCTAGGAATAAGCTCATTGAATATTGGTTGCAATTCGAAACCGTCATAAAGTATGCCTAGATACCGCTTTGATGGATTTGCAAGAACCTTCTTCTCAAACTCTATCTCAATTAGCGTTGGGTCATGTGTTGCAAATGGCTTGCGAGGATCGAAGACTTTGGTCTTAACTATCTTGTCAGCGATATAATCGCCCTTGTCCTTGGGCAAAAAATGCGTAAAAAATTCATCTCTGACATCTATATCGCATTGCAACACATCTTTAACGTAAGCCGCAACCTCATCAATATTCAGCGTAGATGAAGATGGTTCTGAATAAATATGCACGTGTTTGAATTTTATCACTAACAGTTAGACTACGAAAAATTATGTAAATATTTCTATTCATAAGCTGGTATTAGAATACCTCCAGATTCTTGAGATAAGACCTAAAATCCTTTCAATTCTTCATTCTGTACCAATTGATCCGTTAGCTCCTCGAAGTAGAATTTGTTCCAATGCATAGCACAGACGAGAAAATAGGAGTCAGTCTCAGTATCGTAAACTGAGAAGAGAAAGTCTCGCTTTTCACCACAGAATTTACATACCATCTCTTTGCTCCTTCGCTCCCCGAAACCCACAGTTCTTCTGTAATACCAGATATATAATAAGAGATATGGAATATCTCGCGATTAGTTATAGAATTTGGGCTTCAATTTTCTATGTGTGATTCCCGCGATGAGATTCAGTGATAGTACCACGTGTTACTGACATAATCTTATGACCACTGTATCCAAATTGTAACTGGAAGTAATTGCAGAGCGAAGAAAGCGATGTGATCAATGAATTACTTACGTTAGGAGTTCTCACACATAAGGATGGTCAGTTAATGCTTTCTGATAACTTCTTTCTAGTATTGCTTGCAGAAGGTTTCGTAGCCAATGAAAATCCACGGGAAAAACTAATACGTACCATATATCGTTTTGTACCGACTGCGGAAAAGGAACGAGTTCTAACTTATGTGGCTATGATCGAAGGATACTTGCTGCAGAATTGAATAATATAACTTATCTCACAACAGTAATAGCCAAGATAGCTATGATAATAGGAATTACTCCAATTCCTATGACCCAGTTCGGATTTAGATCAGGCAATGTCATGCCATAGCCTATGATTGCCAGACCTACTAGAATAAGCGTTACGAAACCAGGCATTCTTGATAATAAGTGCATTAACTATATTCTCTATTTTGAGTATATAACCTGAAATGCGCCTGCATAGTTTCCAATGCACTCCTCATGAAGATTGGATTACATGTTTTAGCTCTGCCAGCGAATGTATGATATTCTCTCCATCATTCTTTCGCTCCCTATCTATGAGCAACGCGTTTACACCTACAGACATGGGAATCTCTACATCGTTTGCTAGATCATCGCCTATATGCAGCATCTGTTCTGGTTCGACGGCCATTTCTTTACAGATGCCCAAATAGAACTCCTTGCTTTTCACCATATTAGCAAAATCAGATACAGCAGAGAAGGTTTCCGTTAGAAAATGTTTGGATTGGTTTAACACATCAAGT
Source organism: Candidatus Nitrosomirales archaeon (assembly GCA_049199595.1). GTDB lineage: Archaea > Thermoproteota > Nitrososphaeria > Nitrososphaerales > UBA213 > JBMCYV01. Next base: position 51,599 of record JBMCYV010000004.1, read on the forward strand.
TTGTGTTCAAGTATTATTCTAGGGTTATTAGTAGATATTATAACTGTATGATTCCTGCTGAAATCACTAAGCATGTGAAGATCGTCATAAACGCCGTCAGCATAATTTACCCTCTTCAGTACTTCCCTAATATTGGCAGTAAGACCAAACTTTTCAAACCAGTATTCCGGAATATACCATCGAGGATCGGAAGGGCCAATGCTGTCGTATGCATCAAGTATGAATTTCTGCGCATTTTCAAAACTGATCTTCTTGCTTTCTGCATAAAGTTCCGGTACGAGCTCATTCCAGAAGATATCATCGAACCCTTTCTTTATGAGCGTGCCGTCGAGATCGAATGATATTACTCTTAGCACAGGAGCACTGCTTTTGCGAGCATCAATGCCCTGTCGGAATCACTTTCCACTATATCTTCGTTTTTGTATTTCTTGTTAAAGTATATCAGGTCGATCATCTTGCATCGATCCATGTTCACTACAGTTGTGCCGCTACCACCTTCAGTATTAGCATTTGTAAGCACAACGAACTTGTCCACATCAAGGCCATTTGTCTGTGATATCTTCTCTATGCTCTTGCCATGATCCTTGTTTATTACTACAGAAACAGCTACCTTTCCTCCATTTGAATCACTGTATACTGCATCGACATTGTTACCGTTGGGCTGTTCAGGTTTCGAAACCCTTCCTTGCTCATGTGCAAACATAACCAAACTCTTCACAGCATCCTTGACATTATCCTCCAAGGCATCACCGTCAGCACACTCTCTCCTTATCTTTATGAACTCGGAGATAGGCACGTTCATGATGCTACCTCTGACTCTCAAGCCGGGATATGCCTGCTTTATAGTCTCATCAAGTGAATCCTCAGTAATAGTACCAGAGTTCTCCCTGCTAGCTATTTCCATAGCATGGTACATTATGTTCAGCATAGACCGTATGTTTCTGAACTCTTGGAATTCGTCGTAGATAACCCTGATCTTGCTGATTATGTCGTTTTCGTATGTTGCAAACCTTATGTCCTTGGCAGTGTGCCTTATGTATTCCAATACTATATCGGAAACTTCGTCAAATCTGCTGGAACCTGCAAGATCGATCTTGTAGTTAGCCTTCTCTAGTCTGTCAAACGCAGATGTATTTGCATTTCTGACATCGTCATATAATGACGGCGTCGTTACCAATAGCAGTATAGTAGATGGCAGATGTGCGTTTATTACAGCTTTTACGAAATCTATGGAATCGGGGTTGGAATCAAATTCGTCAATTTCCAACATAGTTACCTTCCCCAGAAATCTAAAGTTCAGTCTAGCTATTGCGGTTAGAGTTGCTAGCATGACTTCTAATCCATTGATATCTGATATGTTAGCAAAATCATTATACACGGCCTTCTTTATCACTCTGCGCTCATCGATGCTGAAATCTCCAATCAACAGCTCGTTCAGAGCTCGTATATCTGGGTCCCTTTTTCCGCTAATAACTTCAGCGGCCAGATCAGCTACATTCTTCCCTCCAAATATTGAAGGTCTGAAGAACTTCTTTGCCGCCTTATCACCATCAAATGCCCTTTGCGTTATGTATTCTAAGATTGCTGCTTTGAACTCCTTAAGGTATTGATCACTGAAGCCTGCAAGTAGGGCGGCATAAAGACTTTGTAAGTTCTTTGGAGATATAGTGCTAAGATCGGCATAAGAGCACACAGTATCTGTTTGTGTTGATTTTATGTGTAGTGAAAGGTGTGTCTTACCCGCGCCTACATCCTGAATGACTGTTATTAGCCTGAAATCTTTTTCACTAGCATTCCTTGCGTTCGAAACCTTGCTCTTAAGTTCGCTAATGCAGTTAAGTACTGCTTTTTTGGCATCCTTGTGCCGAGTACCTCCCAGCACCTTGGCATCCATGAGCGTTGGTGTAGGACTGCTCGGAAACGGGTTCTGTGGTAAATTATATGGGTACATTAGATACACCTCACAAATCCGTGAACCATTCCTCGGACTATTACTCCCTCATTTCCTCCAGACGAGAGCTCGTAACTGTTGCTGAATTGATCGAATAGTTGTGAAGCGTTTGAGTAAAAGTTATACTTCGAGATATTGTATTTGTCGCAGATCCTCTGCCTTATCATAGCAAGTTCGACCCAACCGATCGATGTTGGTATTTCTACTAGCGTTCTATCAAACTCCATCTTGAACTGATCAAGTGTTAAATTAGTTCCGTTATTAGCATCATTCTTTTGCGGCGTAGGAATCTTGACTTCCTTGACTATGTTGGCTACCTTGCGGTTCAATTCTGACGATACCTTTTCGTTAAAATCTACCGTCATGTTGGAGATCTTGCTGTTTAGATTACTGGTTACGTTAGAGACCTTCTTGTCTATCTCTGATGCTATGTTAGAAACCTTATTATCAATATCACCACTGATCCTTGAAATCTTGTTTGAAATCTTATTGTTGGTATTGGCGTACATATCATAAATCAGCTTGAACTTGGGATCGCTACTGACCAGTTTTTGCATGTAGTTATCCTTCGACCATAGGGTTACTATCCCGCGCTTGGTCTCCGCAAATATTTGGCCTTTGGAGAGAAGCTCCTCTATAGCTTTGCCTGATTTAGGACCAAATTCCCTTCTTAACTTGGTCTTTTTTATACCCTCCACGCCTGCAGATTCTACGCACTTGAGCAGCTTATCGTCGGACATGCCCCTAACTCGCATTATAAATTATTTATGCAAAGGTGTCATATCTCGTGGACTAATCGTTAATAATTTTTGCATTATGAGAATTAAATGTCGTGTGGCTGCGGCTTCACTTCGTACCTAGATTTGAAAGCCAGAGCGATCAGACCAGCTACGCTGCCAAGCACTGCGCCAACGAAATTCGTACGTACGAATATTATACTTATTATTGACAGTACGAGCACCAGCGTTCCCCAAGTGCGTGAATGTACTGGCGCATGAAACATGGCAAAACCAAACGATACTACTATGAAACCAGTAAAACAAGACCAACGAATATGCTGTCAACATGCATAAGCAACATGTTCGTTCCTGCCTGATCAACATTCTGCATCGAAATTATCGAGGCTGCCATAGTACTTGAACCTGCTATAATAGACATCACCATCGCTGTGAAGGGCTTCTCATGAGGCATTACGCTAGCTTGCTCTGCTATGGCTGCGAACTTTAACCCCTCTCATGGAATATTATATTGCTGGCAAATTATATGGTTTAAAAATTTAATATATACAACACGATAATATTTTGAGAGATGGCAAAAAAGAGTAAGGAGTACATTCATACGGTAACAAGACTAGGTACAGTCACAATCCCGATCCCTATAAGAAGAAAGTATGGTATAACGAAAGGTTCCAAGGTAATGTTTGTTGAGACTGATGATGTAATCCAGTTGGTGCCATTGACATCGATAAAAAACCTGTTTGGAGCCGATAGTGAAAAAGAGAGTGTCATTCATGGCATGATACGGGAAATCCTCAACGAGAGGAAGTAGATGGCAACGCCAAGAACATTTGTGCTAGATTCTTCAATACTGCTGCTTTACTTTGCTGGCGACAAAAGAGTTGAAGAACTTGTAAACAAGATCAATGATGGTATAGGAGATGGCTATATGCTTGAATTGTGCCTGTCAGAACTTTTCACGAAATTGGAAGAAAGATTTGGTTACGCTGTAGCGAGTAAAAGACTGGAGGCTGTAAAGAATTCAAGGATCAAAGTAAGGGGTGTTGATTACGATCTGATGAAGATTGCAGGACAGATCAAATCCACGCACAAAGGGAAGCTTTCAATGGTAGCTGCGTACATGATTGCGTTGGCAAAGAACCTTAACGCCGTTTTGGTGACAAGTGATGACAGCATTGCAAAAACAGACGAAGTTAAAGTTGAATACGTAAGACCGAAAGGTTAGATCTTCTCTTCGCCTTCGAAATTTTCGAATTCCTGCAATCTCTCCTTTCCCCTCTTCATTACCGTGAATATCATGAGCAAGACGCCTATCCATATGGCGCTCATTATCACGTTCTGGAAGCTGACATAAACATACGGCTGCGCTTCAAGTATAGCTTCCTCCAGCCAAGTCAGCCCTTCCCTCACATCTAAAAGTCCGGTGTTGAATTCTTCGCTATCTCTAGGCAGAGTCGATAACGTTCTGAGCCTGTCCATCATTCCATCGATGTTCTTCTGCATTACGCCAAAGTCCGTCTCTGCAGTAGGAAACGCCCATACAGGATTACCTTCCTTAGGAACCAATGGCTTTACACTAGCCATATAGTCAAGCATCTCTTCTGGCACAGAAGATGCCTTTGCAGCATTCACGTAACCTCTGGCCTTGTCCAGAGGATATACTGTTGTGCTGTAACCAATGTAGGCCATGGTAACACCGAATATTAGAAATCCAAGTATGCCAACCATCACTGCTTTGTAATGCTTTGCGACCACCCTTCGATCCCTGCTCCTACTTTTAGGTTTGGTATTGTGCCCATTTTTAAATGTTGAATGCACTATGCTGAGGTAAGATATGTAGATGAAGCCTAACGTCTGCAGTGCCAGTATTGGAACGTAGATAGGGTTACCGCTGAATATGGATATGAATATGCCAAGTATACCATAGGCACCGAAGAACATCTCCAGCAGTGTTGTCTTAGTGAATGGCAACGCGTATGACTTGTCTCTCCAATCCTCTCCCTTCTTGGTTATGCCGAACTTTGGTGTTCGCAGAAATTCAGGTCTGCCACCATTCATCGCGTCAAATACCCCTATGGTATTGTTAACAGATATTCCAGTTGCGAACAGAATCAAGTATACATATGCTTTAGCCTTGGTCATCCATGACTGCTGCCAGAGCCGTTTTATCACGTAGATGTAAAACGCTGGTCCGAATAGTATGTAAGCAACCAAAGCTGTTATCGGATATATACTGACAGGGTAAAGCTTGAAGTCCATTGCAAGCAGCAAGGGAAGCAGCAAGAACTGCAGCAACATCAATGGGTGTACGATATGTCTTGTTAATTGTATAAAGGCCTGTATCTTGGTGTCTGCCTGCAGCTTTCTGTGCATTACAATATCGCCAGCAAGTTTTATTGCGCATTGTATCGAACCCTTTGCCCATCGATACTGCTGCCTTTTTGCAGCGTTTATCTGCACGGGTAATTCGGCATTGCAAACAACATTTTCAAGAAACATACAGCGCCAGCCCTTCATCTGTGCTCTATAACTTAGATCAAGATCTTCAACAAGCGTGTTCATGTGCCAGCCTCCAGCGTCATCGATGCACGTTCTTCGCCATATACCAGCAGTACCGTTGAAGTTCATGAAAAGATGTGTTAGGCTCTTTGCTTTCTGCTCTATGAGAAAATGAAAGTCAAGGCTCAGTGCTTGAGCCTGTGTAAGGGCCGAATAGTTCTCGTTGAGATGACCCCACCTACACTGCACCATCCCAATCCTTTCAGACGAAAATGATGTCATGGCTTTCTTGAAGAACCAACTAGGAGGAACAAAGTCAGCGTCAAAGATCGCTACAAATTCGCCCTTTGCGCTCTTGAGACCCTCCTTTAACGCACCGGCTTTGTAGCCCCTTCTATCCTTTCTCGTTACATGCTCAATGTCATAACCCTGTGACTTGTACTGCTGAACCATGTTTCTGCAGATCTCTCTGGTATCATCTGTAGAATCATCGAGAACTTGGATCTGCAATCTATCCTTTGGATAGTCCATCGCACATACTGACTGTATCAGTCTAGCTGCAACATATCTTTCGTTAAAGATGGGTAATTGTACTGTAACTGTTGGAAAGCCGTTCTCAACTGGTCTAACACGTAGCCTATTTTTCAAAGAACGATAAACAAGGTAGTAAAAGTTAAAGCTGTAGAGCGACATTACCCAAGAGATCGTTATGAAAACAACGAAGGTTATATACCCCAGCATTCGGCTATGATCTCTCTTGTAATTATATATACTATTTTGCTATGAATCTCGCAAATCGCACACAACCAAGAAGAGTCGGTCTACTTTACGAAAGGATGGCACATCTTATCCTAGCAGCAATGACATATCTGTATATTCAGTAATGGGGTCCAAAAATCCTTACTTTCTCAATCAGGACAGGTTTCTTCCCTGATCTTTCTATAGCGTTCTTCCATCTCCATCGCTTTCTTCAGCACATCTTCGAAGGAAAACCTTGACTTGGGAAAGTACCACCTGATACCTACCTTGTGACCTATACCGTCCACGTCATAGATCATGCCTTTGTCTGCTTCTGCACCAAATTTTTCGTCAAGCGACTTTTCTACAAGGGTCAGACCGCGCTTGGTCTTGTCTTCTAGCAACAAAGCAGAATCAGCATCATAAATAAAGAAAAATTGGCCTTTTTTTAGCAGCTTCTCTTCCATCACGTTCACTTTTCGATCGGGTTGCGTACCATGTTGCCCCATTCAGTCCATGAACCGTCGTAGTTCTTTACCCTTGGATATCCCAGCAGATATTTCAGCACGAACCATGTATGCGATGATCTTTCTCCAATTCTGCAGTATGCAATAACATTTTTGTCCTTCGTAACGCCTTTGGATTCGTATAGCTGTTTTAGTTCATCCACAGGTTTGAACGTACCGTCGTCCTTTACTGCTTGTGCCCACGGTATGTTCTTTGCATCTGGAATATGTCCTCCTCTTTGCGCATGCTCCATCGGGTATTCAGGAGGTGCAGTTATTTCTCCAGTAAATTCTTTTGGCGATCTAACATCTACCAACGCAAAGCTCGGATCTTTTCCTTTAACTACATGCGTTACTTCTTGAAGGTAGGCTCTTAGATCTTCGTTTGGCGACTTGGCAGCATAATTGGTTCTCTGGAACGTCGGTTCATCTTTAACGTATTGTCTCTTCTCTGCCTCCCACTTCTTTCTTCCGCCGTTCATTATCCTTATGTCCTGATGTCCGTAGTACTTGAAGACCCAGAACGCAAATGCTGCAAACCAGTTGTTAAAATCTCCGTACAGCACCAGAGTTGTGTCGGCATTAACACTCAGTCTTCTCATCAGCTCCTCGAACAGCTGTCTGTTAATTATGTCTCTGGCAATGGGATCATTGATGTCCTTCTTCCACCAGGCTAGCCCCGCATTCTTAATGTGTCCTTGGTTGTAAGCGTTTTCGGGATCGTAGTCGACTTCGATTACTCTTACTTTTGGGTCGTTGATGTGGTCAGCAACCCAGTTTGTCTCAACTAATACTTCAGGATGTGCGTAGCTCATACAGATCTCTCGTACGCTACGTGATATTTAAATCGTTATTCTGTCTCATGTTCGCTTCACAAATGGTTTTTATTTCAAGAACGCAAGATAATATTGGCTATGACAATGAAGAACATAGTTCTAGTTACTCGGTACGGCAGTCTCGAGGCTGAAAATACTGCAAATAAGGTTGCACAACTGTTGCATAAGAGAGGGGCTAATGTCTACACTGTATCTCCATTATCATTAATGAATGCGAAGATGCTGGAATCAGAAGATGAGCTAAGGCGCACACCTCTTGACCTTGCCATTGCAGTTGGCGGCGACGGTACGATGCTTAGAGCGGTTAGATGGTTAAGTAATTCCGTACCAGTTTTTGGCATCAGACTTCCTGGCAGCAGGGGGATCTTGGCCGAGACAACGCCAGACGAACTAGAATCAGCATTAGATAGAATATTTTCGAACTCGTTCTGCTTGGAGAAACGGATGAGGATCCATGCGGCAGTTGATGGTATAGAATACCCTCCTGCACTGAACGAAATCTTCATCAACAAGATCAATGTTACGCGTACTCCAACTTACACAATAAAATTTGCGCAGGATCAGTTGACGCAAAGAATGGATGGTGTTATGATAGCAACGCCAACTGGATCTACTGGTTATTCATTTTCCTCCGGCGGTCCCGTATTGCACGAAAATCTGAATGTATTGGTTATAACGCCGTTGAGTCCTTTGAACAGAATGCCTCCCTTGGTTGTTCCTGTTGAGGCGATCGAAGTTAGGAGCAACTCAGATTCTAGCATTGTTGTTGATGGGCAATCAACTTTTGAAATAAGAAATGAGCAAGATATTAAAATAGCACGGTACAAGCATGATGCGGTATTCTTGCGCTTTGAAACTAAGGGCCTGAGGCAACTTGCAAAGCTCGGATTCTAGCATCTTAGTTTTGGATGCGAGTGCGTTCTACGCTGGAATACCGTTTCTGGGTTCTAAATGTTATACAACTAATGATGTGTTTGATGAAGTGAAACATATCAAGAACTCTCATGAGGCGTTGGAAGCTTTGATCGATGCAGGTAATCTACAGATACTGGAACCTGAATCGAGTTATGTAAAAGATGCTAACGAACTTGCAAGAAGAAGTGGTGATATTGGGAAGATGTCAAAGGCTGATCTTTCTGTGCTTGCGCTAGCTCTTCACTTTAAGAGATCCAAAAATGATCCATCAGTGGTTACAGATGACTATGCTATTGCCAACACTCTTGAGATGGCTGGAATAAAGGTCTCATATGTGATGACGAAAGGTATACGGAAAGTGGGAAGATGGATAAAATACTGCAGTGCGTGTGGAAAATCATACGGTAGTGAAGAAAAAGTATGTGAAGTATGCGGGAATAAGCTGAGAATGAAACTTAAAGGATCAATAAAATGCTAAGTCTCATAACCGTCTAGGGCTGTCTGTTCATTCTTGCTATCAACCTGAACTTGATCGAGAACCTTTCTCAACTTCGTTGCCCTTGCGAGACCCATCCCCTCTACCCTTGAAAGCTCTGCCGTTGATGCATTCAGCACTTTCAAAGGAGTTTTGAACTTTGTCAGCAGTCTAACTGCAAGTTTGTCTCCCACCCCTGGTAAAGAAGCGAGTATGGACAGCTGCTGCATCTTCAGCGGGTTGCTCTTCTTCACCTTTCGCAATAATGGGCCTGACTTTTCCTTCAATGCTCGATTTGCCATCGCAATCAATGCCTTTGCAGTGTGCGATGCTGATGGTGTGTGTATAATCGCGATTCGAAAGTCGAGTGCTACAGATGCCAGTGCACCATAGATCACCATTGGGTTGTCAATTACTCTTTCAAACATTTCATTGCTACCCTCAACTATCAAAACTGGCTTTGCGTAATGAGTAACAAGTTCAGAACATTGTGTAAACAACCTTCCATCGTAAATTGATTGTACAAGATCACGGATAGACTTGCGTTCAACAGCACTGTCTGATGCTACTATGTAATCCCCAACTTGCAGCTGCGCAAAATCCACTACGGCTTTCAAATTAACCAGTTCGTCAGGTATTCCGCTCTGTCTTTCACGCTCATCAGCAACTATTCTGACCGTCTCTCTGGTCATATACTTTCACAGCTCACTTTATCATATTTAATTATGTAAATCTTAAGTATTAATTGCTGTCATAGCGCTGAACCGATGCGGGTTCGGTGGTTTCAGTGACGCTAACGGTTCAAAAAGAGAATTTTCGTTTAGGACTCGCAGTTAATTTGTTTACTATCTCTTCTAGACCCGCCGCCAAGGCTACAAATATCAGTTCCGTCTCCACCATCTATATCATCATTACCAGCATTTCCATTTATCATATCATCACCAGCTTCGCCGAACAGAAAGTCGTGATTTCCATTTCCACCGTATATCCTATCATTTCCATTTCCACCGTATATCCTATCATTTCCACCTTTTCCATATATCCTATCATTTCCACCGTCTCCCTGTATCTCATCACTTCCTGCCTGTCCAATTATCCTATCATTTCCATCTCCTCCCTGTATCACATCATCACCAAATCCTCCACAAATAGTATCTTTACCACCTCGTCCATCTATGGCATCGTTGCCCTTCAGACCAGTAATGACATCATCCTCTGGAGTACCTTCAATTGTATCATCACCCCGAGTTCCCACTATGGTTGCTTCCTTTCCACCACATACCACCACGACGTTGAACTCAGCACTGAGCTTTGCTAATACTTCAGGTCCAGAGAGAGGTGGATTATTTATATCAAAAGTAGTGTTTATGAAAATCGCTTCCACTATCCAGTGTCCACCTATGTCTGGTCTAAAAGATGAATAGTGAGGTACACTGGGAGAACATCCATCTAGACACCATCCCCCCGCTAGATTTACTACACTATCTGGAGCTATCCACCTAAATGCAACACCATGAGTACTACTATCAGGAAAAGATGCCTTTGCTAATATTTGTTGATCAGCAATAACAAATTCGCCAAGTGGATTCCCCGAATCATCAAAGAGCTCCAAGTTGTAAGAGGTTGATATCATTTGTGATTTTACTGTATTCACTGGAGTTGTAAATACAAGAATAGCTCCTATCAGTACAAATACTGTTAATCTTGTTATCAACTACGTTAAAGTTGTTATACCTATCATTACTCTTAAATTTATATGAAACATAGGTTGCCATTTTCTATATCACGAGTTATAGATTCTTCTCATGGGCTATTTTGTTATTCTAGACAGTTTCAAATGTTAACACTTTCTTGTAGATATCTCTTACTATGGGTTCAAATTTTGAAAGATTAGCCCTGCTCACTTCTATCATGTTCAAAAGTGGGCGATAGTTATTGACATCATTATTCCTTACTTTCTAGCGATAATAACAAATCATCAATAGTCTTCCTCAATTCGTTATAGTGCCACTCTAATTGCTTTGCTAATCGTTCAGCAATGATATGTGCATTATTATGTGTAAACATAGGTGTCATATAGAATTTTTCTACCTGATTTGCCACGTCATTACATCGTTCAACAGTTATGTAAAAATTGTCAAGTTTCACCTGTGCATCAATAGGCAATAATCGAATGTTGCCCGTATCAATTGCATTCTTAGAAGCTGGAGCTGTCATGAAGACAGAGTCCCCTTCAAATAGGTGCTTGCCATCATCCCACTTAACTCCAAGATGTGAGTCTTTGAAGCTATTTTGCATATACTTCAATTCCTTTATAAGTGATGAAACTGTTTGATGTTTAAGCTCTCTGGTTTCTTTGCTTTTCTTCCATTTTTCAAATAATATCCCAAACACAAAGCCAAGAAATGCGCCAATGAGTACACCAAATAAATCAATTACAAATTCTAAAACTGGATCAGAAGTAGGTGCTGACATACCATAGCCATACTACGTACTTGCTTAAGAGAACTATTGTTTGGCATGTAGATTAGCTACAGTTGGATACAATTACATGTACTAGTTTAGATATCGAATCCTATTTCATTTGCTTGGGAAGTGCTAATCCATTAAGATTAGCACTATCGGTATCATAATGGACATGGATATGTACACTAGGTATCGACAAAATCTTTCTCAGGTATGTACAAAGGAATGGCATGGTCTTTCTCAGGAATGGTCACAGGAATGGTCATACGAATGGTCTAGTTTGTCCATAGGTAGTACGCCACACGTAGTTTTAGTTTGTCCATAGGTAGTACGCCACACGTAGTTTTAGTTTGTCCATAGGATAGTAGCCCATAGCATTATGCCATTCTAATCCAGAAAATCTTCTTGTACTGCAATAACATGCTTCTGAAGTGAAGGAAAGCGACCCTTCATATCCTTAGGTGTGAGTTTGCCATTTCTAACGAGTTCTGTGACTAATTCTACCATGTCAGATTCAACGCCTTCAATCCTTTCCATCTTCTCCTTCATAGTCTTGATCTCTTTCTGTGTATATTTCACCTCTTTCAGAAGAACGTCAGCATTGCCTATAGTGAGATGAGGCTCGACTTGCTGGTATAGCTCAGATCTCTCCTCAGCGGTCTTCTTGAAGTATGTATCAAGGTATTCGGAATGTCCCATCAAGGCATGCGCTATATCTGAACCCACAATAGGAGCAACTGTACTGTAGAAGAACTTCCTGAGTGTGAAGGTGAATCCTGAACCTTGTATGATCATCTATCTTCTGGTTCAGATCAGGAAGCTTCCTGAGCATTTTTCTGAAGGATGCTGAAGCGTTATTTGCTGCCTGAACAGCATCATCATAATCTCCAAATACAAAACTATCTAATCTATTCATTCTATAACCTAAAAAGTCCTTCATCGCAATCGTTGCCTCTTCTGTAATAAAGGTCTCCCTAGCCTCAGACGTTTTGGTTGACATTGGTCTTATCATGATTCTGGTTGGAGTGCTGTCAAAGTTAATGTCCCTAACACGTAGAGCCAAGGCTTCTCCTATACGCATACCACTAGAACATAACACAAGGAGTAACGTCTTGAACCTAGGATTGCATACATTTAGAATCCTTGCTATTATCTCTCTTGTTATCGGATCATCATGGAACTTGAACTTTGTAGGTAGTGAAACCTCTTGCTTGAAATCCTCGTTGTAGATCTTCACACCATGAAACCGTAGGTACTTTTTCGCATAGGCAGTGTATGTTTGAATCGTGCCTGGGGCCTTCCCGTTTCTGTCCAGATAAGCGACAAAGTTATCCAGCAACTTGTATGGATCAAGACGATCAGACTTGACCTCGTTAATGACTTCGTTAAGGCTCTTCACGAACGTATTCGTGCAGAACTCGTTGAAAGCCTTCACGGCAAACTTTGCAAGCGTCATGGACTTGCGGCTATGACTCTTGCGAAATATCTTTTCATAAAAGTAATCGTCATCGTTCTGGATTAATCCTTGTCTCTCCATAGCAAATAGTTCGGTACTATACTATAAAAACGTAAATTAATACTTGAATAAAATCTATTTTATCATATTTAATTTGCCCAACTTTGCCTCGATAGCATTCATTAGCATTTTTGCAAGCTCATCTTCGCCAACCTTTACAGAAAGTGATGCGGCTGTAGGATGACCTCCTCCTAAATCAGTGAGCTTACCTGCTATGTCTGTTCCGAGATGAAGTTTCGATTCATTGTAAAATTTCTGTGTTGCCCTCAGGCTCGCTTTTGATGCTTTTTCATCTCCGCCAACTACTATTGCAACATCAGCTCCAAGATCCAGCAGTGCTCTTGCTGCAGATGCCTGAAATGAACCTACACGTGAAAAAGCTGCGATGAAGCTGTTTGCACTATACACTGATACTCGTTGTGCTGCCTTCAGTCTAGCAATTCTTTCAGAAGGATCTCTTTCATGAGTCAAGACCTTCTTTGCTAATTCCAAAGATGCCCCGTGTTTACACAGATCGTTTACTGCCTCGATTGTCTTGCTGCTAGCAAGAAACAGATGCTGTGAATCTGCCATTATCCCTACCAGAAGTACTTGCGCTATCTGCTTGCTCATCTTGACCTTGTTTTCCTTGTAAAGACGGTAAACAAGTTCGCTCGCAGAAGATGCCCTCGTGTCTACAAATTTTGCGTTTGCCAACTTTTCTCCGTTCTTGGCCATCGGATGGTGATCTATCAACACCTTCCTTGCCTTGCTAGTGATTATCTCATCCTTCATTTGCGATAAGAGCAGCGGGTTGTTTGTGTCAACAATGGCTATTAGATCGGCTTTAGCAAAATTTGGGTTGTTGTCAATACTCATAGGAAATTTTTTGCTCACTTGTTCCGCAATTGTGTTCAGTCCTTCCGGCAGCACGACCTTTACATTGGATCTTGTAATTGATCTTAAGAGATTGGCCGTTGCATATGCCGAACAATAAGCATCTACATCGGCAAGTCTGTGCGTAATCACATAAACTAGCTTGTATTTTTGTTTAGACAGTAAAGATCGCAATGGATGCTACTCTGTTTGTGCAACTATAAATGTCAATATGCCTTCAATTACGCAAAGATTATTCAGCTCTGGGTTTTGTGCCGGCACCCATGCCAGCTCCTCGTACCATTTCATCTATTTTAGTTTGAATTTCCTTCAGGTTCTCTTTTACCCTTGTCTCTTGTTTTGTAAGAACCATCACCCTTGTGTTCGAGAGTTCTTTCTTTTCCTCCAACTCCTTCACAACATCGTCGCGATTTGTCTTTATCAAAACCGGACCAGCTGACTTGTAAACACCATCCTCGCCAGTTATCTTCTTGAGCTCTTCAAGCGCCTTGTCTATCTCTACGATCTCAACTTCGACATGCTGCTTCTGCATCTGTATGGCCTGCAGATTCTGCTGGAGCTGACCTAGCCTTCCAAGCTGCTCCTTGAACCATGGAGGCAGTTCTGGTTCACTCATACGCTGAGCCTATGTCTGACTGCAATAAATTCATAGCGCTGCAGCATCTATGCAGGTGGAAGCAGCTCTTGCAAGTCTTAGGTATGAATTTAGACTCGCTCTTAGGTGCGAGAGATCATCTGAAGATACTTCGATAGATATTGTGCCATCATCCAATCTTATACTTGCACTTAGCTGTCTTTGTGGGGAAGACTTTACATCTGGCTTCAATGCAGAATAAATTGCATCTGCGGAACTGCCCGCACTTATCGCTATAGTAGCATTAAACCTTCTTTCTGGCATGTACAACCTACACTAAGAAACGTCAAATATTATAAATTTATCAGATTCTGTAGAATTCTAGTAGTCGATCTCAAAAAGTTTCTGGTTCACTATCAGTTTTCAATGCTTGAGAACTGGCAGGTTTCTACTGTAGCGTCTCTTAACGTGTCTTCAGGATCTGACTCGAAGTCGTCAGACCAGAGCACTACACATCTTGCTGAAAGGAATTGTACAGAAGTTGTTGTTTGTGTGTTCAGATCTTCATAGATCTCTGTGAACAATACGATGTCTACCTTCTTGAATGTATCATTATTCAACTGGCAGAGGAAGACTTCCTTCTGTGCTTCTACGGTCTTTGCAAGTTTGCCCTTGGTTACTGTGTTCATTTCTTGTGGGTGAGTAATGAATTCATTACCTATCTCTTCACAGCTGTTGCCTACAAAGACTGGACTCGTTGGAATGTCGTATGATTCACAGTCAATTACTGCAGCAGTGAATTGATCTTTCAGACAGGTTGTTGCTACCGCGTTTGTTTCTATAACTTCTCTATCATCAATATTTTCATAGATCTCTATGTATGTGGTAACATCAACAATTACTGGAAGATTGCCTTGGTCAAGGAAGCAACTGAATATCTCCTTTTCAGCATGTATGGTCTTTACTATGTTTCCGCTTCTGACAGTATTCATTGATATTGGATCTTCAGGCTGGTTATTGACAACTAGAAGCTGGCAGTTATCATAACCTGGAAGTCCTTCTAAACCTACAGCATTTGCCTGATTCATAGTAGGTTGCACTAGAACGAATGCCATAACTAGAAAAGTACCTAACGTTATGCCTGAGTACTTTAGTCTCTTACCTTTGGCTTCCATCTCTTTGAAGGATAAAACATTCGAAGGCTATAAACACATATGAAATATGTTATGCGATATTCAGTACCTTGTGTTATTAATCAGAACTATACCTTCTTTGTGACAAGATCGTATGCGCCACCAGCAACTGTATAGTTGCACTTGGGACACTTCCATATTCCCAGAGCTTTTCTTCTGAGCCTTTTGGAGCCACATTTAGGACATCTTCGCTTCTGCTTGAGTGTAAGATATACTTTGGTGTACCTGCGCCTCAACGTTGCACCGTACTTTTGATGCAAACCTGGTAACGATTCTATAGATTTTGTCCTAGCCACTTCCAGTCACACTCTTTATCTTGGCTCTTATCTCTTCTCCTTTTGATATCGCAGTTGCCACTACGTAGTTGATTTGTTCCACAGAAAACGTTCCAGTGCCTCCTTTCTGCACAGCACATACACGTCGTTCTGCATCTGTGGTCATAGTAACCCTTGCATCCATGCAGGCTTCCTCCTCCGATGTTGGATCTGCAAGTATCGTATCGCCGATTCTGGCCATAGTTATCGATATAGGGATAGTACGTATGGGTGCCTTCATTATTTCTCCCGTATCTACTACCTTGCCGTCCTTCATCTCGAGCTTAGGTAGCTTTGCTGTAAGAAGTGCAGAAACAACAGCATACGATGTTGCGTCAAAAAGGTTGCCATCGACATTAAGCACGCTCACATCGGCAAAGACAGCATAAACCTTCTCTCCAGGTACTAGCACTAGTTTCTTGAGATCTATCATCTCTGACTCCCTGATGCCCCTATCAACTACCCTTGCAAGCTCGATTGCGTCCTCATCTGGAGGTCCGGGCTCTGCATATGCTGACGCCAATGGCAGAACTTCTGCACTGCATATCAACAGACCCTTGTCCGGCAATTCTGGAAACGGCTTATCAGGCTGAACCTTGACACCTGCAATTACCTGCGTGTTCCCTAAAGTAACAAGTGCCGAACCGTTTGCCTTCTTTATCACATCTGTCTCTATCTTCATCTGCCTGCTTTCCGTTATACCTCTGCCGTCAAGCCTCTTGCCTGCTGCCAGCAGTTCGTTCATCTGGGCTCTTCGCAGATGCTCAACTATGACATTCGACTTCCTGCTCATTCAGATCCTCCTACATCGACCTCGTCGCCAAAGTATTTCTTCATAAGCGCCTCTTTCTGCAATTGGTATACCTTTTTGCATCCTTCAATTGCAGTGTCCAGACACTTTCCGTATTCTTCCTTGGAAAGTATGCCGTCTACCTGCATCAGTGAAACTTGGTTAAGATTTGGTAAATATGCTATAGGCATGTCTGCCTGACCCTCCTTGTCTTCTTCATCGTTGATGTCAAGAACGATGGTATCGTCAACCTTGCCTGCTGCACATGCTGCAACCATATCGCGCATGTTTATACCAGCATCTGCCAGCGCAACAGAAGCGGCAGCTATCCCAGTACATCTTGAACCGCCGTCTGCCTGCAGCACTTCGATATATACATCGATCGCTGTTCTGGGATAATCGTCAAGCATCAGCGCAGGTTCTAGAGCTTCCCTTGTGACTTTGGAGATCTCGATCTCTCTTCTTGATGGCGCGGGATTCTTTCTCTCCTGAACGGAAAATGGTGACATGTGATACCTGCACCTTAACACGCTCCTGTCGGGTAATGCCATATGCTTAGGATGAACTTCCTTTGGTCCGTAAACTGCAACAAGGATCTTGTTCTTCCCAAATTCTATATATGCTGAACCGTCTGCATTTTTCAATACCCCAACTTCGATCTTGATGGGCCTTAATTCATCTATTTTTCGCCCATCTGTTCTTATGCCCTGTTCATTGATCAATTTGCTCAATCTTTTCACCTGTTTCGCTTTGTAACATATCCTTGACTCGTTGAGTCAGGTTAGCAGTATGAGCCTCTTCTTCTACCATCTTTATAGCCTTAACTGCCAATAATATGCCGTCTGCGGCAGGTCCCGAAACCACGGTTATTCCGTTCTGTCCGATGATTATCCCGCATTTGGTGCTCTGCTCTATCGTTTGTATCATCGAGCCTCGCTTGCCTATCAGCCTAGGTATCCTAGTTGGAGATATTCTAACTATTTCGCCTTTTGATATCTTGCCTAGATCCTTGTCTGCAACTGTAAGCAATGGATCTCTGGAACGATCAAAAGCTGCAATCTTGCAGGCAATCATATCGCCTACTCTGAACTTGGCGGTCATATCGTCCCTTGCAGACGAGAACTCCCTGCCAAAAACGTCCTGAGCTGGAAGATGACCCGGAAAACACGAGTTGATGTTGACCTCCCATGCCATTGCTGAATGATCGATGATTTTTCCAATCACCAAATCACCCACTTTGGGTATGTATACGCCGGAAAGCGGAATCACTCTTGCGCCTTCTCTTGACACCTCTGCTATGCCAACACGAGTTGCAAAGATCTTGTCTCCGATCCTGACCGCGTTTGATACTGGTCTAACATTTCCGTCTGCAATCAAATCTCCTGGAACAACGTACTTGCGCTTGATCTCCTGCATCAGTTAACCACCACAGCTTGAGCTGAACCCTTCGTAACCGAACCTAATCTGTCCATGAGGTTAGACTGCATAGCAGCTGGTATTTCAATTATTGCTTTGAGCGAACCGTCTGCCTGCCACTCCTCCTTCTGCAACTCTCCAATACTCTTCAACACACTGTACGACTGCGCGGCAAACTGCGGTGGTATTGTTACCGAAAACTTTAGTCGTTCTGCCTTCAGCGGAAGAATTGCCCTAAGATCATCGATGATTGTCTTGGCTTGCTCCTCGGTATTCTTGAAAGGATCGATTACTGCTCTTGCTTCCTCCATTGCCTGTTCGATTCTCAATGGAGGGTGCGGTAAATGAGTTCTAGGATCAACGTAGCTCTTTGCTATAATCTGCACAATCTGCTTCCTCTTGTCCTCAACAAGTTTCTTCCTCTGCTCTGCGGTCATGTTAAGCTCGCCTCTCTCAAGTATCATACGGGCAATAACGCCTAGATCAGTTGTCTTGAAGTGTTTCATGAGTTTCTCGTTCGAGATCCTGGTTCCTTTGTTTGCGTCTGCGTAAATTTCATCTGATGCTAAAACGTTTGAAATATCAGTACGTTTGCCCATCTTGAAGTCCAGAGCTGGATCTGGCTTGACCAGAACTTCAAACTTTTCGCCTTCAATAGCAAGCCTAACAACGGTTAACTTTGCGGCCATAATAGCCAGTCGCTCTTCCGTGTATATATAATGTATCCCTGAAGTTTGTCTAGTCGCGTTTAAAGATTGAATATAATCGTAAACAGATAATTACACTATAAACGCACTCCAAATATCCGCAGCAGCATATTCAAGTTCGATACGTATGACACAGATGCAACAGGTGCAGGAAACGTCAAAGGAAATTTCATTTGCGCTATGCCCTAGATGTTTTTGGCTAGCAACCTACATGAAGAACGTGGAAAAGGATTGTCCTCAATGCAGTGGTAAGATCAGCATACAAACGGTAATTGTATCGCAGAAGTTTTAGGTTCTGTGACTTCAGCTTTATGCACAAATAATACATCTGACCGCGAAATTTTTCGGTAGATTTTTAAGTGGCTGGAAGAGAGTTTGACTGAAAAGCGTTTGGCATCGATAGATATTATCGAACAGTCTGATGAGAAGATAGAAGTCAAGTTCAAGGGCGTTCCCAGACAGTACGTGAATGCTTTGAGAAGGATAGCCTTGAGCGAGGTTCCAACCATGGCCATAGATGATGTTGTAATGCTTGAAAACTCTTCTGTACTGCACGATGAAGCCATTGCACACCGCTTGGGTTTGATACCATTGAAAACCGAGGTGGATAGGTTTGTGATGGCCCATGAATGCGACTGCAAGAGTACGCTAGGATGCTCAAAGTGCAGAGTTTTGCTTTATCTTGATGCTGAAGCTCAGGATAAGAGCAGGCCTGTTTTGTCTGGAGAATTAAAGTCTGACGATGATTACGTTAAACCGGTTAATGATGATATTCCAATAATCGTTCTTGCCCCGAGCCAGAAATTGAAGGTGGAAGCATATGCAAGGCTTGGAACCGGCAAGATGCATGCCAAGTGGCAGCCTGTCTCTGTTGCCGTGCTGAAGGAGGTTGATAACGACAAGGAAGAATATATTTTGCTGTTAGAGTCAGTAGGTTCTTTGAAACCTACAGAAGTGTTGTTCAAGTCGCTTGCAATACTGGACGAAAGGGTAAAGATATTTGGAGACAAGATCAAGGAGCTAAAGGTACATGTTAAATCCAGTGCTAAATGATGCTATCCTAACGGTTAAGAACGCCTACAAGAAGAGCAAGGCGCCGATATGGCTAGCTGTGGGAGACATGCTTGAAAAACGCGGATCAAGGAGAGTGGAAGTTAACTTGAGCAGGATTGCAAAGAATACGCAAGGCGGAAGCGTAGTTGTTGTACCAGGAAAGGTTCTAGGATCTGGCACGATAAATCACAAAATAACACTGTGTGCGTTTACGCTCTCGCAGAGTGCTGCCAAGAAGATTATCGAAGCTGGCGGCAAGATCATCAGCATGAAGGACTTTGTTGAAAAATTCCCGGAGGGGAGCAAGGTGACCATAATTGGCTGAGCGGGTAGTTGTTGACGCTACAAATCATATAGCAGGTAGATTATGCTCCTACGTTGCAAAGATGCTTCTAAAAGGAGATAATGTTGTAGTACTGAATGCAGAAAAAGCAATGCTTAGTGGAGAAAGATACAGCACGATTAGGCAGTGGCATGAATATCTTGAAATAGGAAGTGTAGTGAATCCAATACATGGACCGTTTCATGCCAGAAGACCTGATACGATAATAACAAGAATGGTAAGAGGCATGGTTCCAAAGAGAAAGCCCAAAGGCATTAGCGCGATGAAGCGGTTGAGGGTGTACATTGGCGTGCCAAAAAATTATGAGGGTGTAAAGGGCAAGGAGTTCGAGGATGCAAAGATAAGGAAGCCTGTATCCTACTATACAAGTATACATGATCTTGCTAAACTGATAGGGTGGCATGAGTAATGGTGAAGGTTGAGCTTTATCCAGCGTCAAGAAAGACTGCAAGGGCCGCTGCAAGCATAATCAAGGGTTCTGGAAGGGTAAGAATAAACAACATACCAGCGGAGATAATTACCCCTGAATTAGCTAGGGAGATTATTCTTACGCCAATTGAACTTGCTGGCGAAGCGAGGAATAAAGTAGACATCATAGTTAGAGTCGATGGAGGAGGTCAAATTGGCAGGGCTTTTGCGAGCGCGGTTGCCATATCCAAAGCCTTGACGGGTCATACTAAGGACGGGAAGGACCCGAAGGATCATCCGTTGCCAAAATCTGTAAGAGAGGAAATAAAGGAAAAATTGGTTGCCCATGACAAGCACCTGCTTTCGGGCGATCCTAGACAGACAGAACCCAAGAAATTTGGCGGACCCGGAGCCAGAAGAAGGAAGCAAAAGTCGTACAGGTAGTATTGAAATCGTACTTGTCTCGACTGAACGCACTCCCTCACGCCATTAAAATTTGTCTGGGATAGGGGTCAATATAAAGGGTATATATAGAAAGCTTGAAATCAGGAAAGAATTATGGAACGGCATCATTTCTATTTGCAGATTGTTTGCAAATGCAAAATCGTACTTGATCTTACTGAGGGCGTTGCCAAATTTGGGCTGGAGAGGAGGGAATTTTGATGAACTATAATTCTTGTTCGTAAATATAACGTAGGGTTAAGCACTATGTATTATCGTTTTATTAAGAGTAAAAACGCATAACTTTGTAGGCCTCTCCTTTATCGTAATATGGCATTATTCTGATAAATGGTTTACGTATTAATTAACCCTTCAATCATGCATAAGATTAGCCGCGTGAAAAACTTACCGTGTTCAGCGGGATTTGAACCTTGTGTCTTCAGGGGTTCATATGCAATCTTGTAATAGGCATCAAGAGACTAATTTGGCAATAGCGTTAATTCAGAGCTCGAAGCCCCGAGCGGACTCAGACAGTCTAAGGGGTAGGAGCACCTTGAGTGGCAGAAGCTGTTGGGGTAGCTACATGGCCCCTACCAAATTTTTCTGGAATCATATTAACCAGTAAGTGCATAATAGCGATGGAAATTCGGGAACTAACATGCCTGAACCATTATCTGAAGCCGCACGAATAGCTCTGGCTTTCGTTAGAGACCATCCTGGGCGCACCTTTGAAGAGATACAGGGTAGTTTGGGTATTGGTATGGAGCGGACGTATTGTGCACTAAGAGAACTCATAAAGCATAAGCTGATCGTGGTTCATAAGATACCATCTCATCCTTCGCAGACTGATATTAAATATTCATTCGTCTTTTATTCAGTATAAATTGAGGAGCCGTCTTGAATGCATAGAACTAACTGAAATCTGACAATCTGGGCTGCTTCTTCTGTTCCCAGACTGCTTCAGGAAAAGTGCTTCCGATCCACAAAACTTTTACAATTAAACACTAAACTCTAGTAACTGTATGCAATACCATATTTCGACGATCCCTGTTATCATGATCTTATTAGTGTTCATGTCCATTACACACAACGCCGTTGCAGAAAATGAATGGAAAACTTACAGTGTAACGATTGATGACAAACAACTTGAGATACCCTACAGGATTACTAATGGTGACATACGTGCGATCCAAGTTGATGTTGACTTTGGAAGCCTTATAATAAGCATTGACAGCTTTGAAGATGGTTCTATTCAGTTAAAGTTATTCAAGGTAGTGATAGATGCAGATTATGACGAATACCTTGTGCTTATTGATGGAGAAGAATCCACATACGACACACTAGAAATAGCATCTGACTTTCGAACAATAGAGATTCCGTTTATTGGTGACACGGAAGAAATCGAAATAATTGGCAGCAAGTTTGAGCCGTTAGTACCGGTTTCGCAATCAACCGTACGCATTGGAGGTCATCTGATTGATGGATACTATGTTGTGTATGCTAACGAACAGAAGGCTACGTGGGAGGCTAGCCCGCTTGTTTTATACAGCAACGGCACACTATCTGTCAACTTGAAAATGAATTATCTGTCGGAAGACCCAACAGTAGCCAGGATTTGCCACTGTTATACTGCAACCCAGCCTACGGAGGTAGTGGCTGAAAATATTAAGCCTGTAGCTTCCGCTGTATTTTTGGATCTGGGCATTGTTGTTTCCTTTCAGGGAAATGTCGGTGGTTACAGTATCGGTCGAATTATCCCTGCAGAAGCAAATTCCTTAAATGAGAAATCGGCGGAAGCATTAATAACTTTCAATTTTCCAAACCTTGCAAATAGCACAACCGGAGCTGGTGGACTCACACTGAGGGTTGCATGGGTAAGGATATTTGAGGATGCAGATGGCAATAGGTATTATCAATGGATGCAACCACATGAAACGTATGACGAACATTCTGTCGTGAAAGTAAATGAGAAAGGGAATATCTCTGGCTCATTTCTCGTTTACTACCCAATTCCTGAAGAATATACTCAACCACTGGACACTTTTGATTATGCGCGATGGATAAGAGAAACAATCCTAAAGGTTCAAGACAGGTCAGTTATTGTCACAGGAAAGGATCAGCCTGACTTTATGAAGCACTTCGTCATAGAACCTAAAGATATCTGGATCAATAAGATGGAATTGGATCACACACGCAAGGCCGTGGTCGCTTTCCTTGGAGGAACATACTATAATTCTTCCCTTACTCTAAAACTTCCAAGAGAAATGATTGATGCAAAGTCTGATGGGTCAGACAAGAATTTCCTAGTGCTTATCGATGGAAAACATGAAGCAAAACATTTTCAAATCAATCAGACTAGCTCCTACAGGACATTGCTGATAGAAATACCAGCTGGTACAGCCTACGTAAGAATTATTGGAACTACAGTGGTTCCAGAATTTCCTCACACTGCTCTTACGATTTTTTCAGGCGTTGTACTTCTTGCAGTTATCACTAGATTAATGCCAAAACCGAGCCGCAGCTATGATATAACAAATAAGTAAATAACAATTCTGTAAATTTATTTTCAAATTAAAAATTATTGGGGCCGGCGGGATTTGAACCTTGTGTCTTCAGGGGTTCTTGAATACAACATTGGCAACGACAGGAAGGTTACATATTTATCCGAATTGTTAGAATTAGAGTACTAATCCGGACAAGGATTTACGTATCAACAATTGCATTGTTGCCAAAGAAACTGTTATAAAATTTACTTCATATTTTAGCTACTGTTAAAGACTGTTCGTTAATGTTGAAGATGGCGTAAAACATTCCCGAATATTGATCCAAATTATAGTGTAAAGATGTTAAAGCGATGGATCGATAACCATAAGCCCGTCTTCGGGTTTTAATAGATTCCACACATCACATGAGTGATCTTAACTAAAACCTAATTTTTTCAACATTCTATATACAGTTGATTTTGGGAGGAATGTCTTCCTAGCTATCTCTCTCATACTCATGCCCTCTAACCTAAGAGAAAGTACCTCTCCATATTTTTCCTTAGGATATTTGAGCGGTCTCCCTCTTCGCTTTATGTTAATGACCGGAGGTTTTCCATATTTTGGCGTATTCTATTATACCTGCTTCGCCAAACTTTATTCTTTCGTTCGTTCACATATCATGTGTTTAACTTAATAATTACTTTAGTTTGCGCGTCCGCTAGGCCAGAAGATTTCAAGGAAGCATGCAGAAACTTGAAGAAATAACGCGACACAGAAGAAAACTAATATTGGTACAAAAATTAAGACGACAGTAGACACGAAATATTCGAAAAGCTTTTCGCAAACTATCTTGCTCTCCTGTAAACTATTTCATTAGACCTCTTAACGTAAACGATCCTGCTTGCAGGTATGGTCTGAAAATCCTCGGAAAGTTTCAGGAAATCCTGAAGAGGAACTTGTTTGATTTCGTCAAAATCTCTATATCCTATCATATACAGTTTTGGGTCGTCTGCATGTAATGCCTTGCTTATTATCTCCTGTAACCTCCCCTTTCTGGCCATGCAAATTAACTGTTAAATAGGTTGTATTAAGTTCTCATGGCATGGGAAAGAAAGGAAAGGAGATTGTAGGTCCTGCGGTCAACGAAATTGTTAACATGCTGAAACGCGCGTATGCTGATGAGATGATGGCCTTCCACTTTTACTGGTACACGTCGATCTACATGCAGGGACTGGGATTTGCAACTTTGGCAACGACCTTCAGGAATAATGGAATGGGTGAGCTGAAACATGCAGAGCTACTGGCAGACAGACTGAATCAATTAGGCTCTGCCGCATTTAGCAATCCAGCAGAATGGGTAAAGAATAGCAACGTGGGTGATGTGGATCCTGAAAAATATCTATCAATGAAAAGTGCTGTGCAAAAGGCAATGGAGATCGCTGGAACGGTAACAGAACATTACAACGAGATCGCCAAAAAAACACAGCATACTGATTATGTTACATACGAAATAGTGGCTGGAATACTAACTGAAGAAGTTAAGGAAGAGCAAGACCTAGAAGATATACTTACAAACCTAGAAGTCTAGGGAGTGTAGTTAAGTATACCCCCAGCATCAATTATTTTTCTTATCAATTCAGAAAAAGGTTTCATCTTGTAAGTTTTGTTTTTTGTAATATTTCTTACCTCTCCCTGCTGTATATCGATCTCTAGTTGATCTTTGTCGCTTATGTTCTCATACGCATCCTCCTCTATCTCTATGGGCAACAAATGCGCACCGTCAACTGAATTTCTGTAAAATATTCTTGCAAACGATAATGCCAGAACTGCCGTAATGCCAGCATGTTTGAGCGCTATAGGTGCATGTTCCCTGCTCGAGCCGCAGCCAAAGTTCTCTCCAGAAACTATGAAATCTCCCTGTTTTACTTTATTGACAAATTCTTTATCAAGACCTTCCATGGCATGCTTTGCAAGTTCGTCTGGATCCATTATCTTGAGATATGGTCCTGGAATTATTACGTCTGTATCAATATTGTTCTGAGCGTACTTGTGCGCTGTGCCCTTCATGCAATCACCTTATGTCTCGAGGATCTGTTATCTTGCCCGTTACTGCCGATGCCGCAACTACCTTTGGAGATGCAAGATAAGTTTTCGATTCTACGTGACCCATCCTGCCTGGAAAGTTTCTGTTTGTTGTGCTAACGCACACTTCGTCTTTGGCAAGAACGCCCATGTGTGCACCGCAGCATGCTCCACACGTCGGCGGTCCGATCACTGCTCCAGCTTCCATGAATATGTTTATCAGACCTTCTTTTAATGCACGCATGTAGATGTTTTGAGCCGCTGGCAGGACTTCCATTCTAACTTTTGTCTTCCTGCCCTTTATTACACGTGCAGCTTCCAACAGATCATTATACTTTGCTCCTGTACACGAACCAATGTATGCCTTGTCGATTGGAACGTTACTCAACTCTCTTGCAGTAGAAATATTTGCAGGCGAGAATGGTTTTGCGACTGTTGGTTCAAGTTTGTCAACCTCATAGGTATGAATGTCAACATATTTCGCATCCTTATCACCGACTACCGCCGTGAAAGGAGCATCGGTTCTTTCCTTCACATAATCTATTGTCTTTTGATCAGGCTCTATGATGCCGTTCTTGGCGCCAGCTTCTGTTGTCATGTTGGTTAATGTGAGACGTTCCTCCATAGGCATTTCGCTAATTGCAGAGCCAGCAAACTGTATTGCCTTGTAATTACCAACATCAGTACCGTGGTCTGCAATTATTTTTAGTATCACGTCCTTTGCCATTACGTAAGATGGTAATTCGCCTTCCAAATTGAATAAAATAGTTTCTGGTACCTTGAACCAGATCTTGCCATTAAGCAGAACATACGCAACATCAGTATGACCCATTCCTGTTGCAAAACAGCCAAGCGCACCCGTTGTGTTTGTATGTGAATCGCCGCCGACATAAACTTCGCCTGGAAGCACAAGCGCCTCTTCATGCGATAACGTATGGCAAATACCATACTGACCAAGACCGTACTTGAAGTGTTTGTTAATGTTGAATTTCTTCACAAAATTCTGAACCATCACTATATTTTCTGCAGCGAGTTTGTCTACTGCAGGCACGAAATGATCCTCTGCGACCCAGACCCTGCTTGGATCCCAGATCTTCTCTACCTTTCTGCCCTTCTTTTCGAGCTCTTTGAATACTGTCATAACACCAGGACCGGAAACATCATGAAGCATGACCTTGTCTACCTTGGCAAACACAACATCGTCTGGAGATACTCTATCCTTGCCAGATGCTCTAGCAAGTATTTTTTCAGTTATAGTCATGCCCAAAATACATCACTTACTATTCAGCGTGGCGATTAACCAATTAAAATGTTTTCTTGCATTATAGAGTGACTTTAAGCAGAACGCTTAGCCCTGCCAGCTCCACAATGTCTATGGCAAAAAGATATGGCAGTATTGCTTCTGCAAAGAATGGAGCCATTGCGACATATGAGTATATGCCAATCGCGTTCTGAACCAGCAAGAGCGAAGCAAAGAAGATCAACCCTAAAGTGAATTGCGCTTTGGAACTACTGTAGGTTCTTCCATACAAAACTAGCAAACCTATCAATACGGCAACGTTGGCAGCGCATACAACGGCACTTGCATCCATGATTATTGACATTCATGAAACCTCCTTCGAATTAGCATATTTACTTTTTTCCAATTTTGTTACATATCTCCTCGAATGCATCCATATTTACTTCCAGATACGGAGAAATGAAAAATAACACGCCGTACTTTTCACCCTGTTTTACGATGAGATTATTTTTGGTCAACACGTCTAGATGATGCTGTATAGCTTTGTAGTCAAGCCCCATGGCTTCTGCCAGTTGATTCGTGTTGTAAGGCTTTTCCTTCAAGAACATGATTATCTTTATCCTGTTCTCTCCGCCACGTGCGCCAGCAAAAAGGTACCAAAAAAGTCTCTTTGCGCTTGGATCTGGCATTGCATTACCTCCATTACGCTATAATTTAAAGGGATTTGGATCTAATTTGGATATAAACTTGAAAAATCATTAAATGCAAAAATCAGAATACTGCATGCATGAAGAAAATAAAGACAGCTGGGCTTGCAATAGCAATATCAGTTCTTGGACTAGCAATCGTACCACTAACATGGCAAGTAAACGCAGCCATGGAAGATAGCATGATGGCACAAAAGCTTACAAAGACAAACATTCCTGTGACCTTGCCTTTAACAAGAGGCTTTGTCGATGGGTCCGAAGTATTCTACATCTCAACAGAAGCCTCGGATGAGGAACTAGCAGATCACTTGACAGAGGTTACTGGCTCAAGAGTTGCCTTTACACAGGCTCTACAGAGAACACCGGAAGGATCACTTGCAAATATCTACGCATTTGCAAATGGTATCAAAGGCACTGGCCCTCTAGGATTCCAACCAAACGTAGCTGATTCTCAACCGGGTGACGCGGAGTACAGTCCATTATGGAAAGTCAACATGGTAGAATGGAGACAAGGAGTTACTCCAAGAGAACTGACCTCAGAAGCTGACATACTTAGTGCCCAATCCAGTGACGAGTTGACCATTACACCTACAAAACTAGTTGTCAACTGTCCATTCGTAAAGTGGAATGGTGGTCAGCTTCAGATAAGGAGCGACAAGACGCTTACTGATGAAACACCATATGGTCCTGGACAGGTGCTGAGTATCGATACAGAAAAAATGGAAGTTACGTTCGTTGCACATCGGGGATTCGCTCCTGATGGCAAAACGATCTACTACATAGTAACTGATGCCTCGGTCAAAGAAGTGGCAGATGCCTTAGGAGTTATATTCGTAGAAAAGACAAAAACAACCTTGGCCACTAGTGCTGCCTCTGACCTATTTGTATTTACAAATGGAATCAAAGGTAGTGGTCCAATGGGATTTCAGGCAAGTATTGCATCGACAGACGTAGGTAACGCATTCTATAGCCCGTTGTGGAGGATACTCGTCGTGACTTGGAAGGACACGTCACAAGCTGACTTTCTGACCAAACAATCTGAGATTACATCCGCTGCATCTTCTGGAAAACTTACTACAGACGTTGCAGGTGTAGTAGTCAATTGCCCATTCGTAGTAGTAAATGAAGACAAGATGATGGATAAAATGATGAAAGAACGCGTATTCTTGAAAGGTGACTTGACTTCCCCTAAAGGTGACAACCCGTTTGGTGGGAATCATGTAGGCACATACATGCTCGGAGCAAAAGATGAAAACTCGGTAAGGATCATAGCTAGGGTACAGACCAACCCATCTGAAGGTAATGTGTTGGAAGGTTGGTTAGTTGACATGCAGAGTGGATACAAATTGAGCACAGGACAGCTTAGTGTAGGGAATAACCTCGTCTTCATGCAAAGGATCGTTAATCCATGGATTTACGATCTGATCGTTATAACTGAAGAGCCTGTAAACGATACAGATCCAAACCCACACATGCCCATTGGTGGAGTCCAGCTTTCAGAACCGTTCGGACAATAATCATCCTTCTTTCTTTTTTTACAAAACAACATTAAAGTATGGAATGAGAACTTCCAGTCTCGTGAATGTAGAATTAATACCAGTCAAGGTCAACCCCATGAAGGATAAGTTCGATCTGTTTCAGACGATCCTCCAGAATATCGAGGAGAACAAACAGCATGTATCAGATGGTGACATTGTTGCTGTGTCAAGCAAGTTCGTCTCAATGAGTCAGGGATCGTTGGTTGAACTGGACAAGATCAAACCAAGCAAACAAGCGTCGGAAGTTGCAGAAAAGCTTAGCATGGATGCTAGACTTGCTGAACTGGTATTAAGGGAATCAGATTTCATGTTTAGCGGTGTTCCAGGTTTCATTCTTGCAGTAAAAGATGGTGTAATTGCTCCCAATGCTGGCATAGACAGATCCAATGTGCAACATGGATATGCTATTCTGCACCCAAGAGAACCGTTCAAAGTTGCAGAAATTCTAAGGCGTGAGTTTTTGAGTCATGTCGGAAAAAAAGTTGGCATCGTTATAACTGACAGCAGGTTGATGCCGACAAGGATAGGAACCATCGGAATCGCGATCGCAGCAGCAGGCTTTGAGCCGGTGCAGGATCTGCGGGGAACCAAGGATCTGTTTGGCAACACCTTGCGGGTCACACTAAAGGCTACGGCTGATAGTATAGCAACTGCAGCCAACATGATCATGGGCGAGAGTAATGAATCCATACCTATTGTATTAGTTCGAAATCTAGAAGTTGCTATGAGTGACAGAGCGCTGGATTGGAAAGATCTTGCAATACCCTCCGAGCAGTGCATTTACGTAAGAGGCTTGAGAGACGTATAGCCTATGTGAAGTAACTCGATTTATCTAGTATAATGTAGCACATGGTTTTAATACAGCAGGCAAAGAATGCTTGACGTGAGCGATTACTCCTTACTGTATCCGAAGACAGTTGGGCTGATGCAAGGGCTTATGCACTTCATCAAGCGAGATGAGATTGAGAAAGAGTCTCTGTACCTCGTGGTACGAAATAATGCTGAGGATATCATACGTATCCTGCGTTCTGAAGGTTTTCATAAGCTGCACTTTTGCGAATTCAAGAAACCAACGCAGATAGGTAGCGGGTTTACAAAGATGCTCACTAAGGGATGGGAGATGCACGTTAGGCTTATCGATATGAAGGAAGGTTGGATTGCCATTCAAGGCGAGGTTGAAATTTCAAGGCGATACATCCAGCATATGTTCAGCCAGAGGTCGCCTGTTGTGCATGAACTTGCGGAAATGCTAAAGAAGAACGGCATTGATTATAAGATATGGAATGAGAAACTGAACGAATACGTCTCACACATTGTCGATAACCATCACATAAACCTCAAGGGCAGAGCGGGTCTTCTGCCATGGATACCAACGTGTGTTATTGGCAGTTCCCTTGGTCTATGGTCACTTCTGAGATTTATAGGCCTTGTCTAGAAAAAGCTCATAACTCTATTCTAACGAGTAATTTTGTGTCTGATGATGTCATACGCTTCAAGCATTCTCGATTGTCGCTAGGCGAGATAGAGATTCTGTTTAACATGCTCAGGGATCCATTCGATGTCAGCGAAGAAGCCGTAGATGTTGAGGGAGGTTATGCTGGCATGATAAGCATAGATCTACCAATAGGATACAACATGGATTTCTTCAAAACGTTTGGAATGGATCGATGGGAGAGCATCAAGGAGGTTCTCAAGAACATGAAATGGCGAAGAGGTAAGAAAGAGCTTCAATTATCTTTGCGTTTCAACGGCAAACCAATAGTTGCGTTTTCATTAAATACAGATGACAATAAGACGTTTGGCAAGGCTCTGGAAACCTTGGAGTATCAAATGGACGTAATACTCTTCCAGATAGATGCTAAGAGATTGCCTAGCGAGGTTAGCGAGGTAAGTTATGGATTTGACAAGGACGGTTTTAGGTGGTATCCAGTAAAAGCAACTGGCGATAATGCAGAATATCGTTTCTCAAACGATGAGTGGATAGTTCAAAAATAGCTAAGAATTTAAAATGTATAACGCATTGCATTATGAATGGACGCAACTAAAACAGGTTTTTTCAGTAAGTATAGAGACTATGTTCTATTCAACAAGAATCTGATAATATCTGGCGCCAGCGCAATCCTTACAAGTGCTTTGGTTGCACAGTTTTATGCTCGTTACGATACTAATGCTCTCGCGAATTCCATCGTTGCGATTGCTGCAGAATACGGAGTTTACATTCCCTTCTTCGCATTTCTTTTCTATCGTGATAATCGACATAGATACATAGACCCTTTAACTGGAAAGAGAGATTCGAAGAAGGTAAGAAATGACGTAAAGAAATTGTTCGCTACGTTTTCTATTTCCGAAATAATTTTTTCCGTAACAAGAACCTCTACTCACTATCAATTATTGCAGAGTGGTGCAGAAGCCTATCAAGCATCGATGATTGGCTCGTTGATAGCGTGGGCCGTGTTCTTCGTCTGCATCAATGCAGGCGTAAAGTTCGTAAGACTGTTCAAAAAAGTTTGATAAATTACTCATGGTTCTATGCCTATAGAAGATGTTCCAGAGCTTTCTGCACATCTCCATATTCAATAATCTTCCCGTTGATCATTGCCTCAAGAAATTTCAGAACCAGTAACTCACCAGTTGCGTTTGCTATACTCTCTGGCACTATAACGCATAGATCGTTAACTATTATTTTCACTTTCTTCTCTTTTGCACCCTTCCAGTCCTTCGGTATCCCTACATAGAACCATGAGTCGTCAGAGCTCGTAAGTTCTTGCTCATACATGTATGCCATGCCCTTGCAAAAGATTGCTTGCCTTAAATTGTTAGTGGCTGGTGGCAAGGACTATATTTCAAAATAACTGATATTAGCAAGTGCGAGGAGTCGTTTACACCATCATTATAGGAGCAAGCGTACTTACTGCTTTTGTCATTGCAGTTTCTATGATCCCGCAGTCACAAACTCATCAAGAACCTAATCAAGTTTCAAGTGGCGAAAAACCATCTTTTGAACTTGGCATGTACGGAAAGACATTCTCGCATGCGGATGCCGAGCAAACGCTTGGTTACAAGATCAGACTCCCAGACTATCTGCCTGCTGGCAATGATCTTCGCATGATAAAAGTTGATGAAAAAACAAAATGGTCGTTTGTAATCTATTCCCCAGTAAACGTAGATGATTCCACAAAGGAAACAGAATTGATGCAAAACAATGGTTTCATAATTATCAATTACCCTGCACCTGAGGTTACTGATGTTGATGTTGAGATTCAAAGGCTTATAGAAAATGGCGGTAAGGAAATTCCGATGCAGAGGGTTAGAGGTGTTGGTCTAACGGATGTACCGCTAATGCCGGGATACTCTGAAATACATTGGTGGGAAGATGGGTTGCACCACATTGTTGGAGGCAGCTTCGGATTTGCTGAACTCTCCAAGATAGTTGAATCAATGTGATGACTAAAAATCCTTAATTAGATCAGAAGCAAATTCATTATAATGAGCGCGAGACGGCTTGCCTCATTCGAACATTACGGAATAGCGCCCTTCGAGGTTGAGGCTTTGTATAGTATTCTAAACGGAGTCTTCTCTGTTAAGGAAGGTGAAGCTGAAAGACCTGAAGATGATAATTATGCGTGCATGGTCGAGATCAACTTTCCCTTGGAATTCAACGAGAGCTTCTTTCAAACGATTGGACGCAAGAGATGGGACATGATAACTTTTCTTATAAAAGAGATGAGAAGGCGAACTGGCAAGAAAGGAGTGCGTTTGATATTGCACTTCACCGGTACGCCTGCATTGTCATTCACGATTAGAATGCATGACGAAAACCTTTTCGGATTCGCGTTAGAAAAACTCGAAATACTTAACGAACTCATTTCGCTACAAACAGATTCCAAAAGACTGCCTAGGGATGTCAGCGAGGTACATTATGAATTCGACACAAGCAGTACAAAATGGCATCCCAAATTGGCGTTGGGCAATGGAACACACTACAGTTATGATAACGGTGAATGGACAGCTTACAATGACGTAAGGCTATGATATCTTGCCTATAGCAGAAGATTGTTCCAGAGCGTCGTGAAGTTCTTTGTACTTTTTGTCAATGAACGTCAAAGCCTCGTTTAACTTCTTTGACTTTCCGTACTTGTAACGTATAAGCTCTCTATGCCTCCAAAAGTTCTTGCCCTCGTCCATAGACAGCGTTGTAAAGTAATCAGGACCCTTGACCTTGTCTGGAAGTTTGATGTTGTAAGGAAAAAGAAATTCTACCATGAACCATTCGTCTCCATCAGGATAATCGCTGCCAGTGTCAAGATCGAAGTACATGTGAAGGTGATCGTCAGAAGTCAAACCATCTTCAGCTATACTGGGATGTTTGACACTTGATTTCCGATAACCGAGTTTGATGAGTTCAGGCTCAAAATATGCTTTAATGATTGCTTTCCTGAAGATCGCATTTATCTCATTCAGACTCAAAACACAACTATCTCACTACACTATTTTATAACCTTTAGATCATTGTCTCATGAATTCATTAGGACATATTTGACGTAATTATACGCAACAAAAAGAGAGAGAGTTTACGTAATCATTTGTCAGGGAATTATGTTTTAATTGCAGCCTTGGCCTTTGCTGCCATTTCAGGAGGAATTTGGTCCATTTTATGGGCCATCTTCGCATGGATAGCTGCCATCTGCATGATTTCCTCTTCTGAGGAAGCGCCCTTGATCTCGAAATCACATTCTACACCAACATCTTTACATCTCAATTGCATATATGATACCTAGATCATTATGCGTGTGCGTAATAATAAAGTTTTATTAGCAGACCACCAGTAGTTAGAACTCCTAAAATGGCAAAGAAATTCAGCAGTCGTAAATTCAATCGAAACACAGCCCGCTCATACAGCAAGAAGATAGGGAAAGCAAAGCGATTTAGAATCAAGAGAAAGAAAAGATGAGGCTAGATTTTTGCGAATTCCTGCATTATCATGCTAGCATAACATACGCCTTCTAACACATTCTTTATCGCAGTAAATTCATTGGGGGCATGTATGTTTGCATATGGTGGCGAGCATCCGGTCCATACGGATTCCAATTTCAGCAATTTCGTAAACACAAAATCTGGACCAGAACCCCACATGCTAGGAAACAGAGCGGGTTTCTTGTCATATACTTCGCCAGCCGCTTTTGAAGCTGCTTTTACTATCTTTGCACTAGCATCTGTCTTCGACGGTTCAACTGTGCCAAGTTTGAACATCTGTATATCTTCAAAACCGTTCTTGACCATATGCTTCTTCAGCTTCTTGATCAGATCGTCTGTTTTTTGATCATAAACCAATCTGCAATCAAGTTTCACAAACGCATCGTTCGGCAATACAGTCTTGGAGCCGCCTGACGTGTAACCAGACTGAATACCTGCTATATTGCATGTAGGCTCAAAGATCAGTTTCTTCAGAGCTTCCTTGCCCTTCACACCTCCAATCATTTCCTTGAATCCGTATTCTTTCATGATCATCTTCTCATCGTATTCGAGTTTCTGCAGTAAAGAAAGATCTTCCTTGCTCGGAACCTTCACATCGTCGTACCATCCATCTACCGTTATCTTGCCGTTATCCTTCATGGTGCTCAACGCCCGGAGCAAGCGCCAAGCTGGGTTTGCAACTATAGGTGCAAGCGCAGAATGCATATCTGTTGATGCCGTCTTGCACCTCATCTCGAGGTAAAGCAGACCCTTCAAACCCATATAGATAGATGCGGAACCAGTTGGATTGAGTGAGCTGTCGAAGCAAAGACTAGCATCTGCCTTGAGCATCTGCTTGTTTGTCTTTACAAATTCGGGCAGGTTTATCGAAGAAATCTCTTCTTCGCCCTCGATCAAGAACTTCAGGTTTACGGGAGGTTCACCGTAGTTGTCAAGGAATGCCTTTGCTGCCTTTATCAGCGCAATTACATTGCCCTTCGAATCTGCTGCCCCCCGACCATGGACCTTGTTGTCAGTAACTACACCAGAGAACGGATTGTACCTCCAGTCATCCATTGGCTCAACTGGTTGCACATCATAATGACTGTACAAGAGCAGGGTCTTTTTGCCGCTTGACTTTACCTCTCCATAGACTATTGGATTGCCATTCTTTAACTTGATAATATGACTTGTAACTCCAGAGTCACGCATTATTTCGTTAACCGCAGCTGCACACTCTTCGATGCCAACGCTCTGGGCTGAAATACTGGGATGTTTTACAAGCTTTCTTAAATCAGTTATAATATCATCCTGATTGCTTGTTGTGTATTCTCTTAACTTGTCAAGCATGAAGGTGAATTGTATTAACATGAACTTAACGCTTTGCATGATAGCTAAACGCATAACGAGAAAATATTACAAATTTACCTTGGATTTATGATGAACTATATACGAATGACCACCCAACAACGTTTATTTTCGTGTTAATCACCGATCAAGACTGAATATTTATATTAGATGTGAAGTAATTTATTCTGTTTGGGTGATAGACCGCTTCTCCAAGTTGCGTTGGATCTTACCGACGTAAGGGAAGCGATGTCGCTTGCAAAGCTGGCTAGAGATGGCGGTGCCGATATAATCGAAGTAGGGACGCCATTGATAAAATGTGCGGGTGCAAACGTGATAAAGAGTGTCAAAGATTTTTGTGAAGGTGTACTGATCTTGGCTGATCTCAAGACGCTCGATGCAGGATGGCTTGAGACCGAGATAGCTGCTAGGAACGGCGCAGATATAGTTAGTATTTCCGCACTCGCACATAACAAGACCATTATAGACTCTGTGATGTGTGCAAGAAATCTTGGCGTTAGAATTATGGCTGATCTTATGCAGGTGCCAGATCCGGTTGATAGAGGATTGGAACTATCTGATTTGGGTATAGACTACCTGTGCATGCATACAGGCATCGATGTGCAGGAATCAGATAAGCAGTCGTTGGAGCGAACCTTAAAGCTTGTCAAAGGTGTAATGAAAAATTCCTCTATACCAGTAGCAGTTGCAGGAGGGATAAATAGTGTCAATGTCCGCGATGTAGTGAGAGCAGGTGCGAGAATTGTCATTGTAGGTTCACATATAACAAAATCAGCTAATGCCTACGAAGCTACGAAAAAGATCAGAAGTTTGATTGACAGCGTCTAGGTGCTTGATACCTTTCGTTGATTCAGCAACTTGCTTATGTTTGCAGAAGGTCTTCCATCTTTACTAATGACCTGCTTGGCAGGAGGGGTAGTCATATACTGTTCGCTCAGGCCACCTATTCTCTCTTCATATGTTGGTATGTGCTCGTTCTGGTAGAAAACGCCTACAGGGATCCTGTTTCCCCATTCGTTTGCCTTTGCAACTACTTGCGACATTTTCGAATTCAATTCATCGATATCGTTTCCGTTATGCACTACGGGATCATAGCCGCTCTCTTCCAGTTTGTATGGTCTGGGCATCGGCTTGTTTGTTGCAGGATCTATGTTATCTGCGCCAGAGAACCACTCCTTTGTGTATAGATCGTTGTATGTAGGGCAGGGCTGCAAAACATCAAGGAAGGCAAATCCCTTGTGCTCAACTGCCTTGCGTATTAGATCCTTCAAATGCTTAACATCGTATGAATATCCTCTTGCAATGAACGTAAAACCAGATACTAGTGCAAGCGCGATTGGGTTTACTCCTTGGTTTATGTTTGGATTTGGCAAGGATTTAGTCTTGAGACCCAACTTCAGTGTCGGAGATGCTTGACCTTTTGTTAGACCATACACAGCGTTATCAAATATTATGTATGCCATGTCAACATTTCTTCTTCCAGAATGTACAAAGTGTGCCGCACCAATACCAAGTCCGTCGCCATCGCCTCCCACTGCGATTATCTGGATTTCAGGGTTTGCAAGCTTTGCACCTGTAGCAAATGGCAAGACTCTTCCATGTAGCGTATGTATTCCATATGTGTTGATAAAGTGAGGTGTCTTTCCAGAACAGCCTATGCCGGAGAATATCGCTGCCTTGTGTCTGGGTATCTGCATATCAACAAGGGCCATCTGTATTGCATTCAGGATACCAAAGTCTCCGCATCCAGCACACCAGTCGTTATGCACATCTGTCTTGTAGTCGGCAAGGTTGAGTTTCTTAAGCTCCATGTATCAAGACCTCCCTCCTCTTTGCCTTTCCGTCAATTATCTTTCGTAATGCACGGTAAACTTCGCTTGAAGACATGGGTCTTCCGTTGTATTTCACGATGTAATAGTCTGGATCGCGCTTCACGTTCTCCCGTATGAGCTTAGACAACTGCGCAGAGTAGTTCATCTCAATGTCTATAAGCAGTCTTGTTTTTTCAAGCATGGACGCAACATATTTCTCAGGAAATGGATTCAGCAGTCTTACCTGAACGAAATTTATCTTAACACCATCTGTTGCAAGAGCTTCCATCGCGTCAAGTATTGCCCCTTTGGTTGAACCCCAGCTTATTATCGTCATGTCTGATTCCTCGCCATACCTTACCGCTTTTTCTTCATCTGGTATCTCCTTTAGAGCCACCTCAAGCTTACCCATGCGCTTCTCCATCATACTGTTCCTGATTTCTGGATCTTCGGTAATATGCCCGTCCTCCTGGTGCTCGTCTCCAGTGTTCCAGAAGATGCCGTTTTCGGTACCAAGCCTTACTCTGGGCGATATTCCATTTTCTGTAAGCTTGAACCTGACATAGCCTTCCTGCACCTTGTCAAGCAACAGACCTCTGTCGATCTTGATCTTTGAAGGATCGAAGATCTTGCACGTTACGACACTGTTCGCCAATGCCTTGTCAACCAGATGAATTACAGGCATCTGGTATCTCTCTGCATAGTTGAACGCTCTGGCTGCATCGTAGAACGATTCTTCAATATCCCCAGATGCAAAGACGATTCTAGGAAATTCACCATGTCCAGCATGAATGGCAAACAGAAGGTCGCCTTGCTCGTGTCTTGTTGGCAAACCCGTACTAGGTCCTGTCCTCTGGTAAAGTGTAACAACGACTGGAACTTCGTTTATGCCAGCCCATCCAAGAGCTTCGGCCATCAGCGAAAATCCTGGACCAGACGTGCATGTCGCGGATCTTGCGCCAGCTACCGAAGCGCCTATAGCCATCGTTATAGCTGCAATTTCATCTTCTGTTTGCACAACTGTTAGGGAACCCTTACCATTGAGTTCCAGAACTTGGTTTGACTCTAAGAATTCG
This sequence comes from Candidatus Nitrosomirales archaeon, assembly GCA_049199595.1. GTDB lineage: Archaea > Thermoproteota > Nitrososphaeria > Nitrososphaerales > UBA213 > JBMCYV01. The sequence continues at coordinate 89,611 of JBMCYV010000004.1, forward strand.
CTCTCGTCAGATGCAGGTGTGATCGGGTAGTAAGTCTGAAACCTGCAGCCGCCAACGATCTTGCCCAATCCTGTGGCCTCATAGCCCTGAACAAGTATCAGCTCATCGCTAACTTTCTTGGCAACAAGCCTGTATCGAAAATCGTCTCCGTACTTTGCCTTTGCATGGTTGTACGCATAGTTTGCTGCATCAACGTTCATTTCAGCAATCTTGGGCTTTGCCTTGAAGATGTACTTGATAGCGTTTGCGACCATCTCTGAATCGTAATCCAGTAAAGCAAACGATGCTGCTACTGACATCACGTTAACCATCCTCATAAGCTTGCCAAGCGATGGTTCATTCCGCTTCTCAGCTATCTCTTTCAAGAGGTCTTGGAAAGCTATACCATATAGAACTGTGCCATTATCGCTTGCCAGCTGAAGTACATCCTTTACAGTGCTTCCCAGATTCTTCTTGCTTAACTTAGCCTTGAGATCCTCCTTTAAACGATTTTCTAGGAACCCGGCTTCATCAATACTGGTCTCCAGAAGCGATGTATCGTAAACCACTGCTCCACCATTTACAACAGATAATGCGTGTCTGAAGATCGTTTCAGCATCGAATGCTACCAAAACGTCAACATCGTCTACATGTGATCTGATCTGTCTTTCGCTAATCCGAACTGTAAAGTAACTATGCTCTCCCTTTATGTTTGAGTAATATTCTCTCTTGCCAAAAATGTCAAGCCCACCCAGAGCACATGCCTTTGCGAATATGTTAGCAGCTGTATCAACGCCACTACCCTGAGGACCTCCTATGAGCCATGATAGTTTATTCGTTATAATTTCCATACGTAAGTTATATGCTATAACAGATTATTAATGGTTTGCAAATACAAAACTAACTAATTAATAATAATTTAACCGCCGCCAGTCGATGCGTCAAATAAACAACATTCGCATCCATCTCTCTCTCCGCAGTAAGGACATACACAAACACATGACTCTACTGGATTTCCGCAAAGATCGCAGAGAGCAATTTCATCGGTATTGCTCATCATCGATTAATATGCGGCTTTCTATTAATACTTTATCTCTTGTAGTTCTTTAATGCCTGCACCAACCAATCCACATCTTTCTTGTTTTTAGCTAGTCTGGCGATCTTTATACTGTCCCTTACATCCTTGCTGTTCATTTTGCCCCAGACAACATCTGATACATAATCTGCAAGTTCTGGATCTATTCCATCCATGATCAAGACATTGTTTGAAATTTTCTTGAAATCATCATATGAATATTTTTTGAACCTTAGTACCAGAAACCTTGAAAGCAACGGTCTAGGAAGTTTGTCGGTTGAGTTGCAGGATCCAAAGACCCATGTCCTTAGCTGCGTGCTCCTAGTCTTCTCATGTTTTGTCTCCGATAATATCCCAGTTTGCATCAAACTCAATAGCGCAGTAGCATCCTTAGTATTCATGTGCTCAATTTCATCTATTATGAGATACCTTGGACGCTTTGCAAACAGATAATCTACTAGACCGGATTTGGTACTGTGGCTCCCGAGGGTAAAGTATGAACGCTGCAGTTTCATGAGTTCCAGCATGAATAATGTCTTTGCACTGGCAGGAGGACCTACCAGTAAGATATGTACTGGATTTTCCGATGATAGAGACATCTTGAAGATGCGCTTCACATCTTCATGCCCAATTATTACTTTGAAAATCTCGCTCTGACTTTCCAACGGCTTTAACTCTTCTAACTTGTTCTGCCCCATGCGCTGTGATGATCTGGTTACTATCTATGCTACCCTGCCAATGCAAAGTAGCTAAAAGCTAAAAAGCTTCAAAGCATAACTCAGGTCGTGAAGAAACCTAAGGTATATCTGACAAGGAAGATTCCAAAGGCAATAGAAATTTTACAGGATTTTTGTGAACTTACCGTTCATAATAATACAAACGCCCCTAGCAAGAAGGAGATAATCAGGAATGTTAGTGATAAGGATGGTTTGCTATGCGTTCTTTCAGACAAGATAGATAGCGAAGTTATCGCAGCGGCAAAAAATCTGAAAGTTATAAGTTCCTACAGTGTTGGTTACGACCATATCGATGTTGGTGCTGCGACAAAGCGTAGCATATACGTGACATACACTCCTGAAGTTTTGACTGAGACAACCGCGGATCTGGCATTTGCACTGATGCTAGCTGCTGCCAGAAGGGTAGCTGAAGGAGACAGATTGATCAGAAGAGGGAGATGGAAAGGCAAGTGGTCATACGAGTTCATGCTTGGTCATGATGTTCACAAGAAAACACTTGGCATAATAGGCATAGGTAGGATAGGATCTGCTCTTGCTAGACGTGCGAAAGGTTTCGAGATGAAAATCCTATACTACAAGCGAAACAGACTTTCCATTGAAAAGGAAAGAGAATTGGGTGTTGAATTTAGAGAGCTTAACGATCTGTTGAGAGAAAGCGATTTTGTGAGCATAAATCTTGCACTTAGTAAGGATACATACCATTTGATTGACGAGAAGAAACTCAAACTAATGAAACGCAGTTCATTTTTGATAAATACAGCGAGAGGGCAGGTCGTTGATGAAAGAGCACTTGTAAAGGCCTTGAGGAACAAGTGGATTGCTGGAGCAGCATTAGATGTCTTCGAGAAGGAACCCCTGCTTAAGAATAGTGCTTTGTTAAAGATCGATAATGTTGTACTTGTACCACATATAGGGAGCGCAAGCAGGGAAACTAGAGATAAGATGGCTGAAGTTGCTGCGATAAATGTCCTTAATGTGCTCAAAGGTGGAAAACCGTTGTACGCTGTTAATCTAGTCTAGATCAGGGGGATAGTTTGTCACACAATCAGTTCCCACATTTTTTAGCTCAACAAACTTCATTGCTCCATTTGGTAGATCGCCTTTATGTTGCAAGCTGTCCAAGCGCGCTTCCATATGGCTTCTATGCTCTCCACAAACAACACCTACCATATATTCTCCAGAATCATACACTATTGACACTACATATGATGGAGGGTTTGGACAGTCTCTTCCCTTCTCCTTGATGGAACATCTATCTGGAAGCAAACATCTTCATTGCTATCAAAAACATATTAAATCTTACCAACAGGCTTGTTCTTGTAATAGTAGCGCCGGGAGAGGGATTTGAACCCTCGCGACCATTGCTGGTCACAGGCTCTTTGTTCAATTCCAGGCCTAGGCTCATTCATGATCTGCCTCCTCCCAAGCTAGAGCACCCCGGCACAGCGTGTAACAGAATACTAGGGCAAATAAACCTAGTTTTAAGATCTATAACTAACTATTCGCAGATGTTTGCTTAGCACGCCATCCTTTCGGATATGTATTGGGTTTCATGATTATCCGTTTCATGCTAAAAGCTATACCCTTGCTGGACTCCGTTATATCCTGCGATGACATCAGCGCTTCTGCTAGAGCGACAATCTCGCCCTTCAAGGTATACACGCCAACAAAATCTCCTTTCTTCAAATCCTTGGGCACCTTCAGCACTCCCGGCACAGCAAGCTGGGCGCCATGACATAATGCGTCAACTGCCGTGTCCCTGATTGTAACTGCCTTTACTGTTTGCAGTACAACCTCAATGGGCTTCACCATCCCCCTCAGCTTTTCTTCATTGCCGGTTTCCTTCCAGATAGTAAATGCATCTGTAAGGTCATGCAACTTTACTAAACCATGACCTTCGTCAATGTTGCTTACGCGCGTTCGACGCAATTCTGCCATTGTTGCTCCAGGTCCCAAAATCTCTCCAATGTCGTAAATTATCTTTCTAATGTACGTACCTGCTTGGCATAATATCCTCAGCAGGATCAGTCTGCTCTGCTCCTCCAAGACTTCTAACTCATAAACAGTCCTGATCCTGACCTCTCTCTTTACAGCAGATCTTTGCGGAGGCCTCTGGTATATCTCCCCGGTAAGCTCTTCTACGACTGATTTTAGAGACTGGCTGCTGACATTTGCGTGCAGCCTTGCAAGTGCATAGTATTCCTTGGGTCCGAAAAGCAGTACGCCAAGCGCTTTTGTAGCTTCACCCAAGCCAATTGGCAGCAAACCCGTTGCTAGAGGATCAAGTGTACCGCTATGTCCAGCCTTCTGTATGTTCAGGGTTTTCCTAACCCATGCGACAACCTCATGGCTTGTGGGTCCGGGCGGTTTGTCCAGCTCAATCAAGCCGTAATCAAGCAAATTCTTCATGGGTCTCTTATCTGGAGGATAACCATATTTCTCGTCAGTAACATCATCGCCTAACTTTACCATCTTTTGAAACTGAGGAGGCTCCATATTCCATTTCTGCACTAACCTCTTATTATATTAATGCCATGTAGTATAACGGAACTTATGATGAACCACTTTTCGTAATTACAGGTGCTTCACTATCGTATTTGCTATATCGACTACACTATCAACACTTAACGGGTCAGTGTTAAGTACATAATCAAATACAGACAGATCATCGCCAAACCTTATGTCGTAAAGTTTCATGTATAGCTTCTTGTTCTCCTCGTCGCGCATGGAAATTATCTGCAATGCTTTTTCATATTGCATATTGTCTCTATTTGCCATCCTTCTGACCCTGCTCTCTCTTGAACCTTTCAACCAAAACTTTGTAGCTTCCTTTGCCAACCATGGCAGCGTGTAACTTGTTATAACAACGTCACCCTTAGCTGCTAGCTCCTGCAATCGTTCATCAACTTTTTTGTCAAAATCAGGGTTTGACTTTCTTTCCGAAAGAAACTTTATTCCCTGCTCCGTGTCCCACCAGTCATTACCAGACATTGTATAACCTTTAGCAATAGCCATCTCTTTTAGAACATCGCCTCCAGAGTACTGCTTCAGATTGAACTTGTTGGCAATCGATTTTGCTACCGTTGTCTTGCCGACTGCTGGTAAACCAGATATTATTATAGCCTTCAAACTGAGTGAACTCTAACAAACCCGTCTATAAAACTGATCAGAAAAGGATTGGATTAATGAGAGTGTTTTGAACTTAAACGCCCATACTCATCTCTGTCTTCGTCGCCTTCATTACCATCCCGCTAAAAGCCATCGACGTAATGGCATACCAAGCCCAGAGGAATAGTTCGTTCTCTGCGGTGCATCGCGGAATCCTTTCAGGTATATCAGGTTCTAAATCAGTGTTAAGTGTCTGATACGCCTGCAGGAGCTTTTCCCTTGCATCAAGATACTTACCTTCTTGGACAAGTGTATTGGCATCGTTAGCCAACGCTAGCACCTGATCACCCGACACACTGGTACCAGTGGATTTCAGCTCGGTAACTTTCTTCTCCAGCTCGGCAGTCATGCTGATAACGTCCTGCTGAATCATCGCCTTTGTACAAGTGATCGGGATCAGATCACCCAAGAGGTTTAACGATATGGGAGATACTGCAACCGTGTTTCCAAATACCTGGGGTAAGATGGCCCACCACATGATCAGCATAGGAATCATGAATGCCATCATTGGCCTAAAATTCATCTGCATCATCTCCATCTGCAGCTTGTTCACGTACTGCTGTTTCTTCTTCATCTTTTCGATCTTTTCCTTGTCCTGCTTCTTGAGCGCGTCCATATACTCCTTCCTCCATTCGGTGGTCTCCTTCATTATGCGCTTCATCTTACCAATATCGGTCAACTTTTTCCTCAAGACAGCATAGACGAACTGTAACGCAATGGCAATGCCTGTAATGAGAAATGCGGAGGTTATCATGCTTGTAATATATGGATGAATTGCGCCCCTAGGCGGCGCTAACTGCATTGTAATAGATGAAAGCAGCATGACTATCGGATCAACTATTGGATCAACCACTTCTTATCACCCAGCACACTTACTATCTGCCCAGTGGCTTCATCAAGCTTTCCATCACGGTTCGTGACAATTGTAAACGGTGCACCTGTAAGTATGGAACATGACGCTACCATTACCTGCGCTATCTCCAGTTCATGCTGGATATCATCTTCATTGATTATGTCTCTATCCCTTGTCTTATCAGCAAGCCTTCTGTTCAGGATCTCTTTTGGAGCAGCGGCAATCATGATGAAATTTGTCGGCTTCATTATGTTCAGCAGATGTATAGGCAAACCAGGATAGTAGCCTTCTCTGGTGTTTATGAATAGATGGGTATCAATCATGATAACCTGATCTGTCATACTAGCAATTCTCTGGGCTGTCATGTCCTGCAGTTTCCTCTGTTCCTCTACGGGCATCTTTCTTAATTCGTCCCTATGCTTCAGACCATTCTTTACGGCTTCCTCAAACATCAGTGTGCCAAAAACAACCACCTTTGCGCTCACACCGTTCTTGTTCAATGCTTCTGCAGCTTTGGTTATTACTGTAGTCTTCCCTACTCCAGAGATGCCAACTACTATGGCTCTCTTACTTGCGTCCAAGCAATGCACCCAGCTTTGGCATGAAGGTTTCTACTTGTTCTTTTATCAACAGGTTGTAATAGTTGATCGAGATATCAACCGAGAGCAGGATGCCTATGCCAGTTCCAAACACTCCCAGCACATCTGACCCACCTGCCAGTAGACCCAAGATCAGTGCACCTAGAAATGTTACCGAAGGAATATACCGCTGCAGCAATAACTCAACAGAGGACTCTGCCCTCCTGAACCCTGGTACCTGTACATTTGAATCCAGCAGGTTTCTTGCAGCAGCTTTGGCCGAAAGACCCCCGAGCTCGACCCATAGTCTACCAAAGATTACTACAATTGTTGTGAGTATGACTATATACAAAATGGCCTTCAATGGATCAATTGCGGCAAGCTCTAAACCTCTAGGGGGAATCAGGTAGTAAACAACACCGCCAATGGGCGATCGTGGATCTGCTGGGTTGAACTGTGCTATCCAGTTGAAATATGGTTTCTCATTCAACGGATTGTAATTTGCCCAGAACATTTGTGCAAGGAATACGGCGTTCGCCGTAAGAGCCGATGAAAGTATAACAGGTATGTTTGAAAGGTACAGTAACTTAATTGGGTAAACAGCCGTGAATCCTCTAAATCTGCTGGATACTATTGGTATTTCTATCCTTATTCCCTGCGTGTATACCAGCAACATCACAATGCCTCCTGTTAGGATAAAACCAAATAAACTGGGGAGCTGTCCCGTTCTAAACATTATGTCGGTAAAGTCTGCAATTCCCGACGATACAGACTCTATCATAAATGGTATCACACCTATTGAATGTCCATCACCGGCAGGTATGGGGCTGAATGTACTCCATAATATTCCCTGTGCAACACCTGCAAGTATGAACAAACTTATACCGCTACCGAGACCCCATCCCTTCTGTACCAACTCATCAAGAATCATTACAATGTAGCTTGCAGCTATCAGCTGCGCTATGATAACAACCCCTATATTAAAAGGCACTTGGTAAACGCTTGAGCCGTACAATGAGCCTTCGACCACGATCACAATTATTGTCACAATCTTGGTAGCCGATGTGAAGAGTGCCCTCTCGTCAGGGTTCTTGAAGTCAAACTTGATTATCTCGGATCCCTTCAATAACTGCATTAACAGACCGGCCGTTACAATAGGCCCTATACCAAGCTCGATCAGCGTTCCCTGCTGCGATGCGAATATCACCCTTGCAAACGCAAAAGGATCGAATACGCTGGTAGGAGCGCCATAAAGCGGGATCTGGCCCATTACCAGGTAAAGCAGGAGCGCTATGCCGCTCCACATGAATCTCTCTGTGAGTGTAAGTTTCTTCTTTGGTTTGGGAACTTGTGGAACATATACTGATATCTTCTTGACTATCTCCCTGAAGTTGAGCTTTTCCAACACGCTTGGCATCAACGTACAATCACTTCTCCGCCGGCCCCTTCTATCTTGCTCTTGGCATTCTTCGCAAATGCTTTGATCACTACGCTGTACTTGTTAGACACATTCCCAGCTCCCAACAATTTGTCATAGCCCATTGAAGCTAGATCCAGAACATTCTTTCCATTTTCGACCTTGCCGTGCTTAGCAAAAAGGTTGTCAAGGTCGCTAACGTTGGCCCATTTTCTGGTTATGTTTCGTTGTGGTGGATTGAAACCTGGCACACCAAAATGCCTTTCGTCAAACAAAACAGTTCGCGTCCAATGGTGCTTGTGCAGCCCAGCCTGTCCATGACCTCCCTTATGGCCCGTACTTCTGTGCTGGCCAACTTGACCCCAACCGTGGGTTCTAGAACCTCTTAACCTTCTCACCTTTCTCAATCTAGTTGCCATCTAAGACACCATTAACATGAATTTGAGTTCATTTAAAATAGCCTTAATTAAAGTCTTGCTGGTTAATCAAAGAGCATCTATTGGTAAATTTGATGCAAAATCTTTAGGATTCTTGTTAGTTTTGTTAGATCATGCTCCTGACAAGGGAAGGCAGATCCTGATTTTCTCCAGCAATTCCCCCTTCTTGGTACATGCGTTTGGTCTGCTTCTTGAAACCCTTCCTTGGAGGCGCAAGTGCAAACCATGGTTTGATCGGCTCTAACTTTGATAATGCTACCTTCCCATCGGCAATAGCAGCTGCGAGATCATCAGAGTCTTTGTATCCCAATGTTTTTAGATCTTTGCTTTCGATCTGCTTGTAGCCTTGCTTTCTGGCTCGCTTTTCAATAAGCTCCTTGACAGTGTCCTTATCTGCCTTGCACCATGCGACGTAGTTCTTCACACGTTTTAGCATGCCAACAAATGACGGATCTTCGGGTATTATGGTTGCCCTGAACTTTTTGTTAAGATTGAGTAATTGAAGCGTAGTATCGGCCCATGAAGGCACATTTACTGTACCTCTTATTCTGACAACAATGTATGCCATATACTTCAACCAACACTGTACGTGCTCCTTAACGCGCTGTAGATCGCTTTTGTAGTCGAAGACATTGTATTTGTTGATCCGTAGCTTCGCGTCCATGCATCCTTTATGCCAGCAAGTTTAAGCAACTTGCCTATGTTCTCCCCAGCCACGATACCTAATCCTCTTGGTCCTGGTAAAATTTCAATCTTGACACTTCCTCCCTTGCCAGTAACTCTAAACGGTACAGAATGCAGCTGATTGCATCTGCACTCCCAGCTACCGCATCCAAGCTTGATAGGTATAACGCTAAGCATAGATGCACTTGTTGCTTTGTCTATCGCGATTCTCATCTGTGATGCCTTGCCCTTTCCGATACCGAACCATCCATTTCCGTTTCCACATGCAACTATAGCACTGAACCTAGTCAATTCACCCGCGTCAGTCTGTTTCTGAACTATTCCGACATGAACCACTTCACTTCTCATATCCTGCAGGAGCTTGTTGATTATTTCTGCCTCCTGTATCCTGTAGCCGTTTTCAAAGACCTCTCCCATTGAGGTGATCTTGTTTGCGGCTACAAGCAAACCTAGCTTTGTTCTAGGCTTCCATTCGGGCTTCTCCTCTATGCCTCTTCTCAATTCTTCTTACCTGCCTTCTTCTCTGTCTTCTTTTCTGCCTTCTTTGCTTCTTTCTTCACTGGCTTCTTCTCTTTCTTTGCTTCTTTTGTTTCTTTCTCTTTTACTGCTTCTGGTTTCTTTTCTGTTGCTTCCTTCACAACTTCCTTCTTAAGTTCCACTTTCTTGACTTCCTTCTTGGCAACTGACTTGCCTAGAATAGATGCCTTTACTTCGTCAAAATGCTCCGGGTAACCTTCTGGAGCTAACCCTTCTTTTATGAGCCCTGAAAATCTTGCTTTGTAAGCCTGCTTATCGTCTTTTAAAGCATTAGCATAGTCAGCAATATGCTTGCCTGTTATTCTATCATCAGGCGGCAGCGTTTCTTCATCAACTGGAACATTTACTCCAGCATCAATTAAACCTTTGACAGAGGCAGCGATTCTAGGTGCATACCTTCTGTTTCCGGCGTAAAGAACGCAGTCCTTCACGCCTTTTGCAACTGCTTTTTTCCCTGCAAGTAAACCTGTCAGGTAACATGCTGGTATGTTTTTTCTGGAACCCTGCCAACCGTGCTTTGTTAGTTCCTTGCTATGAGAAGAAACCAACACTCGATCTCCAACCTTGGTTGGTTTCAACATCTGAACCATAACGTTTTCGTTGCTAATTCTTACCGCAGCGAAAACATGCTTGCCAATAAGTAAAGCCTTTCTCTTCCTGTAATTTGTCTTGTCTTCCCTGATCCTTCTAAGTAAGGGTGTAAAGCTCAATTATCATTCCTCCGACAGTTAGAGCAAGCGTGGTTCTAGCACTTATAAACCTTTTACAAATTCCACACTGTTAACATAAATAAAAAACTCGGCAACAGAGTTTAGTCTACGTTCAAGGTCTTTCTTGCATCCTTTTCTACAGACACAAGCTTTCCCGTTAATCTACCAGTTAATGTTGCCCCTATGGTACTTATTGCCTTTACACTTTCACATACCAATAGTACCTCAG
>JBMCYV010000005.1:0-92955 GCA_049199595.1 Candidatus Nitrosomirales archaeon
TTTGGCGGTTCTGGTTTGGAAGTCCTTGCTTGCTGGCTGGCATACCTGTAGATATGGAATATGCCAGCAAACGTGATCAGCACTATTCCTACCAGAAACAGTTCTATGTTCCTGAACCCAGCGGTTGCTGCGTAGTATGCGGATACGTTAAGGTATACCTGGAATATCAGCAGCACTGCGATCAATATCCATGACCAGTTCTCCGGCAGGTAGATCGACTTTCTCGTTTCGCCAGCAGCTTTTCTCTTCGCTGCTTCCATCTTGTTCACCAGCTCAGCGTGTCTCGCAAGCTTGATCAGCATGTACGTGAACCCGAAGGACAATGGAACCAGCAATAGCATCACGACATACAGCAGTATCGGATCTATAACCAATCTTTCCGTCAGAGATTTCGATATATCCGGATCTATGTAGAATCCCCAGTACGTTGTTACAATTATCTGCGCGAGACTTGTGATACCGATCGAGGTTACCAAGGGTCTGTCCTTCCACGAAAACTTCTGGTAGCGATCTATGAACGGTATGAGCGCCAAAGATCCTATGAAGAGACTGGGCCACAATACTCCTGTGACAAACTTGTCATACTGCGATCTAAGATATGCATAGAGTCCGGTCAGATACCATTCAGGAACAGTAACCCCCGGGGGACTTGATGGCGCGAACTTGGTGCCCAGTTCGACGGGAAAAACTCCTCCAGTAATGAATATCGCCCCAGAGATTGCCATCACCATAGGAACATCGAATACCAACAATCTGGGGAAGTGCACCGCCATAAGACCCAGCATTACTATTGGAAGTATGAACACGTGCAATGCATAGAATCTGAGCACAAAATCAGCAAAGCCCGCACCAAAGACCGTTTCCCGTATATCAGGACCCATCACTGGTATTGAATTAGTTAGCGATGCTGCGATGCTGATTGCGAGTTCGGCTCTTTCGTTATACAAAATATCGTAACCGGTAAATGCTTCCAGAATAGTTACGGTTCCAAGGAGTACGCCAGTTACCCACAAGACCTCGTTCCTGATCTTGTATCGCCCGCTAAAATACTGATAGTACATGTGTGCCAGCGCAAGGAAGACCATAGCATTTGATGCATGGTAGTGAAGATTTCTCAAGTGAAATCCGTACGGAATTACGTCGTTGATCCTTTGAACGCTGTCCCATGCCCGATCGAGTATGGGCTCGTAGTAAAACATCAGCAGCGCCCCAGTTACACCCAAAATTATGAATGTGATGAAGGTCAGCATGCCCAGAAAACCCAGCGGACTTACAAACCTTGATGGAAAAGTAAACTTCAGTCCGAGGAACATTGTGCGTTCCAACCCGTCCCATAACCACTTGAAGAATTTTGTCAGACCGTTTTCACTTAGTGTTGTGGTCATTACATCGCCTACACATTGAGTCCCTTGACGAGGCGACCGTAGCCAACTATACCATTCGCATTTGCACTGAAGACCGGAGGCATGATCCATATAACGCCTTTATCGTCAACCTCAAGATCCAGTCTCGGAAGAACATTGGACGGGGGAGACTGCAACGATGCAGGGCCAGCAAAAGCCTTGCCAGTTCTTGCATCATACATGCTTCCATGGCAGGGACACTCGCCTCTCTTCCTGCCCTCGTCGGGCCAGAATCGCCACAGACACCACAGATGCAAGCAGACCATGCTGTACGCCCTGAATGCAGAAACGTCTTCCTTGTCGCCGCCATATTCTGGGGGCAGCCTTATGAACTGCCATCTCCTGAAGGGTTCTTCATCAAGAACTCTATCGCCAGTTGATGGATATCGTATTGCCTGCGAGGAGTTGATTGGAAATGTTTTGACGTTTGCCTGCGTTCCGTCCGGGAGTGTAACGGGTGCTCTTTGCAAATTGCCTCCTATAGGGTTGGGCATGAACTTCCCCCAGTCAATAAACGGAGTGAACGTCATTACAGTTCCAGCAGCTGCCATGAGTTTTAGAAAATCACGCCTCGAGATCTTGCCACCTTTCTCAGAGGGTTGCTGGACCATGATATAACATGAAAACGTGCATAATTTTAATTTATAAATCTTGTTGTGGTTGCGGCTGTGGTTCTGGTTCTTGTTGTATCCTCTTTCTTCGATATTTTGTCAGCAGTACAGCTGCAGCAATTCCCGCACCGATCGCCGCGCCGATCAAAATGCCGAAGATCCACACGTTCATCAGTGAAGGACCAAAGTTTGAGGTGTTTATCGTTACAGCTTTTTCATTAACATTTCCAGCCTTGTCTTCTGCTACTAGCTCAAGTGTATATTTATCATCAAAGAGCGTTGCCGTGTCTAGAGTGTAAGATCCTGTGTTGGTTATCTCTACAGATTTTTGTCCAACGTTCAGCACTACGCTCTCAAGGTTGTCGTCGCTCACCTGGTACTTTACGTTCACCCTCCCGGACAGTGTCGCGCCGTCTTCTGGGCTCGCAATCTCCACGCTTGGTGCAGTTCTGTCAACACTGATCGTTCTTTCGTCCTCTACAATGTTACCCGCGCTGTCTTCTGCTCGTATAACTATTTTATGCTCGCCCTCTGGCAGCGATGAAGTATCCATCGAGAACGCATTGTTGTTCTCCACGCTGGTGCCGTTGGGGAGAGTGACGCTGATAGTTTTCAGACTGGAATCTGAGGCCTCGATCTCAAACTTCAGCTCGTCTTTTACCACGCTCTGATCTTCAGGGCTGCGTACATTCAGCTGCGGCCCAGTGTTGTCGGCAACAAACATAATGTTCCTGGACACCCTATGCCCTACAGTGTCCGACGCAGCTATGCTGAGGACATGTATGCCTTCCCTGAGCGCCGTTGTATCTATGACCATTGTAGAGTTGTCCCGCAAGCTCACGGGTGCGGAACCGTCTACCGAATACAAAACGTCCTCAACATTTTCCTCCTCAAGGTTTACCGGGATGGCAACAACACCGCTGGCATATTCAGGAAATTCCACGGATATTACCGGAGGAGCCGTGTCGGGCTTCATGGTAGTGGGTTTGGCTTCGATAACTATTGGCTCACTTAAGCTCTTGCCGTGGAAGAGCGTGGTGTGTAGCATTATTGAATATATGCCGGTTGAATTTACAGGGACGTAGATCGCGGTCGAGTTCCCGCCAGGATTCTGTGCAGGATAGAAGCCGCCTCCCTCGCTGAAGTTTGTGGTGCCGAGCCAGTCGTTGCTTGCCCACCCAAGGAATACCTTGAACACCCCGGCGGGAACCGATGATGCAATTATCTTGCCGCTAGGATCTGTTACCATCGCGTTTATGCTGGTCCAGTTGTTCTTCCATGATATCTTGAGGCTCATTGCATTTATCGTCGGGTCTGTTACGTTAAAGTGATAAAACTTCCAGTCGCCTGCATTGTATCGCGAAAGCATGTCAAATGAACCAGAAACCGCGGCATTGTCGTAGAGCATGTTTTCATCGGGCTTGCCAGAGACTACAAGCGGTACGTCCTTGGAAGAAACAGTTACCGGCACGGCAAACGATACGGGTATGTTCGATGTTTGAGACTTGCTCTTCACGGTAATGAATCCCTGGTAGATTCCGGGCAGCGCATCTTCGGGTACCGTTGCCCTTGCATTGAATACAAGCTGGCCACCTGGGCCTACCTCGAGTTCTTTTGCATCAACGCTGACCATGTTCCACGTATTCTTCTTGTAAAAACTTGCAGTAAGCGTGTAGTTCATCGCTGTCGAGTTTTGATTCGAACTTCCGCTCCAGTACGAGTATATTGTTGGCACAGGGTATATGCCCAGAAGGGGCGTGTTCTGGATCCTGTTCACCGGGTCGCGTATGGTAACCTCCTGAACGGTGCCCCAGACGCCTCCCCTATTCACCAAGCTAGTTTCGCTGGCCCACACCTTGCCGTCCTTGTTCTCGTCCAACCAGTCGTACATGTATACTGAAGCTATCCTCAGCGAGTTTGCATACACAGGCTCCGTCGAGTTTAGAAAGTCCTCGAATGGAAAGTACGCCTTGATGATCATCAGTTCCGTATCTTCAGGGATGTCAAGTTCCTTCTCGAGGTTTATGTAGTTTGGAATGTAACCGGCGTCCGTGTCGTTGAGCACCAGGTCCTTCTGCCTGACTTCTGTGGTGCCGTTTATGCTCTGCTGTTTTATTAGTTCAAGCATCGTTGGCTCGATCTCTACTGAAAGAGTCTTGTTGGACTGGTTGGCTACCATGAACCGCGCTTCTTTGGACGCACCATTGTTTATGTAACCAGCATACCACTTGCTGTCCTGCAGTTCCTTGTAGGGAAGCGTAAGGGTATAGTTTCCTAGAGCCTTGATCTTGTACTCAGCTATGGTTTTGTTCAGCAGACCTACAAAGGTTGCATACGTGTCTTTGGTATAAACAAGAAACTTTCCCGGTTTGCCTTTTATGTAATCAATGGCATTCAGGACGTCGACCTTCCCGGCGCCCTGCGTGAACGGGTCGCTGTTCATGTCGCTCGCCGTCGACATCATTATCGATTTAACCAGAAACGGGTCGCTATCGATCTTCTCTTTCTTCAGGCCTTCCATTACTACTGCAGCTGCTGCAGATGCCAGAGGAGCAGCCATACTGGTGCCCCCAAACAATCCAAACGCCCCCGTAGAGTTTGGTGCATGTTTTGTGTTGGGAGGCATCGGCACAAACGCATACGCGCCCACACTCATCACCTCGGGCTTTACATCGCCGAACAAGCTAGGACCCTTGCTCGAGAATTCTGCCACATCGTCATAAAAAGCAGTGCTGTTGCCAAACCTAGGCTCGTTCTTAGTAAATCCAGAGCCCACGAAGACATTGTTTGTCGTAGCACCAACCGTAAGCACAAAAGGAGAACTGCTTGGCGATCCCAGCGTACCGTAGCCGAAGCCGGTGTTTCCTGCGCTGTTCACCATAAGTACACCGGGGAAATCGGGATCAATGGCCCCAGGTATGCTCAACATGCTTGCAAGTACGCTCAGCACATCGTATCCTGGACCGTAATCAAGAGCAGGGAAGGTTGAAATGCCCCAGCTGTTGTTGTCTATGTCAGCAAGATGCTTGCCAGTGTATACCCATGTTCCATTGCTGTTCTGCTCGAATCCTGATGCCCAGAACCATCCGTATACAACATCGCCCAGCCACAGTGCCTTGACAGGAATTATCTTTGCATCTGGTGCCACTCCCCTCAACTTGTATTTTGTAGAATTCTTGTACACATCGTACGTATCATGGCCCCTGGATGCAATGCTTGCAGAGCTTCCAGTACCGTGTCCAAGATAATCAAACATTATGCCGAAATATGTGCCGTTTACATCGATTGGTTTCAACAATGTTCCATTGACAGCCCCAAGATAATCATCCATTTCAGGCTTGGTACCGTTGTTCATAGCGCCCCAGATATCAAGCACATAGGCGCCCACGGTGCCTGCCGATAGATCGACGTCGCCATCATCTTTTTCGTCATAGACCAAAAACTCGTTGCCATCCCCAAGCCTGATCTGCTCTTCATCGGTAAAATCATAGTCAAACTCTACATTCGCGCTACCCTGATTCAGCTCGAACTTTGAGAAATCAGCCCAAGATGAAGACATGTCAGCTATGACTGTATCATAAACCCCCGGCTCTTTGCTATCTATCACCAAAACAGGAACTATGATCAGGCCAGCCCTGCCAAGATGTGCCTGAATCTGCAGGACAAAACCCATGTGATACACGCCGCTCATTGACCTGATAAAATCACTTTTGCTTTCACCAATCTTCCAGTCCTTTGTGGATGTAGCGTTGAGGATCAGTGGGGAAAGTAAAGGATAGATGGAGTTGTAAACCTCGAACTTTGTACCATTGGCGCCCCTGTTAAGACCCAGAAATACTCCCTTGTCATTAATGTAAACGCTGCCCGTAAAATCATTATGCTCATCATTCGGTGTAGTGCTGTTCAGAAGGTTGCCATGCGGTGTTATGTTTGCAATGAATTTTGTTCTTGTCAGTACTATACCCTGACCGTCAGCGTCGAGCATTATTGGCCTTCTGTTTACGTCTCTCGCAACAGCGTGTTTCATATCACCGTTTGAAAAATCTGTACCCGTATCAACTACAGCGATCTTTATTCCGTTACCAGTCAGCCCAAAATCCTTGCCGACCTGATCAGAGCCCAGAATCTCACCAAGTCTGGAAGCGTCTCGTATCTGATCGAATTCGAGCTTGACGTCGCTGCTTACGGCAAGTCCCTGCGATCTCAACAATGGAAGTTTGTCCTGTGTTGTTGCTGCAAAGGCAATGTAACCATTCTCGGTCTTGAGGTAGTGCGACACATGAACCTGATCCGAAATAGCGTTGATATCACCCTTGCCAGTTATCATCACCCGCACAGCATCTGGGTTGTAAGTTAAACCGTCAAGGTTTAGCAGTTCAGAGTGCAGTCTTATTGGCGTAGTTTGATCAAGCGTATCTGAACCGGTACGAATTATTTTGTCAAAGTTGTTACTACCAAGCTCATCGTATTCGTAAAGAGCAAGGACATTTGATGTGCTGAAGGATGAGCCAGCAAGAACCGCCATAAGCAAGAATGAGATTATCTTGCTACTTTTGATAAATGAAAGACGCATGACTATACTACGCTCTGTATCTATTTTGAATCTATCTATTTTTAATCTTATCTTTGTAAGTGAAGAAAATTACATAACCCTAAAGGTGGTTTCTGCGTAGCCGTCTGCCTGCCTGACCTTCAACCTGTATGTGCCGCTGTCCGCATTGTACAAAACGTGCAATACACTGAACTTGCCCGTATAATCTGTCTCGTCGGTTATCTTTATCTTCTGGCCGTTCGGGGCATAAATAGTCAAAAGCACATCAGTATTCGGATCCAGCACTCCCGAGATGAAGATCTTGTCGCTCTTGTTGTAGAAGATCTTGTCCGTAGTAACTACCAAACTCCTTGCGTTTGACACGTAGTTCAGTTCTGCAACATCTGGTGCCTTTTCCAGTGTTTGCCTGTAGATCGTCCTTGTGCTGTCTGTTTGAATAGTAGAGCCGAAGCGATCCTGCGCTGACCATGTTATGATCGTGTTCTTGTTGTTTGTGCCTATGAAGAATACTGCCTGATCTCTGGACTTTATCGGAGAATTGTCAGTAGTTAAAGTGATGGTTTTGGAATCGATCTGCTCGCTAACCCAGTTCTGGTTTGCCTTTACTTTGGTTATCTCTCCGTCCGATAATGTGAGTTTCAACCCATTGATGTTCACGCTCTGCCCGTTCTTTACTAGCAGCAAGATCATGCCCTGCTTCTCCTTGGCCACGATCGTTATGCCTGTAGCGGCATATGAGGTTCCTATCCCTATCGCACTGGTTAGCAGCATTATGCCTAGAACTATGCTTACGAGTATCAGCTTCATCATATTTGCTTTGAAGAGGTAAAAGATTAAGCGCTAGGTTACTAATTGCATACAAAGATGTTAACTTGCTTTACACTGCTCAGACGGCAGCGAGACAGCTATTCAGTAAGGTCTAGAACGGGTTTTCCCTAATGCTTTGAAAAACGCACGCGTGTAAAAGCTACTAGAGGGGGAGTCTTTATAAAGGCTGTATACAGAAAGCAAAAAATCAGGAGAGAATTTCGGAGATAGAAAAAGGACCATCTATATAAGAAATTGTATCAAAAATTACAGAATTAAAATTTGTACATACTAGATCTATGATGGAACTTACCTGAAGAATTCTTCCAGCGACTTCAACGTCTTTGTAGCCTCCAAGCCGACATGCTTTATGGTTGTACCAGTGTAATGACGCTCAAGTAACTT
This sequence comes from Candidatus Nitrosomirales archaeon, assembly GCA_049199595.1. Classification (GTDB taxonomy): domain Archaea; phylum Thermoproteota; class Nitrososphaeria; order Nitrososphaerales; family UBA213; genus JBMCYV01. Next base: position 7,779 of record JBMCYV010000005.1, read on the forward strand.
ACCTCCAACTATCATAGGTAGCCCAACAGCATGCGATATCATGGTAGGTTCTGGAAACCAAAACACAGCCCAGCCTAGCTTGGTCAATTTCTTGCCAGGTGCGGAAGCATGAACTAAACTCTTCAGCGGACCCTTCAGTTTGCTGTTGTTGAGATTGGTCACATTCGCGTATAGATCTACCTTGTTCTTTAGAGAATCGACAGCAGAGTTTACCTTCTTTACATGGTCTTTACTATCCACAGCCATATCTGTTCGTGCTTGTGTATCATAATAAGATCGGCTGATCAAAGTAAGATACCAACTTGTAAAGAATGGCGATCCAGTGCAATGGATATATTTGCCAAAGCCTAACATCTACCGTGATTATCAAGAATCTCAATGCCGATAAACCTCCTACCTGCACTGCCTGTAGAAAGGAAATTCCGTACAGAGAGAAGTACTTTACCTTGCCTAGTTCCTTCCAGAAATACTGCTTAAAGTGTGCACCCACAGAGATCCCCAAACTGATAGAGCAGCTTAACAAGGATCTACATTCACTGCAAGATACATGAGATGCAATTTATTTAAAAACCAGTTTTGTGGTAGAAAGGTGTGCTAACTAACAACCTTCTGCCTCTAAATCTTGATCTTACAATCGATAGTGGACAGGTATTCCTTTGGAGCAAGATCAATGGCCACTGGTATGGTATACATGGTAGCAATGTCATAAAGGTATCATCTAACAATCGCTCGTTGGAGTTCTCTTCCTATCCCGAGAATATCAATGGTGAACCCATATTCAGACTGGACGACAACTTGAATACGATAACCAGAAAGATTTCCAAGGATAATGTAATCAAAGAAGCTGTCTCAACATTAAACGGATTAAGACTGATGAGGCAGGAACCTTATCAATGTCTGCTTTCGTTCATCTGCGCTACCAATACTAGCATAGCAATGATAAGAAGAATGCTTACAGCTCTTAGCGTAAGATTTGGTAGAAGAGTAGAGTATGATGGCTTGAAGTTCCACACCTTCCCGGAACCAAAGAGACTTGCAGATGCTAGCATAAACGAACTTTGCAAATGTAGTGTTGGCTTCAGAGCCAGATTCATCAAACAGGCAGCCAAGGTCATACAATCTGGAAGAATAGATTTCGAGAATCTCAAACATGCGAAATATGAGGATGCAAAAGAAGAGCTCATGGATGTTCTAGGTATAGGACAGAAGGTATCAGATTGTATATTGTTATTCTCCCTAGAAAAACTAGAAGCATTTCCAATCGATATATGGGTGGCGAGGGCAGTCTCTTCTTACTATAACCATTTGCTCGATGAAAGACTTGATGAAACAAAAATCACTCCTAAGACGTACAGGTTGCTGTCAGCGAGGATGCGCGAATATTTTGGCTGTTATGCAGGTTATGCACAGCAGTACCTTTACTGTTATGCCAGAAACAAGATCAAAAAAAGATCCTAATTCAGCTAGAAATCCATATAACGAGTCATTAAAAACAGATTACGGGGCCCGTAGCTCAGTTTGGACAGAGCGCTTGCCTTCTAAGCCAGAGGTCGAGGGATCGAAGCCCTCCGGGCCCGCTAATACTGTATTCACAAGCCCCATCGATCTAACCTATCATCTCTTTCTCTCACAAAGGGTTTAGCGTCCTTAGCAGTCCCAAATAGTTTCAATACTTCCTCAAGTTTTCTGTCTCTCAATAAACCAATCTCTACACAAATTTTATAGTCAAGACTTCACCGATGACTGGCGTTCCGCTCAGCTCCACATCGAAATGAAGCCAACTTCCTTTGCGAACTTTGTCTTGAAACGTAAAGGCAAACGAATCCGTATCGAAGATCTTCTTTATTTTGGCTACCTTGAAAGCAGGAACATCTATTGGAATATTTTCCTCAAACTGATAAGCTCCCAATTTCCATTCGGTCACATGTTCAGTGCCAGTCTTTGTATTGACTACCTTTAGCCACACTTTTAGATCTGTTTTCGATGATTGTGCATCTGCTTGTACTGCAAGTGCAATAGGCAAGATCAAGGCACTAATGGCAATAACCATCAATAATTTTCTTAAATTTATCAGCTCCGACTACCAACTCGCAATACATGATTTAAGTGTTGACAGCGTTTTTCTGAAGATAAATTTTTATAGCCTGCGGGAGTGGCTTCTCCTAACTTGACCCATGAAGCTATTACTGGGCCCGCTGGTGCGTTTGAACCTTTGCTCCTTATGCTCTTATTTGGTGTAATTGCATCGGTTCCGATGCTTGTTATTGCAAAAGTAATCTCTCCTAAGCAGAGATACACTAATCCAGTAAAGTTTCTGCCAATGGAGTGCGGTCAGGTCCCGTCAGGTGAAGGCAGAACTCACTTCATGATGCAGTATTATGCTTACGTGCTCATGTTTGTAGTATTTGATGTGATGGCGATCTTTCTTTATGCATGGGGCGCCTCTGTGTTTGGTCTTGCACAAACAGCTACTTTACCGATAATTGCTTTTCTTGCAGTATTATTCGCTGCAATGGGGTATGCAATGTATCTTTCAGGGAGGAAGGACATATGGTAAGGTCTGGATGCTCGACAAGTTATAAATATGATTCAAGCATAAAAACAAGTGAGAACCAATGCTGAAAGATCTGATCAATCCTTCAACATTCAATGTCCTTGTAGGAAAGCTGGGAGATGTTCTCGTCAAGGCCGTTGACAAACCCTTAGGCTACGCAATCAACTGGGGAAGACTTTGGTCTTTATGGCCAGTACATCTCGAAACTGCTTGCTGCAGTCTGGAGTTTGGTGCAGCTTCAGGCCCCAGGTATGATGTTGAAAGATTTGGAATCATCGAAGCATTTGGTTCGTTAAGGCAGTGCGATCTGGTAGTGGTGCAGGGAACTGTAACTCGCAAAATGGCGCCGAGGCTGAGAATGGTCTATGATCAGATGCCTGAACCAAAGTATGTCATAGCGATGGGCGCATGTGCAATAACTGGAGGATTATACTTTGACTCCTACAATGTGCTGCCTGGAATAGATGGAGTAATACCAGTCGATGTATACGTGCCAGGATGTCCACCAAGGCCAGAAACGCTGATACAAGGAACAATGCTGCTGCAGGAAAAGATCAAGAGATCAAGGTTTAGATAATGAGTTCTCAAGGCGATCAGCCTGAAGAGGGTACTCAAGCTAAAGCGGAAGCAAAACCAGAAGCTCAAAAACCAGAAGCTCAAAAACCAGAAGCTCAAAAACCAGAAGCTCAAAAACCAGAAGCTCAAAAACCAGTTGAAATTCCGGCATTGGAGAAAGGCATTATAGAGAAAATTACAGGAAGGTTTGGAGATAAGATTAAACTTGTATATGCAAAGCCAAAGAGAATAAGATTTAATGTTAAAACCGAAGATGTCCTTGACTTTGCAAGATTCTTGCGTGACGAAGTAGGGTTTGACCAGCCAATATCAGTTGCAGGCGTAGATTATCCGAAAGAAAATATCATCGAGGTCGTGTACCACATAGGCTGTTGTACCAAGCCAGAGTATACATCATCAGTGTTCGCGTTTGCGTTAAAGTTACCCCGAGATGATCCAAAGACACCAACATTGATACCTGTTTATAGAGGGGTTGAATACCACGAGCGGGAGACGTTTGAGATGCTGGGCGTGATATTCGAGGGGCATCCAAGGCTGGAGAGATTGTTGCTTCCCGAGGACTGGGCTGATATTCCTCCCTTGAGGAAGGACTTCAGCATAAAAGGTAGATAGGTGATCGAAATGGGGCTTCCACCAAGCATGCAGGTCGAGGAGTCTGAAGAGGGAAGGATTCTTACAATTAGCGTTGGTCCGCAGCACCCAGGCTCTGGGCATTTTAGGCTTGTTGTGAAAGTTGACGGGGATATCATAGTTGGTGCAGATCCAGACCCAGGTTATGTGCACAGAGGAGAAGAAAAGATGTGCGAGTACAGGAACTACATACAAAACATTCCGCATCTGGAAAGGCCCATGATAGCTGATTCCTGCGGGATTCTGTATCCGTTCTGTCTTGGTGTTGAAGAGATAGCAAACATACCAGTGCCAGAGAGAGCGAAGTACATCAGGGTGATAATGGCCGAACTTAACAGATGCATCTTCGAGTTATACTGGTTGGGCATTTACGGAATCTTTCTGGGGCATTCAACCATGTTCATGTGGCCAATGGGCGACAGGGAGCTGCTGATCGACCTTGCGGAAGCGGCAACTGGAGCAAGGGTAACACATGCATACTTTGTTCCAGGGGGAGTAAGAAACGATCTCCCAGAAAACTTCAAGGAAAGAGCGTTTAGGCAATTAGATTATTTCAAACACAGGCTCGATCAGTACAAGGACATATTCTACAACAACCCATTGTTCCTTGACAGAACGAAGGGAGTTGGCGTGTTGTCAGCACAGGACGCAATCAACTTGGGTGTTACAGGTCCTGTGCTAAGAGCCTCTGGTGTCAAACATGATATTCGCAAGATCGAGCCTTACGACGTTTATGATCAACTAGATTTTGAAGTTTATTCAATGAATACAGGAGATTCTTACGCACGTGCATACGTCCCACTTCTGGAGATGTATGAAAGTATAAACATAATCAAGCAGTGTTTGGAAAAGCTGCCCTCAGGTTCGGTTAGAACGAAACTCGGTCCGAACCCGAGGGGACCGGCAGGCGAAGTATTCAAGCGAGTTGAAGCTGGTCGGGGAGAACTTGCATACTACTTAGTTAGCGATGGTACGGCCAAGCCCTATAGAGTAAAGATGAGCGTACCCTCGTTCAGGCAGATACCGGCCATGTCATATTTGTTGAAGGGAGCAAGACTTGCAGACATGCCAGCAATATACTGGAGTCTCAACTACTGGCCAGTGGAGGCAGATCGCTAATGGCAACAGTCCAAGAGTTCAGCTTTGCAGAATTTGTAAAGAGTATACTCTGGCTTGCGTTCTGGATCCTTGTAATATTCACGCTGATCTTGCTTCCAATAATATTCATCGTTCTGTTCTTTGTTCCTGCTCCAGAGATAGCAGGTATAGAGATGAATCCTTATCTGCTCCTGACGATGATGGTAAACCCTCAGATCGGTGCCCCGCTGATAAAACTCACAATGGAGCAGCCTTTATTCAGGGTAGCGGTCTTTCCAGGATTTACTTTCGCAGCGTTGTTCGCAACTGCTATTATCTTTGTAGAGCGCAAGTTCCTTGCAAAGATGCAGATAAGAGTTGGGCCTTACTATGCTGGCAGGGAAGTATTCTGGTGGGCTCGCTCGCTTGAAGGACTTTTGCAGATGCTCGCAGATTTTTTGAAGTTACTTGGAAAGGAGGTAATAATACCTGCGGGTGCAGACAAACCAATATTCTGGGCGGCGCCTGTTGTGTTAGTTGTAGCTTCATCAGCATTGATCGCTGTTATACCAGCAGGTCCCGGATGGGTCATTGCGGATATCGATGTTGGTCTGTTAGTTGTCTTCGCCATTCTTGGTTTCTTCCCGTTGACAGCCTTGCTAGCTTCATGGGCAAGCAACAGCAAGTATCCGTTCATTGGCGGTTTGCGCGCTCTGCACCAGATGATAGCGTACGAAATTCCATTGATACTTTCAGTCCTAGGTGTTGTTATCCTCTCTGGGCAGCTAAACTTGTCAAAGATAGTTGCGGCTCAAGAGCCGTACTGGTACATTCTTCTACTTCCAATAGGGGCATTCGTTTTCTTCATAACCGCACTTGCTGAACTCGAAAGAGTTCCTTTTGATCTTCCAGAAGCTGAGAGCGAAATCGTAGCTGGATGGTTGACCGAATATTCTGGAATGTCATATGGTTTGATACAGCTAGCCTCATACATCAAACTTTATGCTCTCGCGGCGTTGTTTGTCACACTTTTCCTTGGTGGATGGATGGGACCTCCACCGCTCGCATTCTTGGGACCCAATGCACCATCGGGCGTCGATCTGTTCGGAGTCGAGATCCTATCGACACAGGAAGCGGTCGGAATATTATGGTTTGTTGTGAAAACATTTGGAATCTCAGTGCTGATGCTATTACCTAGGGGGATAAACCCAAGAATTAGGATCGATATACTGCTAAGAACTGGTTGGGCAAAGCTGATTGCCATTTCGTTCATTAACATCTTTATAGCGCTTGCACTCCTTTACCTAGGTGTTGCAGGTCCCGCAGGTCCTGTCGGAGTGATTAGTCCATGAGCGGAGCAGGAGGAATGTTCAAGGCAATAGAATCTGGAACAAAGCACCTAATTGTGAGAAGATTCACATTAAGATATCCAGAGCAGAAGCTGAAGTTTGTAGGTGATGGTTACCAGTACGATCCAAAGCAGGGAGTTGGCATAGCTGGTTACAAAGGAAGACACATACTATACCATGACAAATGCACGGGATGCCAGTTGTGTGCAATAGCATGTGAGGGCATTGCTGAAGCAATAGGCATGGTAAAGATCGACAAAACATGGACCCACAACAAGAAGAGCATCATGCCCCAGATAGATTTTGGCAAATGCGTCTTCTGCGGATTATGTGTTGATGCATGTCCGTTCTATGCGCTCTTCATGACTGATGACTATGAACTTTCGGCATACACAAAAGAGCACCTGATATACACACCTGATCAGTTAGCGGTCAAACCAAAGTACCAAGGAAACGTTGAAATAAAGATCGACGATCAGGGTGCAACACATGGTTGATCCAGCATTTATTGCAGTTTCTGTTATAACAATTGGTTCCGCTGTAGTTGCTTTAGAATTTAGGGAGATCATTTACGGAGCTATCGCACTTGCAATATCATTGTTGGGCATTGCGATGTACTTTGTTCTTCTTGAAGCGACCTTCGTTGCAATGTTCCAGATCGCTGTTTACGTTGGTGCAGTCGTCGTTCTTGTAATATTCACGATAATGCTTGTGAGAAGAGAGGCATGGATGACCGTTCCAGAGGGCAAGAGAAAGGTCATGGGTCTCATAATCATGTTTGTCACAATGTTTGGGCTGGGGGGTGTATTCATAAGTTCTGGGCTAACTGCGTGGCATGTGCCAGAAAGCAGCATGACGTTTACACAGATAGGCGATCAAATACTGACCTACTACTCGCCTGCGTTGATCGCCATGGCGCTGACGCTTGCTGCTGCCGTAATAGGCGCACTCGTACTTGCGAAGGTGGATCTGGGGGCTAAAGTAAATGGCGGAGCTGGTTGACTATCTTATCGTTTCCGCTATACTGCTGGCAGTCGGTATCTACGGTCTGACTGTAAAGCGAAATTTCATACGCATGCTCTTTGCCATTGAAATCATAGTTAACGCTGCAAACCTTAACTTGGTTGCATTCTCCAGAAACTTGCCAACTCCAAATGTAACGGGGCAGACACTTGCGCTATTTTCCATAGCAATTGCTGCAGCAGAGGTAGCTGTAGGCTTGGCATTGATCATTGTGGCCTACAGGCTTCACAAGGAAATTGATGTCAAAGAGTTCAGGAGCATGAGAGGATAATGTATTATCTTCTTCAGGCGGTATTCATCCCTTTACTGCTCTCCCCGCTTGCCTACTATCTTGGTAGAAGATATGGTGTAGGTCCGTCTACATGGTTCACGTTTGCAGTTATGCTTTACTCAACAGCGATGCTGGTCATTCCAGCTGCCTCGGGTTACTATGCAGAATTTTATCCTTGGAGCCAGCTGGGACAGTTTGGGCTGGTGCTTGATGCGTTAAGCATGCCGTTTGCGATCATAGTCTACGTTCTCTCTACAGTTTTAGTTCTGTATTCAAGACCTTATATGATTCACAAGATAACCGAAGAATACCATCACCAACAGATGGAGACGAGTGGCATACCACAAAAAATGGAGACGCAAGTTCCCAGTCAGGTGATAAACCATAACGTAGGGATCTACTACGCACTGTTTCTGGTTTTTGCAATGGGTATGCTCGGCACGGTGCTGGCATCAAACCTTGTCGAGTTTTATGTCTTCTTTGAACTGATGCTTGTTCCGTCTTTCTTCCTCATTGCGTTTTATGGCTATGGCGCGAGAAGGCGCATAGCTCTCATGTTCTTCTTCTGGACTCATGTTGGCGCCGTCGTTCTTCTGCTGGGACTTATCGCAATGGGACTTTCTGTAGGATCCTTTGATATGGCCGATATAATAGAATCAAGCATTCCTGCAGATCTGCTGCCAATAATTGCTGTCGCCATAATCATAGGACTCATTGTTAAGCTTGCAATAGTTCCAGTTCACATATGGCTGCCTTATGCACATGCTGAAGCGCCTACACCGATAAGCGCTCTCCTGTCGCCAGCAATGATCGGCATCGGTGGTTATGCGTTGATGCGACTGCTGATGGTGCTGATGCCAAACACGTATCAGGATACTTCGCTATGGTTGAGCATCGGGGCATTCATAACAATGGTTTATGGAGGCGCAATGGCGCTCATGCAGGACGACGTAAAACGATTGCTTGCGTATTCGAGTATAAGCCAGATGGGTTATCTTCTCTTTGGTTTTGCATCGGTTAACGCTATAGGTCTTACAGGTTCTGTGCTGCTTTACGTCAGTCACGGCACAGGAAAGGCACTGCTCTTCATGATGGCTGGGATGCTGATACTGCAGGTTGGTACAAGGAGCTTTGCAAAGCTCGGTGGGCTTGCTGGCAAGTTACCAATTACTGCTGTAACAGCTGTGATAGGCGCTCTTGCCATAGTGGGCATTCCCCCTACAAACGGATTCATGGCAGAGTGGATGTTATTCTATGGAGCATTGCAGACAGCGCTTGATCAGGACTCTATGATCAGGCTTGTCGTGTTTGGTCTTGCAATGGCAACTACACTTCTAACTGCTGGCTACATACTCTGGATGATAAAGCGCATCTTCTTCGGCAAACTTCCAGAAGGTATGGAGAATGTCAGGGAAGGTTCACTTTACATGACAGCTCCCATGATGGCACTTGCGCTTCTAACAATAATTATTGGCATCTATCCGGATATCCTTACTTCAACGATAGTACCTTTCATGAAGAGCATAGTAGGGTGAGAAAATGTGGCTGAATAGTCTGATAAGCTTGCTAGTTGAAGGAGTTGAAAACGGCGCTGAATTATTGACAGCTCACAATTCAGCATTTGACACACTTTCATTGAATGTCTGGCTGATCTGGATACTGCCTATGGTAGGAGCGATGCTGGCACCTCTATTTGCAAAAGCTGGAGGCAAGGCACGAGATATAGCACCGGTTGGCTTCTCATTGGCAAGCGCGATACTTGCAGCTACTCTCATTCCTGTTGCTCTAGCTGGTGATGAAGTGCACAGTCAGTATCCATGGATTCCAGAGATCGGTATCAACGCTGGTGTTTTGGCCGATACGTTGAGCATAATCATGACCAACCTAGTAGCTTGGATATCATTTCTGATCATGGTTTACAGCATCGGTTACATGAAGGGCGATCGCGATCTGATCCGATACTGGTTCTTCATGAACTTTTTCATCGGGAGCATGCAGCTCATAGTTCTGTCGGATAACTTGCTGATGCTCTTCTTCGGCTGGGAGGGAGTGGGTCTGGCATCTTACGCATTGATTGGATTCTGGCACAAGGATAAGGTAAAGGATTACGTTGGAAGGATTGGACACCACGCTCTAGGAATTGCACAATTCACTTCGCCTTCACATGCCGGCATGAAGGCTTTCCTGATGACAAAGGCTGGAGACGTTGCTATGTTAGCTGGTATGTTCCTGATATTCGCATACGCAGGAACTTTCGAGTATAAGGTATTGTTGCAAGATCATACGTGGGCTCAGGCAATGAGCTCGCAGGGTTTGCTGGTTCCAGCTGCCGTACTGATATTTGGAGGGGCAATTGGCAAGTCAGCACAATTCCCCTTGCATGAATGGTTACTGGAAGCCATGACCGGTCCTACAGCTGTTTCTGCGCTCATACATGCAGCTACAATGGTCAAGGCCGGTGTGTTCCTTGTTGCCAGAGTAGGCCCGCTCTTCTTTGCCGTGGCAGCTTTTGGAGCAAGCCAGTTCTTCGAGATAGTCGCATGGGTTGGTGTAATCACCGCATTCCTGCTAGCATCACAGGCAATAGTTAACAAGGAGATAAAGAAGGTGCTTGCATATTCCACTGGTTCGCAGATCGGTTACATGATGCTTGCTCTGGGTATAGCAGGATTATCTTCTCAATTTGTAGAAGGATATACTGCAGGTCTCTTCCATCTATCAAGCCATGCTATGTTCAAGGCATCGCTCTTCATGGCAGCTGGCGGATTGTTGCATGTCGCCGAAAGCAGGTTCATGTCGGATATGGGCGGTTTGAAGAAGCATATGCGCAAGACCTACATTGCAATGATGGCTGCCGCCTTGTCACTCGCAGGAGCTCCGATAATAACTAGTGGATTCTGGAGCAAGGATGCAATATTCGCATCAATCCTAGAGTCTAATTACACACTCGGTCCCGTGTTGTACTGGCTTGCTGTCCTGACAGCTGTGATGACAGCATTCTATACAATGAGAATGGTTGGTATGGCATTGTTTGGTGGGAAGAGCCAGCATCTCAGCGAGCTTGAACATCACGGTCACAAACTTCATGAAGTAAGCGCTGTAATGTGGATACCTTTTGGAATACTAGCAGGTCTAACAATAGCCATTGGTGTAGCAGGTCCGTTTTTTGAAGAAAAGCTGCACCATATGTTTTCAGTCTTTCTCTTCAATTCGTACGGCATCGAATCCGTTGCTGAAGTTAGTTTCAATCCCATTGCTATAGCGTCATCCTTAGGAGCTTTTGGCATAGGCGCGGGTCTGGGTTACATATTCTATATTGGTAGGTATGCAAGCCCTGCAGCAATAGGTTCGAACATAGTTACATATGCGATCTACAGGTTCTTGGAGAACAGGTGGTATGTTAACAGCATTTACTACTGGGGATTTGTGATTGGCCCTCTGATTATATTCAGAGGCATATGGCGTTACTTTGAAAGCGTGATCATTGAAGGGATCAACCCTGCCTTGTACTTCAGCATGTCTTGGTGGTCAAAGGCTGTACGGTTTATGCAAACTGGTGTAACACAGACCTACATTTACGCATTTGCTGTTGGAATAATCTTCTTGTTGCTTTTGTTGCTGGCTATAGGGATGAGATAGATAAATGGAAGAAATATTCTCGACTCCAATTCTCATAACGATAATTCTAGGTACCGTAGGTCTAATTATACCTGTAATAGACGCTATGCGCAAGGAAAAGGGCGCAAGCCACAAAGCCTATGGCAGCATCGCATTTGGAGCACTCATAGTTTCCATTCTCATAATAATCATAAGAATATTTTCTGGAGAAACCTTACCTGCAGTTGCTTTTGCCGAAACTGTTCTAACAGACGATCTTTTTGGCGCCTTCTTTGGAATAGCGATGTTAATTGTGGCGATCGTAGTTACAGCATCATCAATAGATTACATGAAGAAAATTGCAAATCCAGCGCCTTACTACTCCCTCATTCTGCTCTCAACAATAGGGATGGTATTGATAGCATACTCAACCGATCTTGTAATGCTTATAGTTGCATGGGAACTGATGAGTATCCCGACTTACGTTCTTGCAGGTTTCCACAAGAAGGATCCGGTATCAAATGAGGCAGCGATCAAGTACTTTCTGTTCGGAGCATTATCATCCGGCATTTTGATCTATGCAATTTCACTTGCGTACGGTCTGACTGGCTCAACAAACATCGGAGTCGTTATACAGTCATTGACACAACTGGAAGGTGATCTATCTCCCATTGCATTGATGTCGCTTGCACTCTTCATTGCTGGTTTTGGTTTCAAGATGGCACTCGTACCATTTCATATGTGGCTCCCAGACGCATATGAGGGTTCACCAACAACAGTAAGCGCTTTCCTTGCTGCAGGGACAAAGAAGGCCGGATTTGCTGCCGCATTAAGGGTCCTGATTCTGGGTATGGTAGCGCTCAGCGTTGACTGGAGTCTTGCTCTGGGCATTATTGCAGTGATTACGATGACCATAGGCAATCTTGCCGCGTTGACGCAGAAGAGCATGACAAGAATGCTTGCATACTCCAGCATCGCGCAGGCCGGTTACATTTTGATCGGACTGAGCTTAGCGCCATTCTCTACATACGCAATGCAGGGTTCGCTCTTTCACATACTGAATCATGCTGTTATGAAATCTGCAGCGTTCATAGCAGCTGCTGGCGTTGTCGTAGCATTGGCAACAGCAAACATAGATAGCTACAAAGGATTGGGAAGAAGGATGCCCATAACAGCAATGGTCATGTCTGTCTCGCTACTCGCGCTTGCCGGTGTACCTCCGTTAAACGGTTTCTGGAGCAAGTTTATACTTTTCACGGCGGCAGTAGATTCAGGAACTGCGGTTAGTTGGGGACCCTATCTTGCAATTGCAGGTGTACTGAACAGTGCGCTGTCATTGGGTTACTATGCTTGGGTTATACGAAGAATGTACTTCGACGAATCAACAGTTTCAGGAAGGATAAAGGAGCCCAGAATCATAGTCGCCGTTCTAATATTCGCGTTGGTCTTCATGGTAGGATTTGGAATATACCCTGCACCACTAATAGATTTCTCGTCCAGTTCTGTTCCACCATTAGCTGTGCTACCCTAGCGATGCTAGATGTTATCGTTTTCGGATTCTTCTTGTTCCATCGCAGCCGCTGTGAGCAGTTCTTCAGGTAAAGCTGTCAGGTTCAGCCTATAATAGTCTAGTTTGTCTGGATCATACTTGCGAACCATATCTATCGGTTCACCTCTGGCTATCCTGTCTTCTATTACGTTGCGGTGTGCATACGCACTCAGAAATTTATATTGCTTCTTCTGAGCTTCACTCAGAAACTTCAGACGTAACTTATGGCCCCATTTTACTCCCCAGTACCCAGGTTGTATGCTCATAGCTTCGAGATAGATCGTGTTTCGCTTACCCATATTTTCATCATGTGTACCCTTCCGCAGTTTGTAGTCTTCAAGCGGTCCACCTTTCGCATATCCAACTACCGTACCATGATCGTTGTTGAGCCGCAATGTAACAAGCACTGTATCTTTGTTCGTAAGCGTTCTGACGAAGTTATTTTCTTCCACCCGTATAGGCGGCGGAAGTGCTCTGTATAGCCTCACCAATGTTTCCCTAAGTGCCGAGTTCAGATCAATACGCATTTCTTCCACCACAGGAATAAGCACGAGTTGCTTTTTCAATAACATGCTCCTGATCTCCATCTCTTTATCCCAAGCTTCTTTGAATGCCGCAACATTGTCATGAAAACGCTTCCTATAATCTTCTGGAACTGCTTGCAGTACACGATCAACGATCTCCTTCTCTTCCTTAAGTATACTGAAGTACTTTACCGACTCGACGTTGATAACCGACGGATGCCATCCTAGTGCATGGGCATTGCGTTTCGCAAGTTCAGTCGATCTGGTAAAATCGCCCAAAGCATATCCAGCAACGCGTTCAGAGACTGACAAGAGCCATCCAAGATCTTCATAATGTCTTCGTGTGCTTATGTCGTGTTCAGGAATGCCCGCACTTGTAAGCAACTCCTGAATTCTACGCATTGTTTTTTCCTTGATCTCACCTTGGAATGGATAGGCAGTGCGATGTATCAATGCCATCACAATATCGATGCTGATCCCAACTTCTCTTATGAAATTCTCTATCCTAGGATCGTGCCTGAGAAACCATTCAATGGATTCCTCGTTAGGCTTGTCGAACTCCTTCAGTGGATCAAAGTCATGAAAGAGTGCCGATACGAAAAGATAGCTGATATCTTCATCGCTAAGTTCGCTATTTCTGAGTCCTTTTGCCACCAGCAAAGTAAAGTAAGTAGCTTCGAGTTCATGATCTATTGTATGATAACCATAGTAGTCATGTCCCAAACCCTTCTTTGAGAACTCCGACACCGCATGTCTCACAACTCTCCTGACCCAATTTTCCTGCAAATCCAACTCAGTTGCTAGTTTGATGATCTTGTCCTTCAGCACAGCTTCCTTCGCAACACCAAAGTTGTAGCTGAGCCACCATGGAGCAAGCTTAATTCTCTGGTACAGCTCGTACCACCAAGGATTTGGCAATGCAAGAGGATTGATATTTGCAGATCGTCCATCTGTTTCTGTTTCATTATGTGAAAACTTATCGTCAGCTGGCGAAGACATCACCTGCACTCAAATATGACAAATTCATCATCGAATCACCTATCTTATTTTAGCATGGTCAAGCGGACCAGGTCTGCAAGATGTATCTTTGCGTTGCCGTTAGCAATAATACGCAACTCGTTCTTTGCCTTCTCGGTGTAATCAAGAAGCATGTTCCCCATCTTGTCAGTGAAGTCCTTTGAATGGCCGTTATTTTTCAGCAATGTATTGAACAACCTATCTTCGTTGTTCCAATCTGCAAGATCGTCGTGTATCTGGTACGCTATCCCGATGAATCTACCAAAGTTCGTAAGTGCATTGATCTGTTCATCATTACCCCCACCGATTATAGCACCTATCTTTGACGATGCCTCGAAGATAGCTGCCGTCTTGTAGGTAAGCACGTTGATGTAATCGTCAAGCTGCACTTCCTGTTCGGAAGCAAGTCTAACTTCAAGCATCTCCCCCTCGCTCATCTTTAACGCTGCATTCGCCAGCTCGTTTGCCATCCTAGGATCCTTTAGTTTCGATGCAATGTTAAGTATCATACCTAGCACAAAGTCTGCAGTAAGTATGGACATGTTGTAGCCGTATTTTATGTGAAAAGATGTTTTGCCTCTTCGCTCCTTCTCTTCATCAACGATATCGTCATGTATTATCGATTCTGTATGCAGTAATTCAATTGCGGATGCAGCCAGATACGCATCATCGCTACACCTGCCAACACTTTCAGCAGAAAGAACCAATATGAGGGGTCTGATCCTCTTACCACCATCGCAAGCGTACTTCAAAGGCGCGTAAAACTCAGACCACGAATAAAGGTTCAGTTCGCGCTTTATCGCTTCCTCGATCTTCGCGAGGTGATCTCCAAAGGATTCTTGCAGAGGATTGACATTACTTACTCTCCTGTTCACTACCCAGCACTAAGAGCATAGTCATCAACATATTATTAATGCCTTTTCCCAATTCAAAGGGCAAGCAATAGTAAGTTAAGTTGGTGTGCTCCGGGCGGGATTTTCACCTTGAAGGATTTGAACCCGCGATCAGCGACTCGAAAGGCCGCTATGCTTGACCGGGATGTGCAGTTTTGCTTCTACACCACCGGAGCACATTCATGCGTCATACCCTGTTGCAATAAAATCTTTTGCCAGCACAAGATTTTTTTATAGGATGATTGGCATGATAATTCATGTATCTAGTGAAAAGAATCGATCAGGAGATAGAGAAACGAAGTCTCCTAAAGCATCCGTTTTACCAGATGTGGTCTGAAGGTAAACTAGACTTGGAAGCACTCCAAGGTTATGCGAAGGAGTATTTCCATCTAGTGAAGGCGGTGCCAAGCATGGTCGAAAAACTAGCTACCCATGATAGCAATGAGAACATTATGACGAACTTGCAAGAGGAGCGAGAACATATTGAACCTTGGGTCAAGTTTGCAGGTGCGGTAGGCGTGAGTAGAAGGGAGCTGGAGGAGTATGAAGTTGCCCAGAAGACAAGGGATTCTGTGAACAGGTTGCTTGAACTTGCTTCAGTGTTTGATGAGGGTGTTGCTGCAATGTATGCCTATGAAGCGGAGATACCCAAGATAAGCCAGACCAAGCTTGAAGGTCTTGCGAAGTATTACAACATTACAAGTGATGATGCTACAGAATATCAGAGGATACATGCAACTGTTGATGTGAAGCACGCAGCTGTGTGGCGAAATATACTTGAACAATTACAAAGCATCAGACATGAAGATGTATTCAAGGCTTCTGTCTCATCACTAGTTGCACAGAACATGCTTTTGGATGCTGTTTGCGAAAAATATGTTAGAAGCATGTAGTTTGCAAAACCTTTATACTTAATTTATTGAATGCATTTGGGGCCCGTAGCTTAGTCTGGCAGAGCGACCGGCTCATAATAATTATGAGAAACCGGTAGGTCAAGGGTTCAAACCCCTTCGGGCCCATCCCTGATCTCTTTCACAGTTCTCTAACCAGTCTTCGTATAAGAAAACTATTAACCATTTGATTAGATCCTAACTTTTATCCTCGAACCTGTGGCTCCGTCTATACGTTCAGTAATGCTATTCAATTCAGAACTTATCGTAGATTTCGCATGCTCCACATTTTCCGCATAGTCATTTAGGAATGATTCCTTTTGCGCTACATCACCTCGGTTCCGCTCAAGCTCACTACGAAGCTTATCCAACTCCGTATCTATGGGTGATGTCTTTGCGATTAAGGCTTGCATCTTTGCGTAATGAACCTTGTACACATCTATGTACTGTTGCATGTTAGTTATTAGCGCACTCATGTTTTCCATATCTTTCTCGGGATTCTTTACGACTATCTTGTTCTGTCTAACGGCTTCCTTGACTTTATTTATAACTTCGATCAGATTCTCCACTTTTGCATCTTGAACTAGCCGTAAAGGATCTTCCATAACCGATTGAACGAGATAGCTGCTCTCCTTATCCAACCCAACTTCATACGTGTATTTGTTCAGCGGTCTAGCGATTCGTGAAAACGCAGCATTAATCTCTGACAGAACACTTTCAGCATCTTTCTTAACTTTTGCGAGCTCTTCCACATCTAATTTGTACGTGGCAAAACTTTCCGTGTTTTGCAAGTCATTAATCCTCTTAACGAGTTCAGCTTCCTTTGCTTTCAGCGCCTTCAGTTCATTCTTTGTCTCCTCGCTCTTCCATGCCAGCTCGCTGCTCTCCTTCATTGCTGTAGAGATCTTGGATATACTTGCACTACATTCAGACAAGGAAGATGTTTTTTCTTTATATCCTTCGATTATCTCGTTGAGATGTTTGACCTCCTTGTTCAACAATCCTAGCTGAAACTTTAGCACCTTGGAATGTTTTCCGAAAAAATTATGAATCACACGTCTGTGTGAACCGCTAGTATCACCAAGCCTATTCAAGAGCCTGTTTGCTCTTTCACGCAAAATTAGAACATCATCAAAGTTCTTGATTTCCGGTAACTCTTCAGAAGTTTCCTTTTGAATTGCCACAAGAAGCGTTTGCTTTGCACCATTGATTACCGGAAGATACTGCTCAGCAACCTTTTCTGTGCTTATCTCAACCTTCCTGAGCTCCTCACCAAGGGCCTTGATAGAATTAATTATGATCTGTACTCCATTTCTGTTCTGGTTCAGCTCCAACTTGATAACCTCCAGTTCTGAGTCAGTTTTAGATTTTATCCACTTTTCCAGATCTGCAAAAGCGATTACGCTTGCTTCTTGCTTTACTTGCGCTCCGTTCTCCCTCTCCCCTTTCTTCTTTCTGAAAAGTATGATCTCCTACCACCCAAACTAATATGTAGGTTAATACCTAAAATTCTTGCTATTATTTGTAGTGATCTGCGTGGTTGGGGTTAAATCATGATACTCGTGTATAGACGGCCCTGCAAGAGGGGTGGAGCGCTATGAAGCATGTAATCTACACTGACGGTGCATCAAAGAAGGAGGGGAACTTTATTGCTTGGGTGGATGATACGACAAACGAAGAATTTTCAGGCAGAAGCCAAGGCAAAGACATCTTCCGATGTGAATACCTTGCCATACTACATGCATTACAAAATAACAAGACTTTGAAATCTGGGGATGAGATCGAGATAAGGTGCGACAACGAAGCAGTTGTCAAGCAGCTGAAAGGTGAATATAACATGAATGAAGAAGATATTAGAACATACGCTCTTTCAATTCGCAATATTGCCAAGAATTATGCCAATGCAAGTTATGTGTGGATCCCCACAAAAGAAAACAAGGCTGGAAGGATTTTAGGCAAGTAAAACGTCGGTTGCATGTAGTTCTCAGCTTAAAGGTTCAGAATATTAAAATAATTAACACGTATTTGTGATCTAGGCAGCGGTGAAGAATCAGAGTTACCCTGATCTGTGATGTTAAGGTATGATGTTAAGGCATTAGACTGAGCTGCCTTCCTTCGTAAGGTTTATCTAATGTAAAATAACTTGATAGATAGCGTTATGCTGAGTCCGAAGGTATCACATGCCATAAAAGACGTTGTTATTGTGGTCATTGGTGTTCTCGCTGTTTGGATGGGTTTGCGAGTTGCGTTTGCAACAGACAATCCGTTTTACGTTGTCTCCAGCGGGAGCATGGAACCTGTCTTGAATGTCTACGATGTCTTGATAGTTAGAGACGGTTCCACGTTTGAAAAGGTAGAACGCGGGGACATCATTGTCTTCAACAGACCAGAAATTCACGACAGGGTCATAGTGCATAGGGTTGTGGATATCGCGGAGAGCAGTGACAGAGTTATTACAACAAAAGGAGATGCAAATCCCGCATCTATACCAGGGACGGATTATCCAATTAAGAAGAAGGACTACATAGGCGAAGTTGTTTACGTCATACCGAAGATCGGTTATGTAACCAGACTGATCAATCCTCCAGTCAATTACATAATCATTGCAATAATACTTGCAGTACTATTCTTCAACAGGGCAGGTACAAGGAAACCAAAGACTGAATCTGGATCAGATGCACCACCTTCTGATGGAAGCACAGCTCCACCTGGTCCTCCCGGACCTGTCTAATTGATATATATATACCCCCTTTATAAGGGAAGCAAGAATGCCACAGACCAAACCCATTGTCAGCATTGAAAATGTTGTAGCTTCTGCAACTGTGAATCAGACAGTAAATTTGAACCTTATAACGCAGATCTTTCCCGATGTGGAATACCATCCGGATCAGTTTCCGGGTTTAGTTTTCAGGTTAAAGTCACCCAAGACTGCAACCTTGATCTTCAGCTCTGGCAAGATGGTCTGTACGGGGGCAAAGTCCGAGGAGCAGGCCATAAAAGCGGTAAAGAGCGTTGTAATAAAACTGAAGAAAGGAGGAATAGAGATAGAGAGCGAGCCCTCGATCGAAATTCAGAATATCGTAGCTTCTGCAAGTCTGGGGGGAAAGATACACCTAGAAATGGCTGCAAGAGTGCTGCCCAGAAGCATGTATGAGCCAGAACAGTTCCCTGGCTTGATACACAGGATGCTCGACCCGAAGACAGTCATACTGTTGTTTGCTAGCGGGAAACTTGTCTGCACCGGAGCAAAGAAGGAGAGCGAGGTTTACAGGGCAGTGGGCAATTTACATGTACTGCTGGAAGAGAAGACGCTGATGATATACGAGAGTTAGGCCTTTCCTTTGAACTGCTTCTGAACGGCTTTTAAGACATTCTCTTCAAGCATCCCACTTTCGAACAACACGTTAGCGATCTCGCTTATCTTTGCCACGGAGAGCAGCTTCACGTCCTGTCCTTTCAAGGTCTCCTTTGCTCCTTCCAGCCTGTCTATAAGGACCAGCGCATGCTCAACCACGCCGCCGTTGCTCCTTATAGCTTCCACACCCTCTATGATTGACTTTCCAGTAGTGGCAACGTCATCTATCATCATCACCTTAGCACCTGAAGCAAGATAGCCTTCAATCATCTTGCTTGTTCCGTGCTCCTTTGCCTCCTTCCTCACGTACACAAATGGCCTGCCAATTTCGTAGGAAAGCGCAGAAGCATACACCAGCCCAGAGGTAGGTACGGAGCATAAATAGTCCAGAGATTTCAATCCAACCTGCTTTTCTATGGTATTTCTGTAAGCACTGATGGCAAGTTTAAAGTACTGCGGAAAGCTGGGCAGGACCCTCAAGTCTATGTAATACGGGCTCTCCTTTCCGCTTGAAAGCTTGAAGACGCCAAACTTTAGGGCATTGCTCTTCACTAGGAAGGTTGCGAACTGTTTAACAAAGTCCACGATAAAGCTTACCAACACACATTTATTTTAATTATATTATGCGCAGGTATGCCAGAGATATGGCTCAAGTACGGTAGTACGGAAGTTGTTCTGGATATAAAGGCAGAAAACCTCCTTGACTATGTTACGGAAGAGATCGAGCATCTGAGCGAGGAGCAGATCAGTTCCAAGCTGGAAGCAATTACTGCAAAGAATGATACACAGATAGTTGTGCTTGATACGTCGCAATATGTGGCAAAACTTGCTTCTATGCTCGCTGACATCTTAATGAAGAAGGATACAGCGGTTAGCATGTGTGTTCCGTCTGATGTGTTCAACGCATATCGAAACACTTACCAGGACAAAGGCATAGGTGTAAACGAGCTACCAGACGATCCTTCAAAACTCTCCAATAATCCTATATTCTTGTCGCAAACATCGTTCGATCCGTTATTCGGTTACTCTGGTACACCTACCCACTTGTTGCGAAATTTTGGAAAGGAGGAGATGTTCGAGGCGTACAAGGCAAGAAATGGCGATATGCCAAGCCCTGGCGCAGCAAACAATGCACTTTCTATAGCACAAAAATTTGCGGATAGGTTCGATGGAACCTCGATTGAAGCAATAATCGGTACCCGTGGGTTTGCAGATATTGTTGTAGATAAACCTGCAAAAGCGCATCAGGTTGCCATAGCCAAGCTCGAGTCATTTGGCAAGGTCGAGGTTGAAAAGGGCAAAGCTTCCATAATAAGCTCAGGCAACGGCCGTTCCACTCTCTCAAACGCACTGAACTCGCTATGGAACTGCATAGATGCTGTGAAGGAAGATGGAAGCATCACGTTGCTTGCAGAGTGCAGAGACGGCTTTGGTTCAAGTGCGCTTGAGCGATTGGTGGAAGGCAAGATCGAGATTGAGGATGCTCACAATTTAGCGGAGTACGTCGATGGGCTTGAAAACCTGCTCTATCTGGACGGAGTCGGTGAAAAATATGAACTGGCGTTAATATCTACACTTCCAGATTATTATGCCAAGAACAGACTGGGTTTCAAAACATTTGGTAGGATAAAGGACGCCTTGCATCATATGTTGAATGCACATGGCCAAAGGCAAAAGGTTCTTGTTGTCTCTGATGCGAGCAAGATGTTGCTGAAACCTAAAGCATAAGCGTGAACAGATTTCATTAAGTTTCTAAAATACTATTCATCATAGATAGGAATTATTATATAATAGGATTTCTTATAGGATCCTATGGTTGAAGAGGTTGTTGTAACACGTAGGGGTCAAACGACAATACCCATTAAAATGAGAAAAAAATTGGCAATTAATGAAGGTACAATTCTACAGGTTGCTTTAAAGGGTCAAGAAATTGTATTTCGCAAAGCCAAATCCACCTTTGACCTTGCTGGTACTAGCAAGTTATCTACCAAGAGAGCCCGTGAACTCTTAGATAGGATGCGAAAGGAAGAGTGACGCAGATAAACCGTCTTTATGATACCCGCTACTTCTGGGAGATCTATACTACGCAGGATCCAGACAGGATTACAAGGCTGAGATCTCTTCTTGTAGAAAGAAGGCACAGGCTCGTGTCTTCGATCACGTTATATGAATTGTACAAGTTATCTATTGCAAACGAAGGGAAGGATGTTGCAGAACTTCGTTGCCTTCTTGCCAAGAAGGATATGCAGGTGGTAAGTGTAGATAGCGGCATAGCTGAAGAAGCTGCAAGAATAAGCTATCAAAGCAGAATACCCATGGCAGATGCACTCATCATCGCTACAGCAAAGATATCTGGTGCCGAATGCATAACTGATGACCCACATTTTACATCGGTGAAGACCAGATGGATATAGGAACTATCTAAAAGTTAATTGGAAAAGGCAGGGGCGCACATAGCAATGCCAAGAACAAAGCTATAACATAGATCATCTTTCTCTTTTTGGATAGCGGAGATACATCATCAAGCGGCTTTACATCAGGAGATCTACTATTCATCATCAATATGAACAACGCCATGAAGACGTAATTTAGAGCGGCAAGAATACCTACGCTGACAAAGGTCAGTCTTCTATGCCATTTTAGACCCAGCGCCGCACGTGTTATATGTCCTCCATCAAGCTGCCATGCAGGTAACAAGTTAAGGAAAGTCAGGAGGAATCCGATCCAAGCAGCAAAGGCAATTGGAGACATGATTGGTACAAAACCTTCTACAAGCTTGCCAGACGCAAAGAAAGTACCTACCATAATTAGGCTGGGGTTGATCTTGATCAACTGGGGTTGAGCTTGATTCATCAACACACTTGCTTGGTCCGCAGGAATGAGCGGTGATAGCATCGCACCATAGATCGAAACCAGCACGGTTACTATCAGACCTGCTATCGGACCAGCTACACCGATATCAAAAAGAATGTCTCTGTTAGGCATATGAGCTCTCGAAAAGATTACTGCACCAAACGTAGGGGGACTGATGAAGAACCCAGGTATGCCAGGTATGAAGAAGGGCCACGTAGCCTTCACCTTGTGTTTCCTCGATGCTATTACATGCCCGAGTTCATGAATACCTAGAATGCCCATTAGAGAAAGCGTATAGATCATCGCCATCTCCCACGGGTCTGCAATGTAAGCACTGAGATTCATTGTCTGTGATCTTAGCAACCCGTCATACATTACCACACCAACAGTAACTGCAAAGAGAGCTATTGGCATCCATGTCTTGAGCCTAGTCTTGCCAACTGGCGCTGTTCCAACAGTAACAGTCAAACCTTGGCTATTGATCCTCCGCAGTGCAGCAATCATTTCATACGCTCTCAAATCGTTAATAATTTTCTGAAAATCCTCCTTCAGTGTAGGAGAATCTTCTATGGAAAATTCTAGCGAACCATCCTCTCTTGCATAGTGATCCGTGACCTTCACATGTGACGATACTATGGACAATACGGTGTTATGGTCAATAGGCTGACTGCCCTGTGTAGATACCAACCATTAGTTCAACCAGCTTAACACATTAATATTTTGTCATATCTGATTAAAGTTAAATATCGTATTTGTACTAGCAGTAACGTTGCAGACTGCACTCAGGCATGTTGGAGACTACGTAGTAAGAAGGTCTGAACTGGAAGATCTTCACGCTGTGGTAGAGATCAACATGTCGACTCTACCTGAACATTATTCTGACTATTTCTTCGAATCTATCCTGAAAGAGCTTCCAGAAGCTTTCATTGTGACAGAACTAGATGGCAAGATCGTCGGATACATCATGTGCAAGCTGGAGTTTGGATTTTCCAATTTCCGTAAATTAGGCTTTGTGAAAAAGGGTCATGTCGTTTCCGTAGCGGTAATTCCAGAGCACAGGAACAAGGGTCTTGGCAAGGCCCTGATACAAGAAGGAATATCAGGCATGGCCTCCAAGAAGTGTGATGAGGTCTATCTTGAAGTCAGGGTCAGCAACGAATCTGCCGTAAAGCTGTACGAGCAACTGGGATTCATAATAAAGACAAAGATCAGGGGCTACTACAGGGACGGCGAAGACGCTTATCTAATGGCAATTGAGTTGTAAGTTTGCATAGGTTAAATTTAACCAGCATAGTTATACGAATGTGGTAGCATTATTCAGTGAATTTGCAAGTGTTTGCGATCAGATAAGATCTACACGGAGCAAAAACGAAAAAGTGAAGATACTTGCAGCATATATCAAAACCTTGGATGATGAGTCACTAAGAATCTCATGCATGTTTCTATCTGGTAACGCTTTACCAAAGGGATCGGGTCTAGATCTAAATGTCGGATACAGTTTGATCTGGGATGTTATAACAGAAGTATCAAACTTAGCATCAAATGAACTGAGAAACGTATATCTCAAACATGGAGATCTTGGTGAACTCGCAGAACATGCCCTTGCAAAGAGAAAGATGGAACCGTTGATAAAGAACGAGTTAACGCTCGATCACGTTTACGAACAGTTCAAGAGGATAGCAATCACAACTGGACAAGGTTCAACAGAAGATAAGAAGAAGATGATCATCGGATTGATCATGAACTGCTCACCAGTTGAAGCTAAATACTTTGCCAAAATCGTAGTTAACGAGTTCAGGATTGGACTTGTGGAAGGTCTTGTCGAGCTTGCCATTGCAGAAGCTTTTGCTCGAAATCTTGAGGATGTCAGAGAAGCGTTTCTGGTTGCTGGGGACATAGGTCATGTAGCGTTCCTCGCAAAGAATGACAAACTATCGTCTGCAGTTATGCAACCATTTACGCCCATAAACTTCATGCTTGCCGATGTTATGTTTAATGCAAAGGAGATCGCAGAGTATTTTAGCAAACCATTGATCTCTGAATACAAGTACGACGGCATAAGAGCACAGATGCACAAGATTGGAGATAAGATCAGGATATTTTCGAGGAGGCTAGAAGACATAACTACGCCGTTTCCTGAAGTTGTGGATGCCGCTTTACAACACAAGAACAATTTCATTCTTGATGGCGAGATAGTTCCGTTCCGCGACGGCAAGCCATTGCCGTTTAATGATCTGCAGAGGAGGCTCAGAAGGAAGCATGTCGATCTAGAGTTGATCAACGAAATTCCAGTTGTCTATATTGCGTATGATATATTGTATCTAGACGGTTCGAGCAGGATTAAGGAACCGTTAACGAACAGAAAGGAAATGTTGAACGGAATTGAATTCAGGAGACCGTTGATAAATTCTCCGTTCTCAATACTTGATTCTGAAGAAAGCATTGCAAAGATGTTTGAAGAAAGCAGAAGTTTGGGACATGAAGGCTTAGTATTGAAAGATCCGAGATCAACTTATCAACCCGGAAAGAGGGGAAAGCATTGGGTAAAGCTCAAGAAAGAACTCGATACCATAGATGCCGTAATTGTTATAGCTGAGTATGGCCATGGCAAGAGAGCTGGGGTTTTGTCGGATTACACGTTTGCAGTAAATGACAACGATGAACTTAGGGTCATTGGCAAGGCATATTCTGGATTGACAGATGAAGAGATCGATGAGATGACCAGCAGATTGAAATCAATAATGATCAAAGACGAGAGTTTCAGGGTAATTGTGAAGCCTGAAATAGTGCTGGAAGTAGCATTCGATGGTATACAAAAGAGCGACAGGCATGACAGCGGTTATGCATTAAGGTTTCCCAGAATAAAACGCATACGGCACGACAAGAGTGTAAATGATATCGATACACTAGAGAAAGTACGATCAATCTACTCTAAGCAAACAGTAGCCTGAACTTGGAAAGGGATAAATAAAACGAGATAAAGATGTGATACGCTTTGGCCAGAAAACCAAATAGATCTGTCGGTGCTGTGATATTCATTGCTTGCATGGCTGGTTTCATAATTTATGCTTGGTTGTTGTTAGTTTCTGAATGGAGCGCTCTTGCTCTGAAATTAACAGTTTTGGCATTAGTGGCAGTTCTGCTTGGTCTTTTGGCTTGGATAGGATTGACGATTGCAAGCACGCCATCTGGCCCTGATGAGAAAGGACAGAGCGTTAGAGAATTAGGATCAGAAGAACCTCAAAAATAATGATCACTTGAAGATCATTACATCTGCAACTACTTGGTAAAACCTCGGGCCGACTTCTCGCACTACTCTAGCTCCTTTCATTTCATATTTCACTTTCATTAAACTTGCCAGCTCTTCTCCACAAACGTCTAGAGCATATTTTCTAGAATCCGAGTGAACATGCGTAAAATAATGTATGATACCTTTTTCTTTCAAAGCCATTACAGCATACTCCAAGTATTCTTTCGCTCTTTCTGGCAGTGGCATCAAGACTCTATCTGCTTTTCCCTTCAATTCATTCGTGATAATGTTTTTCGCATCGCCAAGCATTGGTACAACACTTTCGGTAACTTTGTTGAGTTTCACGTTTTCAGCACAGAGCGAGTATGCATCGGGATTTATGTCTATGCTGTATATTTTACACTTGTGTTTCTTTGCAATTATGATCGAAAATGTGCATATGCCAGCAAACATGTTCACTATAACTTCACCATCATTGACCAAGGCAGCGATTCGTTCTCGTTCAGTAGAAAGCCTTGGAGAGAAGTAAACTTTTGAGACATCGACCTTGAACCTGCAGTTGTGTTCTTTGTAGATCGTCAGCGTTCTATTTTCTCCAGCAATATACTCCACACCTCTTACCCTGAAATCTCCTTGAACGGGAGATGATTGCATGAATACTGATTTTACTGGTTTGACCTTGCTCAAGATAGCATCAGCGATTAACTGTTTTTTAGCACTCATAGAATCCGGTATCTTGATTATCACAATATCTCCTATGATATCGAAGGAAGAGAAAACTTCGTTTATCTCAGTCTCGCTAAGAACACTTTTCAATGCTTGTTTGAGCATCTTTGTCATGGCTACTAATGAAAGAAGAGCTGTAACAAATACATTGTTTTAATGACCTAATGCAGTTCTCATGAACGTTTGCCATTTCCAGAATAATTTACCAAGTGATAGATGAAGAAGTTTGAGTTAAGAAAGAGCATCCCTACCGTCAGCCTCCTCGATATCTTCCAGTTTTATCCTCTTCTTACTCTTTATAATGCCAAATGTCTGTGCCACCGTGATCGAATTCTTCGGTTTTATCACTATCTTATTTCCTTGAACTACAATGATCACCCAGTCCTTTTCCTTAATTCCCAGTACCTTTCTTATCTTACTAGGAAGAGTTATCCTACCTTTATCCTGTATTTGTATTTCCATATTTCCCACTTTTTATAGGGCATAATTATACTTAAATTGTCTCATAGCTGATTTAACTAAAATTGTTTCGTTTTACGATTCTTTCAGTCTGTTACTTTACAAAGTAATAATTTCCAGATTCCTTTTGTGTTCTGTCCAATCGGCTTCCTATCTTGTTAACTCTTGGCCTGTTGCTATCTGGATCTCTCCTATACGTTAATTCCAGACCTTTCAGGAACATATTCATTCCCTGCTCCTTTGACAAAGTTTCCGTCGCGGTACCCTCAATGCTTGGCTTGCCAGTAAATATTACGAGCGTGTCAGCTACAAGGTCGATCAACTGCATGTCATGGTCAATAATAACTGCAGATTTACCTTGAGACCTAACAAATCTCTGTATGAACTTCGCAAGAGCAATCCTGTCTTCAACGTCTAAAAACGCAGATGGCTCGTCCAGTGCGTAGATGTCGGCATCCCTCAACAAACATGCGACGACAGCAACCTTCTGCAGCTCCCCGCCGCTCAAGGTGCTTACCATCTTGTCATAAAATTTCTTGGCTCCTATGGGCACAACTATTTGCTCTTCGATACTACTACCTTCAACAGGTTTCTCATAAGCAGCATCTAACAATGATCTAACATCACCTTCATACTCTTGACTCAAATATTGTGGCTTGTAGGATATTTTCGCCTTGACATCTATCTTTCCACCGTCAGGTTTCTCTACGCCAGCCAGCATCTTCATCATAGTAGTTTTTCCTAACGCATTTGCACCAACTATGCCAACAACTTCGCCTTTCCTTATATTTCCCGAAGCCACTTTCAGTGTAAAAGAAGGATACTTTTTTTCCAGATCAAAATATTCTGCAACCTTTTCTTGCTGAATGAACTCCTCAGTGGTCGTAGTGGACTCGAACCTGAACGCCTTATCACGAAACCTTACGTTCTCGTTTGGCAAGTAACCATCTAAGAACACGTTTATGCCAACCTTTGTGTTCAACACTCCAGATACTATACCATATGCTCCAGGTTCGCCATAGAGGACGTAGACATAGTCGCTTAGATAGTCCAAGAGTGCAACATCATGCTCGACAACCATGACGCTCTTGCCTATGGACGCAAGTCCATGTATTACTCTTGCAACTGCAAGCCTCTGGTAAACATCGTTGTAGGACGAAGGTTCGTCGAAGAAGTAAAAATCAGCTTCCTTGTTAGCAGTTATGGCAACAGCTAACCTCTGGAGTTCTCCTCCACTAAGTTCTTCAACATTCCTATCAAGTGAATCCTTTAATCCCAGCTCTTCTACGAGTTCATTGGTAACATTTCTTTCATCATATTTTGTTAAGAGCTCTTTTGTTGTTCCTCGGAAAATCTTGGGTATCATGTAGACCTTCTGGGGTTTTATTGAAGCCTTGATATCATTGCCAGCGATCTTTTCAAAGTGTCCCTTGAGCTCCGTACCATGGAAGTACTCTAGAATTCCATCCCATTCAGGCTCCTTCTCATAGGACCCAAGATTGGGTTTGAACGATCCGGATAATATATTGACGATCGTAGTCTTACCCATACCATTCCTGCCTAGCAAACCAACAACCGCTTCCTTCTTTGGAGCCGGGAGTTTGTAAAGCCTGAACGAGTTTATACCATACTGGTGAACCTTTTGTTCGCCCAACTCCCGTGCAAGATTGACTATGGTTATGGCATCGAACGGGCATACTTTTACACATATTCCGCAGCCGTTGCAGATATTTTCATCGATAACAGCAACAGCTTTGGTTCTATCCTCCTCGCTCAAAACAATGCAATCTGCTCCAGACTTGTTCACGGGACAGAACTTTATGCACTCTAACCCACATTTCTTTGGCTGGCATGTTTCTTTATCGACTACAGCGACTCGATGGCTCAATATTGACGAACGTTGGTTTTATATCATATATCTCTATCTAGATTTTTTGTGCATTATGGGAAGATTAATTTAACCCAGCTTGCAAGTTCTTGCTAAGCCGGCCATAGCGGCAGGGTCAGACCTGGTCCCATTCCGAACCCAGAAGTCAAACCTGTCGTCGCTGTCGTGTTAGTGAGTTGCGTAAGCACTCGCGAAGCGGCAGTGCCGGTACCTTTTGCAATTTGACTATACCTTTTTATTTTGCCTGAGAGAAGTGTTTCATATCAGTGATATAAGTGGCGTTTAACTCTAAGGAAAGATTGAAGGAAGTTCTCAAGGGATTTGCTGGCAAAAGGGTTCTTGTTATAGGAGATCTTATGGTAGACCATTATGTTGAAACTGCTGCAAAGAAACTGTCACGTGAAGCACCGATTCCTGTAAGTGATGTCGTTGCTGAAAAATCCTTCGCTGGGGGTTCATCCAACCTAGCCAGCAACATAGTTTCGCTTGGAGGGAAAGCTGCCGTGGTTGGTACCGTTGGTAAAGATTACGAAGGCGAATTGCTTATGGAAATTCTCGCAAAGGAGGGCATTGATACTGCAGGTATAACGACCTGCACTAGACCGACATCGCTGAAGACTAGATATTTTCTAGACAATAGACAACATTTCAGGATAGACAGGGAAACGAGGACCGACATTGACAAGAATTTGACCGATGAATTGCTCAAAAGCATTGAATCGAACACAAGTAAGGTTGATTGTGTATCTATTTCTGATTATGACAAGGGCACAGTAACACCAAGATTGATCAACAGTACGGTAAAACTTGCCAAGAAACAGAACATTCCAATCTATGGACAGCCAAAAGTAAATCATTACCTAGACTTCATAGGTTTCAATTGTGTAAAGTCAAACCTTAGAGAAGCAAGCAAGGCTACTGGTGTATCTATAATGAACGAATCCAGTCTGCGCAACATAGGCATTCATCTTTTAAGCAAACTCGAATGCAAATCGCTTGTACTGACAAGGGGAAGCAATGGACTAACAGTGTTCGAAGGTAACACCATGATCCACTTGCCGGCGTTAACACCTTCGAAAGAGTTCAGGAGGGCAATAGGTATAAGGGATGCTATAATGGCTGTTCTGGCATTATCTTTAACGGCGGGTGCTAATACTCTAGAGGCATCGATCCTGAGCAACATAACAGCTGCTGTAAGTAGTCTCGGTGCGACTACGCTCATTCTCTCAATGAAGAATTTTGAAGAATTTCTGTATGAGGGCAAGGAACTCCAGCAGCCAGTCTCGCAGGTACCGTTGCACAGGTGAGTTTTTTGGAAAGCCAACAACTGGTCAGACTTACAGAAATATCCAAGAATACAAGGAAACTTATCCTTGAGGCTGTAACCGAAGCTGGTTCAGGTCATCCTGGCGGATCTTTGTCAGCGGTAGAGATACTTGTTACGCTGTACTTTTACAAGATGAAACACGATCCCAAAAATCCGTCTTGGGAGGATAGGGACAGGTTCATACTTTCAAAGGGACATGCTTCGCCACTAATGTTCGCAATACTTGCACAAGCAGGGTACTTTCCTATAGAAGAACTCAAGACCTACAGAAAGATCAACAGCAGACTGCAGGGTCATCCAGATTTCAGAACTCCAGGTGTAGAATACCCAGGAGGTTCTCTGGGCATAGGATTGTCTGTTGCAGTAGGAATGGCACTTGCTGCCAGGCTTGACAACAAGAGTCATAGAATATACGCGTTATTGGGCGATGGAGAGTTGCAGGAAGGTCAGGTATGGGAGGCTGCTATGACAGCAGCTAAGTACAGACTGGATAACCTTACTGCGATAATCGATAGAAATGGCATACAGCAGGACGGTCTAACTGAAGAGATAATGCCTCTGGAACCGTTGGCTGCAAAATGGAAAGCGTTCAACTGGAATGTTATACAAATCGATGGATACAACTTCGAGCAGATAATACATTCGCTAGAAAAAGCAGAGAGTACGATCAACAGACCAACGGTGATAATAGCTCATACCACGAAGGGCAAGGGCGTATCTTTCATGGAGTGGTCACCGGAATGGCATGGCAAGGCACCAAAGAAGGAATTGCTGCAAAAAATAATCAAGGAGGAATTGGGTCTATGAGCGTCAAGATAGCACCCTCTATACTTGCTGGCGACCTAGGCAATCTTCGCAACGAAGTTGAACGAGTAGAGAATGGTGGTGCTGATCTTATTCATTTGGACGTCATGGATGGAAACTTTGCTCCAAACATAACCTTTGGCGCGGGTACGATCAAATCGCTGAGAAAGTATAGTAAATTACCCTTTGATGCACATCTAATGATCTCCAATCCATTGCAATATGTGGATAGATTCATTGATGCTGGTTGTGACATTATTTCAATCCATGTTGAGGTATGCACGGATAAGCAGTTTGATGAGGTGTTGAAGACGTTGAATAAGAGTGGTGTAAAGGCTGGTATAGCAATTAACCCTGATACTGAAATTCCAGATTGGGTTATCAAAGACTTGAATTCTCTTTATTTGATCAATGTAATGTCTGTACAACCAGGGTTCTCGGGGCAGAAATTCATGCCTGAGGTTCTTCCCAAGATGTCCAAGGTAGACCAAATCATTCGTGACAAAGGCTATGATACTGTAATAGAAGCAGACGGTGGCGTCGATGCTTCAAACGTTTACGAACTCGGAAGAGCAGGTGCAAGAATACTGGTAGCTGGAAATGCTGTCTGCGGTCAAGCCGATGCTGAGAAAGCTATTAGAGAATTGAAGGCAAAGGCATTACCTGCAATAAAGGAGGTGCGATAAATGTCAAAAGCTATGGGTGAAATGCGAACTGGATATGGTGAGGCGCTTGTAGAACTAGGTGCAATAAACAGGAATGTGGTAGTCGTTGGGGGCGATACTACACAGTCGTTGAAGACGAGTTTATTTGGAGACAAGTATCCGGAGAGATTTTTCAATGTAGGTATATCTGAAGCAAACGTTGTTTCCATAGCAGCGGGTCTGGCTCTTTCTGGCAAAGTGCCATTTGCCAGCACTTACGCCGCATTCATTCCAGGCAAGTGCGTTGACCAGATTAGAAATGCTATAGCTTATGGAAACTTGAATGTAAAGCTTGTAGTTTCACATGGCGGTTTAAGTGTAGGTCCAGATGGAGGATCGCACCAGCAGTTAGAAGATTTTGCAATAACTAGAGCAATACCGAACATGCAAGTAATCGTACCTGCAGATGAAGTAGCCACTAGAAAGTTAGTGTATTTGGCTGCAGAAACCCGCGGTCCAATGTATATGCGATTGACAAGACCCAAGAGTATGCTTATTTATGAAAAAAATGGCGTAGATCTAAAGATAGGGAAGAGTGTTACGGTAAGGGATGGTGGTGATATAACAGTAATCGCTTGTGGTATTATGGTACCTGAAGCTGTTGAAGCTTCCGACAGGTTGAAGAAAGAGAGAATTTCTTGCAGGGTAATTGATATGTTTACGCTGAAACCCATTGATAAGGATGCTATAGTAAAGGCCGCGAAGGAAACGGGTGCGATAGTTACAGCAGAGGAACATAATATCTATGGTGGGTTAGGGTCGGCAGTTGCAGAAGTTCTGGCCGAGAACTTGCCCACACTCATGAGAAGAATTGGCGTGAAGGATACCTTTGGCGAATCAGGGGAGCATGAAGAATTGTTAGCCAAGTATGGTTTGACAGCAAATGACATAGTGCGCACAGTTCAGGAACTTGCGAAGATAAAGAAAAGATGAAAGGTTATTCGTAGGAATTTCAAAGTCTACACGAAATTCTTGAGATGTATGACGGTATTACAGACTGTCCCTTTAATACGTGTCTGGAATACTGATAAATGAACAATGGTCTCATCAAACGAAAGTATCAACAACAACCTGTTAACTGCCACTACATTAGAGATGATGGCACTATTCAGGAACAACCCTAACATTATTGATACTGCCGAAGGCTTAGCCAAGCGGCTTGGAACCACCAAAGAGAAGATAGATTTTGATATCATTAATCTTGTTAACTTGGGAGTATTAAAAACAAAATATGTTGGCAAAACGCCAATATTATATGTGGACAAAAAAAGAGCAGAAGAAATAGATACCATATCTAAGAGAACTTTGTTTACAGGCAGGGTTCAGTTAATAGGATAAGATTTCATATGGATCCTATTCGTGCTCCTACAGGCCTCACTGAGTTTGATAAAATGCTTAACGGCGGGTTTATGGCTGGTGATGCTGTTTTGATTTCTGGTGCCGCTGGAACTGGCAAAACCAATCTGGCACTTCAGTTTCTTTACAATGGTGCTACAAAGTTTGGGGAGAATGGCGTTTACATATCGTTCGAGGAGATGCCAGACAGGATATATCGCGATGCAAGAAGTATAGGCCTAGATCTGGAGAGACTGGAAGCTGAAAATAAAATTCGTATAATTTCTACCTCAGCGGATTTGATAGAGGAAAGCGATAGCTTCTTCAAAAATATTTTCTCCGATATAAATCCCCGAAGGCTAGCTATGGATTCCATAAGCCATTATGCTTTATTAAAAAAAGGTGACACTCGTACAGACGTATACAGACTCCTCAGATTTTTCAAAACTAATAACTTGACCTCCTTATTATTATACGAATCAGAAGCAAAAGTAGGCCAAAGTCTTGCCTCCGTAGAGCAGAGCTTCGCATTTCTTGTTGACTCGGTAATCGAGTTAAGGTATGTTGAAATCGAGTCTGCTATTAGAAGGGCAATCGCGGTAGTCAAGATGCGTGGTAGCGATCACGACAAGCATCTCAGAGAACTCGTGATCACTTCAAATGGGGTTGAGATTGGTGAGCCCTTTGAAACATGGAACGGAGTATTTACGGGAGCGCCTCGCAAGAGATTCATGGAAAACATGTCTAGGAACTTGGCTTACGTTTAGAGTAGCTTGAAGTTTCATAACGATGATGCAAAAGTGATAAGTTTTATTAATGGCTGAAGGCTGATCGTGTGTAATAATAGTATGAAGATATTCCTAGATACCGCAAATCTTGACGCAATAAGAAAGTACAACGACATGGGGATACTGGACGGTATAACCACTAACCCTACGCTGATCTCGAAAGAGAAGGGTGATCCCGCGGAAATAATGGCAGAGATCGTTAGAATCGTTAAAGGCCCAGTTAGCCTTGAAGTGGTGAGCACGGATACTCAGGGAATGCTGGAGGAAGCTCACAGATTGAAGAAGTTCGGTTCAAACGTTGTTGTCAAGATACCTATGATACCTGACGGCCTTAAGGCGTTGAAGGCATTAAAGCAGGAAGGCATAAGCACAAACTGCACTCTGATATTTTCTGCTAATCAGGCAGTTCTTGCGGCAAAAGCTGGAGCATCATATGTTAGTCCATTTATTGGCAGGCTTGATGATGCTGGCCAAGTAGGTATGGATGTTATAAGGGAAAGCGTGCAGATATTTCGAAACTACAACTATTCAACACAGGTGTTGGTCGCAAGTGTAAGGCATCCATTGCATGTCATAGAGGCAGGAAAGATAGGTGCAGATGTTGTAACGATGCCTCCTGATGTTTTGGAGAAGATGATCAAGCATCCCTTGACGGATAAGGGTCTTAACCTTTTTCTTGATGATTGGGAAAAGGTAAAGAAGGCAAATCCAAAACTTGCTATCTAGAACGATCTGGTGCTAACTGTTTGCTTCTTGTTCAGTAGGTAATCAGTAATAAGTAATCGATCAAGATTCGCTGGATTAATGTAGTAAGACCTTCCTTTGAGACGCTTCTCCATATCATTCACAAAACTTAGTAACGCATCTTCTTCGCTTACCATCAACGTATCGATCTCCATTCCTACACTCCTGCACTTCTTGGCTTCGGCAACAGTTTTCACAGCGATGTATGGATCAACTTGTCTGTAGCGGTAACATAGGTACACCAATTCTCCACTGGTTATATCCAGACTCATGTCCTGGTTGTCTCTAACGGTTTCAAGTGTATCCTTGTCAGGTTTGTAAAAGTGCGAATATGGTCTTGCAGAAAGTATCTTGTCTTTTTCAGAATCGTTGTCAACAAAGCATGCACTTGGATGGCCATCAGTGACCAGCACGATCCTTTTGTTCAGAGCACCATCTCTCTGTAGAATTTTGCTTGCCAGCCTGAACGCTGCCTGATAGTTTGTGTAGTGCAAAAAGTCATGCCCAGGCTCAAAGGTCTTCAGATACGGTATATCTTGAGGCAACACTTTAGAGGCAAGTGCACCGAAACCAACTACATAGATTGTATCAGTAGGGAAGAACTTCCTGTTCAAAACATACAGGCTCCATAAGGCTCGTTTTGCCGCCTCGATCCGGCTCATCTCTCCCAACATCGATGAATAACGCATCGTTGAGCTAAGATCGATGCAGTAAGCTATTGCAACCCTGACCTCTTGCATAGTTTCGTACTCTTCGAAATCATCGATCTCTATATCGAGCGGGAATTCAACACTTGAAGAATGTTTGACTATTCTTTGCACCGTATTTAACAAAGATTTTGGAACATTCAAAAGACGTATATCATCACCAATTTCGTATTTCTTGCTTGTATCAAGAACAATTGTGCCGGAACCTAGCTTGACGGTTTCATGCAGCCCAAGATCTCCACTATTCAATGCTTTCATTACATCACTAAGTATCGTTGCCCCAATGTTCATGAAACCTTGCTTGCTCAACCACTTGTCTCCTTCCTTCAGGTAGCCTTTCTGCACAAGATACTTTACGACGGCCATACCCTCACCCTTGATTCCCTCTTCCTTTCCAGAATCTGCATCTTCGGAGAGATCATCTGGATTTACGCCTTCTTTGCTAAGCATCTCTTCAAGCGTCCTTTCCAGCTCCTGAAGATTTGGAGTCTTCTCTCTTATGGCCTCACGTCCAAGAGCCGTGAGCAGTTTATTCATAACATCTTTCGATAGCTCCTTCTGCTCCTGCTGTCCTTCTTTACTCTGATAATACAAAAACTCCTTACCGCTAGGTTGAGACATAGCCCTTTTCTTTCTTGTCAACTACTGGAGGTTTTGGCCATCGCAATCCCTCGAGAACTATCTCTGCAACGGAAGCTGTGAATTCGCCATTCATGTTATCTTTCACTGTTATAATAGCACTATCTATGTTATATTTCTTGATACTTTCTGCAAACGCTTCTTGATCCTTCTTGACCATCTGCAGCACATCGTTTACTACTTGCTTTAGTGTGGGGAACTTTTCTAACTGATTTGCATAGTCCGTCGAGCCAGAATTGCCTCCCAAAACATTTTGAGACGCTTCAAATGTTTTGTTCTTGACAAATTCTGTCTTGATCTTAGCCAACTGATCAGGGTTCAAACCTGAAATGTATTCCAGTGCAGTCTGTTTCAGGGCTTCTTCGATTAGCATGTTTAGAACCCTAATTCTATTCTCTCTATTATCTTCGACTTCAGAAAGCTCGAACTTTGATGCCTGGTGTATTGAGTACATATCGCATGGTCTAGGTATAGCACGTACATCGTGGTACAAGGCTCTTGTTCTGAACGCCTCTCCTAACAATAATTCCAAACCATGAATGCTCATCCTAACACTTACGCCTTTATCCTTGTTGACATCTGGATGCTCTCTTGCCATGTGTGTTATTCTGGCAAGTGTCTTCAACATGAATATCGGCAGGAATGCTTTACCATCGTTAATCTTGGCTTCCTGCACCATAATGACCATCTCTTGTTCAACAGTTCTTGGGTAGTGCGTATCAATATGACTCCTTAATCTATCGAACAAGGGTTCGATTATTTTTCCGGAATGTGTGTAGTCTATTGGATTTGCAGTTGCAATTATCCTTGACTCTGGTTTGAATATTACTGGATAAGCACCGGTAGTAAACTTACCTTCTTGGAGAACGCTCAATAATGCAACTTGCTTTCTTGGATCCAACACTGGAAGTTCATCAATACAAAGTACTCCATGTCTGGACTGCAATAACTGTCCGGGAGAGTATGATTCTATACTGTAAATTTCAACACCCTTCTTTGCGATCTTGATAGCATCTATCTGACCAACAAGATCCTTGACCGATATGTCTGGAGTTGCAAGTACATACCTATAACGATCTATACCGTCAACCCATTGAATCTCTGTGTCAAGTTTGTCATCTTTGATCTTCTGCTCGCACTCGTTGCATACATTGAACTCTGGTGATGTGCGAACAGAATCTTCACCAGCAAGCAAAGATATCATCTCATCTTCTGGAAGAGATGTTGGAATATCATGTATAACACATCCCTTTATTGATGGTATAGGAGAGAGCAGGTTCTTTGCTATAGTTTCAGCAAGTTTTGTCTTGGCCTGTCCGATCTCTCCGATGTATATTATATCATGACCGGAAAGGATCGCACGATCGGTAGCGGGTACGACATCTTCGTCATAACCAATTATTCCAGGATATGGCTCTTCGTTGCGCTTTCTCTTGGCTATCAAATTACCTCTCATCTGCTCTTCCACACTTGCATCCTTGTATGACAACTCTAGTAACTGTCCCAAAGTGTGTATCTGCCTGTAGTCTTCAGGAACACCAGGTACGATCTCGCTGTATTTTGGCTGTGATGTATAACTTCGATGCACAGCCTCTTTTATCCCGTCAGTTTTACCACTCATCTGTATAGCCTGCGAGGGTTTATGCTCTGTTTTCACAGATTTAAATCTTGTCTGCTCTCCTTCACTATAATGAAATAATAGGTTTTTATTTTGGTACATTCATGAGGCATCTGAACTAATTGTCAGCTTCAGAGTATAGGTATATCGTTAGAATAGCTGGTAAGGATGTTGATGGTAGCAAGAAGCTAGTTGTTGCGATTAGTGAAATAAGGGGTGTGGGATTCAATTTTGCCCAAGTCCTTCTTAACACTTTGAAGATCGATCCTAATGCAAGGGTAGGATTCATATCTGAAAAAGATATCAGCGAAATAGAGATTGGGATAAGAGATCCAACTAAGGTCGGAATGCCAACATGGTTCCTGAATAGGCAGAAAGATTTTGAAACAGGATCTACAAAGCAGATTATAACTTCCGACTGGGATATTATGATTAAGAACGATATAGAGCGTGAGAAGGGCGTCATGAGCTGGCGAGGCTTCAGGCATATGATGGGTCTGAAGGTGAGAGGTCAGCGAACAAGAACCACTGGAAGAAAAGGTGGTGCCGTTGGGGTTAAGAAAACCGGCAAGCTGTTACCAACAGCTGCTCCGGGTGCTCCAGGCGCCCCAGCTGCAGGAGAAGCAGCTGCAACAGCTGCTCCAGGTGCTGCGGCACCAGCTGGCAAGGGCGCAGCTTCTGCACCAGCAGCGAAAGGAGCAGCACCAACAGGAAAAGCGCCAGCCGCTGCTCCAGCTAAGGAAGCGCCAAAGGAAGCTCCAAAGAAACCAGCTGAAAAAGGTGGAAAGTGATGGGAGATCCTAAACGACCAAAGAATACTTTCAAGAAACCTAGAAGACCGTGGAGCACTGATCAGTTAACACAAGAACTGCAGACTGTAGGAACATACGGTCTAAGGAACAAGCGTGAACTTTGGAAGGCCCAGACTGAACTCTCAAGGATAAGGAAACAGGCGAGGGCCTTACTTGCACTTCCACTTGAAGTTAGACATGGAAAGGAGACAGAGCTGCTAAAATCTCTGAATAGGTTGGGGTTGGTGTCAGAGGGTGCAACTTTAGACGATGTGCTAAACTTGAAGATTGAGGATCTTCTCGAGCGAAGGTTGCAGAGTGTAATTATGAAAAAAGGGTTTGTTAAAACACCACATCAGGCAAGGCAGGCGGTTGTTCATGGACATGTTGTGATCAGTGATAGGATTGTCAACATACCGAGCTATATGGTTAGACGAGACGAGGAACAAGGAGTAGCCATAAGATCTGGCAGTACATTAACAAGAATGCCTCCACCACCTGCAGAAACTCCAGCACCTTCAGAACCCGCTACAGAGCCCGCAAAGGAAGTTGCAGCACAATAGACAGATTTTGAGCCTATTGTTTGTTATGACAGTTACACAATTTTTATAACTAGTTCGACGTCTTTTTCATATCATGTGCTCCATCATAGCTTACGTAGGTCATAGAGTAGCTGCGCCCATGCTGGTTCAAGGCCTAAGGCGTATGGAATACAGGGGGTATGATAGTGTCGGCGTGGCTACGATTTCTAACAAGCGCATTTTGGTCAAGAAAGGTGTTGGCAAAGTAGAAGAGGTCAACAGATCTCTTGCACTAGAAATGATGGAAGGTAAGGTTGGCATAGGTCACACTAGGTGGGCAACACATGGAGGCGTTACAGATTCAAACGCACACCCTCACAAAAATTGCAAAAACGATATAGCGATAGTGCACAATGGAATAATTGACAATTATAACGAACTTAAAAAATCATTAGTTGCACACGGACACAAGTTTAGGAGCGAGACCGACAGCGAAGTGATTGCGCACCTGCTGGGCGAATTCCTGCACAAGAAACGCGATATCAAGAAAGCAATGATCAGCGTAACAAAGAAGTTGAAAGGCACGTATGCATTTGTTGCTGTTTTTGATGATGGGACTGTTGCCGGAGCAAGATTCGACGAGCCTTTGATAGTTGGAATAGCTAAAGATGGTTACTATGTTTCAAGCGACGTTTTGGGATTTATAGAGCATACAGACAAGGCAATATTTCTGGATAACAACGAGATCGTGATCTTGAATGATGGATATTCAATATTTGATTTTGACGGTTCCAAGGTAAAGAAGCAGGCAACACAGATAGCTTGGGAGCTTGCAGATGTTGACAAGGGAAAATATGCCCATCACACTTTGAAGGAGATCAACGAGCAGAAACACACTATTGCAAGCACACTATTCAGCAGAGATCCGAGTATTAACGAGTTTTGCGATATAGTTGCAGACGCTAAGAGGGTTGTTTTAACTGGTAGCGGTACCAGCTACCATGCAGCACTTATTGCAAAACAACTGCTCTCAAAGTATGCGGGTATTCATTGCGAAGCCGTGATATCGAGTGAGTTTCAGTCCGCATCAGGGCTTTTTGGAAAGGATTCTGTTTTGGTACCAATCTCCCAGAGCGGTGAAACTGCGGATCTTTTGCAAGTAGTCAAGGCTGCGAAGGCTCATAAGACAAAGATAGCCTCGATAGTAAATGTACCTACTTCCTCGCTTGCTAGATCAAGTGATCTTTTCCTGGAGATGAACTGTGGACCAGAGATCGGTGTTGCGGCAACGAAGAGTTTCACTGCACAGCTTGGTCTTATCTACAGAATTACAGATATTCTTTCTGGTAGAAAATTGGGTCCTAATAGAAGAGATGTTGAAAGATTCGTAAGCAGGGTCTTGAACGATAGCAAGAACATCGCAAACATAGCTGAAAAGATCAAGTACATAGGCAATATCTACATCTTAGGCCGAGGTTTGCACTTCCCAATAGCTCTCGAGGGAGCGCTGAAGTTGAAGGAACTGGTCTACGTTCATGCTGAAGGTTTGCCAGCAGGAGAGCTCAAGCACGGTCCGTTGGCACTTATGGACGAAAACACAACTGTCATAATGCTAAATCCTGACGACGAAACGTACAGTGATACTTTGTCAAACGTACATGAGATCAAGGCAAGGGGTGCGAGAGTCATTGGAGTATCTAACATCAACAGTAGCAAGTATGATAACTGGATAAAGATACCAAAAACAAAAGACATCATGTATCCAATACTGGAAGTTATTCCATTGCAGTTGCTTGCATACCACACTGCACTGAAGAGAGAATCAAACCCAGACTATCCGAGGAACTTGGCAAAGTCTGTTACCGTTAAATGAGCAAACAATTTACAACACATTTTTTGATCTCCGTTCTTTTAATTTTCACCAGCAATCACATGGTATGGAAAGTAGCCTTGCTATGAAGATAAACAACATTATAAAAGAGATGCAGGATGGTTTGGATCCAGCATTACTCGCAAATTGGTACAGTATAGTTCAGAGCAGAGCACGAGAGCTCTCTCCAGAAGAGTTGCGCGAGAAGATAGTCGTTGAACAAGATCCTATACTCATGATGAAATTCAGATTAAGCATCTCAAAGAGGACAGTTCCATTTGTTATGAGCGCAATAGACCAGACTCTGCCTGAGATGCCATATTCAACTAGGATGTATTTTGAGAAGGTACAGGAGATAATACTTCAGGAGTTTGCTAGGACAGGAGCTCTATAGAACGCTCGTACTCTCTTTCTATTTCACGCAACAACTTGCTTCCATCTATAGCGCCATTGCTCTTGAGCATAGCAGCTATGCATGCACCACCAGCACCAACACCTTCCTTTACAAAACCATTCGCGTATGCGCGTAAACCATTCTTTTTTGATTTATCCAAGTGTGGATCACATGAAAGTATAGGAAGATCTGCAATGGATTTGATCAATTGACGCAAATCTGAAGTTTTGTCGTCAAGAATGTATCTCGTTGTACCTACGACCATATTGTCGAGTGCATCCTCATCTATTACATGGATCAACGAAACAACGGCAGCCATTTGAGTTCCTCCAGCAAGCATAACACTCGATGCTTCTGAAGCTCCCACGGCAATTCCAGCCAATGCTGGCAACATAGGATCTCCTAGATGCGCTACAGCTTCAAATGGTTTGTTTGCGAGCGAGGCGAAAGTTACCGAAGCAGCTTTCATTCCGCGCTCTACAGTAGTTAGTTTCAGTCCATGAGGATTTTCTGGCATGCTACTACTAACTTTGTATCGCGCATCTACCCCCATAGCCAGCAGGACACCCAGTGCAGTAGTAGTACCAGCAGGTATACTCTCTCCTATCACTAGATGATCTGTTGTCTTGCTCAACTTGCTACCCAACTCGACACCGTTTTCGAAAGCCTTCTTTACCATTGTTATATCAAGAGCTCTGCCATGAACTATGTTCTTGCCATGCTCTAGCCCAAGCGAAACAAACGGGAGATCAGGTTTTACTATACTTCCAGCGTCAACAATGGTTAATGGAATTTCCGCACTTTTTAGGGCTACCCTAGTTATCAGGGCTGGTGTAGGTTTTCCATCTGGCGTGGCAGGAACTGTATCTATGCACCTACACTCTCCATGGTAAAGGAATTCAGCATCCGCAGCCGGTGTATACTTGACCAACTCTGCATCTGCACCAGCAACCGTAATACCTGGAATCTCGCAGGTTTCTGTATATGAGATAACGCATACGAAGTGACAGTTCTTTCCTGAAACTTTCTTTATGAAACTGCTTGCACGTTCCTCATTACCATTAACAGTTACATCCTTTAGCATCAATCGCCACTTCGCATGAAGAGCATAAACTCTTCTCTGGTTCTCGGTTTCAGAACGTAGTTTGTTTTCTTTTCATCACCAATTGTCGAAGTAGGTTGGCCGCCGTAGTCATGTCCAGGATAGATTTTCATACGTTCATCTAGTTTTGCCAGTTTTCCGAAAAGGCTGTCATAAAGTTCGGAAGCATTTCCACCGGGAAGATCGATTCTGCCACAGCTTCCTACGAAGAGAGTATCACCTGTGAATAACTTGTCCTCCATAAGCAGGCAGATCGCATCTTTTGAATGTCCTGGCGTATGAATGATCCTTATGTTCAAGCTGCCAACCTGAATTGTGGAACCATCCTCTACTGTAATGTCCTTGTCGAGTGTAGAGTTCTTGTGCATGATTATCTTTGCGCCTGTCAATGTTGCCAGTTGTTCATTACCAAGCACATGATCAAAATGTGTATGGGTATTGATTATATACTGCAGTTTCAGGTCGTTCACCTTGAGCATATCTAGAACTTTCTCCAGATCCCACGACGGATCTACTACCGCAGCTGCCCTGGTTTTCTCATCACCAATTATGTAAGTGAAGTTGGCCATAGAACCAACTGGTATCTGTTTCAAAATCATCAAGAACACCTACTGTTCCGCATCAGGAGGTATTCCAATGGGCTCTACTATTATCTTTCCACAGACGCTTTTCTTGGGTAAACCTTTTTTCATCCTGTGGAAGGTTATCGTCGCATCTGCCTTTACACACTTGTCATGGATCTCGCCTGTATCGGGGTCTAGCCCAGATGGTACATCTACTGCAACCTTGTATGCCTTTGATCTGTTTATTGCATCTATGGCACTTGCATGAGGCTCGCTTATTGTGCCCCTTATGCCAGTTCCAAAGATGCCATCGATTATTATACGAGCACTGTTTATGATTTTCATTAGTTCCTTGCTTACCTCTTTAGCCAATATTAGATCGATGCTATTCATTTGCTCAAGTATACTCCAGTTAATCCGTGCTTCCTCGCTCTTGAGATCCTTTGGACTCCCTAGCAAAATTACTGTGATCCCAGCACCATAGTATGCAAGGTGTCTGGCAGCTACGAAAGCATCACCGCCGTTGTTACCTGTTCCTGCAATAACAGCTACCTTCACCTTATTCAGTTTCTTGAACTTGTTTAATATATGATCAGCAACACCACTGCCAGCATTCTCCATCATGAAGACCCGTAACATGCCCATGTTATGCGCTTTCTGCTCAACCTGTCTCATTCTCTCAGCGGTTATCGTTTGCACGCACAACCTAGCAAGTATCATGCATATTGACTTTACCGTTTGACAGGAATATTTCTTATTTCATTAAATATCATTTTAAATTATCGTATTTTCGCTGTCTACTGTAACGAATAATGGTTTGGCTATGCGAATCTGAACAATGATGTTATTGCTGAATGGGGATACATCAGCATGCAGGAATTGATTGATAATGGAGCTATTAGAGATAGGAATTGGAAGCCCTGCGCGTATGAAGAAGCGATAAAGAAGATCAAGAATTACAGATACGAATAGTAGTTGAAACACTTATTCCGCAGTATTCCTTTAGTACTTGTTCAATCAATAACACAATGATGGATCGCTCT
This sequence comes from Candidatus Nitrosomirales archaeon, assembly GCA_049199595.1. Lineage (GTDB taxonomy): Archaea > Thermoproteota > Nitrososphaeria > Nitrososphaerales > UBA213 > JBMCYV01. Next base: position 51,210 of record JBMCYV010000005.1, read on the forward strand.
GTCAACTCTGGAAAGTTATACGGGAATTTGTCACTGCGAATATCTTACGTTTACTCCGAACGTTGTTTATTTAACACAAATGCTACATTTTCTAATTTTTGGGTCTTTAGCTAATGTTAACCCTTAAATTGGCGGATATCAAAATAAAAATCATTGAGAAATCTACTCTTTGTCGGTGTCGCGGTTCTAGTAGCAGGTTGCATCATGTTTGGTGCTTGGATAGTTGGCTATGATGTTCAATACAACCGACTAACCATAGACAAGATACTAGAAATAACACGATATTACTTTACTTGCGAAAAATGGTTCTTTTCTTATAACACTCCGCCATGCTTGAATGGTCACACTGCTGGGTGGGACATGATTCCTGTCACAGCGATACTAGGTGGGTTAGCACTGATAATTTATGCGCTAATAAGTAAGCCGAAGAAAAATATAGGCATAATTAGGTAATATTCGAAAAGACAAAAGTATAACGTATCTCTGTATCGCATGATTCACGAGGATCAATTATTCAAATTTGCCGTATAAACTTACATCAAATTACGATAGATTGCAAAATAAGCTGCAAAATGTCAGTGAGTGCTTGAGAAGTCTACTGTGTAGTTAAGTTTCGCCATGAGTGCAATCTTTTGCAGGTACAGTAACATGGGAATTTGCAACAAACTTTGTTAATCCGAGGATAGCAGCACCTGATACAGAAATTATAATTGACAACGCTATTCCTAAATCTTGGTTGTTCAGTATCATTTTTGCAACAGCTGGTGCATCCTGCGCCATATAACATCCTCCGGCGTTCGGAGCAGTAGAATCATATAGTGGACATAATACGATGACTTGAGCAGTTGTAACAACATATTCGATGAGAACGAACGAAATTATACCAACCACAAGTAGTCCTATGCCAATATATCTTAATGACCTGACACTGTACATATAATTACTACTCCTTAGCTCTTAATTAATTTAACCTAGCAGAGGCAATTTATGCTTGTCAAAGTGCTACAAGCAGTTATGCAATGCGAGAATCTCCAATTAACTCAACGATAGTTACAGCAATTGGACATCTAGCCTAAATCAAATTATATTCTCTGATTGATAGAAATTCCATTATTTATTATCTCTGAAGTTGCTTGTTTATGAAAGCAAATTCCTCCGCCTCTTGGAAAATCGAACGAGTATCTAGGCACTAGAACATTGATTGCTATAAAAAGCGCTAAAGAGGCTAGTGCTGCCAAAGCAATAACCATTGTTAACTTATTCCTTTGCCGCATGCTACAAAATATGATGTGTGCATTAAACTAATAGTTCTATACTTAGAACATCGTCCTAGTTGCTGTTCTAAAAGATAGGTTAAAGGCATTCGCTACTCATACTGTATGATGGGAAGGAATCAAAAATGACATCAAAATATGCTTTGCACAATGCCATTTCTTTCTGTACATGTTTCCTTTTTGTTGCTACTCTGATTTTAGCATCAAATTTCATCATAAACCCAGTATTAGCATATGCTTCCCATCCTCCTAAAGGAATAGCTGGTACAGTGAGTAGTGATGGTTGTAGAGTAATAGGTGGAACAACGCAGCCATTTGTAGATAGACATGCAAATGAGCCGGATGTTGCTATTGAATCCTGCCTATATGACAATGGTAATTACATCATAGCCAATGAAGTAGGTTGCAGGGAAAGTATTGGTGTAGGTAAGGTTCCTGTTACTGGACAAGTGTATGAATTTCCAACTCCATGTGATGTGCCCAGACCATGCGCTATGTACCAAAGTTGGGGTCACATTGAGACAGATACCTTGTACAGTACCAAAATGCAAGTGAAAGTAGATGAGAGACAATTCGATATAGTAATTAAATCACAAGGAATAGTCTGTGGTTCGGGACTTGGTCAAGATCTAAAGCTTGTATTTGTAGATGTCCGTGGGTTAAATGGTACTGATGGTTCTGTTGCTGTCACAATTCCACATGAACTCCTAGATGGTGAATATAAAGTACGTATAGACGGAAAGCCTGCAGAATTTGAAACCCGAAGTACAGAAACACATTCCGAAATTACAACTGCATTTACTTTCCCCCCACCCTCAGAGAGGGATTATGCTATTGTGGCAAGAAATATCGCAATTTCAGGAACTACCGCAATTCCAGAATTTCCAGTTAATTTGATGGCAATAGCAGCAATTGGATTGATGGGAGTGTTGGTTGCTATACGATTAAAACATAACATAGTTCGCCGATAAGATATTATCTGAGAGTTTCAAATTATGATTATTGGCAACATTACACATTCTTACAAACAACCGACTTGCAAAGAAAACATTACTTCCTTTAACAGTTAGCGGAGCCGTTATCTTGGTTGTTGTAATCGTGCTAGCCTCACAGTTTCAGATACCTGCTAATAAGCAAGTTTACTCTTCGATCTGGATTACGGTAAATCAAATTAGCCCAACTGGTCTAAACTCCGACTTGGGTGTGCAGCCAGTAACCATTGCCAAGGGAAAACTAGCCGCATACCCAGAATTAAAAGCAATTATAGCGGAGGTAAACAGAGCCAATGAGGAAATGGGCTCTAACGCACCTGAGGTTCAAGCTCAGATACGATCAGAATTAGCTGGTACACTAATGCGTGAGTTTCCGTTTAAGGAAGTAACAGCGAAATTAGTTGTCGCTCTACCCGAAGAATCTGGTCTAGGAGTAAAAACATTTGCAGCTCTAGTTACAGAGGACAATGTTCACTATTATGCAATATTCCTTCGCTTTCATCCTGCAACATAGACCATAATGTAATAAAAACTGCATATATTATTAACATATAGATTTGAACAAATAGTAATTCGTGTGAAGAGAAATGTCTCTCGCATCATAACCTTCGCAGAACTAATAGTATCCTGGAAGAAAACAATCGAACTGAATACATGGAACACGAAATTCAGACGAGATTTTCTAATATGTGCTTCGCAGAAATTAGATAAAGAAACCTGCCAATTATATAACACCGATCCTACTTCCCTTACCAAAGGTGCAGTAATAGAAAGCTGTTATCTATGATGTTAAGGAATACAAAAGCAAGAAAGAATTCATAGCAGATAACAACAAACTTCTTGCTCCAGAAGGATATGCTGATCATAAGTATGGATTTCTGATTAAAGACGCAGCGAGATTTGATAAGCCGATTTACATACCTGGAAGATTGAATTTGTCTAATGTGAACATCCTGTAGTTCACTTCTGAAAGTTACGTTTAATATCAGCCTTGACGATAAATAACAAGTTTGAAGTTATTCGAATTAGCCTTGGTGGCAATGCTACTAACTTTAATTTTTGCCATCCAAGAAGCTGATGCCAGCAATGGTATACGAATCAAAGGTTTTATGAAAGGAGATAATGAAGTTGTAATCGTACTAGAGAATAAATCAAACAAGTCCTTTAACACATTGGCCCTACAAGCCTTTAATGTGCAGATAAAGGAAATCTTAACACCAGAAGGTTGGTACGCTCAGCCCAATGTAACGGACAAACCCTTTGCGGGAATAGTAATAACATCAAAAGACCAAATTAACGTAGCACCAAGTTCTTTACAATTTACCTTCAAAATTAATAGTGGTGAAGAAAAAATAAAGTTCAAATGGTCTGCGCATGGATCGAATTATGGTCCTGTGACGATTGATTATATGGTGGCAAAGGGGGCATTCAAAATAATGAGCGGTAATCAGATCAGCCAATATGCACCATCAAATGTCAAATGCGATGGAAAACTCATTCCACCACGTGATGATAAGAATGGTATTACAATACTTTTGATGCAACCAAATTCAACGGCAACTGCGTGTGTTACTTACGAGTTTGTCTCCGACTGGCTAATATATCCCAATAAGTATCTGTATCCAGAAGGCGTAGCTCGCTTTAGCCTTGGCATAGGCAAATTCAACAAGGATACTCCACCTGACTTATTTGGAATGAGTGCGATTCCAAACAAGCTTAATGTTACTGGTGCAACTAATGGTACAAAATTTACTGTACTATACAAAATTTATGCAACACCTGACTCAAAAGGGTTCTATGACTATTCTGTACGAGCAGGTTTGTGTAATCACTATCCTCTGGCAGTGGGCTATGCTGCTTCACAGGTACATGCATCAGACTTTTCTCCGGAGATAGGAATTCCTCCACTTTGTGCTTTCATTTTATACAAGGTTGATTCTGTAAGGATATCTGGTATGGACTACACACAGATAGTTTTCCCACCCCCTTGACAAAGTCGCTCATGGGTTAGTTTTCATGAAAAAACAATGATGATACTCCTGTCTACAGCGTTGAAGTCAGAGCTCAAGAAGGTGCAATATGGATAATTTATCTATGACTTCAAATCCCAGACAGCAAATCTAACGGGCTCGACTTCTTCATGCAGGGGAAAGAACGGAACCCTCTAAGAGGACTGGAGCATGTGACGCGGCAGTTATACCGGTTCAGCAGTTTAAAAATAAAATGACGGTCGGTAGGTCAGTCCTACCCTATATGTTTGCACCAATCAACAACATCCTTGAACGTTATCAAGGGAACAATCTTTGCAGAGTTAAAGCTGGCCACACCTGCATCGACGCAGAACTTTTGTACCATAAACGGATCTTCAGCATCTACAACCCAAAGGAATGTGTGTTCCAGCGCTGAATGATACGTTCCCAGAATCTTGTTGATCTTGTACTTCTTGGCTACTGACTCCAAATCAGGAGGTATGCTTAGAACAACTTTTCTGCTTTCGGCATTGTTCAGCGGACATGATTCTACGGTGTGACTGCCCCAGATTCCGTACAAAGCCATATTCTAGTTTCTTAACAAGTTACTATTAAAACTAGATCTTTGCGTACATATGTATGCCTTTGTCAAGCAAGTCATAACCATAACGAATGCTAGTGATCTAGAACTACACTAACTATTTTGATATCGGATAGCACGCAGTTCTGTGCAGAAGGAAGGAAAAAAACTATTCGATAAGAAAGCCAGTTTGATTTCAGTAATCATTCTTGCGGTATTTATTTTTCCAATTACTTTCGTGCACGAACTGGGTCATGTCATGATATGTGCGTTGGACGGTTACTCATATGACATCAAAGTTAGCCTAATTGCGGCATCTGTCATATGTGACGGCACATCTTCGAACCTCATGCTTTACTGGTCGTTCGGTGGTTTGCTGGCCATGTTTGTAGCATTATCGCCTTTAGTGGCGTGGAATTGGGTAAAGAGAAACAACGGAGTGCTAATAGGCTCACTTACCATTGCAACTGGACATGGCATCAATGCAGTTATAGAAACATTTCTGCATTCGTGGTATGTGACAAATATAGCATTTGCTTCAACCACATTGATAACAATACCTACGATCTTTGCGTATGTTGTACTCCTAGTAGTTTTTGGTAGAGCTAAGCAAGGTCCAGATTCTTTTATACAGAAAACTGCTTAAAGCATGAATCTAGTCTATATAACTTGAGTTACATATGATTATTATAATTTAATCTCTCATAAATTTACGAGTGGTCGGGCCTTATATTTGAAACCCACCAACGCGCTTTGCAAGACGCCCCCACGGTTAGCAGCCACGAAAAGTCTTGGCGCTATAAAACCGCCCGGCTACTCATAACTTATCTTCGTTATGACCATCTTATCTGTGACATAACGTCGCTCCAATACCGTATAACACCATTGAAGTAATCGCCTACTATTTGTGGGTCTACGTTTGTAGGAATAAAGGTGAATCCAGCCATGATTGGCAGCGCAAGTCCAACCCCTAATAATATCCAAAACAATTTTCCCATAATCTCACTCCGACTCGACTCAGTCAAATCAAGTCTTTATGCGCTTTCCCACCATGACTGTCACCATGGCATGCGCACATTTTGAACAGCAGCATGACTTCAAGCAGCAAGATCCACAGTGGGTGCAACAAAAGCACCAGTCATATGCTCTCCATATATGCCAGCAGCTGTTTCTTGCTACTCTTACCACCTGCTTCAAGGGTGCGAGGCTCATACTCATGATTATAACAGGTTTTGATATAAGGAATACGGCGAAACAATTGTTTCACATATAACCAAAGGGTACTCAATAACAGTGCTGCCCAACATGCGTGATCCACATGTTTCTTTACGGTTCAATTCGCATGATCGATTTCTGCCCTAGGGTTTTTATTCTCCAGTGTTCAATTGTGCGGCATGGAAATGGACAGTATGCGATCATCAATTGACAGTATAATGGATAATCTGCAGTCGACTCAGGGCAGGAGGGAAAAGCTGATCAAAGGTACAAGAGATGTAATAATGCTGTGCAGCAAATCCATAGTATCATTGCACAGCGGAAAGTTTGACGAAGCATCACAGCAAGCGAAGCAGGCAAGAGAACTGCTTGACGAATTAAGACAGGAGGCACAGGCAGATCTTTATAGATACATGATTGGGGCCGAGACCGAACTTGTTGAAGCAAACGCATTGAAAGCAATAATTTCTGGATCAAGCATACCTTCTATGGATAGCCTGAATGTTAAGGGCGACTCGTACATACTAGGCTTGCTTGACTGCGTGGGTGAACTCAAGCGGCTGGTGTATGACAAGATAAGAGTAGGGAAGAGCGTGGAAGCGAACAACCTGTTTGCCTTGATGGAGCAGATATACTCAGCACTCTTCCCCTTCGCTGCATATGACAACATAGTGCCAGGTGTTAGGAGGAAGCTTGATGTTGCCAGAATCCTAATCGAAGACACGAGGGCTGCAGTTACAGAGGATTCTAGGAGGTTAGCGATGCTAGACGCCATAGACAAGCTTTACAGCAAGCTATCGAAAGGGGTCTAGAGTGAAACTCAAGTTTGGAATCAGGATAGTGCTTTACCAGCAGAGCTTCGAGCCAATAAAGAACTACGTTCTTGCAGCGGAAAAACTTGGTTACGATAGTATATGGGTTAACGATCATTTTCTACCTATAGTAGGCTCGTTGCAGAAGCCAATGCTTGAATGCTGGACTGTCTTGTCAGCGCTTGCTAGTGTTACGACGAGCATAAGGTTGGGTTCCCTAGTTCTGAATAACACTTTCAGGTATCCGCAGTTAGTGGCAAAGATGGCAGCTACGCTGGATGTTATCAGCAATGGCAGGTTAGAGCTGGGAATGGGTGCTGGTTGGTTCAAGCTGGAGCACAAGATGTTCGGCTTGCCTTATAGAAATCATTCTACACGGACAGCGATGCTAATAGAAGCCATTCAACTTATCAAAGATCTGTGGGGGAATGAAACAATGACCTACGATGGAAATTTTTATCATGTTAAGGATGCAATCTGCCTTCCAAAGCCGTTGCAGAAACCGAATCCCCCAATACTTGTTGGAGGTTATTCCGATCGCATACTTAGTCTTGTAGCAAGATATGCAGACAAAGCAAACTTCTTAATTGTTTCAAGCAGGAAATTTGCAGAGAGAGCTGAAATACTTAAGGAGAAATGCGATAAAGTCGGAAGAGACTATTCACAGATACGAAAAAGTTTCTTTGGAGAAGCAATGGTGGTTCGCTCAGAAGAGGAGACAAAAGAGCAGATAGAGAGAAGGTTGAAGGAAAGGAAGATATCAGTACTGAATGCGGCGGAGTATTCGAAAAAATGCATAATTGACACGCCCGAGAGATGTGTGGAACGTATAGCTGAGTATAGGAAGGCAGGGGCAGAAGAGTTCATGCTGGTCTTTCCAGACCTTGACACCAATCAGATAAAGATATTTGCTGACAGCGTGATATCATGTATAAGTTAATGGGTCTTACAGTAGAAGAAGCAATCAAGCTGCAGCAAAACATGGCTAAGGATGTTGTCAAGCACGATGTTATAGAACAGCAGAAGATAAAGCATATCTGCGGCGTTGACATTTCTTATCGTGGCAATAAGGCGTTTTCTTGCGCGGTAGTAATAGAACGAAAGAGTTTAGCTGTAATCGAGTCTGCATACCATGAATCGACCGTTGAAAGCCCATATATTCCCGGGCTACTGTTTTTGCGAGAATCTGAACCCATCCTTGCAGTTCTTGACAAACTTCATGATTACGATCTTCTTATGGTAGATGGACATGGTATGTTACATCCAAGAAAGTTCGGGATTGCTTGTTACATTGGTGTTAAGATAGACAGGCCGACAATAGGGGTTGGTAAGAGTTTGCTATGTGGCACCGTGGTACAGAAAAATAACTCCCAAATGGTTCAGCTTGATGGTAAAAAGCTTGGTATAGTTGTAAAGACAAACAGTAAACCGATCTATGTTAGCATAGGCCACAAGGTAAGTTTGAAGACTGCTTCAAAGATAGTAAAGGAAGTTACGAAGTACAGAATTCCAGAACCGCTGAGGCTTGCTGACATAAACGCTAGAAAGATGGCTAGAACTTAAGAAGCATATACTTCCGGTTTTACCTCGAATCTTTCAAACGCTTCGTTCAGTTCATGTAACAACCGGTCGTGCCACTGCGGAAAACCTTCAGGTGTTTTGGGATAGTTGCGATAATGCCCAACAAGGAATTTGTTCTTGTCTGCAGTATACTTCAATCCTTCTGCAGTCTTCTTGTTGAGTGCTCCCCTTATGAACATGTTTATTTTATCTATGTATCCAAAGTCTGGATGTTCGCCATGCGAGATTTTATCCACATCCAATTTTGAAAGAAAGTGTTTCATTCCGTAGTTTATCTGCTCGTTCGTCAGTGTTTGCAGGAATCTTCTAAAAACCTCAAGTCCAGAAGTCTTGTAACCATAATCGTGAACAAAATCAACATTGTAGTTCCAGAGACCTTTTTCGCTGGTATCGTTGGCTTCAAGCGCCTGTACAGCGTCCTTACCAGCAATCACAGAGGCAATAATAGCTGGTCCTATACCACCAGCGTCCAATGGTTTCGGCATCCATGCCGCATCACCAACGATCATGTAACCATTGCCGACCATGCAGTCGTTCTGTCTTCTGACAGAAACCTGCCAAGTACCCCATCCGTTGCCCTCATCTGCAAAACCATCTGCTATCTTTGGATTCTTTATTACAGGATTATCTTTGACATAATTATCTATAAGCATCTTTAGATCTTCCTTTTTACCAAGAGTTTTGTTCCTGATCTCCATACTCTTCTGCTGGACTCCCAAACCAATGTTCGCCTTGCGTTCAGATTTCGGAAACACCCAAGCATAACCACCGGGGGCGATCATCTGATCTAGGTGTATGATCGCATAATCTGGATCGAAGTATGTTTTATCGTTGGAAGCAGGCTCAAAGTCAAGTATGTATCGTCCGGTTGCTTCCAGATCATCCCTGTCTATCTTCTTTTGTATGTAGCTGTTTATTGGCAAGTTGGTTCTAAGCACTGAAGTAACGCCAGCACAATCTATCACAAGTCTAGCGGTCTTCTTGAATACTGAATTGTCCTTAAGATAGTTGCCTATAACACCCTTAACAAAACCATCTTCAGCATAAACACCTCTCAAGGCAACCTCCCACTGAAACTCCACACCAACCTTCACTGCATCATTGTACTGTTTTTGTGGTAGGAGCCTTCGGTTCAAGATGTATCCCTCGCCATCAAAGTAGATCGATGTTTCGTGATCTGGAGAATAAGCTACAACTCCCTTGACAGGATGCTCGATCTCGGGCTTGTTCCAATGTATACCCACACGCTCGGTCATGTAATCAACACTGTTCTTGCCAACAGCATCGCCACAAACCCATCCTGTCAACGTTTTCATTCCTGCTTTCGGTTGCGGGTTTCTATCTACTATTAAGATCTTCAGGTTCTGGTGCGAATATATTGAGGCAGAAGCAGCAGCGATCATTCCAGCAATTCCTGCACCAGCAACTATAATGTCATAATCCGCATTCACAACCTAGGAAGAAAAACTCGTCTAATTTAAATTTGACCGTAAGTGTCAATCAAAGCAAAATTTTGGGTCGGTTCGTCGCGAGGTCTTCATAGCTTTTTGCTCAGCTTGGAGCGGCTCGTTTTTACCTCATCCCGAGGTTTACTTTCATCGCGCAGTATTAATATCTATTCCCAGCGATGAAGCGTTTCTTGATCGCTTCTTCTCTGGAGCGCAGTGCCTTCAGAGTTCCAGACATGTTCAGGGTCACGAACTTGCCGTCCATTGAAGCTAGAGTTTCCAAAAGATGCTTAAGGTTGTCAAGTTCGCATCGCAAGATCAAAAATCCGCCTACATCAGATATGATCTTGAGCGATGTTTTTTCCAGATCGACAGTACCAAATTTTTCGCCATATCTTTGTTTTATTGCATCTAGCAAATCTCCACTCCCAGTATAATGCATCAGAATATACCTCTTCTTTGGTTTCACGCACTTTGCACCAAGAATTTTCTATAGTTTTCCATTTCACGCTCAGGCTGGAATCTCCTAACTGTCTTGAGTTTGATCTTAAGAGAATCTGTCTGTGACAGCACGGCCTTCTGCTCAAACAGCTTCTGCTTGCTTATTCTAATGTAGAGCGAATTCTTTTCATCTACGAAAAGATCAAAGTTGTCGTGCATAAACATCCTGTCTGCATCACTCATCATTCCAGCTATTTTGTATGCTATTTCTGTGGCCTGCTTGCCGTTGATGTTCGCTTTCAATAGCATGATTTCATTCCCGAAATGCCCCCTGACACCGTTTACGCCGAACTCTTCAGGTTTTACACTGAGTATAGCCTCAACTGTAGCCAACACTTTCCGCTTGTCTTCTGTAGCATGTATGACTAACTCAATCTCTGCAGACGCGAAGTTTGCTTCTACGCTCATAGCATAACACTACCAGAAATCCAGAACGTTGCTTAACAAGTTTTCTACGGATTCAGTCTCGATGAGCTTATCGATAAAATTATAAACAATTCTCTGGCGTGAAAACATACGTTGAACAAAGCATTCATAGTTTTCGCGGCGTTATCGCTATTATTCCCATCATTTCTGAATTTGCAGGAAGTTTTGGCAACACATACTAATATTTTCATTCCAGTTTTGGAGATGGAACCCAAAAGCCCGATTGCCGGGCATGCGGTAAAAGTGACAACTGTCTTGACGAATAAAGGTAATATGGATATGTCTAACATTAAACTTTCGATCGGTATTGACGGCGAATGGATGAAAGATGATATTAATGTCAACGTTCCTGCGATGAAGAGTGCAAGAGTATCATTTAGTATTGTAATGTCAGTCACTTCTGGGGAACATCAACTCAAGGCGTGTCCAGATAGAGAATCATTAGGAGATGAAGGTGATCAGTGCCAAACTCTGGATTTTGTAGTTCTTGATGAATCTGCCGTTGTTGTAGCAATACTATCACCCAAGGACGAAGAGACATTGCATGGCAACGCAAGCATCAAGGTAGCGGCTCTGGGAGAGGATGTGACCAAGGTTGAACTATACCTGTTAAACAAACTTGTGGATACCAAATACGAAGCACCGTTCGATTTCACCTTTGACACGACCAAGTACGAGGATGGCAAGTACAAGGCATATGTTATTGCTTACTACGATTCTGGAATATCAAAACCATCGTCTGTCAAGGAATATTTCATCATCAACAGCGATAGCGTGATAGTTACAGCAAAACCTGGACAGACGCAGGAAGCGCAAGCAAAGCTCGGGCAGAATGTTGTAATAGAGTCAGATATAACCAATGGTCAGCCTTTCAAGATTGCTGCAACATTTATTGTGTTGATAAAGGATTCCAATGGTTTTACTGAATTTCTCTCGTGGAGGGAGGAGAGAATATCCTCAAATGAAACGTTTCCCATGTCCAAATCATGGATTCCAGACACGGCGGGTGAATATGCGATACGAGTCTTTCTATGGGATACCATCGAAAGTGCGGTACCGCTTACAGTTGTCATGGAAGCAAATATCGTTGTTGGCTAATAGTCAGCTTTGAGAGTATGCATCAGCTTGTTCTTAATGTATTATTGGTTCAGAGATGGTTTTCATAGAAACTTTATTGAAGAAACAGCGTTGCGAAATTTTCCCTTATTTCTAGCCTGCTTTTCCTAGCCTTATATAGAACCCCCCCCTCTACTAGCTTTTACATCCGTGCGTTTTTTGGCGCATTAGGGAAGATCCTCCATGTCTAGGTATGAGATCATGGTATGTATCTATGAATGATAGAGTTTGAACTAACTACATTACACTATACGCACATCTGGCACCATCTATCCTAATGTATGGCGCTCCTTCAGACATACGAAAGCCTTTTTCAGTATTCGGTATGAGCGAAATCAGCTTGCCTATAGCATCTATCTTCTGCATCAGGTTTCTTACGCTATCGATCAACTTTATGTTCTTTATCGCTTCCTTGATCTCCTTCTGTTCAATAACGTATGCTATAACCGGCTCCAGCTCAACTATGCCGTTGGTAGTATTTACTTCCGCTCTGTTCACACCCTTCATAAAGATTCCATGCTTCGTATCTTCAAGCATTTCATCTAGATGCCAATCTGATGTACTGATGTAGATGTTGCTCATTGACGGTCTTGGAACCTCCGATATTCCATATGCATTACCAGGAGAATCGCCCTCCTTTGCCGTTAACCTTGTGTGCAGGAGGTTCACAGCACCATTACTAACAAGAACCTTCTTTCTACCTCTAACACCTTCGTCATCCCACACAAACGAACCGTACGCGCCCGGTATGGAGGGATTGTCAATTATCTCCAGCTCGTTTGGTATATTCAGCGCATGAAACACTTGGCTCTTGAACTCGTCGGCTTGCAGCATATACGCGATCAAGCGTGCCAACGCACCAGCAGCTTCACTATCAAGTATGATCCTGAACTTCTTGCCAGATTCAAGGGGTGAGAACTGCTTTGCTCCGGCTGTGTTTCGTATAGTCTTTGTCAGTTCGTCGATCATACTTTCAATATCCTTGCGTTCAATGGTCTCCATGCCTCCCTTACCTCCAATGATCTTCTTGGTTGACAGCACTCCAGACTGTGTTTTTACGGTTAGGTGCACCGCAAGATCAACGGTGCTGAATGACTCCTTCACATCCGTACCCTCGCTTGTAACCAAACCTGTGCCAAATTCTGTGTATGAAAGAACAATCTCGATCCTGTTTGTTAAGGAACCCAGTTTCTCCTTCATCGTGTCCCTAACATGCATCATGAAATCTTGCGCATCTGCAGCATTCAATTTCTTTCTGACAGGGTGTTCATACGATCCATGTTCTGGTTTGACACCAACTAAACTTGCATTGCCACTAATACTTGTTGCATGATCGATTGCTTGTCCTATCGTATCTTCAATATGTTTCTCTCCTATCTTGTTCGTACTTGCTATACCATACCCTTTGTCAAGTGCTCTGCATCCAATTATTTGATCTTCGTTTTCGCTGACCTGAAAGTAATCGTTGCTTAACTTAACCTCAATACAATTCTTGCCCAAGGTTCTGATATCGGCATATTTTACCCCTCTGACCTTTGCAAGATATTTCATAATGCTGTCATTATCTAGCATGAATCTATGATATCTTATGCAAAATTAATATTTTAACTTTTATTGCTGGGGTGCTTCTACTTCTAACTTCTTAGGTTCAGATTTGGTCAGCAACTTCGTCTTTCTTACAGCTATATGTCTTACACCTATAATCTTCTTGGTCTGGCTGTGCAGATCCGCATTGAACTTTGGTCCAACTACTCCTTGCACAAACTGATCGAGTGTTAGTTTAGATATCTCGTTTGTAAGAACTTCTGTTATTATTCTCCTTATCATCTGTTTCTTGGAAGTATTAACTCTACGTTGTGTGAATGCTATCGTCGAAATCCTAAACTTGTATCCGTCTGAAGTCGTGTAGTCATTAATGTGGCTTACTAAAGAACTCCCTCTTCTTATGAGGCTCCTGAGAAATTCTTTAGCATATTCATGGCCCTTGAATCTAGAACGTGCAATATTACCTTCGATCTTTTCTATCTGGAAGTATAGTTTGATCGTATGCTGCTGTGGATCAGTCTTCCAGATATCGAATAAAGTGCATTCAATTACCCTGCCGATCGCTTTTTCTTCATCACTTACGGGGATGTAGCCAATTGGTTGGCTGCCAAACGTAGCTGGTGGATAAACCACTACCCACTTCTTGTCACGCCACTTGTCCCTAACCCTTCCAGCTTTCTTACCTTTCGGCATCGGAGACCAACATAAGAGTCCAAAATATAAGTGTTAGATTGAATTTCCAACAAATGCAATCTTTAGCTAGAGATCTCGCTTATGCCGTCCATATATGGTCGTAGTACTTCTGGCACAACTACAGTTCCTTTTTCTGTCTGATAGTTTTCCAATATGGCAACAAGTGTTCTCTCCGTAGCAACGAGTGTGCTGTTGAGTGTATGCACGAATTTTGATTCTTCGTTGGGCTTATCCCTATACTTTATGCCGAGTCTCCTTGCCTGATAGTCCAAACAGTTTGAACATGACACAACTTCACGATATGCGTTCTGTCCAGGCATCCATGCCTCAATGTCGTATGTTTTTGCAGAGATCTTACCGAGATCCGCCGTACATAGTAGCACTATTCTGTAAGGTATTCCGAGCAGTTTGAAAAACTCTTCTGCGTTCTGGATCATCTTCTCATATTCTGACCAAGAGTTTTCAGGATTTGCAAAAACCAACTGTTCAACTTTTTCAAATTGATGTACTCTAAATATACCCTTTGTATCTCTTCCATGAGCTCCAGCTTCCTTCCTGAAGCATGGACTTACACCCGCATATCGTATAGGCAATTGGTTAGCATCGAATATCTCATCCATATGCATTGCAACCATTGCATGCTCAGACGTTCCGATCATGTAAAGATCTTCATCTTCGATCTTGTATATGACATCGCCAAAGTCGCTCAACATCACGGCACCTTCCATTGCTCTCCTATTGATCATATACGGGGTTTGGATCAGTACATAGTTTTTCTTTCTTAGAAAATCAAGAGCAAACTGCATAAGAGCTTGATTCATCTTGACCAGATCTTGCTTCAGAAAATAAAATCTGGCACCAGAGACCTTTGCTGCCCGATCAAGATCTATTACATCGAGTAACGTGCCCAGTTCTATATGGTCCTTGGCCTTGAAACCAAACTTCCTAGGTTCGCCCCATCTTCTAACCTCTACATTGTCATTCTCGTCTTTTCCTTCTGGAACTGATTCATGTATAAGATTGGGGAGCATCAACATGAGTTCTTGATATCTCTTTTCTGCATGCTCAATTTCTGCATCCAATGCACCTATTCTGTCCGCAATTAACTTCATCTCGTTTATTGCAATAGAAGCATCCTCCCCGCTCTTCTTTTTTGTTGCAATCTGCTCTGAAACAACGTTTCTCTTGTGTTTCAGCTCCTGTGCTTCGGTAATCAGCGCACGTCTTTTCTTGTCAAAATCCTGCAACTCATCAAATGGAAATTCGATGTGTCGTTTCGCAAGCATATCCTTTATGATCTCTGGTTGATCCCTGATGATCTTCACATCAAGCATGAGATCACCCCAGCACTCTGCTCATTGTTGAAATATGTTCCAGAACCTCATCAATCGTTGATATCAAACTCTCCATCTTTCTGGAACTTTTAAACGACAAAACAAGAACATTCCCTTGAGCATTCATCTCCATGCTTAGACCTCTCGGAAAATTAACATTGTCTGGTATTAATGCTTTCATAACAGACTCGACCTTTTCATTGTTACCAAGATCTAGTCTTAGCAAAACCTTAACTTGGGTTGACATTTTCCTTTATGCAAGCAATGAACTCTTCGACCTTCTCTCCTGCAACCCTTGCCCCTGCAGCTGCGTCATGTCCTCCTCCAGTGCCATTGAATCTTGCAGCACATTCACGCATGATTAATCCAAGATTTGCACTGGATTCGCACCGCAAGCACTTTCTGGAAGAAAACTTGTAGGTACCGTCCTTTGACTTGCTTCGGATAAACAACAGCTTGCCGTAAAGTGATGGTGATCCGCTCAACAATGAAGATACAGCCCCCAACATATCTTCTGCAACAAGACCATCGCCGTTTACCATAACGCTCTTACCATCATCGATCAGGCGCCATCTTTCGCTAAAGATCGTGCTGATATAATTTCGTAACATGCTCCTGTATTCACCTATTATCGATTCACCTTGCTTGAGCGTTGAACCGCGATCTCCAAGACAAATCGCTACGCCTACTCCAGCCTTCTTTATGCGTCCGCATGCGTTGAGCATGGTAGAAAACTCTCTTGCATCTCTAAGCATGCTCCTCCTGTCCTCCTTTAGTAGTGTATAGATGTAGCCCACAAGATCTTCAACCACATCGCTCGATTTTGACGTGGAAGCAACAAACTTTGCTACTGCTTCGAGAACCTTGCCCTTCTCGTCCTCGCTGAGTTCTGCCAAAACACGCCACCTGCCATCATCCTTGAGTTTCACCCCAGCTGCGTTCAATACTGAGAGACAAGAATCGCTGTTCCAGGTAAGCCCGTCTATGTATGGGAATGATGTGTATGCAAGCGATTCGTGCAGTGCTCTAGTCTCCCTACCAGTAAGCATGAGATCCAGATCTATGCTCAGAAGACCCAGTGACTTTGCTGTATTAGCGATCTCAGCATTCAGACCTGTAAGCGATTTTTTCTCGCCCTGATCCTGTCTGTCTGCAACAGCAGCAACCACAGCCAGCGCAGAAAGATCCTTGTTCCTGCTGTCAAGTGTACTTGCAACCATGTACGTCATTCCTCCTGCACAGACTTCTAGACCGCCGTCGATATGATACTTCCATGCATTCAGCACACGATCGTTACGCTGCTCATTCTGAGGTAGCTGATGATGATCTATAACTAGCCAGTTTTCTCCCAGACCCTTCTCCAGCGAATCCGCAAGTCCAGCTCCAAGATCGCAGACAATGTAGAAATCATGATTTTCTTCTTTCAACTTTGCTATTACATTTGGATTCAGATCGCTGACTGTTCGTAAAACACACTTGGCATTCTTCCTGATCAATGCTTTTGTAATAATGCTTCCAGAAGTTATGCCGTCAGCATCTACATGCGTTATGACAGCTATCTCCTTTCCAGCAGAAATTACATCAGACATCTTGTCGCAGAAGGAGTGTAGCGCATCCTGGAACTCCTTGCTGTCCATAAGATCACTCGAGCTTGGCTACCACAGCTGCATACTTCCAGTTCTGGGGCAGCTCGCCTTGCCTCTTGTAGTACTTTGACAATCGATGGATCTTTGCTTCAAGAAGTTCAAGCGATCTTACATTGTTTCTGTCGCTCTTATGTGTCCTAAGATGCTTCTGTAATCCAATTGCTTTCCTTACCAATATATCCAGATCTTCAGGCATTTCACCTTTAACGCCGCCTTGTTCCAGCATCCGTTGTAGAGATTTACCTACTATAGGCTTCACAAGCGGGATACCGTACTCGTCTCTCAACTTGGTGCCAATTTCACTTTGAGTCAGACCATCCTTTGCCATCTTTAGCACAAGTGAAGAAATTTCATCCTTGCTCAGAGTGACCCAAGAAGCTACAGACTTCAAAGGTCTTGTCGAGTGTGACTTGCCCTTTCTGTGGGCATGGATTCTAGCCATGATAGATTTTTAGTTTTATGACAGCTGATAAATGTTACTAAGCAAATCTTTGGTTTAGAATTTGCATGTTTATTTACGAAATAATAACTATAATGTATAATCCTGCACAATTAATGTAATAACATAAAGGTTATATACGCCGATTAGGAATTTGTTCATTGTAATGAAAAGATTCTTGGCTTATGGTCTGAGCCTGATTGCGGTGCTGGGAGCTGCAGTTTCAATTCCGGCCTTTGCGCAGTATGGAGGTCCTCCTGGGGGCGGAGCCCAAGTAGCCACTCCTGACCAGATCAAAGAGTGTGAGAAATTAGGAATACCAGTATTTACTTGCACTGAGAACATAATACTGGCAAAGAAGACTGATAAATGCCCAAGAGCATCCTTCAACGGGCTCTGGGACATCAATGCTTGGAGGAACTTTTGGTGAGATGGGGATATTCATTGCAGCATTAGGAGCTATATTTGGCGGTGTTGCTGCTGCGTTCTTTATGATGGCCAGAAAGAAGCCTGCTACTGCGACGCAGTAAGTTCTGGAGATTCAATTTCTATTTTTATTTATTTATATGCAATAAAAGCGCAAGCTGTGCTCCGCATGTTTGAATTAATTACATACTAGCCACAGAAATGTATATATTCATGCCAAACGAGCACTAATATCAATGAGCGCTATTATTGGTTTGGTAGCATGGGTTAGCGCGTCACTAACAAACATGGCTGGGCAGATAGGACCTACGTTCGACCCTCTATTCTACGATGTGATGGTCTACATATTCGGAGTTATGGTCTTTGCTGTATTCTTGCTGGGCGTAATTGCCTTCTGGCTAAGAAGGAAGGGACTTGGTGGAACCGCAAAAGAGACTTGGGTCGCAGAGCTGGAGAAGTACTACGAAAGAGAAGGTATGGGTCTAATACCAGAAGAATCCAGAAAGTAGCCAACTTTTATTTTCTATTTTATTATATTGCGATTATACTAATCCCTCTACTAAATGGTATTAATTGACTTTAAATTAAAGTCGAGCATCTATGCTCTGCTGAAGATTAAACTAAAAAATGGAGGTTAAATCACTTGCCACGGCTTGGTGGCGAATGATATGCCTAGCCCGATCGCTATGAGTACTGTCTGATACACCACATTGCCTACTGATATGGGTTTTATTATTGGGTCACCTTCAACGAAGACTGTCAATCCTGGACCTAGACCTGGACCTACACTTGCAACATTAAGTTGTGTGTGGACATGATATACACCAGGTTCCAGCGCCTTCACCTTCACTGCGTATGGAACTTCACCAAGTGGAGGTATGTCAAATACATTACCAGGTGGATCTCTAGCTACGAACTCCCATCTGTTACCAGCATTGGTGGATTCCGAGAATATAGAAATCCATGCTCTCATATCTCTATTAACCATACTTACCAGTTTGCCCCTAACCTCAAGTGTATCTCCAGTTTGCAAATTCTGCGAAGAGAAGGTTTCGTCTTCAATCCTGATGAACCTGCTCTGCAACTGCGCCTGAACACCATGACCCCAAGCATTTTCTATTATGATTGTTCCAGCACTTAACACTACTAGTACAGCAAGACTTGTCATCAATACTGCCTTGCTTGTTTTCATTGATTCTTAACGACAGAGCACAAAGATATATATTTTGCCCCTCACGAAAACGAGTTGTAAGAAATATCATATACCTATTTGTTTAACTTCAATGTTAATCAGTGCAATTGAACTGTACTTTAATATAAAATTCATGTTGTCTTAGATAATATATAGTAAAATTTACATCTATAGGAGCACTGATATAATGAACGTAGGCAAATTGATTCATTATTTACATTATCATACTAATATATCATAAACGTGATATCTATAACTGAGCAACAATGGCACAGATGCCAGCACTAATACCAAAAGAAGTAGAGATACAGAGACTGAAGAAAGTGATGGTAATGGTTATCGTCATGGGTTCAGTCGCTGCATCGGTAGAGGTCGACAATTTCGTAGATGGTTCGCTGCACCAGACATCGATCAGAGACTCGTCATTCACACCAGCTCACTGGTGGTTGTACAGCCACTTCGTGGTTCTGCCACTAGGCTGGGGCGCTGTGATGATCTATGACCGAAGAATCCCCTCATTGAGAGGTCCAAAGAACAGTGTGAACACAGGTCTGAAGATGACCATCATCGGTTATCTTGGAACAATGTTCACAATTGGTATCAATGAGATGTGGCACTTCTGGTTCGTCGAAGAAATCTTTGCAGTACCAAACCACTGGTCATTCAACATGGGTGTCGTAGTGGCATTCATGGGAGCGCTGGGATATGTGGTTCGCGTCTATGTTCGAATGGTCGAACTAGGTGTAGAAACACCACCGAGGAACCCATATGTCGGCGAAATGTACAAGATGGCTTTGGAAGGCAAACTGTACAGCAGAAGCATTCCATAAACGACTGATAATACCCGTCCCCGCAAAGGGGACTCTCCTTTGTTTCTTCAAATATTTAGTCAAATTCATGTATGTATTGTTGCAATTTATAACATATTTCCTTGTTATATCTTCGAGAAAGTGAACTTAATAGTAAAATTTAAAAAGCTATGACAGATCCATATAATCAAATGAGCAAGGACGACGTTGAACGGATGATAGGCAGACGAGCAGAACACATGAAGGGCATTTGGATAGCAGGCTTTGTGCTGGTTGTGGCGGCAACATTCTTTGGTACCTGGATAGGTTACACGTACTATCCATGGGCTTATCCAAGGACGTCTGGGTTGTACGCATTTTTCGTGCTGTTTGTAATAGAATCACTAGGCTTCATCTTCATATGGAAAATCACAAACGAAAAGCCTGCAAACCCGTAAATTCGAATTCTGACCTTATTTATTTACTCTTATTCGTGATAATGTAGCTTTAGGCATAAAATTTTATATAATAGGGCTTTGTCATAAGCTTACCATGGTCTGGCTAAGACGTTGTGTGCACTATCTATTCATAGTAGTAGTCGCAGTGAATTCGACGCTCTTGCTGATCAACGCTGGAGACTACATATTCTATACAGATTGGGCGTGGACATCGTTCGTGATATTCAACCTAAGCCAATCAACAATGCTTGCAGTTGGTGCAATTTACTACCTGACATTCACGGGAGTGCCAGGTACGGCAACATACTATGCAACCATAGCAACGATCTATACATGGGTTGCAAAGTATGCTTGGATTGCAGGACTGGGCTATCCATATGACTTTGTGATAGTACCTGTTTGGATCCCAAGTGCAATGCTGTTGGACTTGGTCTATTGGGCAACAAGGAAGAACAAACACTCAGCCATACTTATTGGCGGTGTACTGATTGGACTGACAATGCCTCTATTCAACATGGTAAATCTACTCTTGGTACAGGATCCGCTTGCAATGGCGTTCAAGTATCCTAGACCGACACTGCCTCCGTATCTGACACCTATTGAACCACAGGTGGGGAAGTTCTATAACAGCCCCGTGGCCTTGGGAGCAGGCATTGGCGCCGTGATATCGGTTCCGCTGGCGGCGCTTGGTGTGAAGCTCACCACGTGGACATATAGATGGGCCGCCGCTTGGAGTAAGTGGGATTAAAAAAACCCATTCCTTTTACTTTTTCTTCTTTAACTTATCGCTAGATATCTTCTCTACAATAGCTTCATAGCTTGTTAACATTAGACAAACATCAGTTAACGGACAGTAAAGTAACAGGAACTAAACATAACTTATTTTACAATAGCAATCCGGAATGTAAAGAAAAATTGGGTTTGTTTATCGCGATCTTCTGGCTGAGATAGCAGCAAAATAGACCGCACCAACGCCAAGCCCTACTATTATAGGTAGGAACTGCCAGAAGTAATTTTCTCCAACAGTCTCTGTTAGCCCATCCTTAATTGCAGCAACACTCGGGAAAGCCATTACGGCGGCAAACGTCAGCGCAAATGCAATAGCCGAGACCAGTCTTTTGTGCACGTTCTTTCGACCCATATAGGTATCCCAAGGGGTATAATATAACCATGATGGTTGGGCTGAAATTTTGTCTCTAGAGAGCGGATTCACGAACGAAATGGTTCTGTTGAATCTTCGGGTGTTGTATTTGGTTGTTGATTTTGGTTGGAGCAAGAGCCATTCAGTAAGGTCTAGAACAGGTTTTCCCTAATGCGCCAAAAAACGCACGGATGTAAAAGTACTAGAGGGGGGGTTCTATATAAGGCTAGGAATTTTAAGAACTATAAATGTCCTTCATTTCACCGTAGAACTTGTAAAATAGTTGTATGCAAACAACTATAGCTGTAGGACCCCAATAATTAATGCGACTGACCACGGTGCTACATAATGCCTATGATTTGGATAGGCAATGTACCTTCGGGGTACGATGGGGAATGTTGGTAACCTATAAAACTAAAATCAGTGCCAACCCATTTTCAACAACATTTTACAAAACCCGACGAATCAACAGAACCAACAAAATTGTTAAATTAGTCGTTCCCGCTTCATAATATATGCAACTTTATAGCATGGCTGGGATGGGTGTTGCTGCTGCTGTCGGCGTTGCAATACTTGCGATGTTCCTGTCGCTTCAGCAGTATTCTTCAGAAGAGTATGCACTTGATGTAGATGCAATTAGAGACCAGGCCGATGTGATCGGTTTTTCGCGGGTAATTCTTACCAATATAGGTCAATCTACTCTAACTAACATAGTTGTGGATTTTGGCGATCATAGAGAAACCTTGCCTAAGCTTACTCCAGGTCAGAAGATCATGGTCTCTCCAAAGGATGGTACCCAGCCTGATCATGTCACTGTAACGGCAGATAATGGAATTCATATAACTAAACAATTTAGAAGCATGCCGAAAGCTCCGGGAATGATAGGCGGAATGGGATGATGGAGCCTCGGGAGGGATTTGGACCCTCGACCTCTTCCTTACCAAGGAAGCGCTGTAGTCGCATGTGCTCTAACCAGGCTGAGCTACCGAGGCATTATGAACCGCTTGACTGGATAACTTATTAATCTTGCTAGAATTGAGTTTGGTGTTGTTTCATTAGGGCTTGAGCTTTCTAATACTTGCAAAGTTTCAAAGATTTCATTTTGGTTAAAAAGTTTAAGAGGATTAATTTCGAATAGTTTAGTTTCATTGTATAAGAAAATTAAATTCAATTAGGAATCTAAAGATTTCTATATTTTTCCGCTGAATTTAGGAGGAGCATCATCGCTTCCTGCAGGAATTGTTGTTCTAATTGCACATTTTTCATAGCAAACTGCATACCCTAGCCTTGAAATTGATAAGAATATGCCCTATGGGCTCAAGCAAAAATAAATGAAGGGACTTTAGGCAATAATTGCGCCAAGTTGGTTAAGGAGATCTCTACCACTGTCCGTCAAATTATAGTACTTAACTGCAAAGGATCTCCCATTTCCAGCCTTCAAGGCATATTCACCCTTAATTAACCCGTGATGTTCTAGGACGATCAAATGAAACGCTATCACTTTTCTAGCGACTGGCAGCTCGTTCTCCAGTTCTGCAGCATACTTTCTTCGTTCAACCAGCTTTCTTAGTATCTCCATCCTTTTAGGATGGCTTGCCGTAAAAGCAGCCTCTCGGTCTATCGCCATTTCGAAACCCCCAGAAATAGCATTGCGGTATATCCAGTGGAGACGGTTATATTGTTTCCTATACAAATAACGTTAAAGCCAAAGGTACATTTGCTGTCCATCAAGGCTAAATACTCCACCATTACATTAAAAACTTGTGTACGTGTCAATACTTGACATTCTCGTTTATCTTCTATAGCGAGAGTTGCCGTAATCCTTAAATACTCAAGGATAGGGTAAGAGTATAGCCCTATACCTAATACCTATAGGGCTAGGAACAACAGATGTCGACAAACATTGACAGAGAGAAAATACTGGATGAACTGACTAGCATGTATCCAAGAATGAGAAAACCAGAGAAGATACGTTCAGCCATACTTGCTGCACTGGACCTTAACGCAACAACAAGGACGAATGCAAAGACAAAATGGCAGTTAGAGAAGGCAGGTGCTGAACCCAACTCCGTCTACGCAGCGTGCCGAAAATACCGAGTGCTTGAGAGGTACACCGTTCCTAGAGTACCTATTCCAAGATACGGTCGAGGGAAAGCACCAAGAAACGATAGTGAATGGCGGATTGCGTTGGAACGAGAACGTCCACAACTCTACAAACACCTACAGGACGATAAACGGGCAAGAGATTTGACCATCTACGTGCTTGGATTGCCAGAAGGAAGTACCGTCTCAGCAATCGAGAAAGATATGGAAAGCGGAACAATTCAGCAACAGATACGACTGTATGACATCGTAGTTAGCAGACTTGAAGCAAAAAAACTGTACAACAAATACTACGACTACAGATGGATGGGATTCAGATTCAGACCTGACCGATACTGGCTTAGCAGCATAGGTATGAACATCATGAGAAAAGCAATAAGATAGACGAAAAAAATTACCAACAGGGACATCCTGAATCTACGTTGGGGTAGATATAGGGTCGTCCTCTCTTTTTTATAAAGGTTGTTATCTGAAGGTTTACAAAATTACTCAGTAAATTCTTCGAAAAATGCTTTACTTTTGCGATATGAAGCCTCCATGTTGAAAGAGGTTCTAATTATTCTGACCTCACTCTTCTTTAAAAATTTTCTTTAGTCTATCCGCGGTTATTACTAGAGTCATAGCTCTCATCGGCGAGTTTTCCTCTGCAGCTTTCATTCCCTTCTCAAACAACTCAGCCACAATTTCATTCTTAATCTCTGACTTTAGCTTACTTCCAAGGGTTTCCTTCTCTTTTTCAAGCTGCTTTACTCTTTCCTTTAGAGATTCTACCGTTTGTTTATACTCATTTTGCAGTTTGTCAGCGTTTTGTATGGTCAGGAAGGGCTCAAGTTCCAGATATTTTCGCTCTCGCTTATCCTGTGGCAATCTGTAATACATTGAGCTTGGGTTCTTGTCACCCTTTAGGAAGTCTGCAAAGTCCTTGCCAGCTAGATCACTGACTATGGTAAAGCCATATTTCTTAAATGAGTAGATGTGATATTCATATCTTCTAGTTCCTTCAATCCTTTTATTGAGATCTGGCAGTTTGCGCATATGGTAGCGGAACGCATACGCAGACGTCGATTCTGCTACTTGCAGCGATCTATACTGTCCAAAGATAAAACTATCGGGATTGCTGATGCGCCTGCCTAAAAAGTCCTTCAATGCTTGCGTCGTTTCACCCGTCAAGTAGGTAGTTCGTTGCACTCTGTTCTTTGAAATCTCTGCGTTGACGTGTAATCGTGTGGGTTTTGCGTCAAAATCGATATCCCTGACCCTTAATCTTAGTAATTCCCCTGGTCTGACGAGACTTGACAGCTCCATTAAGAACAAAACACGCCACTTTTCTGGGAAAACACCCAGTATTCTTTGTACTTTAGTAATGTCCAGCTCTCCGTCGCGTGTTTCTCTTATCCTAGGGAGCACTACTTTCTGCCTACACTTCTCGTTAAAGATTTCAATATCGTGATAACGAAGGTAGTTTTTGAGAATAGTAAAGTACACACTGATTGAAGAAGCCGAAGCTCGTATGTCAAGCCACTGAACAAACGCATCAAGCACTTTGTAGGGGTCAAGTTGACCTTTCTGCATCGATTCTATGGTCAGTTTTGGTTCTTTCTTTAGAACTTCCATGCAGAATTGGTTGAAACGTTTGATGACGTTCTGGTTTAGCAGAACAGATTTGTCGCTATGACCCCTACGATATACTCGTGCTAGAAAGTCATTCTCTGCTATTAGCTTGCTTACAGTTGAGTCGGTTCCATATTCCATTATGCGTATATGTACGCATCTAACGATAAAAGTATTCTTAAATTATATTATTTTGACTTGTTTAAAAGTTTAAGTTATGACCAGCAAGTTAGTCTTGTGTTGCGGGGGTTGCCGAGCCTGGCCAAAGAGGCTAGAAATTGGAAGCGCGGGACTTAAGATCTTAGGGATGGGTGATCCCGTCTCTTAGGAGTTCGTGGGTTCGAATCCCACCCCCCGCACTCACGTGATCTTTGCATGATCATTGTTTAACAATTTATAACAAATGTCTACTATCACTTGATGAAATTGATCATTAACAAGAACGAATTGCTGCACGCTGGTACATGTCTTAGGGAAAGAAGATTGATCCTTGGAGCGCTTGAAGCATCCTTATCAGCTGCTGACCCGAAACTTTCTGTAAAGAAGAACGTGAAACTGAAGGGCAAAACTCTGCATATAATGGGAATCAAGTATAGTTTGAACAATTTCGATTCAATACATGTCATAGGTTCAGGAAAGGCGTCCGGGCATATGGCAGAGGCATTGTTTGGTATACTTCAAGACAGAATAACAGACGGCCTTGTAATCATACCAGAGAATCTCAAGACAAAGTTGCAAACTGGCAAGATCAAGCTCTTGAAAGCCAGTCATCCAATTCCTAGCCACATGGGTGTAAGAGGCGTCAAAAAGATGCTCGCATGTGTTAGCAATTTAACTGAACGTGATCTTGTAATCTGTCTTATCTCCGGGGGTGGTTCTGCGCTAATGCCGTTGCCTTATGATGATCTTACCCTAGAAAATAAGCAAGAGGTAACTAGTGATCTGTTAAAGTCAGGGGCTAACATATACGAGATCAATGCTGTCAGGAAGCATCTTTCGTCCATAAAGGGAGGTAGGCTTGCGGAGAAGCTACAGAGCGCTCATATAGTTTCACTGATTATTTCAGATGTTATTGGCAATAGACTTGATACAATAGCATCTGGTCCCACTGTTCCAGATAGGACGACGTACAATGATGTGATACATGTTCTAAAGAAGTACGGCCTATGGAATTCATTGAGCGTAAAGGTTAAACGTGTAATAGAAAAGGGCCTATCCGGAACTATACCTGAGACGCCAAAATCTGGCAGTAGAATATTCAGAAATGTGAAAAACTTCGTTATTGCAGATAATGAACAGGCGTGTAAGGCGGCATTGAACCAACTCAGATCGAGAGGAATTCATGCTATACTTCTTACAACTTCGTTGCAGGGCGAGGCAAGAGATGTTGGAAGGTATGTCGCCTCTCTAGCAGAGAAGACCGACAACAGAAAACGCAAACCAGCTGCATTGATCATGGGTGGAGAAACTACGGTAACTGTTACAGGCAAAGGAAAAGGAGGTAGAAATCAGGAGCTTGTACTGGCGGCGTCAATAGGGATAAGTGGACTCCGCAATACGGTACTGGCATCACTCGGAACAGATGGCATCGATGGCAATTCTGATGCAGCAGGAGCGATTGCAGATACATTTACAATCAAAAGAGCAGAACGATTGAATCTTGATCCACAGAAATTCTTGCAAAACAATGATTCATATTCATTCTTCAAAAGACTTGGTGATACTATTCAAACTGGTCCGACTGGAACTAACGTTGATGATCTCCTTATACTTCTGTGTATGAAATAACTATTTTATTCAGATACAGTCACAGTTGTTTCCAGCACCTTGCCAAGAACTTCTGCTTCGTTAACGGACTTCCACACGAAAGCTTTCACTGTAAACTTACCTGCACTATCTGGAACCCACGATTGCGCAGCAGCTAAAGTCTCACCCTCAGGCAAAGTTCCTGTTATCCACGATATTGATACAGTAATTTTATCAACATCGGTTATTAGTACAATGTAAGCAAACGGTTGTTTTTGCATCAAGTTATTTCTAACATCTGCCTGTATAAGCACCTGTTGTCCAACTAAAATTTCTTCCAGCGGTTTGCTCGTCGCATCCACGATCATGAACCTTCCGGGTGTTACTTTACCTGTTACCTTTACATCGAATGTTAGTGATGCTGTAGCAAGTTTTTCTGCATAACTAGCTTCTACTTTGTACTTTCCTGGGAACACGTTCTTACCACTCAATTCACCGACGTCAATAGAAAATGTCCCATCGGCTCTAATATCATCAGCATTTACAGCTACAGCCTTCCATGCTGTGTTGTTAAAGCCATAAACCCTGATTTCAACCGGAACCAGAATACGTGGTACAACCTTTCCTGTGATAGTAACAACGTCACCGAGATTGTAACTTGGTTGGCTCACACTTATCGTGAGGGTCGGTTTCTCCTTAACTTCGAAACTAGAATTTGCTTTGAGACTCTTGTATGTAGCTTCGACTGTATGGACCCCTACAACGGATGCTTGAGATCCTTCAAGTATGAACTCGTAAAAGAAACCACCTCCATCATCCAGCTTCGCAGTGACATCCTTGTATGTCTGACCATTTGGGTTCGTAACTTTTATTGCCACAGAATCATTCGGTGTAAAGGAACCAGTAACATCACCAATCAATGTAACCCTCATACCGACGGCATAATCACCTTTGAAAGGCGCAACTGAAAGTGGTGGTGTCTGCTGAGCATAAACATCGTTAGCATAAATTGTATACAGCGATAAGGCAATGGCACAAAGCAAGCATACGACCAGCATACTTCTCAGTCTGTATTTCATATCAGTGGGTTATATACAACCGTTATATAAGCACTAATATTTGTACTGCGTCACCGATGGTTTGCATCTCTTTACAATACTTTCATAGAGTTGTATCAGCAAAGTAGATCAAACTTTTATGGATAAAACACGTGGAACGGTCATGGGTAATTCTTTCGAGGATCTATTGAATTTGGCACATAAAGAAGGCGTCACTCTTTTCAACTACAATAACACTATGATACCATGTATCTTTGTAAAACCCGAAAGGTTTGACGAGATCACCAAAGCATGCTATGGGAAACCTCTTGCAGTTGATGCAAATCTTAACATCCTGCATGATGACCAGAAACATGTCTTTGTAGAAATGCTGCTCAAGTTTTCTTCTGCCCGTCTGGAAGAGAAGATCCTGTTCTACGCTAACGAGAACTTGGAGTTCTTTGAATGTCTGGCAGAGAGCGGCCTTATAGCCCTTACGCCAAAGTCAGTAGGTCAGGCAAGCATGAATATCTTCATGGTACAGCTGCCTAGAAGAGACGCAGCTGAGAAGGCCTTTGAACTCATAAAATCATATTTGCAATAAATACTTCAATTATGTATCCCAGTCTTACAGACAGTTGTTTTTAATCCATGTCGTAGATGAATTGAGCGTAGATGAAAATGAAATTATTGGTTAGTGCTCTCGTACTGGCCTTCATGATGATTCTTGGTAATGCTGATTATCACTTGGAAGCTCAAACGTCAACAACAAACATGAATCTGGCATTCATGACCGTACCGCAGAAACTCATAGCTGATACAGATGCAACTCTCCTCATATATGCTGTTGATAGTAGCAATACACCAATGCCAATAAGAATTCCAACGCTTACAGTAACCAGTTCTGATCCTTCGGTAATAAGCGTAAACGATGTTACTTCAAGCGAATTCGACAATAGCGTAAAGGTAAGCATCCATGCTGGCAAGATCGGTTCAGCAACATTAACAGCCGCGTCCCAAGGCTTTCTGTCATCACAGGTAAAACTTGATGTTGTTGGCGACGCCTACAAGCCTTCAGGACTGCTAGTCAAGGCAACGCCTTCCACGTTTTCACAATATGGTCCATACAAAGGTTATGTATCGGTACAGCTGGTGAATTTCTTTGGAAACACAATTCCAGCTGATCAGGATCTGGTGATCAACTTGTCATCATCGGATCCAAACGTCATTGATTTAGATCAACAAGTCATAATGAAGCAAGGAGAGTATTTCGTTCACAAGGAATTCACTGTACTTAACTCTGGTATAACACTCTTGCAGGCAGAGATTCCTGGCATGTGGAAGGAAAGTGCCAAGGTAAATGTACTGCAACCAGCAAATCCTTTGCAGATTGCACTTAAAGTTTTCCCAGACATTGCGCCAGCACGACAAGGTGCTCTTCTATACGCATTTGCTCAGCTGCAAGATGCAAATGGCCTTCCACTGAAAGCTAGCACGGATATTCCTGTGAACATAATTACTGACAGCAACGATATCAGACAGGGAACGGGTCTAATAAAGAAAGGAGAATCCCACACTGTAGTAACGCTGACAGTCAATACAAGTACAGAATGTCCAGTCTCGTTGGATGAGAACGGAAACCCTAGAGACCTAGAATTTGATCCCTGCGTTACACTTACAGCAGTAGCGAAAGGATATAGGACTGGACCAGCAGAGGTAGAGCTTAGAACACCAGTTGATCAGGAAGATATAAACCCAGATACCCGTATATTTGATCCACGAGCAAGTATAGAACCTGTCGTGTATTCGGTTCCTTTGCTGGCAGACGGTAAGGATCAATTTATCGGTGTAGTTCAGTTGCAGACTGCCGACGAGGATGGGTTAATTGATCGAGAGACAACCCAGCCCGTTATTGCTTCGATAGACCTTCCAATATCTGCACAGTCATCGGATTCAGAAATTCTGGAGATCAAAGGAGATGTCAAGATGCAAAGGTCTAAGAGTGTTACTTTGTTGGAAGGTACAATGGGATACAAAACTGGGAACCCCGAGATAGTGATAGTAGCAGAGTTCTTTGGCGAATCGGTGACACCGATAACGGTTACTGGGCACTCTGGTGTAGTTATGGCAGCAGAGCCGGTGATTTCGAAAATCTTATCAAAAACAACGTTTCCAATGGTAGTCTATTTCAAGGATGCAGATGGAGCATCTTCCTATGCACCTGGCGATATGTTGATCTCCATATCACATGTTGATGTGCCAGAGGCCGAGATAGGCACATCGACTACAACAACGGACATTCTTGACATTCAGTCAGCAACGATGCAAAAAGGTTCATCGGTCAAACTGTTGCAGACTGCTTCAAAGGGCAAGGGTACCTCTACAGTTACATTTGAAAGCTCGATGAAGGATGCTACTTTTTCGACTCAGACTTCAATAGTGATGGGCAATCAAGTGCCAGAGAATCTAGGTATGTTCATACCACCTACGATACTTGGCAATGCGAAATATACTGTGCCCTTGCAGGTAATTGACAAGAACGGCTTTCCCATAAAGACAACCAGCGATGTGGAGATTATGCTTGTACCTTCTATACGCAACGTGATATCGACACCGGCTTCGGTAATCATACCAAAGGGCCAATACTATGCAACAATGCTTATAGAGGCTATTAGTCAGGGCAGTACAGAGGTTACTGCACTTGCAAACAACTTCCAATCTAGCAAGATAAATGTCCAAGTCACTACAGCAAAGCCGGAGTTTATCTTGACTCCATCTGTGAATACGGTTAGGCTCAACGATCAATTTACGGTCACTTTAGATTCCAAATATCTGGGTGTGCCTCTCAAAGATATTGCGATAAGGTGGTCGAGCGATGCAGCTATACTTGTAGAAGGTGACGAGAAGACGGACGAAAACGGCAAGGCAGAAGCTGTGTTTCTGATAAACCGTGAAACACCATTTACTATTGCGGCAGAAGCCGAAGGTTACGGATACGAGAGAAGTACAACATCAATAAGTTTGAGTTCGGTACCACAAACTCCTGTAAACACGGTTCTACCAGACTTGGGTAACAAAGGCCAGGACAATTCTATGATCAGCTATTCCTACTTCTTGGTGTTACCTGCAATTGGCGGTGTAATCTTCTGGTTGATAAAGACTGAAAGGTTGAACCTTCCATTCGGAAGATTGCTTGAACGACTCCGTGGCGAAGAAGAGTAGTACAATTTCTACTGCCAGCAAGTTTGTAGATATTATTATTTTATGTTAGGCATTTTCACACCATGGTCATAAAGAGTTTTGTACACTTCTGGTAGTGAGTATACAAAGCCAACATGGACACAGTCATTTTTTTCGTCCAGCAAGCAGTACAACTCTCCTCCTTTCACTTGAACCTCAGCAATCCTATTCTTCTTGTTGTCCTTAACTACAACTCGATTGTCATCGGTTGCTACTTTTTCTATCATAGGAGCATATTTAGCAAAGACTTCGTATCTTTGCATTAGCTCCTCCATCATGCTCGTCAAGTATCCAGAGAAACTTGTTATGCCCTTCATCTCAAGCTCTTTCCTGCTCTTTTCGTAAACATCGAAGAACTTCTTGTAGACGTACTCGCTTACAGTTATTGACTTGAAACCACTCTTTGGCATAGTACGATCCTAGTTCGGTACATTATCATAATATAAATAATTTTACCTTAGTAGCGTCTATACGCAGTTACACGCCCGCCTGTAAAAGCTATAGAGGGGGGGGTCTTAATAAAGGCTAGATAAAGAAAACCTGAAATCAAGCGAGGATTACGGAACGATATCGATTCGAGCAAGTTAAACTAGATCGATATAATTTGTTAAAGAGATAATTTAAGATCTTAACGCGTTATGCACTGCGGTAGTTTTACATCACCATATCAGAAGTTTATGTAAAGAATATGATAATCATTCATGATAAGCTTTTATTTCATATAGCATAATTATTGGCGTGTCAAAGCGGTATTCTCTTGAAGAAGTCAAGCGCAAGGTAGTGGATATTCTTAAGGATAATGACATGGGGCTTTCAGGCATAGAGATTGCGGAGAAGACTGGCATTAATAGAATTACAATAACCAAGTATCTTAGCGTTCTCGAAGCGATAGGATTGATCAAGAAGAAGAAAGCAGGTGCCGTAAACGTATGGCACCTCGAACACGGCGTGACAGATCTGGAACTTCCAATCGACATACTTGATGTTCAGAGGCTTTACATGAATGCACTCTTCAACCATGCGGAGGACGAGGCTAGGAGAATCATAATAAACATAATTCATTCCGAGATTGATCCACTAAAGGTACTGGCAGAGGTAATAACACCTGCTCTCAACACTGCAGGAGAGCTTTACAGGAGGGGCAGAATGACCGTAACCGAAACTACGTTTGTTACCAATCTTATCACGGAATCGCTGGATATGATAAAATTCAATGCGAAGAGGGAAGATATCAAACCAAATGCATACGCTGTCTTTATGAGTGCACAGGGCGAGACGCATACGATAGGCCCGAAGATGGCTTCAGTAGCATTTTACCTTAAGGGATGGCATACGTACTTTCTAGGTAATGTTGCATCGGAAGTCGATCTGCTTTTTGATATTGATCTCTTGAAGTTCTTGGATAAGATATGGAAGACAGAGAGAGGATTAATGGTGATAGGTGTGTCAGCAATGCTCAAGGAACATCTGAAAAGTGTCGGCGAAACTATCAAATCGATTAAATCAAAGCTTGGCAAAAATGTATTTGTGCTTGCTGGAGGGGAGGCATTTAACACGGAAGATGAGCTTACCGCAAGTGTTGGAGCAGATTTTTACGCAAAGGACCTTTATTCTGCCATCGACTGGGCCGAAAAGCTTTTCGGCAAGGTCAAATGGTAATCAAGACTTGCTCTGTTCTTCGCTCTTTGCATCAACGTCACGATTGAGCAATGATCTGATTATCCCGGATTCCATCTTTCGGTTTATAACGAGAAATGTGTCGAGTATCAAAAAGACGAATATGCCCAACGTTGCGAAAGATGATATTGGTAGTATAAGAGCTATTCCAGTAATTACTGCAATACTAGGTGTTATGAAGCTAGACATGAGTAACAGAACCATTCCAACTACGATGTTCCTGATTATTCTGTGCAGATAATGCGTCTCCCACTTGCTTATGGGACTTCTTGCCTTGATCCTGTCAGAAGTTTCCTCGAACAATAGTCTAGTAATTTCGCCAGCTTTTCCAAATATGCTCAAGACAGGATATGCAATAACAGCAACTGCAAGTATCAGTTTGAATGCTTCATAAGGCACTACATGTAACGATAATCTTTGGTATACCTCAGTCAGGTAAAAATCTATTTGAGACAGAATCGAAAGTAGAGCCGCGATTATTGCGATGTTGACCAAGATCCTTGGAAGCATATTCTTGACCACTCTTGAGACCCTCTCTTTCTGCTGTAGACTCAGTATTAGATTCCTGAATATCATGCCAAGTATCTCTAGAGGCACAAAGAAACGAGGTGACATTATTGTTCGTGAGTCCATGATTGTTGGCAATGCTCTCATGAGAGCTGGTATGACAACCATACTAGCAAACGATACTATCATTGTAACGGGAAAGATAGCCTCTCTTACGGCATGGAGATCCACACCCTGCTTCGCAATGATAAAAGAGAATTCTCCTCTCGGGACCATCAGAATACCTATCGTGGTAGCGCTCTCTCTGTTGTGTCCTGAAAGAAAGGCACCCAAGAAATTTCCTATCAGTTTTCCAGCTATTGCCACTATGATGATAGGAAGCGATACCCACGCATATTCTGGAAATAAGCTTATGTTGATCAGCATTCCTATAGAGACGAAAAATATTGTACCAAAAAAATCTCGTAACGGAAGCATTTTATTCGTAATTGCTTCTGCCTTTGGAGCAGACGCGATCATCATGCCCATCAAGAAAGCTCCGATTGCTGTGCTCAAGCCCAAGTAATTTGCTAACAATGCTAGACCAAATCCTAACGCTAAAGCCGTCAAGAATGGCGCTTCATCGATATCAAGTCTATCGACAGCATCGATTATCTTTGGTACAACCTTCAGTCCAACTGCAAGAGTTATGACAAAAAAGCCTATAGTCTGTGCCGCAGTCATCGCGACCTCAAGTACTCCCGCGGTTCCGCTCTTTACAATGTTGGACAGTATTACCAGAATAAGTATGGCCGTCAAATCTTCGATTATGAGCGTTCCAATAACTGTACCTGCTTCTTTCGTCTGCATTATGCCAGCATCCTTCAGAAGTTTTAGTGTGATTGCAGTGCTGCTTATGGCAAGTATACCTGCAAGATAGAGCGATTCTGTTGTGTTCCAGCCTACAAGATAGCCTATAATAAAACCTATGAAGAACATTATAGACTGCTCAATCAAACCAACTATCAGAGCAGTGCTACCAACTTCTCTTAACTTGCCGAAGCTAAATTCAAGACCCACTACAAACAGCAGGATCACTATGCCGAATTCTGCTAGTAGGTTAACGAGTTCTAGATCTTTTACGAATTTGAAACCAAATGGTCCTATGGCTATTCCTATCAAAATAAAACCAACAACTGGCGGATAACGAATCCTTTTGATCAGCGCACCGCCGGCTATTGCACCACCAAGAAGCAAAGCCAACAATGTGAGGAAGTCCGTGACACTGGGCAGCACCAACTATATTTCAATGAAAATTATCGTTTCAGGTATTTAAGTAGGCAGTTGGAATTGATTGGTGCAACAAAAATTTCCATAGTTCTCAAGCAAAAATGGGCCGGATGGGATTCGAACCCACGACCTCTACCGTGTTGCATAACAATTCGGTTATCAGCCGAACGCTCCAGCCAAGCTGAGCTACCGGCCCAAACTTTCAAAATCTGACAGTTATTTAAGTTTGAAGTCTGACAACAGTAATGAGCGTGGATTCACCTAGAAGCAAAAAATGTCAAACCAGTCATGTCATAAGAATGTTGCAAAGTTCTTAGGCTGTGAGCGAACAATGCGTAAAATGTGAAAAAGAGATCGACGGAGTGTATCACTGCGTAAACTGTTGTGTAGATCTGAACACCAGAGAGGAGTTACGACAGCATATCGGAGACTGTTCTGAAGCTGTCTTTCTAAACCCATTGGAAGACAACTGAAACACATTCTGGAACAATAAAGACTTAAATCATCAGCGAAATTCAAAGATTTTCGTGGGCCGGTAGTTCAGGGGTAGAATGTCCGCCTTGCACGCGGAAGATATTTGGTTAACTCCATGATCCGTAAGGTCGAGGGTTCAAATCCCTCCCGGTCCATACATATCAGTATGGTACATAGAGACCGGGATGCAAAGGTGTTGGTTCACTCAGACTTGTCCATGCGAAGACATGCAGATATCCGTTGGGCTTTCCGTCAATGATCTGGGGCACAAATGGCACACTTGTAGACTGTATATCGAACGGCTTCACCGTTATCTGTACAAAGGAAACATCGTTGGTGAATTCATCTGCGTCGTATTCAGCAAATACTATGTAAGATGTTATAGTCTGCTCCATATTGTTTTTGACCAACACGGAATTAGTGCTCCAGTAGAGATCGACTGGGTACTTGTTACCGCTCTTGATGAAGTTATACACCATCTTCGCATTCATTACTTCTGCTTTGCCACTAGAGAATTCCTGATAAGTATTGCCGACGTAGAATTCTGTTATCGCCTTGGCACTTCCATAATGCGCAGTTACCTTATATTCACCCTTAACACCGCAGAGGTCTCCATAGATCTTTATAGGCTCAGACTTGAATTTCATACCTTCATCAAGCTTAACCTGCTGGAAGTCGCATGCTTGATTCTTATAATTAAAGACCTTCAATACCACAGGATTCCCATTCCTTAACGCGTGTACCTCTCCACTTATGACTACTATTTCTCCTGATTCGTAGGCGTACTTTTGTGGCGCTACCGTGATTACCTCTCCAAGTCCATCATCCACATGATGACCAAATGCTGGCAACGCTGTGACCAACATTATTCCTACGAGCGGGGCGACGGCAAGTCCGACCATGATTTTTGTTCTCATAACACACCATGAGTGATTATGTTATTTAGCGAGGACGTCAACACGCTTTACAATGCTCGTAATGCGCATGATCTGTATACATTTGTGTATAGCAACCAATGTAAAATAGGTAAAATTAATTGCATCTTGGTACGTAGATCAAGGATGCAAAGAAGGTACAGACTGGTCGCGACGGGAGGAACATTTGATGTCATACATAGAGGACATCTGGCACTGCTGCAGAAGGCTTTCGAGGTTAGCGAGTCTGTAATCATAGGTGTTACGAGTGACAAACTTGCTGCAGAGCGTGGCAAGCAGATACACAATAATTACGATACAAGAATTGCGAATCTTTCGAAACTGCTGGATGGCATGTTCAAAAATCAGAGATATGAAATCAAACAACTGAACGAAGATTTCGGCCCTGCACTTTACACCAACAATGTAGAAGCTCTGGTAGCTAGCAAGGAAACTGGTCATAAGGGTACTTTGCTGAACACGTTAAGAGCTGAAAAAGGTTTGAAACCTGTAGATGTTGTTACCGTTGATCTTGTGCTAGCAAAAGATGGAAAGCGTATATCATCAACAAGGATAAGATCTGGAGAGATAGATCCTGAAGGAAATCTACTCTAGTCTTCGAACATGAACTTGTCAACAACATTCTTTGCCTGTTCTCGTTTCCTCTTGAATTCTATCATGTATGATTTTACAGGTCCTATTAGATCATGCTTGCATTCATGACATAACAAGCCTCCACTTTTGCACTTGACATAACGTTCGTCTGAATTCTTCTCATCTTCAAACATGTACCTCAAATACCAGAAAACAGGGCAAATGTCCGCATTAGCTCCTAGCTTTCTTTGCAACTCTACAGTGGGCTGTCCGCCAGTAAATGAATTAGAGATCTTCTTCTCTATTACTTCTGGTTCATCTGTAGTAAATATCGCAGTTTCTGGCTGCGATGATGACATTTTGCCACCTGTACCCAATCCAGGTAAGAACTTGGAATGTATCTGTGCGGGTTTGTAGTAACCCATTTTCTCTGCAATGTCTCTAGTAACTCTCCAGTATGGATCCTGATCTATTGCAGCAGGTATCAAGCATGGCGTTGGTCTTCCTTCTATCTTTGAAGGCAGGAAACAAGGTGCAGCTTGAATCGCCGGAAACGAGATCATGCCGATATTTGTTGAATTCTGGAAGCCAAAAACAGCCTTCACCGTCGAAAATGTGATTCGTTTGGCTATCTCGGTTGCAATAGGGTATAGATGTTTTATGTGCTTGGTATCTATCAATATCTTGGTCTTCTCGGCGACAAATCCAACGGCAATTATGTCGAGTATATTTTCGTAGGTATGCCGGTTAATCTCATCCATACTCTTTTCATCGTGGAACAGAAATTTTTCATCATCGGTGATCTGGAACAATAGTTTTGCATCGAACTTATCCTGCAGGTATTTTGTGAAGATCCAAGGCATCAAATGTCCCAGATGTATCGAGCCGGATGGGCCACGCCCCGTGTAAAGGTAGAATTTCTCTCCCTTTTCATACCTGTCCAGAATCCAGTTAAAATCTCTATGGCTGAAGAAGTACTTGAGCTTAAGCATGGTATGCAGATCTCCCGTATGTTTTTTGATCCTGGCAAGAAGTTCATCGGTGATCATTTGTGTACCGAATTCTTGTACGAGTTTGTCATAATCGATCTCACCCTCTACAGCCCATGGAGTGACCTTGAATCCGTCTTTATCAGACATTCATTTCTGTGAACAGCTCAACGTTTAAAAAGTCTTTATCTCATGATTGAATGGATGACTTTCGATCCCAAGACATTACATGAAATTGAACGCAAACTCATCAAAGCTCTTGCTAATGGTAGGATAACTCTTGATGTTTCAATAAAAAAAACAGGTCTTAATGTTGATCAGGTAAGAAGGGGAATAGAGTGGCTAAAATACAAGAATCTCATCAGTTACAACGAAACTGTTCGAAGATTCATTATCCTTACAGATGAAGGCCAAAGGGCGGCGGAAATTGGTCGGCCAGAGGTAAGGCTTGTCGCTTCAACGCTTACGAGTGCCACCTATATCACTGACATACAAAAGAAAGCCAACTTTACCCGCGAAGAGCTAAGCACAGCTATACCAATTGCTAGGTCGGAGGGATGGATAACGTTTGACCCTACAGATAAATCCAAGATAATGAAGTTGTTGGACCCTCCTCTTCAGTCTCCTAAAGATCAACTTTTACAAAAAATAGCGAAGATGCCTATGCGAAAAATTGCCTACGACTTACTTAACAAAGAGGAAATACAAGCATATCAAGAGCTCAAGGCAAAACATCCTGTTTATTTCGAGCTACCAGAAAAAGAAGAGAAGATCGTTGAGATCGAACTATCACCGCAGGGGTTGGCAATAGTAGAGGATGTTGAGACCATATCTGAACGAGCGATCGATGTAGCTGCTCCAGCACCCATTCTCTATGCAGGGAGAAAGCATCCATTACAGGACATTGTAGATGAGGTTAGAGAGATATTTGTAGGGCTTGGATTTGAGGAGATCGATGGCCCTATGGTTCAGAACGGTTTCTGGAACTTTGATGTCTTGTTCACACCGCAGGACCACCCCGCTAGAGAGATGCATGACACGTTCTACATTGCTGGTTTGCGTGCAGGGAAAGTCGCTGATAAGAAGGTAGTCAATAACGTTTCAGGCATTCACAAGAAGGACTGGGGTTACAACTGGAGGATCGAAGATGCAAGGAAACTTGTGCTAAGAACT
Organism: Candidatus Nitrosomirales archaeon; assembly: GCA_049199595.1. GTDB lineage: Archaea > Thermoproteota > Nitrososphaeria > Nitrososphaerales > UBA213 > JBMCYV01. Next base: position 90,121 of record JBMCYV010000005.1, read on the forward strand.
CATACAACTCCTGTAACTATTCGTTATCTTGCAGATAAGAAACCAGAAGAGGCTAGCGTTTTCTCTGTGGGGAGAGTCTTCAGAAACGAGAAACTAACCTACAAACATCTTGCCGAGTTTTACCAAGTGGAAGGCATAGTCGTTGGCAAGGATGTTACGTTGCGAGATCTGATGGGATTGCAGACGGAATTTTATTCAAAGATGGGATTGAAGAAAGTAAAGTTCTGGCCATCATTCTTTCCATATACAGAACCATCACTCCAATCAATGGTTTATCATGAAAAACTTGGAAAATGGGTCGAACTTTTTGGAATGGGAATCTTCAGACCAGAAGTAACTCTTCCAGTTGGAGTGAAGAATTCAGTTCTAGCTTGGGGAGGAGGATTGGAAAGAATTGCAATGTTGCGATATGGTCTTGATGACGTTAGGGAGCTTTACAGCAACAAGCTTGGATGGTTGAGGAGTGTGCCTAAATGCCAGTAGTAACACTTTACCACAATAGATTACAGTCATTGCTGGGAAGACGTAAAAGTATAAGAGAAATTTTGGAAATGCTGCCCTACATCGGGCTTGACATTGAAGAGCAGGGAAAGGACTATGTAAAAATAGAATACAATCCGAACAGACCAGATTTTTCTACGGACTATGGAATTGCACGAGCCTTGCAAGGCATCTTTAACATCGAAGTTGGACTACCAAAGTTTCAGTCTGGCAAGAGTAATGTGTCGATCAAGGTGGACAAGAGTGTTAGTGCTGTAAGACCGTACATTGTTTCTCTTGTTGCTGTAAATGGAAGAATGGATGATGAGGGTATAAGACAGATAATTACCATGCAGGAGGATATTCATGAAGGCATAGGAAGAAAGAGGAAGAAGGTATCTATAGGAATACACAACTACGATGTTATCAAACCTCCATTGCTATACACAACCGAAAGACCCGAGTTCCAATTTGTACCACTGAATTCTGATAAGAGCATGAGCATGCAAGTTATTCTAAACAACACTGATGTGGGAAAACAGTATGGCTGGATCCTAGAAGATCACAAAAAATATCCTGTCATAAAGGATGCTAATGGTAATGTGTTATCGTTCCCTCCTATAATAAATTCCCAACTAACACGTGTTTCGGATAAGACAAGAAACCTCTTGATCGATGTAACAGCTACAGATCTAAAAGCTGCAGAAGATGCGCTGGCAATAATCGCTGTTACTCTGTATGATGCGAAGTTCAGGATAGAAAGTGTGAAGATAAACTATTCAGGTAGAAAATTAGAAACGCCAAACATGAAAGCTGTTGGAAGGAACATAAGACAAGAGTATGCTAACAACTTATTGGGATTAAACATGAGTTCTGGTGAAATTACCAAATATTTGCAGCGGAGCAGATTAGGTGCAAGCAGTAAAGGCTACATGATAACATGCAGGATCCCAAGATATAGGTTGGATATCATGCATGAGGTTGATCTGGTTGAGGATATCGCAGTTGGATATGGAATAAACAGAATGAGCGCAACTTTTCCTAGTTCAACTTCGATAGGTGCGAAAAATTCTACGCTTAAGATCCTTGATAATGCCAGAGAAGTTCTTGTTGGTCTGGGTATGATTGAAGTGATGAACTTCAATCTTGTAAGTAAGGAAGTACAGTATGAGATGATGAATAGGGTTGGGGTAAATGTTCTTGCGGTTGAACAGACAAAGAGTATTGAACATGAAGTACTGAGAGATTCGCTCATACCGTCTTTGATGCTCACATTATCGAGAAACATACATGAAACATATCCTCAGAGAATATTTGAAATAGGAAAGACGTTCTTTGCGGGGACATCAAACGTTCAAGAATACTGGACAGTTGCTGTTGCACTTGCACACAAGGATACGAATTATACCGAAGCCAAGTCCTATCTCCAGGCATTGTTGAAAACTTTGTTTAACATTGAGCCAGAAACTAGAACGGCTTCAAATGTAATGCTTGTAGATGGCAAGTCTGCAGAAATAATTGTGAAGAACAAAAATGTTGGAATCGTTGGCGAGGTCAGCCAGCATTCAATAGATAGTTTCAAGCTTCGCGTTCCAATTTCTGTCCTCGAGGTTAATATTTCAAAGATATTAGAAAGTTAATAAGACAGTCAAGCAGTAATTATCTTGCTCGCATAACAGCACGGAGACGGGCTGTGATGACAATAATGATTCTCAGCTTCACCCAGCCGTGCAACAGCGGGCACCCCGTAGAGAGTGCGGGAGGAGGTAAAGCGTCATGCTACCAGTGATCCCTTGTGGGTCAGATGCGGGGAACAACTCAATTACTTTTACCATTGCCAATAAGAACGAATGTAGTAGCATCTGTTTCTAACATCAACGCAATAGTACAATCTTCTAATTTTTCTATCATATGAAAAACCGTAACCGGTGTTATAGATTCCAATTAGTGAACTTGTTTTACATTGTTCATTCCATAGAAGATTATCAAGGAAATCACATACTACTTTATAATCTAAGAGTGAATCATGAAGGTCAGAGATGGAAATGAACTCAACAAACAGACTAGAGAAACCAAAGTACTTAGCAATAAGTGCAGCAGCATTACTTGTCACAGCATTCGTTCTGGTACAGCCTCTTATGCAGACAGCATATGCTGTTGGTATAGAAGGACTTCCAGCATACGACAACTGCGACCTTAGAACTGACAATGGCGATGCCTTTCCAGACGATGGAATATCCATGAACACTGTCAAGAACAAAGACATAGTGAAGACCATACATGCAGAGAAAGAGATCTACGACTGTCACTTGGTACAGGGCAACCTTGAAGTCATAGTTGACTTGACCACATACT